>URMF01000035.1 GCA_900548855.1 uncultured Eubacteriales bacterium
GCCATAATCATGAAAATCAAAGCCTTTATGACTTAATTTTAGTTTATCATTAATGATTGACAAATTATCAATCATACCTTTATTTTTCTTAATCATTTCTATGACTTCATTTTTTATCTCTTCCCGTTCGATTTGTCCATTTTTCCCAACATAGTTATGCTTGCCCTCACGTGTGATGGTAAATCCCGGCATCTCTTCGTTCATAAATACACTTAACTTGGAATAACCATAATTTCTCACATCAAAATCAGGATATCTTTCACTTAATCTATTGCCTACCACAGCCAAATCCAGAGTACCCTTGCTTGATTCATTTAGCATGGTAAGAATTGACTTTTCCAAATCCCGGATACTGGTTACATAATTCGGATCATTACTCTCATGAGTATTATTCATATCAGTCTCGTTGTTTTCTTTGCCGGATTCATCAATCAAATTTAAATGAATAAAACGGTTACAGGCTCTGGTTAATGCCGGTGGGGTTTTCGATTCTCCCATACCAATTACATATTTGTTTTCTTCCCGAAGCCGCATGGCGAGCCTTGTGAAATCGCTGTCACTGGTAACCAGACAAAAGCCGTCTACTTTATTTTGATAAAGTAAATCCATGGCATCAATCACCATTGCCATATCTGTACTGTTTTTTCCTGCTGTATACGAAAACTGCTGAATAGGGATAATAGAATATTCCAATAATATTTCCTCTTTCCAACCGCTTCCCCTTGACCAGTTGCCATAAATTCTTCTGCAGGAAGCAAAACCGTATTTTTCCAGTTCTTCAAATATGATAGATGCATATTTTGCACTTACATTTTCCGCATCAATTAAAACCGCAAACTGTGTCTTTTCTTCCATTCCATTCCTCCGTTTCTTGTTTTCCTTCCATTCATTTTTCAGATTATTCCTAATATAAAACTATACGAAACGCCTATTCAAACCGTACCTTTATAGAATTTGCATGAGCCGTAAGCTGTTCACTGGCTGCAAAATCAATAATATCCTGATGAATTGGTTCTAAGGCTTCTCTTGAATAGTAAATAATACTTGATTTCTTTACAAAATCATCCACACTGAGCGGCGAGAAAAATTTGGCAGTTCCATTGGTTGGAAGCACATGGTTTGGACCGGCAAAATAATCTCCCAATGGCTCAGAGCTGTATTCCCCGATAAAGATAGCTCCGGCATTTTTTATCTTCATCATTACTTCAAAGGGATTCTTTGTCACAATCTCTAAGTGCTCACTGGCAATATCATTTGCTGCGGCAATAGCATCCTCCATGTTTTGTGCAACAAGAATATATCCGTAATTATCAATAGATTTCTGCATGATTTCTTTTCTGCTTAGTTTGGCAATAAAACTATCTATCTCCTCTGATACCTTTTTAGCCAGTTCCTCTGAAGTAGTGACTAAAATAGCAGAGGCCAGTTCATCATGCTCAGCCTGCGACAATAAATCAGCTGCTACGTAATGTGGATTTGCACTTTCATCTGCCAGCACAAGAATTTCAGAAGGTCCTGCAATGGAATCAATGCTGACATATCCATACACCGCACGCTTTGCCAAAGCAACAAAAATATTACCAGGACCAACTATCTTATCTACCTTTGGAATCGATTCTGTACCATAAGCAAGAGAAGCGATTGCCTGTGCCCCTCCAGCTTTATAAATAGCATCCACACCGGCTTCATTCGCTGCAACTAAAGTAGTCGCATATACCTTTCCCTCCGCATTACAAGGTGTGGTCATAATAATATTTTTTACACCGGCTACCTTCGCCGGAACAATATTCATAAGCACAGAAGACGGATACACTGCCTTACCTCCGGGAACATACACACCGACAGAGCTAAGAGGGGTTACCTTCTGTCCCAACATAGTTCCCTCTTCCGTGGTGTCAAACCAGCTGTACTGCTTCTGCTTTTCGTGGTAAACACGAATATTTACCAGTGCCTTCCGGATAACCTCCAGCAAATGTGCATCTACCTCCTGATAAGCCTGCTCAATCTCCTCTTTTGTCACCTTAATATTTTCCTCATTAATATCTGCCTTGTCAAATTTTCTTGTATACTCAAACAAAGCCCTGTTTCCGTTTTCCCTAATATTGTCCACGATTTCCTGTACTGTATCTGCATACTGGGTATAGTTGTTTGGACTTCTCTTTAACAAATCATTCAGAAGATTCTTCTTAGTCTCATTTGTCAATTTTACGATTCTCATATCACAGCTTCCTTTCTTTTTACTATTTTAGTTAGGTAATTGCGAAACTCAATTTTCTCTTTCTTCAGTTGTGCAACATATACAATCCAACGCATGCACGCTTGCGCTACTTGTCGCTCGTAGCGGTGCATAACATGCCAAAATACGGCATGTAAGCACCGACGGCTCCAAAGTACCTGCTTATGGAGTTATATATGTTGCACAACTGTAATGTAAAGTTAAGAAAGTTTCGCAATTATCTATGCTGTTTTAACTGTAATGGCAATTCCCTATTAGCTATAAATCAGCTGTTTCAGCTCCCTTACAATTTTTAAAATGCGCTCCTGCTCCATCTTAAGGCTGACCTTATTCACCACCATTCTACAGGATAATGGACAAATCTCCTCTAACACCTCTAATCCATTTTCCCTAAGAGTTGTTCCCGTCTCCACAATATCTACAATAACATCTGACAAATCCACAATCGGCGCCAGCTCTACCGAACCATTCAGCTTTACAATCTCTACGGTCTGATTCTTTTTTGTGTTAAAATAATTCTTTGCAATACCGGGATATTTGCTGGCAACACGGATAATCTCATTCTTTTGCAGAATTTCTTTCGCAGAGGCAGGACCACAGACACACATTCTGCATTTTCCAAAACCTAAATCCAAGACCTCATAAATATTATCCCGTTCCTCCTCCAAAATAGTATCCTTTCCAACCACACCGATATCCGCAGCGCCATATTCCACGTAAGTTGGCACGTCTCCCGCTTTTGCAAGAAAAAACCGAAGCTTCAACTCCTCATTGGTGAAAATCAGTTTTCTGGTATCCGGGTCCTTCATTTCTTCGCAGGTAATCCCAATTTGTTCTAAATAGCCAAGTGTCTTTTTCGCCAGGCGTCCCTTGGCTAAAGCAAATGTTAAATATCTCATTTCCATCCTCATTTCTTTCTATCTGTCTACTTACTGGAAAAATTCTATATCCTCAATCAATGCACTGCTCTTTTCCATTGCCACAAAGTCATATACATCCATAGCCTTATCAGAGGTCAGGTAAAACATCCCCGAAAAATGATTCTTTTTTCCATAGGAAGCATAATCATGAATCTCTCTTTTTCTGGATTTCCGAATCAGTTCAATTTTTCTTCCTGATTTGCGTAAATGATTGGCAAGCTGGATTGCCGTCTTCTGCTGGTCAATATCATACAGGATAATACTGTCGGAATTATCCACCATCACCTCAATCCTCTGTCTGGAAATCGCCATCATCAAATCATCAATATAAAATGCAAATCCAATGGCAGGAGCGTCTTTTCCGTATTGCTTTAACAGATTATTATACCGTCCTCCCTTGACCACCGCATCGCCGGTTCCGTAAGTATACCCTCTGAACACAATCCCGGTATAGTATTCATAACGGCTTAAAAGAGAAAAATCAAAACTGATATACTGCTCATATCCGGAATAGGATAATGCCTTATATACCTTTTTGAGCCGTTCAATAGCCTCTATGGAGATAGAATTGGTTACAAGCTGTTTTGCATTCTCTAACATTTCACATCCGCCAAAAAGCTGGTCAAAGCTAAGAAGGACCTTCCTGATTTTCTCATCTAAATCCAGCTCTTTAATCAGAGATTCCAGTCCAAAGAAATTACGGTTATGGATATAATTACGGATTTCCTCCGTCACCTTGCCATCCAGCTTGGCCTCCTCCAGTATTCCTTTAAAAAAATCTACCTCTCCGATTTCAATCTGGAATTCTTTCATTCCAACAGCCAGAAAACAGTCGATAACAGTCGCAATCACCTCTGCATCGGCAGCAGAGGAATCATCATTGATTAATTCTGCGCCAAGCTGTGTAATCTCATTTAATTTGCCCTGATGATTATGGGTGTTAAAAAAGGTTTTTCCTTCATAACCAAGCCGTATCGGCAAATCTTCATCCTCATAATACTTGGCAACACATCTGGCAATACTGGGTGTAATATCCGGCCGCAATACCAATGTATTATTTTCTCTGTCAAAAAACTTGTACATTTCACTGGATGTGGCAGAACCCTTATCCTGATTAAATATATCAAAAAATTCAAAAGTTGGAGTTTCAATATCATTATAACTGTAAAGAGAAAGAACATGATGCATTTTTTGAAGAACCTTAAGCTTCTTTTTGCATTCATTGTCATAGATATCCCTTACTCCCTCCGGAGTATGTAACAGTTTGTCCATTCTTAGTATTCTCCTTTTCTTTTATTAAGATAAAATATAACATTCCGGCTGCTATTCTAACTCAGAAAAGGTTCACCGAACCTTTTCCTCATATGCTTGGCAACACAATTATACCGCCCCGGACAGTATAATCAATCGGAATTTTGCTTTAACGAATTAAAGTATTACCTCAATAATTCATTAAAACCATGGTTATTATATGGGAAAGTTTTTATTCTGTCAATGAAAAAATATATCTTAATCCATTGTAAAATCATAACAAAGCAAGGCTGTTGTAGAATTTTTGTTCCGCAAAAATTCTACAACAGCCTGTAAAACCCATTACTGGTTTTCGTACTTTGCAACATGCTTTGCAATTAATTCCTCATCCTCAAAATAATTGATACGCATTGCATTTTTAACATCTGACAGAGTTTTGGCAGCTACCTGTTCCGCCTCTTCACTGCCCTTTTTTAAGATGTCATATACATATGCAATATTCTTTTCATATTCATGTCTTCGGTTGCGGATTGGCTCAAGCTCCTCCTGAATGACATTATTGAGGAATTTCTTAACCTTTACATCTCCAAGTCCACCCCTCGTGTAATGTGCCTTTAACTCATCCAGGTTCGCATAATCCGGCAGATACCGTTCAAAATGTTCCGGCTTACAGAAAGCATCCAAATAGATAAATACGGTATTCCCTTCCAGCTTGCCAGGGTCGGTAATCTTAATATGGTCAGGGTCCGTATACATGCTCATAACCTTTTTCTGAATTTCCTCCGGCTCCTCAGCAAGATAAATACAGTTGCCAAGAGATTTACTCATTTTTGCCTTGCCGTCTATACCCGGAAGACGTTTGCAGGCTTCATTTTCCGGAAGCAAAATGTCTGGTTCTGTCAATGCTTCTCCGTAAGTAGAATTAAACTTATGGACAATTTCCTTTGTCTGCTCCAGCATTGGCATCTGGTCTTCTCCTACCGGAACCGTAGTTGCCTGAAATGCTGTAATATCTGCCGCCTGGCTGATTGGATAAGTAAAGAAACCAACCGGAATGCTGGCTTCAAAATTACGCATCTTAATCTCATTCTTAACGGTAGGATTCCGCTGCAGTCTGGATACAGTAACCAGATTCATATAATAAAAGCTAAGCTCCGTCAGTTCCGGAATCTGCGACTGGATAAATAATGTAGACTTGGCAGGATCCAGACCACATGCCAGATAATCCAATGCCACCTCAATAATATTTTCACGTACCTTTTCCGGATTATCTGCATTATCCGTCAATGCCTGCGCATCTGCAATCATAATAAAAATCTTTTCATACTCACCGGAATTCTGTAACTCTACTCTTCTTTTCAGAGAGCCCACATAATGTCCCACATGCAGTCTTCCGGTTGGTCTGTCACCTGTTAATATTATTTTTCCCATTTCAATTCTCCCTTGGATATATTTATTATTAAAGTAATAACCCTTATAAAAAAATAACACTAACGATTATACTATAAAGTTACACAAAATAAAAGAGCTGGTTTTCATTTATATCCTGACAGCTCTTTTACCTCTTTTAACGTTTTAAATAATAAAAATTTCCCTTTACCCCTTTTACTTTTATATACGATACATTTTCAATAAACATCCGGGTAGTAAATACCGTCTTTCCGCCATCACAGAATATTTCCAGACTGGAATGGTCTGCAAAAATGCGAATCATCTGCTCTAATTCCAATCGTTTCCCATACCGCATATTTCCATACTGCAGGGCATAGAGGTGTGTCATCCGGCTCCTGTCCAGACAATATTCCCATCGGTCTCCAGAAAAACAGATATTGTGTCCACTAATATTGCCTATCTCTATTTCAAATTTCTCTTCTGGTTCACAGATTATTTCAAAGGAACAGTCCTCAACTGACTGCCAGCTGCATAACGGCTTTTCTTCACCCCGTAGCAACTCCAGCTCCTTTAGAGGCGTCTGCACCAGTCTGTCTCCTTCAATGGTCAGCACCCGCGGCATAGTCATCATATGCGCCCAGTTGTTTTTATCCGTAGGATACTCGTTTTTGGAATTTCCCAGCCAGCCAAACAGGATTCTCCTATGTGCTTCATCTTCATAGGATTGAGGGGCATAAAAATCAAATCCCTTATCCAACTCATAAAAGGTTTCATACCGAAAGCTTTTGTTTTCCACATTTACAGGCTCACCGATGGCATATACCACGGAAAATACATTCTTAAAATCATATTTATTATGGCTTTTAATTCCCATAGGCGAAAAGAACAAAATTCCCCTATTCTCCTGCTCATAATAATTAGGGCATTCCAGCATATAGCCAAAGGGATAATCCCCTATGTCCAGATTCCCAATATAGGTAAACCGGTCCGGCATGCTGCCCTCATACATAAGCAGGACACCCTCATGCGCCGGACTTTCCCCTCCTACAAGCATATAATAGGTATTCTTTTTCTTCCACACATAGGGGTCACGGCAATTCGCCGTAGTAATGAGCGGGTCTGCTCCAAACAATTTTTTGCGGTTTACTATGTTCTCTCCGTCAAACTCGGCGTAACAGGTATTAGGCGTATGCTTCTTCCCTTGAATTCCTGTATAATAAATATATGTCCGTTCCTTTTCCCGGAATGCCATTCCGGTATAACAGCCGTAGAAATCAAAGCTCTGGTCAGGATACATTGCCACATCCGCATCCTCATAGTGAATAAAATCTCTGGTCTTTAAATGATACCAGTGTTTCAATCCATGGACGGGACCTGCCGGAAACCATTGATAAAAAATATGGTGAACCCCATTAATCTGGCATAAACCGTTCGGGTCATTCATAAGACCGCATTTGGGTGCAATATGCCATGCCGGATAAAAGGCATCTTCCCTAGTGGTTTTCTGTATTCTTTTATAATATTCTTCCGGCATATCTTCTATACGGATATGCCGGTTCTGATGATTACTAAAATCATACTGAAACATAAGATACTCCTTTAAGGATTATTCCTGTGGTTGTTTGCGCATTGTAAGCCATGTTCCTGCAAAGCCCACACCGATAGCCAGTGCCAGAACAATTATATATTGAAGCATTCCACCCTGGAGGTATAACAACATTCCCGGGAACATAGATGCGCCGGTTCCCTTTGCACACAAACCTACGATAGCAGCAAAGCCGCCACCTACTGCACCACCAAGACATCCCATAAAGAACGGCTTGATGCGAGGGAATGTAAGACCATACATTACCGGCTCAGAAATTCCGAATAATGCAGGAATCAGAGCAGGAATCATATTAGCACGTTTTTGCTTGTCTTTTTGCATCATTACAATCGCCAGACCTGCACCTAACTGGCCTGCTATAGCGGCAGAGCCCATAGGATTGATGTAGTCCACTCCTGTCTCTGTAAAAATACTAACAATAATAGGCGTTACTGTATGGTGCATACCCACAGAGCAGAGAATCTGAATCAGACCGCCATATGCGATTCCTCCGATTCCAAATGGAAGCTTCAACATCATTAAAATCAAATCGGTAAGTCCCTTTTCAATACCCGCGAGAACAGGACCTACTGCCAGAAGTCCTACCAGGAGCGAAATTAATAACGTTAAAAATGGTACTAAAAGTAAATCCACAATATCCGGAATTATCTGATGCAGCTTCTTTTCCAGCTTTGCTGCAAAAAATCCCATGAACAAGGCAGGAATAACGGAACTCTGATATCCGGTTATGTTCAATGTAATCGGACCTAAATGCAGATGCAGTGCCTCAACTACTCCATTTACCACATCCCATTTGTTCGGCAGGCTTGGTGAAACCAGCATTAATCCAAGTACAATACCCAGAATAGGGGAACCTCCAAATTTCTTACATGCAGACCACGCAACCAGTACCGGAATAAATGTATAGGCTGTATCTGTCAAAATTGTATAGATAGAATCAAATTCGGGTGAAAAGTTAATACCAAATCCATTAATCAAAAGACTTCGCAACCCCATAAGAATTCCGGTTGCCAGCAATACCGGAATAATCGGGATAAAGATATCAGAAATCATCTTTGTTGCGCTTTGGAACGTAAATTTCTCCTTTGTACCATCCGCATTCTCAGATACCTCACCACCCAGTCCACATAGTTTTTGAAATTCATCACATACCTTATTGACAAATCCGGTACCGAGAATGACCTGATGCTGCCCACTATTTTCAAAATATCCGGCAACTCCAGAGATTTCTTTCATAGCTTCTGTGTCTACTTTGACTGCATCCTTTAAGGTTACGCGAAGCCGGGTGGCACAATGTGTAGCATTCACCACATTGTCTTTTCCTCCAAAGGCTTCTAACACTTTCTGTGCCACAAGTACAGGATCTTTTTTCATTTTAATTACCTCCTTTTCACACCTGTTACTTCAGGTATTATACATTTGTAATATTTTTTCTTCTATCGAAACGATTCGATATGTGCAGTTTTTTTAAGTGGCTATTGAACGGATACCGTTAATGCCACTACATATTTTCTTATCGAATCGTTTCGATATGTTTGATATTATAATAATATTCACAATAACTTCTGTCAAGAGTCCTTAATTGAATTCCACATTTTACACAAAGAAATCAAATTTTATTAGGGCATTTTATACAATCATCAGGTATCTCCTGCCTGAAGAGACACCTCAAATACGGTCTCCATGCTGGGTTTTCCACCGCTTTCAATCATCATCAGGATTAATTCCACCGCTTTTTCTGCCATTTTTTCAATTGGCTGCACCACTGCTGTCACAGTGCGTTCTCCGACTCTGGTAATATAGGTTCCGTCAATGGCCACAATGCTAATAGATTCTATGGAGATTCCCCTCTTAGCAGCTTCCTTCATGCATGCCATGGCTGCCATATCTACCCCCAATATGCCATCCACGTCAGGGCATCGTTCAAATACCTGTTCTGCCGCTTTCTGATATCCCTCCAGCGTGAATACGTTATATCCAATGGGAATATTGATTACCTGAATGCCTTTTTCCTCCAGCAGACTACGAAAAGTCTCATCACACTCATTATCATAATTCTGAATAGTATGGGAACTCACCAGCTGAACTACCTTTTTTCTGTTCTTTTCCACAAACTGTTCTGCAGCAAGCTGGGCAATCTGCCTTTTATCTGCTCTCACCGTGGGAATGTTTTCTGAAAGATACCGGTCTAAGGTAAGAATAGGCTGGCTGATTTTCAGATAATGTTCAATTTCCATAGAATGCGCCCCCATAATGACACCGTCCATGGTCCGCCGTTCCAGCATCTGAAGATATGCTTGTTCCACATCTTCTCTTCCTGCCGTACCACATACCATAGTCTTGTACCCATGCTTGTAGAGGCTTTTCTCTGCATATTTAATAAAGGTACTAAAAAACGGATGGGCTATATCCGGAATAATAATCCCAACAATATTGGAATGTTGTTTTTTCAGATTCCGTCCAAGCTCACTGGGTGTATAATTTAATTCTTCCATTACCCGCAAGATTTTTTCACGGGTTTCCTGTGATACATATCCTTTGTTATTGCAAACAAGAGATACGGTACTCCGGGAAACTCCTGCCCGCTTTGCAACATCATTGATACTTGCCACAATATCTCCTCACTTTTTTATAAATTATGATTCTTTCCTCTCCATTAAATCGGTATTCAATGCCTCCAGATAATGAACCAATGCAGCTCCCTCCGGTTTAATAAAATACTTCGGGTCCAACTCTGTGTATTTAAAATTCTTCACATGTCCATCCCTTGCAATTCGCTCTACATATTCCTTCAGCACACGAAACGGAAGATAATAAAATTCATTTCTTGCTGTAAAATAAATTAACAGAAAGCTGATGCCCCCCTGTTTTTCAAAATTCTCCATAAACCTTACCTGGTGTTCATGGATGTTCTGCATAGGAAAGGTATCTGTATGACACTCCTTCGCATCAAAGCAGATGGGAATGGACTGTACTACCCCGATATAATCCACAGTGGAATCCTTTTCAAAATAGGCAAGGGTAATGTGCCTGGTTGCCTTGTCAATTTCAATCGGAGTAATGGGAGTTGGGATTTTCTGTACCAAAGCCAACGATTTTTCCGCATATATATCATTTGTCATGTTAATAAGCTCCTCAAAGGTCGAACCTCTAAGGCCTCTGGAATTCCATGTTGCCACGTTTTAACTCCTCACCTCGTATTCCGGAAATACCCTGTTCTTTATTTCTTCAAACTGTTCCGGTAATACAGCCCGAAATACTTTTCCGGAAAACTTTTCCGGTATTTCCCCCTCTCCAGCAGGAAATGTTATTTCAAAGGCATGTAACAGCTGATGCCGCAATCCAAATTCTTTTTTAAAGGCAGCATTTACACTCTTTAATCCATATTTGCCGTCTCCGATGATAGGGTGTCCCACAGAACATAGGTGGGCGCGTATTTGATGTGTTTTCCCCGTCACCAGCTTCACCTTAAGCAGGGTGTATTCCCTGTCCTGAAAGACTCCATGGGCAAGAGGCTCGTACTTAGTCTCTATATATGCAGGCTTATCCACACCCTCTGCCTGCGCTTCCTCCTTTGATTGGTAAATGACAACCTGATTATGGGATGCTTTCTTCGTCAGAAACCCCTTTATCGTACTGGGTTTTTCCACATTTCCTGAAACAACTGTCATATAATATTTATCTAGTGTCCGCCCCTTTAACATTCTCGACAGCAGCTGGGAACCCTTTAAGGACATACCGGCTAAAATGATGCCACTGGTATTGCGGTCTAAACGGTTACAGACAGAAGGTGTAAACAGGGAAGTACCCGGATACTTTTTATGATAATACGCTACGATTCTCTCATTTAAGGAATAATCATCCGCTTCTGCCTTCTGTGACAGCATACCGGCCGGTTTGTTCACAATCAGAATATCCTCATCCTCATAGAGGATATCCAATTCCGAAAAAAGAGATAAACTCTCTCTTTCCTGTGCGTTTCTTTTATCTGGTATATCCTGAAAAGCCGGTACCCTTCCATCCCTGCGGAATTTGGCAATTGTTTCATCCGTCATATATATCTGAACCACATCCCCTATATTAAGGATTTCCGTTCCGGAAGCTTTTTTGTTATTCCACTTGATATTCTTTTTGCGCAGCATCTTATACAAAAAGCTCTGGGGGGCATTGTCCAGATATTTTCCCAAAAATTTATTCAGACGCTGCCCGGCATTTATTTCACTGATTCTTATCTCCTGCATGTTAATTTCCCCGTTCAACAGAAAGTATTACATAGGCAATAGCTTTGCCGCAGCTGCCACCATTTTCATTGGCAAGCCATATATAGAAATTTCCTTTCCTGCCCCGGTATCCCGCAGTGCCTTTTTTACCACCGGCTTGGGTTTTACCGTCACAAGCCTTTTAAGAAGCTTTTGTTCCCTTCCCCGGTTAGATAATTGCAAAAATTCAGTATCCACCGGTCCCGGACATACCGCAGTCACAGTAATCCCCTGTTTTTTTACCTCTGCGTGAAGAGCCCTTGAAAAGCTTAACACAAAAGCCTTGGATGCCGAATATACCGCAAATTCTTTTTGAGGCAGAAATGCGCTGGCAGATGCCAGCTGAATGATATTCCCCGGCTTTGCCATATAAGGAAGCACCATATGTGTTACCACAGCCAGAGTCTTATCATTCAGCTGCACCATATTTTCTACTTCCTGTCTTGTCAGTTCATCAAATCTTCCAGCTCTTCCCATACCCGCTGCATTGACTAAAATCCTTACAGAAGGGTTTTCCACCACTAAATACTCAGATAATACATTTAAATCTGCCTCCTGACATAAATCCAGAGCTATTGCCCTGACACGGAAATAATAGCCCTCCTCTTTTATTGCAAGCAGCTGCTCTTCCCGTCTTGCAATTACCCATACCTCCTCCAATGTTTTTGTACACTTGTTTAATTGTCTTACAAATTCTCTTCCCATTCCAGAAGAAGCTCCTGTTACAATTGCAATTTTTTTCTCCATTACATCCACCTCCAACCCGGAAGATATTTATTCTTTATAGTACCCTTGGAAAGCTTTCCAAATCCCAGGGGATATTGTTCCACACAGATTAAACAAATTCCATCTTTATATACGTTTCTCTCATTTTCTTCTAATTCTATGGTCTCACCCTTTAAGTACTTTATCACCCGCTCATCCGCCACTGATAAACAGATGGAATTGGGAAACTGGGATGCTTTCAAAAACATAGCAAGGGACTGGCTCGGCTCAAAACGGTTCTTTTTCATATCCCCCATATAAAGACCACAGCGCAGAATCCGGAGACCTTTTACATACGGCATTTTTTCAGGTATATAGAATACCCGCTCTTTTTGTACATCCATACGGGATAAATCAAAGGGATACCGAATACTCTCTATGAAATCAACTGCTTCTCTGCTTAACCGCTCCTTTGAAAATATATATTCTGTAATTGGTGCGGCAGCCTGGTTCCTGTCTTTTCTAACCATGGCCACAAAATGCCCCTCACCTTCTATACGGTGCGGCCATAACCGTCTGCATTTTGTAAGCTCTTCATTACCGGTAAGTCCCCATTCCGGATGTCCTTTATCAAAACCATCAAACAGGGGCAGTTCCTGTAAATGCAGGGAGTCATCTAAAGAAAGCAAGTATTCGATTGCCTGTTCATTTTCTTCTTTTGAAAATGTACAGGTAGAATAAATCATAATGCCACCGGGCTTTAGCATAGTCACTGCCTCTTTCAAAATAGAACGCTGAAGCCCCACAAACAAATCTACACCGTTTTTCTCCCAGGCCTTTGTCATGTTTCCCTGTTTCCGGAACATTCCCTCCCCGGAGCAGGGGGCATCAATTAAAATTTTATCAAAAAATTCTGGAAACCTCTTTGTCAGTTCATTTGGCGGCTCACTGGTCACAAGTGCATTTCCCACGCCAAACACCTCCATGTTTTTCAAAAGTGCCTTTGCCCGGGAATTACTGATATCATTCGTAACAAGAAGACCTGTACCGTTAAGCTTTGCCGCCAGCTCCGTAGACTTCCCGCCAGGAGCTGCACATAAATCCAGCACCATATCCCCCTCTTCCACCGGAAGAAGGCTGGCAGTAGTCATGGCGGAGGGCTCTTGAATATAATAGAGCCCTGCAAAATAAAAGGGATGCTTCGCCGGTTTTTGTGCTTTATCATAGTAAAATCCATTTGGACACCAGGATACCTGTTTCAATTCATAGGGGGAAAGCTTAATAAAATCCTCTACCGAAATCTTCGCAGTATTCACCCTGAGCCCCTGATATGCATCACATTCAAAGGAGGCCAGATAATTCTCATAATCTGGCCCTAACATTTCTTTCATTTTTTGTTCAAATGCAACTGGTAATTTCATTCCTTTATCCTACATAAGGCTTTGTGCCTTATACCCCTCTGAAATAATATCTAACTGCTTTGAAAAACGTTCCAGCTGCTCTAAATTCTCCGTCTGGTATACCTTATAAAATTCATCCTGAATCTTAAGCACTTCCCGCTTGCTTGCCACTTTAAACAAATTCTGGATATTAATTAAAATATCCGAAACCAAAGTCGCCTTGATTTGAAAAATATTCTGGGCATCCATAATCTCATCCCGGACAGAACCCATTTCTTCATCCAATACGATAATGGCATCTGATGCCTTTAACAGTTTTTCTTTGATATGCTCCGGCATATTGCCCTTGTATTTATACTGTAAAGAATGCTCAATGGTTGCCCAGAAATTCATAGCAAGGGTACGAATTTGGATTTCTGCCTGGATACGCTTGGTGCCATCTAAAGTATATACATCATAATATATTATCATGTGATAGCTTCGGTAGCCGCTTTTTTTCATATTGTTAATATAATCCTTTTCCCTAATTACTTCCATATCCGTACGATTATGTATAATTTCCACAACCTTTTCAATATCCTCTACAAATTGGCACATAATCCGGATACCCGCCATATCCGAAATACGGTCATCAATCTCTTCAATTGAAATATTTTTTTTCTGCATTTTATCAAGAATACTGGATATTTTCTTTACCCGTCCGGTCACCTGTTCAATAGGTGAATAAAGACCTGCATGCCTATATTCTTCAATAATATGATTAAATTTTACAACTAATTCATCCACCGCAAGACGGTATGGATCAAGAATTTCACGCCAAAGCTGAATTTCCATATTGTAGTCACCTATCCTTTTTATATAATATATCGGTAATCATTCAAATGTCTTCCTCTCTTCTATGGCAGAACATTTGCTTTTCTCACGTACATCACATATTTTATACACACAGTTAAATGTATTATAGCATAGTTAACTAGAAAATGAAAGTGTTACTCTCCGTCAATTTCCAACAGAAACGGATATGGATTGACAGTCTTTTCATTTCCTGTTGTATCTTTTATATATATTCCAAAATGCAGATGTGTATCAAACTTCCCCTTTGTCCCTTCCTCTCCTTCACCAGAATTTCCCATAAATCCAAGAAACTCTCCGGCTTTTACTTTTTTCCCGGTTTCCAAACCAGCGGCATAAGAGTCCATGTGTGCATAATAATAATAAATGCCGTTTTCTGAGGTAACACCAATCCGGTATCCTCCAAGATAGAGCCAGCCCAGATTGGTAATCACACCATCTGTAGCACTTATAACTGGAATCTCCCCGGGCTGGTTATCGCTATCCATAATATCACAGCCCTCATGGACGCCACTTCCCCTTGTCGCCCCATAGGAATCCATAAAAAACAGGCGTTCCCGATACGCAAGAGGAACCGGAAAGCACCGTAAATCCTTTTGTATCATCCGTTCTGTGTTTTGTACTGTAAAATAATTTTCTCTATTGGTACTTGAAATTCTAAGGATTAACTGATGCATTCCATTAATCCATACCGACTCTGCAAACAAAATCAGCAAAATCCATAGATACACATTTCGTTTCTGTACCATAGACGCCTCCAGCTGTCACACGCATTCTATTCGCCTGATAATATAATTGGCACGTTCATAAATTTCAATCGGATTTACCTGCATCCGGTAAACACCGTCCACATATACAATACGCCCTGCAATCATAGTCATTATTACATTATCATTACTGCCACTGTATACCAGATTATTTATCAGGTCATTTACTGGCTGCATGTTAGGCTTTAATAAATCAATTAAAATTAAATCTGCCTGCTTCCCCTCCGCTAATATATCACAGTCTGTAAGCCCCAGTAAATGTGCCCCATTTACTGTAGCCATTTCAAGAACTTCCCTCGGCAAAACAGCCGCCGCATTGTTGTATTTTACTTTCTGTAATGCATTGGTCAGATACATTTCTTTAAAAAAATTAAGATTGTTATTACTGGCTGGTCCATCCGTTCCAATGGCAACCGGAATCCCATCTTTCAAATATTCCATAACCGGTGCAATACCGCTGGCAAGCTTCAGATTGGAGGACGGATTTGTTACAACATAGATTCCCTTTTCCTTTAAAACAGCTCTGTCCTCCTGAGACGTATACACCATATGATGTCCGGCGCCCCCGTATTCAAACAGTCCCAACTCATTCATCACCTGGACCGGCGTTTTCCCATATCTTTCAATGCACTCAGCCACCTCTTTCTCGGTCTCACTGTTATGCATATATACCGGAGCCTTATACTGCCGGCTTAAGTCTGCAACGGCCTCCAGCAATTTCCGACAGCAGCTATATTCGGAATGGAAGCCTAACCGGTAATCCACTAACGGATGACACTGATGAAAGGTCTCGTAATCATGAGCCAATGTCCTGACAGCATCCCCCATCTGTTCCTCCCTGCCAAACACAGTTCCTGACAGGACAACACGGAACCCCATATCGATACAGGCACGGGCAATCATTTCCGGATAGAAATACATCTCAAAACTGGTGGTAATTCCTCCACGAACATATTCTAAAACTGCAAGCTGCATTAATGTATAAATGTCCTCCTCCTGAAGCCTTGCCTCTGCCGGAAATATTTTTGTGTCCAGCCATTCCTGCAGGGGTAAATCATCTGCAAAGGAACGCAGAAACGTCATAGGACCATGGGCATGACAGTTTTTAAAGCCCGGCATTAGGAGATTTCCCATGCAGTCAATCTGTTCATCAAATACAACCTCTATGTCATTGGCTTCTCCTTTTACAAGCTTTTCAATCCGGTTGTCACAAATCCAGACCTCCCCCTCAAAAATATCCTGATTTGCCTCCATCGTCAGTATTCTTGCATGATATAACCGTATCCGCATAATATCTCCTCCAATCACCTATTGGTTACTGATAGAATCATCCGTATCCATTTCATCTGTTTTACATCTTAGAAACTGCCATCCTGACAAGTGCCTGGAATTTTGGTGCCACCCTGTCTGCGGCAGCCTTTACCTCCTCATGGCTTAACGGCATCGCATTGATTCCAGCTGCCAGATTGGAAATGAAAGAAATACCACATATCCGCATGCCCATATGGTTTGCTGCAACTGCCTCCACCGCAGTACTCATACCCACAGCGGATGCGCCTAACATTTTACACATCTGTATCTCTGCAGGCGTTTCGTAGCTCGGACCGGTTAACTGAAGATAGACCCCCTCCTTTAGAGAAATCCCCAATTCCATGCTGCAGGCATAAATGATATCTCTTAATTTTTTATCATATATTTCACTCATATCCGGAAACCGCACGCCTAACAGCTCCTCATTTTCCCCCAATAGCGGATTCGGCACAAAACAGGATATATGGTCATTTATCAGCATCAGGTCACCACATTGAAATCCCTCTCCAAGTCCTCCTGCCGCATTTGTTAGAAATAATATTTCCGCTCCCATAGCGTGCATCAGCCGCACCGGGAGTACTACATCCTCCATTGAATATCCCTCATAAAAATGGACACGTCCCTGCATAATGACAACCGGAGTTTTATCCATATATCCAAACACAAAACGTCCCTTATGACCCGCTACTGTAGATTTGGGAAATCCGTCTATCTCTGCATACTCCAGATAATCGACTACTTCTATCCGGTCAGCCAAATCTCCCAAACCGGAGCCCAATACCAATGCAACCCTTGGAACAAAATCCGTTTTGCTTCTGACACAGGCAAGACATTTTTGAATTCGTTCTTCAATTTTTCCCATACGTACCTCCTTATCCCAGCACAGCTGGCTTATAGAAAAATCGCACAATCCATACATTTGCAGGATGACCTGAATGCACGAATGTACGATTTTTCTGTATGTTTTCTATCCAATTTATTTACGGTTTTCGTTATCCCAGAAATATACAATAACAGGGTCACCCACCTCAAAATTATTATACAGGGTTTCGGCTAAATCATATGGTAAATTGACACATCCGTGGGAGCCGCTATAGTAATAGATACTTCCACCATACTGGCTTCTCCAGGCTGCCGCATCATGCAGTCCAATCCCTCCGTTAAACGGCATCCAGAAGGTTACCGGTGATTCATATTCATACTCCATTGTTGTTTCTGTCACCTTTACCTTTTTACCCTTTTTCTTCTTGGTTACCGTTTTTGTAACTGGCTTTTTCTCACCCCGTAATACCGTAGGACTCTGTTTGCCCTGAATTGCATATAGACCAATACAGGTTCCATGACCAGCAGACTCATTACCGGAAACACAATCTCCCTCCGCAAGCTTCTTACCATTCTTATAAGCAATTACATGCTGCTCAGACAGGTTGACTTCAATGTATGTATCTCCAATGTCATTTTCCCCCTGTAATGTATAACCCTTATTATCAAAAACTGCCTCCACTTTTTCTGCCCTTCCGGATGTTAATGCATTATAAAGTGCATCTGCTGTCTCTTCCTGGTTCAACTCATAGCCAAACGCCGTACCGAGCACTTCCACTTTTTTATCTGAAAAAGAAGTAGTAAAGGTACGCTCTTTTCCCAGGGTATCATATTCCTCTGCCAAATTTTTTACATACTTTTCCACCAGCTTTTGGGAAACCTGATAGGAATCTCCGCTCTTCTCCAATACTTCGTCATACAGCTCCATTCCAGGCTCCAAAGTCAAATCATCCATCTGCAGCTGAATTTCATTTTCGGCAAATTCATTTTTTGCATCCAATTCTTTGTTTAAAGCCTCATCCGTGTCATAAACCTCCGGCAATTCATAACAGCCTGCTTCCACTAAATCAAGATTAGACTGTACCTTGGAAAGACTCTCTTCTACCGCATTTTTAAAAGCACTTACTTTAATTGTTGTACCCATAACCTCTTTTACAATGGCAAATTTACCGTCCTCTATTCCGACATAAGCATCCTTGGGAGCCGTCATCGTCTTTTTTTCCAGTATATCCATTGAATCGTATAAATCGGTCAGAGCCGCCTCATCCCATGAGGCATCTGCACCAATCTCGTAATCATGATGCTTCCACATGTTCATAAACCAGACATATGGCTTCTGTTTTTGAAAACAGGAACTGAATTCATCATGCAGCGAAACCTGCATGGAAATCTCCCTGCCGTCAATCATCACCTGCTTTCCATCAATTGTTTCCATAGTAAGCATATAATTTGTATAGAAATTATCAAGCGTGCTTTTGGCACCTGCTTTATTCATACCGGAAACAGGAATGCCATTAATAGCAGCATCCTGATAAAAATGTCCTGAAAAATATACAAAACCTGAAATGTACGCAATCACCAAAAGGACTGCAGCTGTTCCAAGGATAATCCACAACGCCTTTTTACTCTTCGGCTTTGAGGAATTATTTTTCTGTTTCCTATCAAAAGCTGCTGCATCCGTCCCTTCGCTATCCTCTTTTGTCTTTTGGGACGCCTTTGCATCTGCAATGCGTTTGCTTTGGGATACTGCATTATTCTTTATATCCTCAGCCTTAGCTGCTGCGTCCCTTTTATCCGTTTCTTTATCAGAATCCTTCTGTTCTTCCTTTTTATCTGCCTCTTTATCGGAATCCTTCTGTTCTTCCTTTTTATCTGTTTCTTTACCGGAATCCTTCTGTTCTTCTTTTTTATCTGCCTCTTTATCAGAATCCTTCTGTTTTTTCTTGTTATCAGATTCTTTATCAGAATTTTCCTGTACTTCTTTCTCTTCCTTTGCGGCAGCAGACACAGCTTTTTCTTCCACATTCTTATCTGTTTTTTCTTCGGCCTTCTCCGTGTCATCCCCACGCATTTCATCAAAATCCATTATCTCATCTTCATTCTCTGATAATACGTCTTTTTTTACTTCCTCTGTTACCTTTTTTTTCTTATCGTCCATTCCTGCACTCCTACATTGTTTCCTGATAAAGCGTTGCAGACACAATATCCGGTACATTATTCACGCGGATTTTAAAAGTGTGATTTCCCAGTCCACCGCTTAATATCATATATTTATTATTATCCGTAAATAAACCTTTATCATATTTTGGGAAAAAATGAATCATTGGTGAGAAAACACCTCCGACCAACGGAAGCCGGATCATTCCCCCATGAATATGCCCTGCAAAGATTAGATTTGCCCCCCATGCAGCATACTCCTTAAAATAATCTGGATTATGCGCCATAAAAATGTGATATTCATCAAAATTGCATTGACCAAATAAAGAAATCAGATAATCTGGCGGCATTGGTGTCCGTATCAAACGCTTATAAAATTCCGGTGTCAGATTCAGACCATATAGATGAATCACATCCGATTCTTTTTGAATTAATGCTTCCTCATCCAACAGCAGCTGCACCTCCGGCAAAAGACGACCGGAAAAATCCTTCCACATATCTCCGTAGGTGTCTGTATATATACTGGCACGGAGCTCATGATTCCCCATACTGAAATAGACCGGGGCAATCTTGCAGAGTGTATTGACAGTTTCCGCTGCAAAAGCGACATTCAAACCGGGTTTACCGATTATCATATCTCCAGTTATCAATATTATGTCTGGTTTTAATTCCTTTACCTTAGAAACCAGCCTTTCATTTTGTTCCCCAAAAGATGCATTATGCAAATCAGACAGATGAACAATATGATATCCATTGAAAGCCGCCGGAATCCGGGAATCCCTAATCTCATACCGGGTGACATCCAGTCTTCTGTTTTCAAAATAGCTGATAATCAAACATACAATCAGACAAACAATAATAAGTATACTAAGAATTTCTAATATGTTCAAGCACAATTTCATTGGTAACTCCTTAATTTTTAATAAATATTGATAAACTGGCGCAGTATTTTTTCAAGTGCATGATGGTATTGCTGTTTTTCCACAGTTTCAATCGCAACAATATTTACACTTCCCAGAGAAGTGCCATTTTGTTCATATTCCATCCTTGCCATTACATCTCCCTCTTTTACCGGAGCTGCTTCCTTTACCAACACAAGCTTTTTCGTCACATCACCAGCTTCCGAGCTTCCCACAAATACATGGTGAAAATCATTTTCAGCCTTTACCGTTACGCTGTCCTTTACTCCACCCTCAATGGCAATCTGGTTACTACCGTCTAATACTTTATTATCCTCGTATATATTACAGTTTGCAAACCCATAATTCAGTAATTTTGCTGCATCGGAATATCGGATATCCTTTGTCTCAGAACCCATAACCACGGCAATCATTGTGGTACCGTTTCTTGTGGCTGTGGCAGACATAGAAAATCCCGCAGCGGAGGTATAACCTGTTTTTAGCCCATTGGCACCTTCATATTTTTTTAAAAATTTGTTTGTATTCGCCAGACCAAATTCAGATTCACCCTTTTTTGTCTTATGAATAATCGTATCCATCCAGATAGTCGTATAATCCAGAACCTCCGGATGCTTTAACAGTAATTCCCTGGAAAGAATGGCAATGTCTCTGGCACTCATCAAATGCCCCTCTGCCTCCAATCCACAGGCATTGGCAAAACTTGTATGATTCATGCCAAGGGCTTTCGCCTTTTCATTCATCATGGCAACAAAGGCTTCCTCACTGCCGGCAATCGCTTCCCCTACCGCAACCGCAGCATCATTAGCAGAGGATACAATTATACATTTCAGCATATCCTCCACTGTCTGGGTTTCTCCTACCTCTAAATATACCTGGCTTCCACCCATTCCTGCTGCATGCTCTGACACGGTAATTGTTCCGTCCAGGCTCAATTTACCAGAATCAATGGCTTCAAAGGCAAGAAGCATTGTCATGATTTTAGTGACAGAAGCCGGTCGTCTGGCCGTATCTGCATCCTTTTCATATAACACCTCGCCGCTATTCAATTCCATTAGCAGAACAGACGGAGATTCAATATCAATGGCTGCTACATTGTTTCCGGCTGCACCTTCCTCCTGTGTTGAGACCTCCTCGCTTGTCTGTGATGTATCGGTCTCACTGCTGTCGTTTCCGGTTCCATAAGCTAAATATACAGGCATGAGACATAACATCATAATCATTATAACACTGATTGAAACTCTTTTTTTCACTGAAAGATACCCATACTCTCTTTCTTACAGTGTATTATATTATGATTTAATTTATTCTTTTTACCAGTATTTTTTGCAGCTATTCCAAATCTGCTTTTGTTATAATTTCATACACAACCGGATGCTTTGGAGGCTTTTCCTCAGACAAGGTATAGGCATTCACAAAACGTTGTTTTGCCTCCTTTAATTTCTCCATATCATTTGCATATAATACAGCCACCTCATCCTCCGGGCCAATGCTGTCTCCCAGATGCTTCTTTAAACAAATGCCCACAGTCAAATCAATGGTACTATCCTTTGTCAGCCTTCCGCCACCCAGAATGAGAGAGACCATTCCAATCTCCTGACTATTACAGGTAGCAAGATAAACCTTAACCTTATCCCATCCGGAAGCGTCCATGCCCTTATTTAAAAGATTGGCATCTGCTCTGTACATGTCTGCGCCGGTAATCCTTTCAGAAAACTGTGCTTTTTCAAATTTATCTGTATTTTCAATATATTCACAAGCTCCACCCTGAGCTGCCACAAATTCCTTCATTTTTTCAAATGCCTTACCCGTAGAGACTGCCTCCTCTACCATCGGTAACGCAGCGGAAAAAGAATCCGCCTTCCGGGCTGCCAGCAGCATATAGGCAGCAAGCGTTCCGGATACCTCCATCAAACGCTTATCTCCATGCCCCTTCAGGCATTCTACTGCCTCTTTTACCTCTAAAATATTTCCCACTGCACCACCCAGAGGCTCATTCATATCCGTAATAACCGCTGTCGTGTCCCTGCCTGCCAAGGTTCCGATAGCAACCATGGTTTTCGCAAGCTGTCTCGCATCCTCCAATGTCTTCATAAACGCACCGGAGCCAGTCTTTACATCCAGTACAATGGCGTCTGCTCCGGCAGCAAGCTTTTTACTCATAATACTGGCAGCAATCAGGGAAATATTGTCAACGGTTGCCGTTACATCACGAAGTGCATATATTTTTTTATCTGCCGGTGCAAGATTTGCCGTCTGCCCTACTATGGCAAGTCCTGTTTTATTCACCTGTTTTATAAAAGCTTCTTCCGGAATACCTGTCTGAAATCCCGGTATCCCTTCTAATTTGTCTATGGTTCCGCCGGTATGTCCAAGTCCCCTTCCGCTCATTTTAGCAACCGGAACACCCAAACTTGCGAGAATCGGTCCCACAATCAGGCTGGTCTTATCCCCAACACCTCCGGTGGAATGTTTATCCACCTTAATTCCATTAATTTCCGCTAAATCCAGACGGTCCCCGCTATCGGCCATCGCCATGGTAAGGCTGGTGGTCTCCTCATGATTCATGCCTTGGAAATACACTGCCATAAGAAATGCCGCCATCTGATAATCCGGAATCTCCCCTTTTGTATAACCCTCAACCAGATATACGATTTCTTCTTCTGTAAGAACATGACCATCCCTTTTTTTCATAATAATGTCATACGTATTCATTTTGCACCCTCCTGAATTGCTACAAGCTCCCAATATTATGCAATTTCATAATACTCTAAAGCAATCTATCTTTTAAACTATTTCCAATTTTAAGCCTTTTCACGCCAAAATTATCCGCTATGGTTGCCCCTATATCTGCAAAGGTATCCAGTATTCCCAGATTCACTCCCTGCTTCAGCTTCTTATGATACATCAACACGGGAATATACTCTCTTGTGTGGTCTGTTCCACGGAAGGTAGGGTCACAGCCATGGTCCGCATTGATAATCAGCAAATCCTCTTCCTGCATCTTTGCTATAATCCTGCCGAGTTCTTCATCGAAGGTCTCCAGTCCTTGTGCATACCCTTCCACATCCCGTCTGTGTCCCCATGTAGAGTCAAATTCTACAAGATTGGTAAATATCAGACCGTCGCGCTGGGTTTCCATAAAATCAGCAGTCTTTTCCATACCATCTACATTGCTTTTAGTATGAACCGCATCACCGATTCCCACACCACAAAAAATATCTTCTATTTTACCCACTGCTGTCACCCGGTATCCGGCACCCTTTAGATAGGATAAAAGATTTTCAGAATCCGGTTTTAACGAAAAATCCCTCCGGTTCGCCGTACGGACATATTTATCCTTTTCCTTGATAAAGGGTCTGGCTATCACTCTTGCCACCCCATGCTCTCCCGTTAACAATTCTCTGGCTGTTTCACACATTCTATATAATTTATCCAATGGTATTACATCCTCATGGGCGGCTATCTGGAACACAGAATCCGCAGAGGTATAGATAATCGGATAACCTGTTTCCATATGCTCACTGCCAAGCTCATTAATAATCTGTGTTCCGCTTGCCACAATATTGCCAAGATATCCTTTACAGCCAGTACGTTTTACAAATTCATCCATAATGTTTTTTGGAAAACCTAAAGGATACGTTGGAAATGCCTGTTTCGTCTCAATTCCTGTCATTTCCCAATGGCCTGTGGTGGTGTCTTTGCCGTTTGACAGTTCCCTCGCTTTTCCATATGCACCCACTGGAATCCGGTCTGTTTTGGGAAGAGTAGTTCCATCAATAGAAAAAAGCCCCAGCTGTTCTAAATGGGGAACCCGTAAATGCCCTCGTGTCTTAATAATATTGCCAAGGGTATCGGCTCCAATATCTCCAAAGGCATCGGCATCTGGCGCTTCCCCGATTCCCACACTGTCTAAAATAATCCAAATCACCCGTTTAAACATAACACATACCCCCAAATATTAATTTAAGTCCGATTATAACAGAAAGCTCTGCATACCCTAATATTTCATTACATCTTCAGCTTAAGATTTGATTTCCCCTCTTCTGGTTTATAATTCTCCGCAATACCCATTCCTAACCCGCTGGCAGAGGAATGTGAATTTTCTTCAGAAGCTGTATTTTCAAAAACACTGTTACCTGTTTCATAGGAATCCGGGTGGAATGTTTCAAACTCATCATTTACCACCATTCCACCAGAATTACTGTTAACCGGCGTATCATTGGCAAACATGACCTCCTTCTTCCGATTTGCAGCCAGCATCGGAATCACTAAAATTGCTATTCCAATTACCAGACATACAAGTCCGGTAACAAGCTGCCACAGCCAGCCGTCATAATTGTCACATTTAATATAATACGGAAGAATTAATTCATCCACTTCGGACTGGGTAAAACCAATATCTAACATATAACTCCGCATATACCCCTTTGTTTCTTCATCCATTTTTTTAACAACACCTTTAAAATGAACCGTTGCCGGTTCCTCCGTTGTCTCACCGTTCCAGTATGCAAAGGTTGCATCTGCCTGCGTCTCCAATTCCTGCTTCTGCGTAGTTGTAAAATTTAAGAGACCCATGTACTGTTTCTCTCCCACCGGAATCAGGTAATTATACTGTGATTCGCCCGTCTTCACTCCATTTCTGGTGGTATAATTCTCTTCAAATGCGCCCAGGTTTGCATAGGCCTCTCCTTCAATAAGCTGCCCTTTTTGAAAATCCGCTTCCAGCATAGAATTATAATTTTCCGGTGTTTTCCTGCTGTAAATGAAATCCCGGCTGCCCATAACAATAAGAACAGCCCCTACCCCTATCAAAACCATTATCAATCTTGTCAAAACATTATTTCCCCTCATTTGCACAATCTCCTTTATATAAATTTCTTTCATTGTACTATAATTCTTTTTTCAAAACAAGAAATAAAAGGGAAATGACAACATACACTGCCATTTCCCTTAAAAATTTTTATGCTTTTATAAAAGCTCCGCCATTTCAAGCAGCAATCTCTCCGATTTCTCCCATCCAAGACATGGGTCCGTAATAGACTTACCATAGCAGCCAGCACCAATTGCCTGATTGCCATCCTCGATATAGCTCTCTACCATAACTCCCTTTACCAGCTTTGCCACCTCATTGCTATGGCGCATGCTATGGAGGATTTCCTTTACAATACGAGGCTGTTCATCCCATTTCTTACCGGAATTGTTGTGATTGGCATCCACAATAACTGCCGGATTCTTAAGGGTATCAAATTTCTCATATGCCTCATGGAGCAAAATCAAATCCTCATAGTGATAATTTGGCACCGATACACCGTGACGATTCAGGGAACCTCTTAAAATACAGTGTGTAAGCGGATTTCCATCCGACTTTACTTCCCATCCGGCAGACATAAAGGTATGCTTGGACTGGCCTGCAATACAGGAATTCATCATAACCGCATAATCACCGGAGGTAGGATTCTTCATGCCAACCGGAACATCAATGCCGGAGGCTGTCAGACGGTGTGACTGATTCTCCACGGAACGTGCACCTACTGCAACATAAGATAATATATCGGATAAATAAGACCAGTTATCCGTATACAGCATCTCATCTGCAGCAGTAAGCCCGGTCTGCTCAATTGCATCAATATGCATTTTACGGATTGCCTTAAGTCCCTCAATAAAATTCGGCTTCTCTTCTGGATTCGGCTGGTGAAGCATGCCCTTATAACCGGAACCATTGGTTCTTGGTTTATTCGTATAAATGCGGGGAACAATAATAATTTTTTCCTTAATCTTTTCCTGTACCCCTGCAAGACGGGTAATATAGTCTAACACCGCCTCCTCATTATCCGCAGAGCAGGGACCGATAATTGCCAGAAACTTATCCGATTCACCAGTAAATACCTTTGCAATCTCGGCATCTCTTTCCGCTTTTATTTTCTGAAGTGCAGGGCTCATAGGAAACAACTCTTTTATCTCTTCCGCTGACGGCACCTGTGAAATGTAATGTAAACCCATTCTAATAATCTCCTTTTGTACTGTTAAATGTTATCCAGCCATATCCGCCCTACAGGCGCACTTTCTGGATTTCCATGCTAATCTGCTATTCAGCCACGTTTGACAGTTTAACACGTTGAAGTAAAAAAGTCAACTGTTTAATAGCAGAAAATACTGTGACAGAATATTCTTTAGAATATATTCGTAAGTTATTTTTGTTCGCTTTTCCTTTGAATACAATGGAATTATCTTGTAAATTTCATCATTGATTTTAATGGTAATTTCTCCAATGGTCTGCTCTTCCTTAACCGGAGCCTGCAATTTTTTCGGCAGCTTTACATCAAAGCTTACCTTTTCTTCCTCCCGAAGTAACAGAGAAACGGAATCTTTTGTATAGGGGGTAACCGGGGCATCTTCAATACTATCCATAACAGGAATCTGCTGAAAGGATGTGCCTGCTGCAAGAATTTCTTTCAAATTATATTGCTTTACCCCATAATCCATAAGATTGGTGGTATCCTTCCATTTGTACGTTTTATGGGGAGGCCAGCCGCAGGCTAGTACCACACTGACAAAATGCTTTCCATCCCGGTTCACTGCACCCACAAAGCAATATCCTGCATTTCCCGTAAAACCGGTTTTTATGCCAATGGCTCCCTCATAAGAAGTTAAAAAACGGTCTTTATTATTCACTGTAAAGCTTTTCCCCGTAGTCTGTTCATGAAAAGTATAGGATGGGGTCTGAATAATTTTTAAAAATGTTTCATTTTCTATGGCATAGCTTGAAATAAGTGCCAAATCGTATGCCGTGGTGTAATGCTCATCGGCATCCAGACCATTTGGCGTGACAAAATTGGTATTGTACGCCCCAAGCTCTTTTGCCTTTTCATTCATCATGGTGGCAAACCCTTCCACACTTCCACCTACGTGCTCTGCTATGGCAACGGCAGTATCATTATGGGATTCCAGCATCAAGGAATAAACCAAATCACCCAGACGATACTGCTCATCCTTTTTCATGTTAAGTTGGACATCTGGCATGGATGCCGCATAATCTGAAACAGTTACCAAGTCCTCAAGATTTGCATTTTCCAGAGCCACAATCAGGGTCATAATCTTAGTCGTACTTGCCATAGGAACTTTTTCATAGCCGGATTTTTCAAATAACACTCTTCGGTTATCTGCATCCATCAGCAGTGCATATCTCGCATTCAGTTTTGACAATTCCGCCGTGTCGCCAGCGGCAGCCACAGCTCCGGATTCATTTCCTTCCCAATCCAGATGATACGAATAAACCTCCTCTGCATTTTTCGCCTGTATCCATTTTTCACCTTGATGAATCACAACGCAGGATAATGCCATAAAGAGCGCAAAGCCCCAGATAAAAAGCGGCTCCTGGATATACTTTCGGAAAGCCCTATGCCCTCTCTCGGATTTATGTACCAAGGATTTATGCATACCAAAAAAATTATAAAAAAATGACATATTTCCACACTTGTACCTTCTTGATACAAGTATATGAATCTGTCATTTTCTTTATCACTATAAAATTATGAGAACCGGCTAATCCTTTACGGGAGCAAAGGATAACTGTGCCTCCTCCATGGCCTGCTGTTTAAAATCTTCTATCTTGTCCGGCGTAATAATCGGCAATTCATCTGTGGACTGGACACCAAAGCTTCTCAGAAAATCATCTGTTGTTCCGAAAAGAATCGGTCTTCCCACCGCATCCAGCCTTCCCACTTCTTGAATCAGGTTATACTCCACCAGCTTATTTACCGCATGCACACAGGAAACCCCGCGGATTGCCTCAATTTCCTGCCTGGTTATTGGCTGCTTATATGCTACAATGGAAAGGGTCTCTAATAATACATCTGTCAGCACATGCTTCTTTGGAATATTAACAACCTTAACTAAGGTATCATAATAATCTGCCTTCGTACACATCTGAAAAGAATCCTCCAGCTCTATAATATGGATTCCCCGGTCTGCACTGTCATATTTATCCATCATGTTATGTATAATTTTTACTACCGTGTCCGTGTCTAATTCCAATGCCTGTGCAATCCGTTCCCTGTCCACAGCTTCTCCAACTGAAAATAAGACTGCCTCAATTTTGCCTTCAATTATATTGATATCCTGTTCCATAATTTACTCCTGTATTTCCCTCTCCTTATCTGCCTCCGGTTTTTTACCCGGATTCCTGTCGACTCCCGGCTGTTCACTGATTTCTATCTCGTCTAAGGAATCAATGACTATTTCGCCGAAAATCTCCTCCTGTCTGATTGTAATGGCTCCAATCTTCATCAATTCCAAAATAGACATAAACGTAATAATAATATTCATCCTGGTTGGCTGGGATTCCAGTAATGTACGGAAATTAATACCCTTTAGTCCCCGTACCTCTTCCCTGACCTGAACCATACGCTCTTCAATATTGATTTCTTCTTTTTCAATCGTACCAAATTTAGAACGGATTGGGTCAATCTTGTCCACCTGCTTGCGCATAACGGATTGGAAGATATCATTCAGCATATTAAGCGTCATGCCATTCACTAAATCTGCCGGATTGATTTCCTCCTTATATGTAGAAACCGCTTCCGGAATCGTAGGCTTTTTGTAAAGGCTGTGGGAAGCATCCAGCTCCATATCCTTTAGCTCTAATGCCGCATACTTGTACATCTTATATTCCAGAAGTCTTCTCACCAGCTCCGCTCTCGGGTCTTCCTCCTCCTCTTCCTCCGTTTCTTCCTTTGGAAGCAGCATTTTTGATTTAATCTGCAAAAGCGTTCCTGCCATCACCAAAAACTCACTCATGACATCCATATCCTGTTCCTGCATCTGTTCCACATATTCCAGATACTGTTCCGTTATGGTCACAATGGGAATGTCATAAATATCTACCTTATTCTTTTCAATTAAATGTAGCAGCAAATCCAGAGGTCCCTCAAAAACCTGCAGCCTGTATTCAATTTCCATGTATTTTAACTCTGCCTTTATCTAAAATAGGCCGTTTCCCTCTGTCTGGAAACGACCTGTTCATTATATTATACTTTCACCAAAAAGGCAAATTCTTCCCTAAATTCTTGTTTAACTTTCCTTCCCTGATTCTTGCCGCGGGGAAGGAAAACAAGATTTCACTATCACTTTTAGGGGTTGATGAAAGCATATCGGATTGGGTCTGTATTTGTGCTCCTGTTATGCTGACGGTTTAAAAAACATATTCAAAGCGTCCGCATAATCCATCAAACAAGAATTTATATGATGATGAATACCATTCCTCCGTTGCTGTCATTTATGATTTTTTCCATGGTGTCCTGCAGCCGGATTTGTGAATCATCATTGATTTTATTGGATTTGGATATCAAGCCTTCTTCCACCATCTGTTCAACCGTTTTTCCAAAAATATTTATCTTCCACAATGCTTCCGGTGTTGTTTTTAACTGCTCCTTCATGTTAGAAAGGAAATCCTTAGCCTGCTCCTCCGTTCCCACAATCGGCGCAATCTCCGTTGTAACATTTGCCTTAATGAAATGAAGGGATGGTGCATTTGCCTTAATTTTAATGCCATATTTCGTACCATGTTTAATGAGCTCCGGTTCTGCCAGTGTAATATTTTCCTTCTCGGGCATTACCAGTCCATACCCTTTCATCTGCACACTGTTCATGGCATCAGCTACGCGCTCATACTCTCTGCGTTTTCCTGCAACCTCTTTAAGCATAGTGAGAAAATCATACTCATTTTCCACCGGTGCTCCCAAAAGACTGGTGAGCATCTCATAATAATAAGCCTCCGGTATGGAAATATTTAAATTAACCGTTCCATCCTTTAAATTCAGGCTTGAAATGAAAACATCACTAATGTATTCACTCTCCGGCTTTTGTATGTCATATACCTTTTTCATACCGGATACGTCATTCATCACCTGCTTTGCATAATTCACAACAGCCTGTTTGATTGGGTGTGAGAAATCCAATGTCTCCGCCCACTTTGGAATATAAAAACTAATCTGGCTGATTGGAAATTCCAGTAATATATGTTTTAAAATCTCTATAATATCGTTTGCCTTTAACTGGTCACAGTTTACCGGTAGAACCTTCACCCCATATTGGCTGGTAAGCTCCTCTGCCAAATCCTTAGTCTCCGGGCTTCCTGGTTTTACACTGTTTAATATTACAATAAACGGCTTCCCTAACGATTTCATCTCAGCGACCAAATCCTTTTCTATGGGATAAAAGCTGTCACGCTCCAGTTCACCAAAGGAACCGTCTCCTGTAATAATCACGCCAATGGTAGCATGATCTGTCATAACCTTTTTGGTTCCGATATGGGCAGCCTTTGTAAACGGAATCTCGTAATCATACCATGGTGTTTTCACCAGACGTTCCTTTTCCTCCTCCAGATGTCCACTGGCACCCTCCACCATGTATCCAACACAGTCCACCAAACGTACATTTACACTGGCCTCATTATTCAGGGCAATCTTTGCCGCCTGCTTTGGAATAAATTTAGGCTCTGTTGTTGTAATAGTACGGCCGGAACCGCTCTGTGGCAGTTCATCTATGGTGCGCTCTTTTTCTGCTCCATCCTCCATTCCCGGAAGCACCAGCGTTTCCATAAACCGTTTAATAAATGTGGATTTTCCAGTACGTACAGGTCCTACCACACCTATGTACATATCACCGCCGGTACGTTCTTTTATATCCTGATATACATCAAACTGCTCCTTCATATTATCCTCCTTCAGATATAGTAGTGTCCTATCATCCTAAAAAGAATATATGCATAAAAAATAAATATTATGTCAAAAAAATATTCATAACCGGATGGTTATGAATATTTTAATAAGCATTCTGTATTCTATTTCCACTCCAGATTTTCCGACTCTATAGTCCGGTCACGTAAAAGCAGCTGCATGGATGCTTCCCTCACATCTGCACCTTCAAATAATACTTTATTTACTGCTTCCACTATTGGCATGCTGACATTATGCTTTCTGGCAAGCTCCAACGCCGCTTTTGCAGAATATACTCCCTCTACCACCATTTTAACTTCATCCATTGCCTCCTGGTAGGTCTTTCCCTGCCCCATCAAATAACCCGCATTTCGGTTACGGGAATGCTTCGAGGTACAGGTCACAATCAAATCGCCAATACCGGAAAGTCCTGCAAGTGTTTCCATATGCCCGCCCATTGCGGTTATAAGACGACTGATTTCTGCAATACCACGGGTCATCAATGCTGCCTTTGTGTTATCGCCAAAGCCGAGGCCATCCACCATTCCGGCTGCCAATGCAATCACATTTTTCAGTGAACCACCTAACTCAATACCGATAACATCCGGACTTGTATAGACACGGAACACATCATTCATAAAAGTATCCTGGATACATTCAGCTACTGCACGCTCTTTGGAACCGGCTACAATCGTTGTTGGAATCCCCCGTCCCACCTCTTCTGCATGGCTTGGTCCGGAAAGAATACCCACTCTAGCCTGAGGACATTCTTCTTCAATAATTTCTGTCATCGTTTTATATGTGTGCTCCTCAATACCCTTTGCTACGTCTACTATAATGGTTCCACCTTTGATAAAATCAGAAGCACTTTTCATCGTGGAACGGACAAATGGAGATGGAACTGCACAGACAATAAGTTCTGCCTCTCTTACTGCCAGTTCCATATTAGTAGTAAACGCAATGGTGCTTGGAACCATGACACCTGGAAGCTTATCCCTCTGCTCCCTGTAGTCCTTCAGCATCAACACCTCTTCCGGGTCAATTGACCATACTGTTACATCATGCCCATTATTGCATAATAATATAGAAAGTGCTGTTCCCCAGCTTCCGGCACCTAATATACATATTTTTTTCATATCGAAAACCTCCTGACTCTTTTTAAATAGGCTATTTTCACATATTGGAATCACATAAGATTATTTTTGTTCCTTCCCATCTCCTGCTGCTTCCGTTTTCTTTGCAAATATTTTGTTTTCATTTCCATGTATGAGCCGTACAATATTCGCCTTATGCCGGTAAAATGCCAGCGCCGCAAAAAGGAATATCACTATATAGCTTTCTATCAGCTCATTTCCCGCATAAGCAGTCTTTGTGACTGGATTGATAATTCCTCCATGATATCCAAGAAAAATAAAGGATATGAAAAACAGGGTCACAACAATCAGGGAACCTAAGCTCACATACCGGGTAACTGCCACACATAGAATAAATACCGCCAGACACAATACAATAATTCTCCAATCCAGCAGACCAAGAATAACTCCTGCTGTGGCGGCAATGCCTTTTCCACCCTGGAAATGCATAAAAAACGGAAAGTTATGTCCCACAACAACCCCAAGACCGGTCCATAATATCATGGGATACACGATTTCCGGAAAGAAAACCGTACCTATTATCCTTGCCAGCACGCAAGCAGCAGTTGCCTTTAACAAATCCCCCAGGAACACCACCAGCCCTGCTTTCTTACCCAGTACCCGCAATGCATTGGTGGTTCCGGAATTGCCGCTGCCATGTTCCCTGATATCAATTCCATGCAGTTTTCCATAAATATAAGCAGTCTGAATCAATCCAAAACAGTAACCAATTATCATACAGAAAATACGCACTAAAATTTCCATAATGCAATCAACCTTTCTCTTTTCTTTCCCGGATAATAAATCGGAGAGGTGTTCCCTTAAATCCAAAAGCATCCCGGATACGATTCTCAATATATCTTGTATAAGAAAAATGACTTAACTTCTTATCATTCACAAAAATAACAAAAGTCGGAGGCTTGACAGAAACCTCTGTCATATAATAAAGCCGTAGCTTTTTCCCCTTATCAGAAGGCGGCTCCTGCATGGCAACTGCCTCAGACAAAATCTCATTTAAAACGCCTGTTCCAACCCTTAAGGCATGGTTGTCAATTACCATATCAATTAAATCGAACAGCTTTGACAGACGCTGTCCGGTTTTAGCAGAAATAAAAATTATCTCTGCATATGGCATAAAAGAAAGGATTCTCCTGACCTCTTCTGTAAATTTATACACCGTCTTATCATTTTTTTCTATAGCATCCCATTTATTGACTGCAACAATCATACCTTTACCACGCTCATGGGCGATTCCGGCAATCTTGGCATCCTGCTCTGTAACGCCCTCCGTGGCATCAATCACCAGCACACACACATCTGCACGCTCCACCGCCGTTACTGTCCGGATAATGGAATAGCGTTCGATATCCTCTTTTATTTTACTCTTCCGACGCAGTCCCGCCGTATCAATAAATACATACTCCCGCCCATCTCTTATAACCTCTGTATCAATAGCATCTCTTGTGGTTCCTGCAATATCGGAAACGATAACCCGGTCTTCCCCAAGCAGTTTATTGATAATTGAGCTTTTTCCTACATTTGGCTTACCGATGATGGCAATCTTGGGACGTTCATCCTCATCCTCCCCACGAGCCTCTTCCGGGAAATGGGATACCACCTCATCCAGCATATCCCCAAGTCCAAGCTGGGAAGCTGCAGAAACCGGAAACGGATCTCCCAGTCCCAAATTATAAAACTCATAAACATCCGGCATAAACTTATCAAAATTATCCACTTTGTTTACTACTAATACAACAGGCTTCCGGGAACGTCTCAACATATCTGCCACCTTATGGTCTGCATCCACAAGTCCCTGTCTTACATCCACCAAAAACATAATTACATCTGCAGTATCCATGGCAATCTGTGCCTGGGCACGCATACTCTTAATAATAATATCTTCACTCTCCGGTTCAATACCTCCGGTATCAATCATCGTAAAATTATAATCCAGCCAATCCACATCCGCATAAATGCGGTCTCTTGTAACACCGGGAGTATCCTTAACAATAGATATCTTAGAGCCGGCCAGCACATTAAACAATGTAGATTTACCTACATTGGGTCTTCCTACGATGGCAACAATTGGTTTACTCATTGTCATCCTCCTTTTGCATTTATATACAAAAAATTCAGTGATTATTGAAAAAATCCGCCAATTTACAACTCTATCTAGTTTACAATAGAGAAAGTTATTTGTAAACCTCTATTTTGGGTAAAAATTACTCTTTTATCATCATTACGCCGGCAAGATTTCCCCGCATTCCATGACTTGCCCTGTGGGAAAAGAAGATGTCCGGATTGCAGCAGGTACAAAGGTCTGTCACATCAAGATGCTCCTTTGCAATGCCTGCCTCCAGCAACGTAATCTCACATGCCCGGTGAAGATTCAACTGGTATTTACCATTTTCTTTTGGATAAAGCAGCTCATCCCCAAAACCGGCTCCAAACACCTCGAGAAAACGAAGTGCCACATCCTCACTTACTTCATAGCATTGCTGGCAGATGGAGGGTGCTATGGCACATACGATATCCTGTGGACGGCTGCCATATTCCCTTTCCATACAGGAAACCATTTTCGCCCCGATACGCTCTACCGTGCCACGCCAGCCGGAATGCGCCATTGCAATCACTTTTTTTACCGGGTCAAAGAAAAACAATGGCACACAGTCTGCATAAAAGGTTATAATGGGAATACCCGGCTCGTCTGTCACAAGTCCATCTATTTCCTTGATATCGCTTTCCTTAATAATCCCTTTACCACAGTCTGCCTTTGTCACTTTATGAAAATTTGTCCGATGCACCTGGTCTGAAAACACAAGCCTTTCCTCATCATAGCCTAATGCTTTCGCAAACCGCCGGTGGTTTTCTATTACATTTTCCCTGTCATCTCCCCTTGTAAAGCTGAGATTCATTGAAGATAAATGCTCCCTGGACACACCGCCTAACCGGGTAGAAAAGCCATGGACAAGTTCTTTATCATACACAGACAATTTGGGAAATGTAATATAAGATACTCCATTTTTTTCGTTTACATTACAGGTATGTTTATCGTTAATATATTTAAGCTTCATTCCATATCCTCTTTTCTGCCATCATAAATTATGCATCCTTCTGCCACAGCCCTAAAATTCCACTGTTCCCAGGCACAGCTTTCCCTACACCTGAAATGTAAATGCATTCTTATAATATGTGATTTTATTTTTCAGTACGCTTGCCACATCAAAACGCACCGGCGTAAATTCCCCCAGATTATGGCTATATAAATAATACCTTGCCGCCCTGCTAATCCGTCTCTGCTTGGCAATTCCCACCGCTTCTGCTGGAAAGCCACATTTTTCTGAATTACGGTATTTCACCTCCACAAACACATAATAACCCGCATCCTTGGCGATAATGTCAATTTCCCCCTGTTTGCAACGGTAATTCATTTCTAAAATTTCAAAGCCATGCGCTGCCAGATATTCCTTTACAGCCTGCTCTATGCTGGCACCCAGCTTCCGCTTATTTTTCTCCTGTGTCATCCCAATACTCTAATCCAATCTGTACAATAAATTATCTATCCCTATCGGATTATTTTGCTCTTAATCCGGTCCATTTTATCCACATAAACTAAAATTTCTGCCACTACCCCATATAGCTCCGGCGGAATCATATCTCCAATCTCTAATTTCAGCAGGGTATCTGCAAGCCCCTCGTCTTCGTAGGTTGCCACATCCGCTTCCTTTGCCCTTTCAATAATCCGGTCTGCAACCACACCCTGACCGGAAGCAACCACCTGTGGTGCCTCATTGTTGGGGTCATAGGTTAATGCCACTGCCTTTTTTTTCTTCTTGGGCTCCTTCTCTGTCATTTTCCTTCCTCCAATCTACTATGTTCTCGCATCAAAGGTATATCTTTTTATGCTCCGTTCTGCATTTTCATCAATAATCTCATCCACCACTTTATTGATCGTTTCCTGCGGCTGTCGTTTCACCACTTCATTGGTCAGGGAAAATCCCCGGTCTGCCAGCTGCTTTGCCAGCTGGTTCATATTTCCAGCTACGATATCTACGCTTTCCTGGTCATTTAAATAAAATCTTGCATTCACATTTGTTCCTGTCAGGGTCACCTTAATATCTGTCTGCCCCAGGTAATCCATATCCAGATGCAGCATGACGCTGATATCATCCTTTTTTTGGGCAAGCTTACGCTTATCCGCATAGACATAAAGCTCCGAATTTGCATTCTGGTTTGAAAGCTTTAAGGGCATCTGCGCATATATCATCTGATGGTTCAGCTGCTCCATAAACTGCATATTCTGGCGCATATTCTGGAAATTCTGATTAAAATTCTTAGTATCACCGCCCTTTGCAGAAACCGCCTCCTCAAATGCCCTGCCCTGTTTTAATATCTTGTCATATAACGCATCAATTTCCTTTGGATTTTTCATCTCCTTAGGATTCAATGCCCAGTTTTTCCGGATTACATCTGCGAACATTTTTCTAAATTCACTGGATTCCAGCAAATTCCGGACTGCCGTATCACTGGCATGATTGCTGCCCAATGCCTGTGTCATATTTTTAAGCAGCTCCTCCGGGGAAGAAGCCTGCTTATATATACTCTGAATTTGTTCTTCTGAAATTCCTGCTTTTTGCAGCATACCCGTCAAATGGGCAGTTTCCTCCTTTGTAAGACCTGTCTGCTCTGCAAACTGGGATAGCTCAGCCGTTTTCCCTTCTGCCATTCTTTTATCAGAAATAACAGTACTGTCTTGTCCCTCTTCATTTAACCCGGATATTATTTCGCCCTCTGCTGCATACCTTCCATTTGCACCCTCTGTCAAAGCTTCTCCACCCTCCGACATTCCTTCCATTACCGCTTCCGAACCATTCATCTCGTTTAATGCACTGTCATCCGGCAGAAACATATCCAATATTTCATTTGCTACAGACAATAGAGAAGTTCCCGATGCATCTGCAGAAAATGCATCGGAAAATGATGCCATACTTTCTGCTGTACCGGCAATATCACCACTCAGCTGATGGCTGTAATTCTGGTATCTCTCATATTGTGCAATATTAGCTTCCGTGACCGGGATATTCATTTTATTTAAGGCCGCCAGCGTCTGCATGGACACACCCGGAAATTTCATACTTTGAGATAAAAGCTTCACCATACTGTTTTTATCCACCGGCATTCCCGCCTCCATCAACTCCTTCGCCGCAGAAAAATTCTTTTCCGTAGGGGATAAGCCCGCCATATCCAATGCCTTTTCCAGAACCTGTGTCTGGGCGGTATACAGGGAATCAAACATTGGCTGAATCAGAATCTGGCTGACAGTATTCTCCTTTACCGAGAATAAAAGCTGGTCACCAACACCTAACTCCACTCCTCCCTGCAGTCTGGCAGATAGCTTCGCCTGGTTATCCAGTGCAATCGTAACCTTTTCTCCCGTAATATCTAAAATCTCCCCTTTAAATACAGTTCCTTCCTTGAACCCGGATATATCTGCGGAGGACTGTTCCGGATTTGCTCTGGAATTCTCCGCTTTTACATTTTCCTGTAAATGCATATCATAACTGCCTAAAATTCTGTTTCCAATCTGCATACAAATCCTCCTCTCCTTTCTTATTACTTATTAGGTAATTGCAAAACTCATTATTTCAAAATGTGAGTTGTGCAAATGTAACAAATTTATGTTTGTAGGACATTTGAGAACGCCAGTGGTTGCATTGAGTACTTAGCGAGGTGTTTTCGAGCTTAGTACGAAAGTACACCTGCACACTTAGTGTGCAGAGTGTTACATTGCTTAGCACTGCTGCGTTCTCAATTAAGTGCAAACGGTCCAGAAAACATATTTGTTACATTTGTACAACGTTCGGCTTCAAAAACAGAGTTTCGCAATTACCTACTCCTCACCATACCGGGCTGCAAATTGTTTTGGCGTCATACCGGTAAACCGTTTAAATTCCCTGTGAAAATGAGACTGGTCCGCATATCCAAGCTGCTCTGCCGTACTTGCGAAGCTCTGTTCCGGTACCTCCAGCATCCGGTCAACTGCATAACAGAGCCGGATGAACTGACAAAACCGCTTTGGTCCACAGGAAAAACATCTATAAAATAAACGTTGCAGCTGACGGGAGGTATAGCCAAATTCTGCCGCAATTTCCTCTACTGCGGTAACCCCCTTTGCCTCCACAATTTGCTTTACCGCATAGCAGACAAGGGGATGGACTGATTTTACCTGTATTTTCTGCACAAGCTGGCGGCTGCACTGCTTTGCCCGCTCTTCCCAAACGGAAACGGCTTCCAGCTGTTCCATCCATTCCACCACTTCCTCCACCTCATAATCACATTGATAAAATGCACTAATATGGATTCCAAATAATCTTTCTCCTGCCAGCTCCAGTTTTTTTATCTGGTTGGTATCTGGCAGGCAATACAGCTCCTTCCGGTTTGCATCCCACAATAAATCCACACCACCATTAGGAATATATACTACCTCTCCCTCCGGCACCATTTCATAGCAGTAACAATCTGCATATTGCTCTATACTGTGCTGGTGGTAGCTGTTTTTATTCTGTGCAAATACCGGCTGCTGCAATATCACCCGCTCCTTTCAATTCCTCTCCTTCATTAGGCAATTGCGAAACTCCCTATTTTCGAAAGCATAGTTGTTTATTCCTTTTATTTTACCACAAAACTTAACTATATTAATTAAATACTTGCTTATTTACAAAAATTTTTTTCACTCTGTCCTAAAAAAATCCATTTTTCCTATTGACAATTTAAGAATCTTAAGTATAATAGGTTAAGTATTGAGAGCAAAGGTGCTTCGCAATGAACTTGCGGGGCACCTTTTTTTATCTTATGAATACTTTATCTATATGTTTCATAAGATATACTGCTTAACTTTATAATGAGGGTTTCCCCCACGAGACAAAGGCGTCTGATTATCATTTCATAAAGGTAAAAATACTTTTAAGAATGATGCAGAGGTCTTTTTTTAATACTTTTTTAGGAGGTGTGTGTTATGGAGTATTCTGCTGTTAACACAATTTGGGTGCTTTTAGGTGCCGCACTGGTATTCTTTATGCAGGCTGGTTTTGCAATGGTTGAGACCGGTTTTACAAGGGCAAAGAATGCAGGTAATATTATTATGAAAAACCTGATGGACTTTTCCATCGGTACACCGGTATTCTGGTTGGTTGGTTTTGGACTGATGTTTGGTTCAAACAACGGTTTTATCGGAACCGTCAAGGGTATTGCTTCCGAAGGGAATTACGGAAATGCAATGTGTCCCGACGGTGTTCCGTTCTGGGCATTCCTAATTTTCCAGACCGTGTTCTGTGCAACCGCTGCAACCATCGTATCCGGTGCCATGGCTGAGAGAACAAAATTCATTTCCTACTGTATTTACAGTTTGATTATCAGCTTGGTAGTCTATCCGATTTCCGGGCACTGGATTTGGAATTCCGAGGGTTGGCTATATCAGATGGGCTTCCATGATTTTGCAGGTTCTACTGCCGTACATATGGTAGGCGGTGTTGCCGCATTTATCGGAGCGTTAATCCTTGGTCCCCGTATTGGTAAATACCACAGGGACGGCCGTGCAAGGGCAATCCCAGGCCACAGTTTAACACTGGGCGCTTTAGGTGTATTTATTCTCTGGTTCTGCTGGTTCGGCTTCAACGGTGC
>URMF01000036.1 GCA_900548855.1 uncultured Eubacteriales bacterium
ACCTTTAGCGGACAGCCGATTGCGACTCCACAGCCGAAGGCAGCCGCAAAACCATCCTTCTTAAATGGGGCACAGGGAAGTGCAGTAAATAATACGCCACAGGCGGCGCCGGTGACTACAGCCAGACCGCAGGCTCCAAAACAGGATGTAGATGGAAGTATCAAAATTCCGGAATTTTTAAAGAGAAGATAAGATATTTTAGTTGAGAGAAAATATACGAAAACAGCTGATAGATGTTATGTCTGTCAGCTGTTTTTGCTTTTTAAATGCGAAAGCAGCGGCATGAATTCGACTTTTTTTGATGACAGCATGGTCTATACTTTTTGATAAAGAAGCAGGAGGAATGAATTGCAGATTACAGTCTATCTCGATGTCATTTTTTTAATCAATTTTATCGCAGATTTCTTTGTATTATTCATAACGGGAGTTATTCTGAAACAGAGAATTGTGGCGTGGAGATTAGTGACCGGGGCAGTATTTGGTGCAGGAATGCTTCTTTTCTTTATTCTGTCTCCATTTTTGCAAAATGGAAGGACGGGAGCTGCCATTTGTGTTGGAATCAGTATGGGAGCCGTTGCAATTTCCTACGGAAGAAGGAATGGGGGATTGATACGGAAATGGTTCCTTTCCACCACTATTATGGTTCTGATTGGCAGTGTAATGAATTATTTGAGGTACATATCCGGCGAAACAACCTTACAGCTTTGTAAGTGGATGGCTTTGTTTGCCGGAAGCAGTATCGGTGTCTGGATACTTCTGTGCTATTTAAAAAAAACAATGGGGAAGACAAAAGGATTATATCTGATTGAGATAAAGCATGGAAACCGGATTACGGTAGAGCGGGTATATATGGATACCGGTAATTTTCTGAGGGATCCCTTATTTGAAAAACCGGTTATTCTATTGAGTGAGAGGCTTGTCAAAAGCTGTCTGACAGAAGATGAAATAGATATTATAGAACAATATAAAGAAAGTGGAAGGCTTAACTATCAGGTATTGCTAACCAACAGGCTGCAAAAGAGAGATTGTTTTCATGAGATTGCATATGAAAGTGTGGGAAATCCATCCGGAAGGCTGCTTTGCTTGCTGATGGATGAGATTGATATTCATGGTTCAGGCAGAATCTTAAAAAGGCAGCCGGTTGCGGTTGGTCCGGAAGGACTGTTTGAAGGAAAAGGATATCAGGGTTTGCTGCACCAGGATTGCATCTAACATTTTTTGGAGGATAATATGGTGAATATAGTCAGTAATGATAAATTTAAGCTTACCATGATGAAAAATATGGCGAGTATGTTTTTTATGCCAAAAAAGGAGATACATTATATCGGAGGCGCAGACATTCTGCCACCGCCGTTAGAGTCGGAGGAAGAACAGGAACTGCTGAAAAAGCTTGGGACTATGGATGATACCGAGGTAAAAAGTATTCTGATTGAGAGAAATTTGAGACTTGTAGTATACATAGCAAAGAAATTTGACAATACCGGTGTAGGGGTAGAGGATTTGATATCTATTGGAACCATTGGATTGATAAAAGCAATTAATACCTTTAAGCTGGATAAAAAAATTAAACTTGCAACCTATGCTTCGCGCTGCATTGAGAATGAGATTTTAATGTATTTGAGAAGAAGTGCCAAGACCAAAATGGAAGTATCCATTGATGAACCCTTAAATGTTGACTGGGACGGAAATGAATTGCTGCTGTCAGACATTTTAGGAACGGAGGAGGATATTATTTACCGGGATTTAGAGGATGAAGTAGACCGGGAATTGTTAAAGAAAGCAATGTCGATTCTGACAGAGCGTGAAAAGACAATTATTGATTTGCGGTTTGGGCTCAACAATGAAAAAGGAGAGGAGATGACGCAGAAAGAGGTAGCAGACCTGCTGGGAATTTCTCAATCTTATATTTCGAGGCTTGAGAAAAAAATTATGAAACGTCTAAAGAAAGAAATGTTAAGAATTGGTTCCTGATATTTTGTATAAAGCCAGTTGCATTTGTGAATCCTTAAACTTATAGAACAGTTTTAAGGAGGACGATGAAATGGCACTTAATAAAGTCGTTATATGTGGTGTTAATACTGCGAAATTACCACTGCTCACAAATGAAGAAAAAAATGAACTATTTATTCAGATTGAGCAGGGGGATGCGGCAGCGAGAGAGAAGCTCATTAAGGGCAACTTAAGGCTTGTGTTAAGTGTGATTCAGCGTTTTGCAAATGCTTCGGAGAATGCAGATGATTTGTTTCAGGTGGGATGTATTGGATTGATGAAGGCGATTGATAATTTTGACAGAAGCCTGAATGTCAAGTTTTCAACTTACGCAGTACCTATGATTATTGGGGAATGCAGACGGTATCTGCGGGACAATAATTCTATCCGTGTATCCCGGTCTTTAAGGGATATTGCGTATAAGGCGATTTATGCCAAGGAGCGCATATTAAGGGACGAGGACAGAGAGCCAACTATTGATGAGGTGGCAAAGGAGATTGAAATGGATAAGGAAATGGTGGTAATGGCGCTGGATGCGATTGCTACACCGGTTTCCCTGTATGATCCGGTTTATCAGGAAGGGGGAGATACCCTTTATATTATGGACCAGGTTAGCGATAAGAAGAATAAAGAGGAAAACTGGGTGGAAAACATTTCCCTAAAGGAGGCTATGAACCGCCTGTCTGAGCGCGAATACAATATTATCCGGCTGCGCTTTTTTGAGGGAAAGACGCAGACGGAGGTGGCGAATGAGATTGCAATTTCCCAGGCACAAGTGTCCCGGCTTGAAAAATCTGCATTGAAAAGTATGAAAAATTATTTAGATATTTAATAGTAAATGCGTTGTCAATCCTCTCAAAATATGCTATAATTTGGCTTGATTATTGAATTACAGAAGATTTAAGCCAGAGTGGCATAAAGGAGGCATATATAACATGAAACATTTAATATTGGTTACATCACCACCAGCATGCGGAAAGACTTTTATTTCCAAGCAGCTTGCAAAGGCATTGACAAACTGCGTTTATTTGGACAAGGATACGCTGATTGTATTATCCAAACAAATTTTTAAAGTGGCTGGAGAGGAATATAACCGGTCTTCGGATTTCTTTCAGAGAGAGATTCGTGATTATGAATATTATTGTGTTTTAGATTTAGCGATGGAAGCATTGGATTATAATGACACAGTTTTGATTAATGCACCATTTACGGATGAGATAAGAGATGATGAATATCTAGATTCCCTGCGGGAACGGCTGGCAAAGCACGGAGCGGAGCTGGTGGTCATCTGGGTTAATACCAGAGTAGAAGTATGTAAAGAAAGAATGATTAAGCGTAATTCGGATAGAGATACCTGGAAGCTGGAGCATTGGGATGAATATATTGCAAGCTGTAATTTTAACCAACCGGATAATATCAAGGAGCTTATTGTGTTTGAAAATTCTTCTGAGGAAGAGTTTAACGATTCGATTAAACGGGTAGTAAAACAGTTACGAGGTGAGTAAAAGAGAACGACGCTTGCAAAAGCGTCGTTCTCTTACGATAAGAAAATATTAATGAGGAGTGAAACATGACGAACAAAAGACCGGTATTTGCAATTAACTGGACAGAGGTGGAGTCGTTGACAGCAGGTTGTCATGATAATCCGCACCATGTATTGGGAATGCATGAAACCATAGATGGTGTATATATTAATGCATACTTTCCCGGGGCAGAGTCTGTAGCGGCTGTTTCTAAGAATACGAAAAATACATACGAGCTTATAAGCAACCGTGTAAGTGGTTTCTTTTCTGTTAAGATTCCGAACCAGCAGAGTTTTGTATATTATTTCAAGGTGACATTAGCAGATGGAACAGAGAAGACAGTGATTGACCCTTATGCATTTGAACCAGTGATTGACCCAATTGACATCAGCAGGTTTAATGATGGAATTCACTATGAAATATATGAGAAATTAGGGGCGCATCCCTGCATGCTGGATGGGATAAAGGGCGTCTTGTTTGCAGTATGGGCTCCCCATGCAGCAAGAGTGTCTGTTGTAGGTAATTTTAATAACTGGAATGGTAAAATACATATGATGCGTAGAATTGAATATTCTGGTATCTTTGAATTATTTATTCCGGGTATTGAAGCCGGAGAGATTTATAAATATGAGATTCTCACAAAATCGGGTAATACCTTTATGAAGCCTGACCCATATGAGAATGCGGCAGAATTAAGACCGGCAAATGCATCTAAGATTGCAGATTTAACCTATACGTGGAAGGACGCAGATTATTATAAAAAGCAGGCATTGGTAAAAAGCGAGATGCCGATGAATATCTATGAGGTACATCTGGGCTCCTTTAAGCGACCAGGGGATGGAAGAGAATTTTTCAATTATCGGGAAATTGCGGAGGAGCTGGCAGATTATGCTGCAGATATGGGGTATACGCATATTGAGCTTATGCCTGTAATGGAGCATGAGCAGGATAGTACACTTGGCTATCAGACAACCGGATTTTATGCACCAACCTCCAGGTATGGTGAACCAGTGGATTTCATGTACTTTGTAGACTATATGCATAGCCGCGGAATTGGAGTAATTTGTGACTGGGTTCCGAGCCAGTTTCCAATGAATGCAGGTGGGCTTGCCAGATTTGACGGGGAGCCGTTGTATGAGCCGGCAGATGCCAGAAGAAGTGAGAATCCGAGATGGGGCACCTATATTTTTGATTATGGGCGGAATGAGGTAAGGAATTATCTGGTTTCCAATGCATTATACTGGGTATCGAAATATCATTTAGACGGACTTCGGATTGACAGTGCGGCATCTATGCTGTATCTGGATTACGGAAGGTCTTATGGCAATTGGATTCCCAATCAGTATGGTGGCAATGAAAATCTGGAGGCAATTGCATTTTTTAAAGAACTGAATGGCATTTTAAATGAGCGTTTTCCAAATTGCATGGTAATTGTGGAAGAGGAATCCGGATGGCCGATGCTGACAGAGAGTATCGCCCAGGGTGGTATGGGATTTGATTACCGCTGGAACATGTCATGGATGAAGGATTTACTCTCTTATATGGCGCTTGACCCACTGTATCGTAAATATGAGCACAAAAAGCTCACCAATAGCTTATCAAATGCCTATGATGAAAATTATATTTTGGAATTTTCACATAATGAGGTAGTGGGGGGAAAGGGTTCCATTGTGGACCAGATGCCAGGAGGTTATGAGGAGAAATTCTCCAATCTTCGGCTGTTATATGGTTATATGATGACCCATCCCGGGAAGAAGCTTTTATTTATGGGACAGGAATTTGCACAGTTTAAAGAATTTTCAGAGTCAGGAGAAATTGACTGGGAGCTGTTGGATTTTGATGCACATACAATTTTAAGGGATTATGTGAAGGCATTAAATCATTTATATAAAAAAGAACCGGCACTGTATGCGTTAGACAACAATGCAGCCGGATTCGAGTGGATAAATGCTACGGCGGCAAATGAGAGTATTGTGTCCTTCTTGCGGAAAACCGCAAAGAAAGAAGATACCTTGCTGATTGTATGTAATTTTACTCCGACCGCCTATGATAAGTATAAGGTGGGTGTGCCTTATGCCGGAAGCTACAAAGAGATTTTCTGTAGTGATAATGAAAATTTTGGCGGGGATGGCAGCAGGAATCATGCAGTCCGGGTAAGCAGGAGAAGCGCATGTGACGGGCGTAGTAATTCCATTACAATCGGTCTGGCACCGCTTTCTATGAGTATTTTTAAGATGGCAAAGAGTGGAGCAGATACGGTCAGGAAAAAAAGAGATACCGGAAAAAAGCAGACGGCTGTATCGAAGCCCGCAAGGAAAAAAGTAACAAAAAAGGCGCAATAAAATAATTACAATAAAGGCCAGGCTGTCACCGAAGCTACATCAATTACAGGGTGGCAGCCTTGTTTTCTGAACAGAAATGGAGTGAGTGTAATGTTATTAGAAGCAAATGCGGCACAGACAGTAGAGGAAGCAGCAAAGAATATGGAGGATTCAGCTGGGATTGTCAGAAAGACTCTGGATGATATTATAGGCTGGCTCATCAGTAAATCCGGAAGTGTTTTGGTAGCAATTCTTTTTATCATAATCGGACTGCGGCTTGTCAGTGTTTTTATGAAAATATTACGGCGTTCTTTTGAGCGTTCCAAGATGGAATCCTCAGTTGCCGGTTTTTTGTTGTCGATTATACGGGTACTTTGTTATACATTGGTATTTATTACCGCAGCAGCTATTGTGGGATTTGAAGTGACCAGCTTTGTAACAATACTTGGTACGGCATCTCTGGCAATCGGTCTGGCTTTGCAGGGTGCGCTATCGAACCTTGCAGGAGGTGTGCTGATTCTTTTGTTAAAGCCCTTTGAACTGGGAGATTATATAATAGAAAATAACAAGAACAACGAGGGAACCGTTATTTCCATTGATATCTTCTATACACGGCTCCGGACCCATGACAACAAGATAGTGGTCATTCCCAATGGCATCTTAGCAGACAACAGTCTTGTGAATCTTACAAATGAAACGAAGCGTAAGGTGGAAATCAAGATAGCCATTGCTTATAATAGCGATATTAAACGGGTAAAGGAAATCGTATATGGGCTTCTTAATGAGGATGGAAGAATTCTGGATGAGGAGTCCAAGGATGTATTTATTGACTCCTTTGATGACAGTGGAATGACGCTGGGAATCCGTGCATGGGTCAGGACAGAAGATTACTGGAGTACCACCTGGGATTTAAGGGAAAAGGTAAAGACGGCTTTTGATGAAGGACAGATTGAGATTCCGTATAACCGGCTGGAGGTAGATTTGCTGGATAGGTAATGATATCAAGAAATATAACAGAGTAGGGGTAACTTCATTGATATGATAAAATATGCGATGAAATGAGTAAAATATACAATAAAATCTATAAATATGCAAAAAGAAAGTGTAATTATACATATTTGTATTGACAAATGTATAAGCTGTAGTAAAATATGGAGATATACAATTATAAAGTATTTTGCATTACAAAAATACAGGACAGACAAGAAAGAGGGATGATTATGAAAGCAAAAGATTACGGTCTTACAAAGCAGGATGTTATCGAGATGTCGGATACCTATATGCTGGATATCGGATATCGTTTTCCTGTTGTGGTAGAGGAAGCAAAGGATACTATGATGAAGGATGTGGATGGAGAGGAATATCTGGATTTTTTTGCAGGGATTGCAGTGAATTCCGTTGGAAACTGTAACGAACGGGTTGTGGCGGCAATTAAGGAACAGGCAGAACAGGTAATGCATACGAGCCTTTATACCTATTCAGTTTCTCAGGCACTGCTTGCTAAGTTAATCTGTGAAAATACCGGGTTTGACCGGGTTTTCTTTCAGAATTCAGGAACAGAGGCAAATGAGGCAATGATTAAGATGGCACGTAAATATGGCGTGGAGCATTTTGGAGCAGAACACTATCATATTGTAACCGCCAAAAGGAGCTTTCATGGACGAACCTATGGCGCCATGACTGCCACTGGTCAGCCGGACAATGCAATCCAGGCTGGATTTAGTCCGGTACTTCCGGGCTTTCACTATGCGGATTTTAATGATTTGGAAAGCTTTAAGGCAGCATGTGATGAGAATACCGTTGCCATTATGGTAGAACCGGTTCAGGGTGAGGGCGGTGTCTATCCTGCCACAAAGGAATTTTTACAGGGACTGCGGGAACTCTGTGATGAGAGAGGAATGTTACTGTTATTTGATGAGGTGCAGACGGGATGGTGCCGTTGTGGTGAGACGATGGCATTTATGCATTATGGAGTAAAACCGGATGCAGTTTCGATGGCGAAGGCATTGGGGGGAGGACTTCCGCTGGGAGCGGTTGCCATGACAGAGGAATGTGCCGCAGCATTAAATCCGGGCTCCCATGGTTGTACCTTTTCTGGCAATCCGGTTTGCTGTGCAGCAGGCTATGCAGCTGTGACAGAAATGCTGGAGAAAAATCTGGCACAGAGCGCAAAGGAGATGGGTGCTTACTTTATGGAACAGCTCCGCACGCTGCCACATGTAAAGGAAGTCCGCGGACTGGGCTTATTGGTTGGATTAGAGCTGGGGGATGTAGATGCTGTTAAGGTAAAGATAAAAGCTATGGAGAATAAGCTACTGGTAACAGCAACCTCAGACCGTATTATCCGTATGGTACCGCCGCTGACTATAACAAAGGAAGATTGTGATAAAGCAGTTTCTATTTTGAAGCATGCTATTGAAGAGTTGGCTTAGATAATTTTCTGGAAATTTTATTGGAAAAAGATAAAATTTCCCGTTTCATTTGATAAGTATTTGACGTAGAATAAAACATAAGGAGTCCTCCTGATTTTGTTTCGTATCATTTTGATTCGATACCTTAATTTTACTACAAAGAAGGAAGGGATTCCTTATTTTTTGAAAGTTTTTATAAGTAAAGTCATAAAATCAGGTAGTTGTAGATAATTCTGCGGAAACTCAGTTTTTTGGTTCTAATTGATGAATGTAAAAGAGTATGGTATGATAATAATGAAGTTTTTACCGATTTCTAATTTTATTTAATAGGATATAAAAGGAAGCAAAGGTATGACTTTGTTTCAAATACGAGAGGAAGACCATATGTTAGTATTTAACGAAGATACAAGAGTAAAAATACCGGCGACAATTCAGTTTTTAAGGTTAGGATATGATTATCAGTCTTTACGGGAAGCAGATATTGATTTTAATACGAAAATATTTATCAACCGTTTTAAGCCGTCATTAGAAAAAATAAACGGAAGAGATTTTACTTATGATGAAGTGAAACGGATACTCAGCGAAATAAACAGCATGATTAGGAATAATGATTTGGGAAAAGAATTCTATAATTGGCTGATTAATCCACTTGACAGGGTAAAGCTGATAGATTTTGAGCAGATAGAAAATAACGATTTTGCGATTGTAGATGAGTTACCGTATTGTGTAATGGAAGGAACGGAAGAAGGTTCTTTCCGACCGGATTGCAATATTTTAATTAACGGTATGTCTCTTGCTTTTTTAGAAGTGAAAAAACCAAATAATGAGGGAGGCATTCAGAAAGAGTTTGACCGCATGATTAATAAACGGCTGCAAAATCCGGACTATCGAAAGTTTTTCAATTTTATTCAGATTGTAGCTTTTTCCAATAATATGGAGTATGAAGAGGCAGATGATGTGGAAGATGTAAAAGCCGGTTCCTTTTATACGACACCGAATGGAAAAAACACAAGCTTTTCCTTCTTCCGGGAGGATACGGAAAGTGAAAATAAAGGGTATCCTTATCGGGAAGTTTCTTTGGATAGAATAAAAGCAGTGTTAAAGGATTGTGGATATAATCCCGAAGAGGCAGATAACGCAGAGTTTAAAGAAAATCTGAAGGTAACTACACCCTGCAACCGTTTTGTGACATCCTTATTTGATAAAGAGCGGATTTTATATTTTATACGTTATGGCATGATGTATGTTGACGGTACGGTGCCGGAGAAACATATAATGCGTTATCCGCAGTTTTTCGCCACCAGAAAAATTGTGGAACGCTTAGAGCATGGCGGGAAAGGCGGTATCATCTGGCATACGCAGGGTTCCGGCAAGACAGCGTTAGCTGCTTATTCAAATAAGGTTATACGTGATTACTATAAAGAAAAGGATATTACCACCAGATTTTTCTTCGTGGTGGATAGAATTGATTTGCTAAGACAGGCAAAATTGGAATTTACAAATCGGGGATTTCATGTTATTACATGCAGCAGCAAAGCAGAATATACAAAAGAGCTGAATAAACCATTATCGACGAACCTTAACACAAATTCCATTGGTGAAATATGTGTGGTGAACATCCAGAAATTTGAAGGTAAGATGCCGGAAGCAGAGAATCAATATGGTGCTAAGGTTCAGAGAGTATTTTTTGTAGATGAGGCACACAGGAGCTATTCTCTAAAAGGAGAGTTTTTCAAAAATCTCATGACCTGTGATATAGATGGTGTTTATATTGCTTTGACCGGTACACCATTACTTTCTAAGAAAGAGCGTTCTAATTTAAAGTTTGGTGATTATATTCATAAATATTTTTATGATAAATCCATTGCGGACGGGTATACGTTAAGGATTAAAAAGGAAAGCATTGATACAATAGCAAAATCAGAAATCAAGCGAAATCTTGATTTGGAAGATAAACAGCTTGATGATAAAGTAGTGTTTGAATCGGATGCTTACGTGGAAGCCTTGGGGAAGTTTATCGAGAATGATTTTATCAATTTCAGGATGCAGAATACGGATAATACAATTGGTGGAATGATTGTGTGCAGAACCAATCCGCAGGCAAAAAAGGTACAGGAATGGTTTAAGAATTTTTCTAAATTGAAAACCGGATTAGTGATTACCGATCCGGATGATCCCACACAGAATGAGATAAACAAGAATAATCAGAAGGATTTCAGGGAGTCGTTGACACCGGATATTCTGATTGTAAATTATATGCTGACTACCGGATATGATGTAAAGCGTCTGAAAAAAATGTATTTACTAAGAGGTCCCCATGCACAATCCCTATTACAGACCATTTCGCGGGTAAACAGACCATATAAGTCACCAAACGGTAAGGTATATAATTATGGATATATTGTAGATTTTGTGGATATTGAGGATGAATACAATACAACCATAGAATCTTATATCAAGGAGCTGGAGGCAGACATTAATGAAAACGGTGAAGAAGAGGGTTCTTTGGCAGGATTGGTGGTAGATAAAGAGGATATCAATAAAAAATATCATTCTTATAAAGAACAGCTGGAGGATATTGTTTCTGTTGATAATATGGAGAGATTTTCAAGGCAAATTACATACTTTAATAAAGATACCTTATTGAAAATCCGCCGTTTATTAAATGGAATTAAAGAATGTGAAACAGAATTTATCCTGTCAAGAGCGATGGATTATGCAGGACAGATTGATTCAGAACAGAATAAGAAATTACTTCGTATGGTGCAGGAACGGATTGAGTTTATCAATCTTACGACAAATACAGTGGACATGATGAATGTAATATCAAATGATGAAGTCGTGGAGATTTTTTACGAATTTATAAAAATACGAATCAGCATTATGAATCTAGGAGAGATTTCAAGGGAAAGTCCCGAATTTGTACGTTTTGAAAATACGGTACGGGAGATTCACCGGGAAATTAACAATAATAAGAATAAGGGAGATATCCGGATCATAAAGCTGGACCAGCTGCTCAAGCAGATTTTTGATAAATTAAATATTTCCAATCTTGCAGAGTTGGATGAGGTGACGGATGAGCTTATAGAGGCATTGAAGCAGGCAAGGGATATCAACCGTGAAAATGAGCGCCTTGCAGAGCTGTATGGCGGCAATTTTGCATTTGTGAAGACTTATAAGGATGCCATAGAGCTGTTTACAGAGGTCAATAATAAGGATATCGAAAAAATGCTTGTGATAGTTTATGAAGATATTAAGGACAGGCTCGAGTTTGATACGTTGGTGGTACAGGGAAGAAAGAATTTTGCAGCTACCATTAAACAGGATATTACGAAACCATTATTTACAGAAAAACTGTATCCGGTTATTAAACCGTTTTACGATTATCTGTTAAATGAGCTTTATACCAATATACAATTGTTTAAATAAGAAACACTATGCCCGCTAAGCTCGAAAAGACCTTGCTAAGCGGTCAAGTGTATTTTCGCACTAAATTCGCAGTGAACTGCTCATTAAGTGCTCAATATAGGAGAAGAAAAGATGCCGGATATATTTAAACTGGAAAACAAGATAAAACAGATTATTGATGAATTAAAGGGACTTTGTGCGACGAATGGATTATCCAATCAGGCAAGTGAGGAAGTAGTGATTACTTCCGTATTTCTCTATAAGTTTCTGAATGATAAATTTATGGCAAATCTCAAAGCGTTTGCTGCTGAAATCGATATGACTTATGAAGATGTATTAAAAAATGAAAATTATGAACTGGATGCATTTTATGACAATTATCCACAGGATGTTGCTTTTTCTTATGATGAAACCATTGAATGGCTTATTAATAAGACATCCAACGACAAATTTTATGAGCTGTTTGATGATGCACTCGAGAAGATTTCAAACGATACCAAAAATGAGGTCTTCAGCGTGGATACGGCAGATGGTGGAAAAAAACCGTTATTTACAAGAATTACTGAAAATGTAGAAGTATCAAAACGGAATAATTTTGCCAAAAATATATTTGGAATTATCAGTCAGGAAAAATTTGACTTTGGAGAGGCTTTCAAGAATAATTTTGATTTTTACAGCGCTATCTTTGAGTATTTAATCAAGGATTACAATGTGGCTAGCGGTGTATATGCAGAATATTTTACTCCACAGGCAATTTCTTCCATTATTGCCAAAATACTGGTCAATATGACACCTGTTGAGGATAAAGTATATGAGGTTTATGACCCATCTGCCGGTTCCGGCTCGTTGGTTCTTCATCTTGCCAATGAACTGGGAAAGGGCAGCTTCGGGGATAAAGCACATGTATTTACGCAGGATATTTCCGGTAAATCTTCAAGGTTTTTACGGATTAATATGCTTCTTAATGGCCTGACCGGCTCATTGGATAACATTATAGAAGGCGATACATTGGAAACGCCTGCACATTACAATACACCTCATGACCCAAGCTCCGGTGTAAAGAAATTCGATTATATTACTTCAAATCCTCCGTTTAAGATGGATTTTTCTTCAACCAGAGATATGATTGAACAAAAATGGGAGGAAACAGACCGTTTTTTTGCAGGCATTCCGAAAATCCCCAACAAGAAAAAAGAATCTATGGGAATCTATCTTTGTTTTATTCAGCATATCCTGTGGAGCTTAAAGGAGGATGGAAAAGCCGCTATCGTAGTGCCTACGGGATTTATTACTGCACAGTCGGGAATTGAAAAGAAAATCCGACAGAAAATCATTGATAATAAATGGCTCAAAGGTGTGATATCCATGCCGTCTAATATCTTTGCAAACACGGGTACGAATGTATCTGTATTGTTTATTGACAAATCCAATCAGACAGGTGATGTTATGCTGATTGATGCCTCTAAGCTGGGAAAGAAAGTAAAGGATGGGAAGAACCAGAAGACGGTACTTAGCAGTGAAGAGGTAGAACGGATTGAACAGACATTTATTAAACAAGAGGTTGTAGAGGATTTCAGTGTAAAGGTTACTTATGAAGAGATTACGGAAAAAAATTATTCCTTTTCTGCCGGACAGTATTTTGAAGTGAAGATAGAGTATGAAGAGCTGTCTCAGGAAGAGTTTGAAAAGAGAATGCTGACATATGCGGCGAATCTGAACAGGTATTTCAAGGAAGGGAAAAAGCTTGAAGATGAGATTAATGATAGTTTGGAGAAGTTGAGATATGAGTAATAGTACAATAGGTGAAGTGTGTGATAGATTTAGCAGTGGAAAGAATATTGCTGCCTCTAAAATCACATCGGTGGGCAAATATCCTGTATTTGGAGGTAATGGATTGCGGGGTTATACTGACAGCTATAATTTTGATGGAGAATGTGCGATTATAGGAAGACAAGGAGCATATTGTGGCAATGTCCGATATTTTTATGGTAAGGCATATATGACAGAACATGCAATCGTAGCTTGTGCCAATAACAATAATAGTACAGGTTATTTAGCATATAAACTTTCGTTAATGAATTTGCAACAATATCAAGGGCAATCCGCACAGCCTGGCTTGTCAGTCAATACTTTATCCAAAGTGAGAATTGATATGCCTGAAAAAGATGTTCAAATTAAAATATTTGATACATTAAAGATAATTGATGATAAAATTCAAATAAATAATAATGTTAATGCTGAACTTGATACAATGGCAAAAACAATTTATAATTACTGGTTTTTGCAGTTTGAATTTCCTAATGAGGAGGGTAAACCTTATAAATCATCTGGTGGTAAGATGGTTTGGAATGAGGAGTTGAAAAGGGAGATTCCGGAGGGGTGGAAGGTCGGAAGATTAAACAACATTATTAATGGAGAAAAAGGCGGAGATTGGGGAAAAGAAAGTAGAGAAGGGAATTACAGCGAGAAAGTTATGTGCATTAGAGGTGCTGACTTTCCAAGTATGAAGGTGTCATCAAAATTACAAACACCAGTAAGATATATATTATCAAAGAACAAAAATAAAATATTGGAAAAGGGCGATTTGATAATTGAAATATCAGGCGGGAGTCCGACACAATCCACTGGTCGTATTTGTTATATTAATGAAAATTTGTTAAAGAGATTTGATACCCCGGTTATTACATCAAATTTTTGTAAAGCAATTACGCTTCAAAAAAAGGAATATCAATATTGGTTTTATTTATTATGGAAAATGTTATATGATAATGGTGTATTTTTCAAGTATGAAGGAAAGACAACAGGGATTAAAAATCTTTTGTTTGATATATTATGTCGTGATTATCAAATTATCATGCCCAAGGATGAAGTTCTAATAATGTTTAATAATGAAATTGAAATTTTATTTGAAACAATACAAAAAAATTTATTAGAAAATCAGGAATTAGTGAGTATTCGTGATTTTCTGCTTCCGTTATTAATGAATGCACAAATCACATTTGGCAAGTAGTTTGTTAAAATAACTTGAGTATCAATTAAATAGAATACAGGGGAGTGATAAGATTTGAGACATATATCAATGAATTATTCAGATTTGTTTCATAAAGAAAAATCTTTATATGAAATAACTGATTATAGAAGTAAATTTTATCATGGAAACTGGGTAAAAGCTTGGTTAAAGGAGGTTATTACTCAAGCACAGGAAACTGAGTGCAATATGTATGAAACAATGTGGAAAATGTATACGCATAAATTGGAACATATGCCGAAAAGTTTATACAAGTTTTTTCCATTCAATGAAAATAGTATTAAATGTATTGAAGAAAATGTTGTTTTTATGAATTCACCAGATAAATTTAATGACCCCTTCGATTGTTTAATTTGTGCAAATGAGGATGAATTTATAAAGAAATATTTATTGGATTATTTTGATGCTACAAATGCAATCCGACGAGGTATTTTAACAGAAAGTGAATATCTAAAATTGGTTTATAGTGTTACAGAACCGCCTAGGCATTCACGATATTGGGATATTTATAGGGGGTTTGAAAGTGTACTTTTCCATTTGAGGTGGGATGAAGAAAAGAAAATGGAAAAAGAATGTGCAGATGAACTATATCAAGTATGTCGGCAAGCAAGTGAATTATACCAAAATACATTATCTAAATTAAGGAAACAGACGATAAAGGTATCAAGCTTTTCTTGTCTGAAAGATGAGGAATTGTTAAATTCTATGGAAATGTGGGCGCATTATGCCGGAAATCATCATGGATTTTGTGTTGAATATGATATTAAGGCAGATATAAATGATATGAAAGAACTGTCAGTAATATTAGGATCATTATTACCATGTTCTTATGGGGCAAGACAAATCCAAATATCAAATGATAAGCTGTACAAATATGCAATGCAAAAAAAGTTTACAAATTATCAGAAAATACAGTCTGAAAAAAGTATTCTATTAACCGTTTTAAGAAAATCATCTTCATGGAGTTATGAAAGGGAATGGAGATTAGTTTTGCCAAATGATTTATGTTCTGCCTATGGCAATCTGATACCATTTTTCCCAATAAGGGCTATTTATCTGGGGTGTAAGATGCCAGAAGATAATAAAGAATATATGTACCGGTTAGCAAAAAGAAAGGGTATTATTGTTTGTAATATGGATTTGCAAGAACATTATTTTGAATTGGATTCATTTCCGGTAGATGTTAATCGATATTTTAAACAAAAAGAATATTATCGACAGAAATATTTAAACGACAGTGATTACCAATATTTGCATGATGATATTTTGAAATATTTATAATTCCGAAAAAGTTTAGGAGAAAAAATATGTTAAAAGAAGTATTTTCTTCAGTATCAAAAAAAATGAGCATTGATTTTGAGGAAATAACCAGTCAGATAAATCATAACGGAGAAAAGGGAACTGCACGAGAGAATGTTTTGCAAAGTTATTTAAGAGCGTATATTCCTGATAAATATACTTTTTCAAAAGGAACAATAATTGATTGCACGGATACTCAAAGTAAACAGGTAGATATTATTATACATGATAAATATACTACACCATGTTTAATTGATATGGATAGTACGAAAGTTATTCCAATAGAAAGTGTTTATGCTGTTATTGAAGTTAAGTCAGTACTTACAAAAGAAGAGTTAAGGAAAAGTATTAAAAATATAAATAGTGTAAAAATATTACAAAAAAATACGGTAACAGGAATTTCTTACCCTACTGCCGGATTAATCTTTGCTTATGACTCGGATTCGTCATTTAATACAATATATAAAAATTTAGTGGAATTATCTCAAGAATTTGAGCCGGAAAATCGAGTTAGTTGTGTGTGTATTTTAAATAAAGGAATCATTATTCCTGTTGATAAATATGGGTTAAACAAGGTTTCGCTATTGCCGGGTTTGGAAACTATATATGCTCTAATGAATAATGAAGAAGATGCACTCTTGTTATTCTATTTGATATTAATGCAATTGTTAACACAAATTCAGGTTTTCCCTCCTGATATGGTTAAATACGCACAAAGCAGCAAAATGCTAGATACATCATTTAATATACCAATAGAATATTTGCCAGATGATGCTACAACAGAGGTCTTTGATACGCAGACAACTGTTGCTGACTTGAAAGGTCTATCGGAAAGTGGTAAAAGAATACTTACTGGAGAGTTAAAAAAGTCTGAAATTCTAGAATGCATTTTTAATACATATATTCCAAGTTTGAAGATGATGCATGGAAGTTTGGAAAAGGTTCCATATAACTCTACATTAGACTATTTCGGACAGATAATTTCAAACAGACAATTGATTGAATATTATCATATTTATTTAAAGGGAGAAAAGGCAAGTAATTTTGAAAAAATAGAATTAAAAAATTTTGAAGATTTTATGTATGGCTATTATGAAATGAATAGTGAAGAAATGAAAAGAAATTCAAAACATATGTAGCTGATAATGGTAGGACAATTATACATATAAAGACGGAGCAATGCTATACAATTTAATGGAATTACACTCTATGCAGTTAGATGAAAATGCAACAGATATTATTAAATTCCTAACAGGTTCTGATTCAATTTATGCAAAGGAAGTGTTGAAAAAATGAAAAATTTGATTAAAAATGCAATACAACAAACCGGTCATCAGCCATTTTTGTTTGTGGGTTCAGGATTTAGTAAACGATATATGAATACGGAAAGCTGGGAGGAGTTATTGCGTATATTTTGTACGGATTACAGCGATAATGAATTTCAATATAACGTATATGCAAATACGGTGGAAGAGAAAGATTATTATGGTAAGCAACCGGCTATTGCTACTCTATTAGAGAGAGATTACAATAATGCCGTTCTGACAAAAGAAAAATATGAATTATTCAGGCAAAAACATAAAGAACAACTGATGAATAACGCCTCTGCATTGAAAATTGCTATAGCAGAGCATTTGCAAAATGCAAAATATCAGGAAACAGATACAGAAATTGAATTGATAAAAAAATTGGGAAAGCGGAGTTTGTCGGGTATCATTACAACTAATTACGACACAATGTTAGAAGAATTATTTCCTAATTTTAAATCTTATGTGGGTCAAGAAGAATTGCTTTTCGCAAATGTAGCAGGAATTGGTGAAATATATAAAATACATGGTTCTGTTTTAGATTCAGAGAGCTTGGTGCTGACTTCAAAAGATTATGCAGCGTTTGAAGAGTATTCTTCATATTTGATAGCAAAGATACTAACTATTTTTTTAGAATATCCAGTTATATTTATAGGATATTCATTAAATGATAAAAATATAAGAAATATCTTTGAAACCATTTCGAAATGCCTGACACAGGACAAACTGGACACATTAAAAAATCGTTTAATTTTTATTGATTACTCTAGTGAAGAAAAAATATCAGAGTTTTCAATGCAATTTGAAAATGGAACCAGTGTAAGCATGAATTGTATCTCAACGATGGATTTTATGCAAATATATGATGCGATTTATGAAACAAAATCAAAATATAACCCATCTATTTTGAGACAATTGCGTCAGGATATTTATGAACTTGCCAATAGTGCTTCAACTTCTGAAACAATTATTGCAACAGGTTTTGAGCATCTTGATGATATTAGTAAAGCTGAAAAATTTATTTTAGGCGTTGGTGTCGCAAAAAATGGACATATGATTAAAGCGGAACAGTTATATGAAGATATAGTATTTGATAATCAACATTTTAATCCTGCTCTTGTAATTGAAGAGTACTTACCGGAATTATTGAAGCGAAATTCCGGTGGACTTCCTATGTATAAGTATTTGAAAGATTATCCCAGAGAGGTATTTGAGAGAGTAAAGGATAATGTGTTAAAATATACTTCTGTAGATGATTGTTTGAATCAGCAGTTACGGCAACAAAAACAAAATTATAGAAAATTATTAAACGAGATGTCGGTTCATGCTGTTATCAAAGCAGAAGGCTTTGATCTAGCATATAAGAAGTTGATTTTTCTTAATGATGAAGAATTTGAGGTAGATGAGCTATTGAAATATTTACAAGCGTATATGAAGCAATATACCCCAGCCTGTTTAAAAAATAATTCAGAACTAAAGCGATTAATCCGCATTTATGATTTGGTTAAATACAAATAAAAATATCCCACCCAAGTTATCTAATAGTGCGGACACCTAGAATCAGTGGGGGGATATTAATATAAACAATTGTGTATCATACCATCATGTATAGTGCGAACACCACAATCAAGTATGCTGTTACTATATCAAATTTTAGATGCAAAATCAATAAAAATTTGATTGGATTTGAAATTTGAGAGGCATTGTATACAGCAAATTGGTCATTAATTTTCTCTGTCTGTAAGTAGTGAAACCAGATTTATTGAGAAAAGAAAAAATAGAATCAAACCGCATTGAATTTAAGGCAGGATGGAATCCTGATGATATCTATCATAGTGTCTGTGCGTTTGCCAATGATTATAACAACGAAGGCGGTGGCTATATTCTTGTTGGAATAGAGGAAAAAGATGGCATGGCAGTAAGACCTGTAAAAGGAATTCCGGAGAATATGCTTGATAGAATTCAGAAAGAAATGCTTGGTTATAATAATTCTATATCTCCTGCATATTTTCCAAAAGTTGTACCAACACAGATAGATAATAAATGGGTATTAGTAATCGTTGTAAGAACCGGACAGCAGCGTCCATACAAAGTTCCGGAATATGTTACAAGTAAAAGAGACAAAAAGTATAGTTATTATATTCGATATCTGACCAATTCTGTAAAAGCAAACCCGGAGCAGGAGCGAGAACTCATTAATATGTCAGACCAGACACCGTTTGATTGCAGGGCAAATCATAAAGCAACATTCGATGATATTTCACCTGTGTTATTAGAAGATCATTTGCGCAAAACTGGAAGTAAACTTGCAAAGCAGGTAAGGGAGCGTGGAGTCGAAGCGATATTAGAGGATATGCAGTTGTTGGAGGGATCACAGGAACTTAGGTATATTCAGAATGTAGCAATCATGATGTTTTGTGAACATCCAGAAAAATTTTTTAGATATACATTTGTCCAGATGACTTCATTTCCTGAGGGAAGTGTTGAAAATCCAAGTGTTAGCGTGGATTATCCCAATATTACTGGCTCAGTGCCTCAGATGATACAGGCAACCATGGAGAGATTTAAAACACTTTTGATTCAGGAAAAAGTTATAAAAATTCCTGACCGGATGGAAGCTCTCAGAATTATGAATTATCCGTATCAGGCAATTGAAGAGGCCGTGGTAAATGCATTTTATCACAGGGATTATTTATCATGTGAACCGGTAACAATTGAAATTGAGCCGGATTGTATTAACATTATGGATTTTCCAGGGATAGATCGTTCCATTTCTGAAAAAACAATTGCTGAAGGTAAGAGATTTGTTTCGAGATTTTATCGGAACAGAAGACTGGGGGAATTTTTGAAAGAATTGGATCTATCAGAAGGTCATTCATCCGGCATTCCGACGATACAGGAAGAGTTGGAGAAAAATGGTTCTCCAAGAGCAGAGTTTTTTACGGATGAAGATAGAAGGGCTATGAGAATTAGAATTCCGATTCATCCCGCATTTTTGGAAGATTCATCTAATAAAAGTAATTTAGAAGATAGCGTTAAACAAAATAAAAACAGTTTAATTGAAGATTTAGATGAAAAAGCGACGAAAAAATTGACGAAAAAAACAAAGACACAGTATATTGCAATATTAAATTATATGGCGGATAGGGAGTGGCACAAAACATCAGAAATAGCTGAAATATTAGAGATTAAAGAAACCAGAACCAAGCAATTACTCAAAGAATTGGTTGTAATGAAGATTTTAGAAGATAATGGAAAGACAAAAGGTAAATTATATCGATTGAAATAATCCACTGCAAAAAAGCGACGAAAAAAGCGACGAAAAAAGCGACGAAAAAAGCGACGAATATTACCTTAATAAAATGACAGGGATAATATGGTGCCAATACGTTTTTTTGTATTGGCTATAGAAAGGTTAATTTAAAACAATCAGAAGGAGATATACTAACATGAAAGTAGCAGTTATTTTTCCGGGAATTGGATATCATACAGATAAACCTCTTTTATATTACGGAAAGAAGTTAGCAAAAGAGTCCGGTTACCAGATAATAGAGGTTAATTATACAGGGTTTCCCGGGGATGTGAAAGGAAATGAGGAAAAAATGCAGCAGGTCTTTCAGATTGCCAGAGCACAGACGGAGGAACAGCTTTGTAATGTGAACTTTAAGGAGTATGAACGGGTGCTGTTTCTATCAAAGAGTATCGGAACTGTGGTGGCAGCCGCTTATGACAATGACCATGCTGTTCATGCAAGGCACATTTATTTTACGCCTGTACCGCAGACATTTTCCTTTGCTGGAAGGGAAAGCGGTATTGTGCTACACGGATTAAATGACCCATGGTGTGAAAATGAACTTGTGGAAAAGAACTGTCAAAGGCTTAAGCTTAACTTAAAAACCTTTGAAGGGGCAAATCATTCACTGGAAACAGGACATTGTTTAACAGATTTGAAAATCATGAGCCAGATTTTTGACTGTCTGAAACAAGGAAAGGAATTTGAGTAACGGCTCAGTCTTTAGACCGCACTGAAGAAAAAAGTTGTTTGCCGCAAAAGTAATAGCACTTGCCACCTATATTAAATTGTTGTAAAATAGAATAAGTATGTTCAGGCGTGAAGAATAAAATTCATCCCTGGCGGTTGAGGTTTTAACCGTATAAGATTACATAGTTTACAAATATTAAGAAATGAGGACAGATTTATGGCACAGCTTTGGGGCGGCCGTTTTACAAAGGAAACGGACCAGTTGGTATATAATTTCAATGCTTCGATAGCATTTGACCAGAAGTTTTACAGGGAAGATATGGAGGGCAGCATGGCACATGTGAAGATGCTTGCTGCCGCCGGTATTCTGACAGAGGCAGAAAGAGATGAGATTTTAGCGGGAATTGAGGGCATCCTTTCGGATGTAGAGAGTGGTAAATTAGAGATTTCCTCAGAGTATGAGGACATCCACAGCTTTGTGGAGGCAAATTTAATTGACCGCATTGGTGATGTGGGAAAGAAGCTTCACACAGGGCGTTCCAGAAATGACCAGGTGGCGCTCGATATGAAGCTTTATACGAGAAAAGAGATTGTGAATCTGAAGGAACTGGTTAAGGAGCTGTTGTTTGTATTACATAATTTGATGAAGGAGCATATGGATACCTTTATGCCTGGATTTACGCATTTACAGAAGGCTCAGCCAATTACGCTGGCACATCATTTTGGAGCTTATATGGAGATGTTTAAGAGGGATTATGACAGGCTCTGTGATATTTATGAGAGAATGAATTATTGTCCTTTGGGTTCCGGTGCCCTGGCAGGAACAACCTATCCCCTTGACCGGAATATGACCGCAGAATTATTGGGCTTTAAGGGACCGACTCTGAACAGTATGGATTCAGTATCTGACCGTGATTATGTGATTGAACTGCTCAGTGCAATGTCTACGATTATGATGCATTTAAGCCGGTTTTCAGAGGAAATTATTATCTGGAATTCCAATGAATACCGTTTTGTGGAGTTGGATGATGCGTACAGTACAGGAAGCTCTATTATGCCCCAGAAGAAAAACCCGGATATTGCGGAACTGGTAAGAGGCAAGACCGGACGTGTCTATGGTGCATTAATGCAGATGCTTACCACGATGAAAGGAATTCCGCTTGCTTATAATAAGGATATGCAGGAGGACAAGGAGCTGACCTTTGATGCCATTGATACAGTAAAGGGATGTCTTGCGTTATTTACCGGTATGATTAAGACGATGACGGTGAATAAAGAGGTAATGGCTGCCAGCGCAAAGAATGGGTTTACCAATGCTACGGATGCGGCAGATTATCTTGTAAATCATGGAGTACCATTTAGGGACGCACACGGAATTGTAGGGCAGCTGGTATTATACTGTATTGAGAAAAACATTTCTTTAGATGATATGACCTTAGAAGAATACAGGAAAATATCTCCTGTGTTTGAGGAGGATATCTATGATGCAATCAGCCTAGAAGCCTGTGTGGAAAAAAGAGAAACCATAGGTGCACCGGGAAGAACCGCTATGGAGCAGGTGATTGCAATAAATGAAACATATCTGGAAAGCTTGAAGTAAAGGACAGGCAATGAAAAACATGTAGTGGCATAGGGCTGCTATTAATATTAGGAAAGAGGCGTTTTGTATGAATAACACAGATAAGGCAAAGCTGGATGCTGCAAAGAGGATGCTGAAGGGAAAGATTGATATCGAAGAGGTTTCCATGATGATTGGACTGCCTGTTGAGACTCTTTTACCCATTAAGGAAGAAATAGATGAAGAGGTTCGTAAAGTGTATGGTAATATAGACGCATATGACTTTAATATGGGTCAGGTATTGTTTGATGATTTTAATGACACAGGTATAGATTCGGATATGCCTGAGGAAGAAGAATAAGCTTGAGGCTGCTGATAAAGAGGACGTAGGATGAAAAATGAGAGGAAACAGGTGGGTGCGGTAAATAAGAGTATGTCAGGGGAATACACTGAGTATGATATTATGATTGTAGGAAACGGCGTAGCGGGTTTATTTGCTGCCCTGCATTTACCATCGGACAAGAAAATAGCGATTATTACAAAGGCTGATTTGGAGGAAAGTGATTCTTTTTTAGCACAAGGCGGTATCTGTGTTTTAAAGAATGAGGATGATTATTTTACATATTTTGAAGACACTATGCGTGCGGGGCATTATGAGAATAATAGGGAATCGGTAGAGATTATGATTCGGTCATCCCAGGATATTATCCGTGAGCTTGTAGATTTTGGTGTGGATTTTGAAAGAGACCAGGGGGAATTCCGGTTTACAAAGGAGGGTGCCCATACAGCTGCAAGAATTTTGTATCATGAGGATTTGACAGGAAAGGAAATTACCTCCAAGCTTCTTGCCAGAGTAAAGGAATTACCGAATGTTACGCTGTTTACGCATACCATTATGGTAGACATATTGGAAAAAGATAATGTCTGTTACGGCACGGTGGTAGAATTGGCAGATGGAACCGTTACAAGGATATTCAGTGATTATACTATTTGGGCATGCGGCGGTATTGGTGGCTTATATGAACATTCCACCAATTTCAGACATTTAACGGGAGATGCGCTGGCAGTTGCCTTAAAGCATGATATTGAATTGTTGAATATTGATTATGTACAGATTCATCCTACAACGCTTTTTTCAAAGAAGCCGGGAAGAAGATTCTTGATTTCAGAATCAGTGAGAGGAGAAGGGGCAATTTTGCTGGACAAGAACCATCAGCGTTTTGTAGATGAGCTCCTGCCAAGGGATGTGCTGACAAAAAAAATATATGAGCAGATGAAAAAGGATGGTACGGATTATGTACTTCTTTCTCTGAAAAAAATGTCTTCTGAAGATATTATGAAGCGCTTCCCAAACATATATCGTCGTTGTCTGGAAGAGGGGTATGATATTACGAAGGAACCAATTCCGGTTGTACCGGCGCAGCATTATTTTATGGGCGGTGTCCGGGTGAATTCCAATGGCAGAACTTCTATGGAACGGTTGTATGCGGCAGGGGAGACTGCCTGTAACGGAGTACATGGTGCAAACCGTCTGGCAAGCAATTCTTTACTGGAAAGCCTTGTGTGGGCAAAACGAGCGGCCCTTGAAATTGCAGAGGAATATAGCTCTGTTTCCAGGGAATGGTGCAGAACATATTTTATAGAAGAGATGGGAGATGCCTGTCCAGATAAGCCATATAGCGAATATGGAGAGGACTATCACAACAGCGTCAGACAAAAAATAGAAGAAGAGCGGAAAAGAAGAGAGGAAAAACAGGCATGAGGGAGCTAATGAATTTAAATGTAGATAATTTGATTTTACAGGCATTAAGGGAGGATATCACCAGTGAAGACATTACCACTAATTCTGTAATGCCGGAATACCAGCTGGGAGAGGTGGATTTAATCTGCAAACAGGATGGTGTTCTTGCAGGGTTGGATGTATTTAAACGGGTATTTGAGCTTTTAGATGATAAAACGGCATTTGATATGAAAGCAAAGGATGGAGACCTTGTAAAGAATGGGCAGTTTTTGGGAAAAATCACAGGAGATATCCGTGTCTTGTTAGAGGGGGAACGTACTGCTTTGAATTATTTGCAGAGAATGAGTGGAATTGCAACCTATACCCATTCCATTGCAGTCTTATTTGAGGGAAGTAAAACAAAGCTTTTGGATACAAGAAAGACAACCCCGAATATGCGCGTATTTGAAAAATATGCGGTAAAGGTGGGCGGCGGCTACAATCACCGGTTTAATTTGTCTGATGGTATTTTGCTTAAGGATAATCATATTGGAGCGGCGGGAAGCGTTGCCAAAGCTGTAAAGCTGGCACAGGAATACGCACCGTTTGTAAGAAAGATAGAGGTTGAGGTAGAAAATCTTGATATGGTAAAGGAAGCAGTGGAGGCAGGAGCAGACATTATCATGCTGGATAATATGGATAAAGAAACCATGAGAGAGGCTGTCCGTATAATAGATGGCAGAGCAAAAACAGAGTGTTCCGGTAATGTTACAAAAGAAAATGTTGCAGATTTAATTGATATCGGAGTAGATTATATTTCCTCCGGCGCCCTGACCCACTCCGCTCCAATTTTGGATTTATCACTTAAAAACCTGCGTAGGCTATAAGCCGTGCAAGCACACAAATGAAAAGGGTTCCAGAAGAGCATTTATGTTCTTCTGGAACCCTTTTTATTTGCGTGCTTATAGGGCGCCAGCCCGTTCATCGAGCCGAAGGCGAGATGAGCACGGCTTATTTTAAAACTATGTGAAAGGATTAACTTATTTTTTACAGAACAATGATTTCAGATTTAACAGGTTTTTTTTAAGATAATACCTGTCGACAGAAAAGAAAATAAGAGAGCTGGAAAAATTCCAGAAAGGTGAAAGGAAGAGAATTATGAAAAAGAATGTAAAGAAATTGGCAGTAACGGCACTCAGTTTGGTGATGCTTGGAGGCGTACTCACAGGATGCGGTGCAGGAGGAAGCAGCACAATTACAGTAGTTTCCAGAGAAGATGGTTCTGGTACGAGAGGAGCATTTACAGAGCTTTTGGAGATAGCGGTGGATGATGTAGACAATACAGTATCGACTGCCGAGGTTACAAATTCTACGTCTGTTATGATGACAACAGTAGCAGGAGATGAGAATGCGATTGGTTACATATCTTTAGGCTCGCTGGATGACAGCGTTAAGTTATTAAAGGTTGACGGTGTAGAGGCTAACGTAGATAATGTGAAATCCGGTACTTATAAGGTGGCAAGACCTTTTGAAATTTGTATTCCAAAGGATGGCACATCAGAAATAGCCCAGGATTTTATTGATTTTATAGTAAGCGACGATGGTCAGGCAATCATTAATGAAGAGGGTTACATCAGTGTTGAGTCGGGGAAAACATATGAGGCATCAGGGAAAAAAGGGAAAATTACTCTTGCAGGTTCCACCTCTGTATCTCCTGTAATGGAAAAGTTAACAGAAAAGTATAAAGAGCTAAATCCAGATGTGACAACAGAAATCCAGCAGACAGGTTCTTCTGCAGGCATTGAATCTGCCACGGAGGGTGCATGTGATATTGGAATGTCTTCCCGGGAGTTAAAGCCGGAGGAGCTTGAAAGCTTAGAGGAGATTCAGATTGCAATGGATGGTATCTGCGTTATCGTAAACAATAACTCTACGGTAGAAGATTTAACAGCAGAGCAGATTAAACAGATTTATGTAGGCGAAATCACAGACTGGTCTGAATTAAATTAAATTCTTTCCTGAGAGGAAAGAGTAAAGGAATTTCACTGTCACTTCTAAAATGTACCATGACTTAAAAGTGATAGTGAAATTTTCATTGCTATCCCTGCAGCAGGAATCTGGAAAGGAGAAAAACTTGAAGAATAATATATCAGAAAAGGTAATGCACGGTGTATTTCTGGTAAGTGCATGTGTATCCATATTGGCGGTAGCATTAATCTGCCTGTTTATTTTTGCAAATGGTGTACCGGCAATTTTTGAAATATCACCGGATAAATTTTTGGGAGGAACTTCATGGAAGCCCTTAGAGGGCTTGTTCGGGATACTTCCCATGATTGTGGGAAGTATTTATGTAACGGCGGGAGGTGTAATTTTTGGTGTGCCGGTAGGAATTTTATGTGCGGTTTTTATGGCGAAATTCTGTCCAGAAAAGCTATATAAGGTGATAAAACCGGCAATTGAGCTGCTGGCAGGCATTCCCTCTATTGTATATGGTTTCTTTGGGCTGGTAGTACTGGTGCCTATGGTAAGGAGTCTGTTTGGCGGCAGTGGAAAAAATATTCTGACGGCTTCTATCATGCTTGGAATCATGATTTTACCAACCATTATCGGAGTTGCGGAAGCTTCTATCCGCGCTGTGCCAGAGAGCTATTATGAGGGAGCCCTGGGGTTGGGGGCAACCCACGAGAGAGCAGTATTTTTTGCAGTGCTTCCAGCGGCAAAATCGGGAATTCTTGCCGGTGTAATCCTTGGTATCGGACGTGTGATTGGTGAAACTATGGCAGTTGTTATGGTCGCCGGTAATCAGGCGGTTATGCCAGCCTCTCTTTTAGGCGGTGTAAGAACCCTTCCCTCCAATATTGTACTGGAAATGGGTTATGCGTCAGGTCTGCATAAGGATGCATTGATTGGTACAGCAGTTGTATTGTTTGTATTTATACTGATTATTAATTTAAGCTTTTCAGCAATTAAGAAAAAGGGAGGGGATTGATTATGGAAGCAGTGCGGGACGTAAGGGAAAAGGATATAAGTGTAAATGAAATTCGGGGGATTAACCAACAGACCTTTGTCCAGAAAATGAAAGCGTATAAGAGACAGCCGCTGTCTTTGTGTTTATGGCTTTTAGTAGTGGCAGCCGCCATCATTACAGTAGGAGTGCTGCTGTTTTTGGCTGGATACATACTGGTTAATGGTATTCCCAATATAAAACCGGAGTTGTTTGAGTGGGAATATAATACAGACAATGTATCCATGATGCCAGCCATGATTAATACGCTGTATATGACGTGCCTAACCCTGTTAATGGCCGTTCCGGTGGGCATTTTTTCTGCTATCTATTTAGTAGAATATGCAAAGAGAGGAAGTAAGCTGGTAAATATCGTGAGAGTGACGACAGAGACCTTACAGGGTATTCCATCCATTGTATTTGGACTATTCGGTTATCTGATGTTTTGTATTGGTTTTAAATGGGGATACACCCTGCTTGCAGGTGCCATTACGTTGGCAATCATGGTTTTGCCGGTTATTATGCGAACAACGGAGGAGGCACTGCTGGCTGTGCCGGATTCCTATCGGGAAGGAAGCTTTGGACTGGGAGCCGGAAGACTGCGTACCGTATTTAGAATTGTACTGCCATCAGCAATGCCTGGTATTTTTTCAGGAATTATTCTGGCGATTGGACGTATCGTGGGTGAAACTGCTGCATTGATTTTTACTGCGGGAACTGTGGCAACGGCAGCCACAGGACTTTTTGATTCCACCAGAACCTTAGCAGTACATATGTATTGTCTGTTGAGCGAGGGTCTGTATATGAAACAGGCATATGCAACAGCAGTCATTCTCTTGGTGATGGTACTTTTGATTAACGCATTTTCAAGCTTTATTGCTAAGAAATTTACAAAAAAATAAATGATTGTTTGTAATCAATATAGAAATTTGTAAGGAAGACCGAATAAATTCGGCAGAATGGAGAATTTAACTATGGACAAATTTACAATAGAAAATTTGGAATTATATTATGGAGATTTTAAAGCTTTAAAAGGAATTAATATGCATATTTCCAAGAATGAGATATCTGCATTTATCGGACCTTCTGGCTGTGGAAAGTCTACCTTTTTAAAATCGTTAAACCGTATGAATGACCTGGTAGAGGGTTGTAAGATTACCGGAACTGCATTGCTTGACGGAGACGATATTTATGGAGATATGGATGTCAATCTGCTTCGGAAGAAGGTAGGTATGGTTTTCCAGAAACCGAATCCCTTCCCAATGAGTGTATATGATAATATCGCATTTGGTCCCAGGACACATGGAATACATTCAAAGGTAAAATTGGATGAAATTGTGGAAAAATCCCTTCGCGATGCGGCAATATGGGATGAATTAAAGGACCGCCTGAAAAAGAGTGCTTTAGGATTATCCGGCGGACAGCAGCAAAGACTTTGTATTGCACGTGCGATTGCACTGGAGCCGGAGGTACTGCTGATGGATGAACCGACCTCGGCGCTTGACCCGATTTCGACTTCAAAAATAGAGGATTTAGCAGTGGAGCTGAAAAAGGATTACACGATAGTCATGGTAACCCATAATATGCAGCAGGCGGCACGTATTTCTGATAAGACGGCATTTTTTCTTTTGGGAGAAGTGATTGAATATGATGATACTGAAAAATTGTTTTCAAGTCCTAATGACAAGAGAACAGAGGATTATATTACAGGAAGGTTTGGTTGATTATGCGGAATCGTTTTGACTCACAGTTAGAATTACTGAATAAAGAATTGATAGAAATGGGAGCGCTTTGCGAGGAACTGATTGAATTGTCGAAAAAAGCGTTATCAGAGGATAAGGATTATCTGAAAGAAGCAAAGACAAAGGAAATAGAAGTGGACAGGATGGAAAGCGATATCGAAAATCTCTGTATGAAGCTGCTTTTAAAACAACAGCCGGTTGCAAAAGACCTACGTTCGGTGTCCTCTGCCCTGAAAATGATATCGGATATGGAGCGGATTGGTGACCAGTCTCTGGATATTATTGAAATTGTAGAGTATGTAAAAAAGTGTGATCCGAAAAGCAAGGCATGTATTGAGGATATGGCAAAGGCAGCAGGTAAGATGGTATCGGACAGTGTGGAGGCTTTTGTGAGAAAGGACGCTGAGCTGGCAAAGGCAGTGATAGAGGCGGATGATGTGGTGGATAACCTCTTTGATAACCTGAAGAAACAGTTGATACATATTCTTTCCAATGAAAAATCAGATGGAGAGATGTATATTGACCTGATTATGATTGCAAAATATTATGAGCGGATTGGTGATCATGCAACCAATATTGCAGAATGGGTGCTTTATTCCCTGACGGGTGCAAGAGTATCTGGAAATAAGGACTCCTGATTTATATTTAACATACATTTAACAATGCATTGTTTGTAAAATATAATTGAATATTGTAAAATAAGAGTAAAGTATAAGACTTGCATTTCATGTAATAAAACCAAAAGCTTATATGCATTGCAGGATGTTGTTAAAACATGGAGGGAAGAGCATGATTTATTTATTAGAGGATGACATGAGCATTCAGAATTTTGTTTTATACACATTGAAAAATACGGGTTTTGAGGCAATGGGCTTTGAGCGTCCCAGCGATTTCTGGGAAAAGATGGAAGAGGAGCTTCCGGAACTTTTACTTCTTGATATTATGCTTCCGGAAGAGGATGGAATGGATATTTTAAGAAAGCTTCGGAGCAGCAAAAAGACTAGGCAGCTTCCGGTTATTATGCTGACGGCAAAGGGAACAGAGTATGATAAGGTGTTAGGTCTGGATTCCGGTGCGGATGACTATGTGGCGAAGCCCTTCAGTATGATGGAGCTTGTATCAAGAATTAAGGCATTGCTGAGGAGAAGTGAGACGATGAAGGAAAAGACGGATACCTATACTGTTGGACCCCTTTATGTCAGTATTTCCAAGCATGTTGTAAAGGTAAATCAAGAGGAGATTAATACACTCACTTACAAGGAGTTTGAATTACTGGTATTGTTGCTGCAAAATCAGGAAACTGTATTTTCAAGGGACCATATATTACAATCCGTATGGGGATATGATTTTGATGGAGAGAGCAGAACCGTGGATGTTCATGTGAGAACCCTGCGTCAGAAATTAGGGGAAGCTGGCAGACTGATAGAGACGGTGAGGGGCTTTGGATATAAGTTGTGTAATTCTGAGGAAAATAAGGTGATGAAATGATTAAACGAATCTTTAAAAATACATTTTGGGTATCTATGGCAACCTTATTCATATCTTATGTAATCATAGTAGGTATTTTATATGATTACTTTGACAGCCAGATTAAAACAGAGCTTAAGTTGGAAGCAGAATATATAGCTTGCGGCATTGATGTCGTCGGAGAAGAATATCTTACCAATTTTAATCAGAATGTATTCATTAATCAGAATATTGATACATCAGAAGCCCATAAAAACAGAATTACATGGGTAGATAAGGATGGAAATGTATTATTCGATTCGGATGTAGATGAGAAAAGAATGGAAAACCACAAAGGCAGGGATGAAATACAGGATGCAATCGAAGAGGGAGAGGGATATGTTGTAAGATATTCCAATACGCTAGACGAGCGGACTGTTTATTATGCAGTGGAATTAAGGGATGGCTCGGTTTTACGCGTGTCCAGTGCTTACAATACTGTATTTTCCATTGTAATTGCCATGCTGCAGCCCACTGCATTTCTTGTTTTTCTCATAATTATTTTGTCTTACTTTATGTCAAAAAGTGTAGCTAAAAATATTGTGGCACCTATTAATAATATGGATTTATTATATGGTGAGATGGATGAGGAATACGAGGAGTTGGTTCCTCTTCTGAAGCGTATCCGGAAACAAAATATATTAATAGACCAGCAAATGGATGATTTGCGAAGCCAGCAGGCAAAGTTTCAGGCTCTTACGGAGCATATGTGTGAAGGCTTTTTGGTGCTTGACCGGAATGAAAAGATTTTATCCTATAATATGGCGGCAGTGGAACTGTTAGAGGCATCAAAAGAAATAGATTATACAGGGCAGAATATAGTCAGCTTTGACCGTAACCGGAATGTTAGGGAGGCGGTACAGGAGGCATTGAAAGGAATTCGCAGCCAGAGAGATTTGGAGACAGGAGACCGCATTTACCGGATATTGGCAAATCCGATTATCATAGAAGACGTGGTAAGGGATGAGACTGTTGTCCGGCAGGCGCCGAAGGATGTGTCCGTTCCGGCAGAGCAGGTGGACGGTGTTATCATTATTGTTTTAGACGAGACCGAAAAGGAAAAGCGGGAACAACTGAGGAGAGAATTTACCTCCAATGTGTCTCATGAACTTAAGACACCACTGACTTCTATATCCGGAGTAGCTGAGATAATCATGAATGGAATTGTAAAACCGGAGGATATTCCGGGGTTTGCAAAAAATATATATGAAGAGGCGGGAAGGCTGATTGATTTGGTTAATGATATTATTTTCCTGTCCAAGTTAGATGAGGGATCGGTAACCTATGAGACAGAGGAAATACATTTAAGAGAATTGGCAAAGCAGGTAAAGGAGAGACTAAAAATTCCATGTAAGAGTAAAGAGGTATCCATTCATATTGTTGGAGAAGATATTGTGATGGAAGGAATTTCGTCCATGATAGAAGAGGTACTATATAATCTGTGCGACAATGGAATAAAATATAACCGACAGGGGGGGAAGGTGGCTGTAACCCTTCATTCCGTTATGGAGGACGGTATTATCAAAGCGGTTATTACAGTGGAGGATACCGGTATTGGAATTCCACCAGAGGAGCAGGAACGTATTTTTGAACGGTTTTACAGAGTGGATAAAAGCCATTCCAAGGCAGTCGGCGGAACCGGACTGGGGCTTTCCATCGTAAAGCATGTGGTGCTGCTTCATCATGGAAATATTGGAATAAAGAGCGGGGCAGGAAACGGAACCACTATCACTGTGGTTTTGCCTGTAAAACGGGAATGCTGAGTGTTAAAATACGGAAGTGGAAGAAAAAATGAATATAATGGTTGTGAAAATATCTGAAATAGAGTAAAATAGCGTATAAGGGAAATCCGTAAAGGAAAGGGAGGTATACGTATGATAGAAGTAATATGCTGGCTGTTACTTGCGGCAATCTTCATTGTGTTCGAGATTATCTCACTGGGCCTTACCACAATCTGGTTTGCAGGAGGAGCCTTTGTGGCAGCGGTTGCCGGTGCTTGTGGCGCAGGTTTGGCAATACAGATTATTTTGTTTATAGTGGTTTCTGTTGTTTTACTGGTGATGACACGACCGATTGCAGTGAAGCATTTAGATGCAAGGACGGAAAAAACCAATTCAGAAGCATTAATTGGACAAAAGGCGTATGTTTTACAGGAAATTGATAATCTGAAGGAAGTAGGTCAGGCGAAGATTAATGGTATGGAATGGACGGCAAGAGCGAAAGAGGATTCCTTGATAATTCCGGCAGGAGAGACTGTTAAGGTAGTTGACATTCAGGGGGTTAAGCTGATTGTTGAGAAAATAGCCGAAGCGGAGTAGTTTTCGTTATTTCAATGTTTAATGAGAAAAGGAGAAAGTTATGGGTATAGGTTTTGGATTTGTTGTATTTATTTTATTTGTTGCGATAATTGTGGTTATGAGCAGTATCCGTATTGTTCCCCAGGCACATGCGTATGTTATTGAGCGTTTGGGAACTTATACAGGCACATGGTCCGTTGGTTTACATTTAAAGGTACCAGTGATTGATAAGGTTGCAAAGAGGGTTACACTGAAGGAACAGGTTGTGGATTTTGCACCACAGCCGGTTATCACCAAGGATAATGTAACGATGCGGATTGATACGGTAGTATTTTTCCAGATTACAGATCCTAAGCTATTCTGCTACGGTGTGGAGAATCCGATTATGGCAATTGAGAATTTAACGGCAACTACGCTTCGTAATATTATTGGTGATTTGGAGCTAGACCAGACTCTTACATCAAGAGAGACTATTAATACGAAGATGAGGGCTACTCTGGATGAGGCGACGGACCCTTGGGGAATTAAGGTAAACCGTGTAGAGCTTAAGAATATCATACCTCCGGCTGCAATTCAGGATGCTATGGAAAAGCAGATGAAGGCAGAGCGTGAGAGACGTGAGCAGATTCTGATTGCAGAAGGTGAGAAGAAATCCGCAGTCCTTCGGGCAGAGGGTCAGAAGGAGTCGGTTATCTTAGAGGCAGAGGCAGAAAAACAGTCCGCAATTCTTCGGGCAGAAGCTAAAAAAGAGGCTACAATCCGTGAGGCAGAGGGTCAGGCAGAGGCGATTCTTGCTATTCAGAAGGCGAATGCAGACGGTATCCGTTTACTGAATGAGTCTGCACCATCTGGTGAAGTAATCCAGTTAAAGAGTTTGGAGGCATTTAGCAAGGCAGCAGATGGTAAAGCTACCAAGATTATTATTCCTTCTGAGATTCAGAGCTTAGCTGGTCTTGCAAAATCTGTTGTGGAAGTGGCGAAGGATGAATAATATAGAATCCGGATTCAGAGCGGTGTGCCGCAAAATGAGCCTGGCATAGTGCTTAGAAAAGTATGAATATGGCAATCATTCGGAATAAGAAGCAGTTCTTTTCCGGATGGTTGCTTTTTTCAAAGGTGATGGGAGGATAATACTTTGAAATGGAAAATTGAGAAAAAATATTTAAAGGTTGGACTGATTGCGTTGGGAGTAATCGTGCTGGCAATTTTATTTCAGTATATGTTAGAGCATGAGGCAGAGGTACAACAATTTGAAACCCTTGTGAAGCAGACTATAGCACCTATTGTATTTGGTTTTATATTGGCATATCTGTTAAATCCTGTTTTGAAATTTTTTGAACGCTATGTTTTTACACCGGTTGCAAAGAAGCTTTGGAGAAAGGAAGAGCAGGAGAAACATAGAAATAAATTTTCAAGGGCATTTGGCGTTTTCTGTACTATTATACTGTTCCTGATTATTTTGGGAGGCGGTCTTTATCTGGTTATTCCTCAAGTATATCAGTCATTGAGTAAAATTGTATCGGATGCACCCCATTATTATAATACAGTGGCAAAATGGGTGGAATCCTTGGAACCGGATAAATCCGAAGTACGCAAATATGTGCTGCTGGCACTGGACCGTATATATTCTCAGGCAATTACCTATTTGAACCAGGATATTCTTCCTAATATGGACAAGATTGTTGCCGGTATCACTTCTGGAATTGTGGGTGGATTGAAAATGGTACTCAATTTTATTCTGGCAATCATTATTTCTGTTTATGTTATGGCAGAAAAAGAGACCTTGATTTGTGTAGGTAAGAAGATAACCTTCAGTCTGTTTAATACAAGAAATGCCAATGGTATTATACGAGGTGTACGGTATGTGAATCAGGTATTTGGTGGATTTATCAACGGTAAAATTATTGATTCCTTTATTATCGGTGTTATATGTTATGTGTTTATGCAGATAGTAGGCTTTGACTATACAGTTTTGATTAGTATTGTTATTGGCGTGACGAATATAATTCCGTATTTTGGACCATTTATTGGGGCAATTCCAAGTGTATTGATTTTGTTGATGGTAGATTTTAAAGAGGGACTTATCTTTGCAATATTTGTCATTGTGTTGCAGCAGGTGGATGGCAATATTATTGGTCCTCTTATTTTAGGAGACCGGTTAAAGATTTCCAGTATGTGGATTTTGTTTGCGATTCTAATTGGCGGGGGCTTCTTTGGAGTACCGGGAATGATTTTAGGAGCACCTTGTTTTGCATGTATCTATGCGCTGATTAGTTCCATCTGTAAGGTGAAATTAAAGGAAAAGAAGCTTCCGGTTATGACAGGTGCTTATTATTCCATTGACCAGGTGGAGGATGGGGGAATCATTCATGAACTGCAGACACAAATTAGCCGGGAAGAAAGAAAAAATGGAGATATAGTAATTTCCAAGGGGGAGCAAGAGGACAAATAAATTTATAAAGAATTAGGAAGTGGGAAAAATGATTCAGGATGATTTAAAGGAAAAAAAAGCAGGTCTGATATTAGAGGGAGGCGCTTCAAGAGGTGTTTTTACGGCAGGAGCATTGGATTTTCTGCTGGAGCAGGATTTTCTGTTCCCCTATGTGATTGGTGTTTCAGCAGGAGCCTGTAATGCATTAAGCTATGTTTCAAAACAGAAGGGAAGAAGCTTTAACTGTATGGCACCGGAAAAGAAGGAGGATAACTATAAGAATTCTTTTAGAAAAGCAATTCATGACCGCAGCATTTACGATATGGATAAGTTGTTTGAAACCTTTCCTAATGAAACGTTTCCTTATGATTTTGAAGCTTATATAAATCAGGGAATGGAATGTGAAATGGTGGTAACCAATGTATTGACGGGACAGGCAGAATATATGCAGGAAAAGGAAAGTGTGGCGAGACTTTGTAATATCTGCCGGGCATCCGCCAGTCTTCCATTGGCAGCACCAATGGTCACTATAGATGGGATTCCGTATCTGGATGGCGGATTGGCGGATTCTATTCCTTTGAAGCATGCGTTGAAAACAGGGCATAAGAAAAATGTGCTGATATTGACAAGACCATACGGATACCGGAAGAAATTTCCAAGTGAAAAGGCAAGAATGTATGTAGCATTTTTTAAGGAGTATCCGAATCTGGTAAAGAGTATCTATTATCGTCCTTTTTATTATAATAAGCGGATGGAGGCAATTGAACGGTTAGAACGAGAGAAAAAGATTTTTGTCCTTCGCCCATCCTTAAAATGTCCAAGCAGGACAGAGGTGAGCCGGGATAAGCTTCAGGCGTTCTATAACCATGGCTATCATACCATGGTTATAGAATTTGATAGAATGAAAGAGTTCTTAGGGGTTTAGTCCCTGCAGAATAGCTTAAGCTGTAATTTAGAGTGTATTGCTTATAGAAAACGGTTACGTTCCGGGCTGTAGGTGTAATCAATGGCAGACAGCTTTTCAACCAGTTCCTGCTGGTTAAGGTTTAAGTCCTCGCAGAGAAGCGCAAGATTGCCATACTCGTCCCGGAGCTTTGTGTTGATGAAGCTTAACAGTATCATTGGGTCATTTGGAATATTTGACATGGGATTCTCCTTTCCTATTTGTGATGGTTTAGATAATTGCGAAACTCAGTTTTTGAAGCCGAACGTTGTACAAAATAAACAATTCAACGCAAGGCACGTAGCTTTGCATACCTTTCTACTAGGCTCAACTTCGTTTCGCCAAGTATACAGGCATTGCACTACTTGTCGCTCGTAACGGTACTAAGCAATGTAACACTCTGCACACCAAGTGTGCAGGTGTACTTTCGTACTAAGC
>URMF01000037.1 GCA_900548855.1 uncultured Eubacteriales bacterium
GAAACGGTTTGTCAGACCATAAAATTAATTAAATATCAATGATACAGTATACTAGGACAATTGGGAACAGTACATATTTTAAGATGATACGGTAATCCTTAAATGAAAAATAGTCGTTCGCTGGGGACGGCTATTTTTCATTTAATAAAATTTTATTCTTTCCCATTTGGCCCATGTTCACACGTTTGAAGTGGCTTACCACAGATCGGGCATAGTTCGATTCCACACAGCCAGTGGTGCCAGCGGCCTTCCTTTGCATAACATTCCGGGCAGACTGGATTTTTCTGACCGTAGAGAGCATCGCGTGGATCGCCGACTTTTATTCTCTGATAACGTTTACCATTAAAAGAAAATGTTCTTGTACGGCAGCCACAGGTAGATCCGATACGACCGCCGCATTTTTTGCAGACAGGAAGTTCTGCAGGTCTGCTATAAAAAAATTCATGTGTTAATCCATTCACGAAGGTTATTGACTGAATGCGTCCATCTTTAATGACAATCCGATCCACGATTTGATCAACAAAGTTTTTTAAAATTTCGTTATCCAGTTCCTGCGCCATTTGAACATAATCTATAAATGATTTTGAAACAATTCTTTGAGTTACCAGGAAAGCGGAAGCCTTTTTGATAAATGACAGATCTGTCAGATCGTTATCTTCAGAATTATCAAGGAGTTCCGCAAGTTGATGTTCCATTTCTTCAATTTTCTTTATCAGTTCCTTTTTCTTTGCTGCAAATTCCTCTTTGGTCATAGAAGCAGGATCATATAAATATACGTCTGTTAATCTTGTGATAGCATTTTTAGATTTCTCGATTTCTGTATTTAACAGGTCTATTTGATTATGATCCTGAACCTCATCAAATTTGCTTAGAAGAGCAATGTCAGGGACATATGTTCCATTTCCCAGGTTGCTATATAAAAGTGCCTGAAATGTTGAATTTAAGCTGTCAGGGATGATTCCGGAAACAGCCTCGAATGCTTCTCCTTTTAAAAGCTCGGATTCAAGCTTTTCGGTAGATGTTATCTTTGTAAAGTTTTTCTGAACTCTGGCAAGATTGGCAATATAGTTAAAGACAAAGGTTCCAAGATATGTTTCATTTACTGTCTTGGAATTGTCACAGGTCATCATCCGGGAGCGTTTTGCGCAGCGATAAATGGAAGGGCGCCACCCGTTTGCTCTGGCATGGTCTTTACACGCAATCATGTTTGAGCCGCAATTACTGCAGACTAAGCGTCCGGAGAATGTGTGTACGAATTTCCTGGCGCGCATTTCAGAGGTGTCACGACGGGATGCATTTTCATCCATGATTTTATTGCAGCGATCAAATTGATCTTTGGAGATAATCCCAGGATGGTTATTTTCACGGACGATCCATTCACTTTCCGGTTTTAAAGGACCACGGCCGCTTTCGCGCATATTATAACGATAAGTGCCAACATAAAAGGGATTTCGGATAATATCATAAATGAGTCTTGAGGTCCATTCACCGCCGCGCTTGGATTTGAAATTTTTATTGTTAAGGAATCTTGCGACTTTTATACTGGATCGCCATTCTTCATATCGGTCGAAAATGAGTTGGACAATTTTAACTTCTTCCGGATCTGGTTCAGGAAACTTGGTTTGTTCGTTCCAACGATATCCTACTGGCATCCGGGCTCCGTTCCATAGTCCCTGCTCTGCGCGATCTAACATAATGCCGGTGACACGTTCAGATGTCATGTTACGTTCAAGCTCTGCAAAGATCAGGATAATCTTCAGCATAGCCTCACCGATCGCAGTAGAAGTATCAAATTGTTCATTCATAGAGATGAAAGTAACTTTGTGATCTTTCAGTTCCTGATACATTGCAGCAAAATCTAAAAGATTTCTGGAAACACGGTCAACCTTCCAGACAATGACATGGGAAAATTCCCCGGTGCGGATGCGTGACATCATTTCCTGAAAATGTGGACGGTCAGTATTTTTGGCTGAATACCCGTCATCCTCAAAGATTACATATTTGTCGATCTCCAAAAATTTACAGTATTCCTTTAATTTTTTTCGTTGAAAAGGAAGACTGTCCTTGTCAACCTGGTACCGGGTAGATACGCGGACATAAAGGGCAGCTTTTTTTTGAGTCCATAATTTGACAACTTTGTTCTTTGCGTAAGCCATAAAGAAGTCCTTTCCCCAGGATCGAAAAAAGGGTACAAAAAGAAAGCCGATTGATTTCTGCGGCTTTCAATGGTATAATAAATTTTGCTTATTTCTAATACTGGAAAGCCGTTTTCGGATGCCTGGTATTAAGCCGGTTAGTGATTGCAGTCATTGACCGGCTATTTTTTGTTTAGTTGAAAATCAAATTAAAAGTGTCATGTTAAATAATACAATCTCTTTACTTACAGTTATAATATCACTACACCCGTCATTTGCTGGAAAGGTGTGGTATAAGTGAAAACAAAATACATAATTTACGATGAAAGTAGTATTTATGCACTGTATTATGTAAAGGGGAAGATTCTGTATTACAATTTAAACTTTAACGGAAGGACAAAAATTTATCTACTAATCTGATAAAACTGTAAAGGTCGGGTGCATTTAAAAGCAGCTAACCTGTATTAGTGTTGGATCTAGGTTCTATTGGTGGAAACCTTTTTTCTAATTCTTCAGGAGTTTTTGGAACATTTTGCCGAATGGTTTCAATGAGTGAATCCTGTGAAAAATTAGGAAATTGGTTTTCTGGTATAGCAGGAGTGCTTGTGTCAATATCACTTTCTTCGAGTACTTTTGCAATTTCAAGAAAGAGATCTAATAATTCTTTCCTTTTTTCCGGTTTCAAGGTTACAAATTTTTCAATGATTTTAGAAGCAGCATTTGACAGGTTATAGTCTTTTGCTAATTGCTCCAGTGCACTGGATGGTGCAGGTCTGAACATTTCTCCTTCGCCGTTGCGAAGCCATTCTTCTGAAACATTATATTCACGGATAATTAAGGAAACAACAGAATCAACAGGATTACTTCGACCTAATTCATATTGAGCAACCGTATTTCCCTTTATACCGATCCGGCTGCCAAATTCTTTTTGTGTTAAATCCAAAGTTTTTCTGAGTTTCCTGATTCTATATCCCATATTCAAATTTCATCACCTCACTTATTATGCTGATTATACTATTAAAAAAATGTAAAGTCAATTTTAAAAAATCATAAATACAAAAAATGTCATATATACAAAATATAATATGATTATTTGAGATAGAGAAACAAATAAAAAAGACCCATTCTGTTATTACCAGAAATAGGTCCTCTGTTTAAAACGAATCAATTATTTTTATTAGCTTCTTTGATCTCCGATATCATTTCATCTTCATCACCATGATAAAAGCGAGAGATCAGCAAATTGTACGATGCTTTTACATAATCTTGTCGTCTTACAAGCGGTGTATAGAAGTGATATCTTCCTTTTCTGACCGAACTTATAAATCCTTTTTTACATAAACGAGTCAAAAAAGTAGATACTGTTTGTGGCTTCCAGTCTTTCCCGCATGCAGCATTGGCTTTTGTACGGATTTCATCTAAAGCCATAGGTTCTTCATTGCTCCATATGACCGACATTATAATTTCTTCTGCATCTGATACTTTTTTCAATTTATGTTCCTGCCTTATCCTTATAATTAATATTGAAATGGTACTTGGAAAATCATAGTCACTTTTCTACTTTATCGTACAAATATAGTATAACATAAAGAATGTTGCTGTTCAAATAAAAAAGGAATCCCGCAGCATGTGTATCATGTGGATTACCCAGATGATACTTCTTTTTTAATACTTTTGGAGTATTGGTTTTCTTGGCATATTTCTATGGTTGACCAACGTATAATATAATGGTAATATATATAATATTTAGGTTTTAAATCTTTTAACATAATTTTTTTCGTTGAAATATTTAACCTGATTTTCAGAAAGAAAGGAGAGTCTGTATGGATAAAATTATTGATGTGGCTGCTTATATTGTTGCAAAATATAAAGAAATGACACATGAGACTCTGGACGAAATGAAACTCCATAAACTCCTTTATTTTACTCAAAGAGAATCATTTGCAATTTTAGGAAAACCAGCTTTTGAGGGTGATTTTGAAGGATGGAAATATGGTCCTGTATCAAGAGAAGTAAGACAAGATTATGAGCAAGGCGAATTTCTTGTCGAAACAAAGAAGATTTCTGATGATATTAAATATATTGTAAATAATGTATTACTTGAATATGGAGCATTGGCATCATGGAAACTAAGTGATTTGTCACATCGGGAGATTTCATGGCTTAATTCCAGAGCAGGTTTGAAGGATGGTGAGAACGGAAGCAATATTATTCAGCTTGCAGATATACAAAAAGATTCTGAAAAAGTACGCCCATATGACCATGTATGGGATATGTATTATGATGAATTTGAAGATCTGGACACTGTAGAATAGGGGGGATAACATATGATCGGAAAGATTTGTAAAGCTATTACTCCTTTCTATGACTTTAAAAGCCATAAAATGAAAAACAAAAGCAGACCTGCTTTAGTACTTGCAAAAGCTGATAATGAGGATTATGTCGTTATTCCTATATCTAAGGTTTCTCATAGTGAAAATATTGATTCATATTATGATGTAAAAATTGATCCCTTAAATTATCCTAATACAAAGTTGACACAAATATCATATGCAAGGACACACAAACAAACAGTGATTCATACCGCGGAGCTTATAGATCCTTTTTGTGATTTAAAAAGTGAATACCCTGATTTGTACCAGAAAATTTTAAAGAAGAGAGCAGAATTCAGTAAGGAAATTGACAAACAGGCTGCCGGAAAATAGATTATTGTCTATAGGCTTATAGCAAACAAGCACCAATGGAAAGAGGCAAATCTTTCTGAAGGTGCTTGTTTTTTTTTATCCCGTAGCTTGATTATCAAATACATTTACCCTATTGTTTAGTTTGGTTAGAAAAATATTATTATCAAGATAAGTGAAGTTTTTTCATCATAAGGTTCAAACTACAGTATGCTTACATCCAGATCAACCGAAGGAACATATTTTATGAAAAATACAATATTATTCTATTATGGGTTCATATATCTTTTTGCAATATCTAACACGTTCTGTCGCGGTTTCCAATTTTGATAATTAATCAGATTGCCAAAATGATACGAATCTACGCTGACGGAAAATCGATCTACAGGAACATATAAGAGAGTATCTGTCACAGTGTCATCTGGACGTATAATCGAAAAATCCAACCATTCGTTAAGATTATCGTTTCCATCTACAACATATCTGTAATTCGTGGCTGTGAGCACATAACCTTCACCATTTTCTACATAAGCATGTCCTTTGACTTTACTATCTTTTAGATCTAAACCAAGCTGGCGAAGATGTCTATATAATGTGGTGTTTTTCCTTATTATCATGTGGTACAACGGGAAACCATTGTAACTGTAGATTAAAAACCACGGAATATTATAAATCGTTGCATCAATATAATTATATGCTCGCATGATTGCATAGTTTTCCGCGAGAGCTTCAGCCATTCTGAGAGTTACATAAATACCTGTTTCCTTTTGCAGCAAATAAACAGCTTTATCATAATGTTTTTTTGTAATCCTGTATAATTCATGTCTTTGCGGTTCTTCTGTTTCAGGAACATATTCTTTTATATAATCAGCTCTTTTTTTGTGATAAGGGCAATTCTGAAACTTGTATTCATCATATTGAGCTACGTAAGGAATATTAATTCCTTTAGCATGTCTTGCATGGGGAGCAACATCAATTTTCTTGTAAATACCAAGAATAGCGACGGGATTATTACATCTCGGACATAACGCTAAGTGTTTTGTCTCTCCACTAACTACCTGTATATAGCCTGGATTATTCCCAACCCGCTCTTCATATTTTGTTTTAAAATCCTTATCAGAAAAGGATAAAACCGGTTCATAGTTAGTGGTAAATTTAATTTCTTTCATGATATTGTCTCCTATGATAGACTTTATTCTGTTTTCCTAAATTCTACCATAAGGATATCATTTCCGTAAAGTGCAGCCATCCGCAGCCACCATTTATTGCTGATTTCAGGAATTTCCTCCATCTTTTCAAGCAGTCTCAAACATGTCAGTAAATCCTTAAAACCAACCAAAAAGACATTGCCGCCTTGCTGCATCTGAAAATAATATTGGTCTCTCTCGGGAATAAAGCCACCCTCTGACTTAAATGTTTCATCATCTTGTATCGCTATACCTGTAAGCATAGCTATTTTATTGCCATCTAACTTTTCTGCCATATTATGAACTCCTTTTCGTTTAATCTTATATTTGCTTAAAAGTTTCCCATGATACATATGAAGGCTCTCATACATTCATTACTTTAGTATAAAAAAAACCCCTGCATTTTCGACGGAATAAAAGAAAACATTTTACTATTTTTGTTTCCTTTAGGAAAATCCGGGTAAAAAAGGAAGAATAAGATGTTCTATAAATCAGACGATTTTTAAAATGTTCCATTATCATTTCTGAAAGTAGAAGGTTGATCATATATAGGTTCGTTAAATTAACGATAGACGTATGATTTGACAATTATTGTTAAAAAGTTTTAGTAAATATTTAAGATTAAATTACAACAAGACAGGAAACATTATTAGCCCTGCCTTGTAAAAAATGCATATATATTATAAAAACTAAGCAGATCATTTATCTGCTAGACATTTTGGAAGCCCGTTGCATACTTCGGCTACGCATTGCATCATTTGCGCTAATTTGAGAGGAAATTTCTCTTTCCAGTTTTCTAAGTGATGCTGCAGTTGGTCGTCTGTTTGCAGGTACTTTTAAAAATTCTGCTTCGCCGTTACTTTTTGACATCTCTTTTGCTAAAATATTTCTTAAATCCATAGTTATTCACCTCGTTTCCCCTTTGTAAAATAAAGAGCCTTGCATTTGCAAGACTCTTGAAAAGCGTTTTCATTCAGTTCCGAAGAACCTATTCGGTTTGAGGTTATCGCATAACCCAAGATCAAGCTCCACAATCAGCTGCTTGCCGACACAGTCAATTGCTTCAACGCCACGATAGCTGGTCAACGCCGCTATCCTCTGATTTCATTATAACACAAAAATACTCACAGTTAATAAAAAATGAGTATTTGAGGAACACTAGCAAATGAGTAGTTACTGTTCACTCGTACCTCGTTCCAGTAACGGATTTTGCCGATGCTTCGCATTCCAAATCGGCAAAATCTGCTGCCACCACTGTATCATACGGCATTTTCAGTTCAGAAAATGCCTGCCTGTGAACAGTAACAATGAGTATTCTTATATATTATATGCAGAAAAAATGATTTTGACAATAGAAATAATTGGAAAGGAGCTATCCGGCAGCATGCTTATCATCCGGATCAACCGGAGGAAAGCGTTTTTCCAGTTCTTCCGGAGTATCCGGAACGCCGTCAAATAAATCATGTTTTGGAGCTGCTAGAAGATTTTTAAAATGATCCATCAGTTTTTTTCGCACATCCGGATCTAAGTCAAAATATGATTTCATGATTTCCAATTCCAAATCACTTGCACCGCGACTTTTTACAAATTCATCAAGGTTAAAAGTAGTGGATGAAATATATATAGGTTCAATGCCATTACGAAGCCAATTTTCATTTACACCAAATTCTCTGCAAATAAGTTTTATCATCGGTTCTTTAATTTCTACACGTCCACGTTCTAAGTTATTTATAACATCTCCGCTTACACCTAATTTCTGACCAAAAGCTACACGTGAAAGCCCAAGTTTTTCACGCAACAAACGTATTCTGTCATTCATTATGTCACCGCCTTTTTATTTATAAACATAGCATATCATTATTATAATGGTTGGTCAACCAATAAAAATACATATAATTGGTCGAAAAGGTTGACATACCAAATATATATTGATATATTGGTAATACAACCAATGCTAATTAAGAGAAAGGAGATAATACATATGGATGAAAGAAAAGGTACAGAAACCATGATTGCAGTGGAAAATAAGCAGGAAACAATAGAGCTTGAGAATCTTTTAAACCAGCTCAGCCCGGATGAACAAAAATCTTTCCAGATATTTATGCAGGGTGTTCGATTCGCGAAAAATATGGCTAAAACAGGAAGGTAGAGGAAAGAAAAGGGCATGGTGATATCACTATAAAACTATCATTGTAAGAAGATATGCGCTAAGATGGGTTCACAACGATATCAGAAAGGAAGTGATTTTACGGATAAAGAAAAGGAATTAACGCCCGATCAGCTTTCAGATGCGAAACACTTATCTGAAATCATTAACAGTGTTTCATCTGGAAAATGTTCGATATTCGAGAGTGTGATGCTGGCATATCTGAATGGAATGGAAGCCGGTATGGTATATGGCAAAGATGATATTTCATAAGCTGACTGCAATCAGCGGTATTAGAAATAAGCACAAAAAGAGAAGAAAGGATGGGAACCTTATGAAGAAAACAGATCAGGATAACAGAGATAAGAACCAGGCAGAACGACTGAGAAAAACCTTAAAAAGTTTCGGAATCAACACCAGTGAAGAACTTGATCAGGCACTTGCTGCGTCACTGGATGCAATGACAATCGGAATCATGACGGATGTGATCACAGCTCAGGCACATTCGGCATAAAAGGAAAACGGTTTTCCAGTATTAGAAAGTGGCAATGGAAGACAGGGAAAAATAATATAAAGCGTTAATGATGGAATGGCTTCAACTGCTCATTAAAAACAGAACAACATTTTATAATGGGCAGTTATGCCGCTCTATGTGAAAAGATAAAGATTTAAAAGCAATTATTTTATATGCCAGGGATTATAGAAAGTATCTTCTTCCTTTGCGATATGCGTCCATAGGGAACTTATATTGTTGACCCTGCAATAATCTGCAACTTCTTTTCCAAAATAAAATTCTGTTTTTTCAAAATTATGAGCTTTATTATGATCTTTTGTATGGTCATTCCATCCTTTAAAATATATTTTCTGTGCTTCGTCAATTGGCTTACATTTTAAAAAAGGAATCATATCTTTATAAGAATATTTATACCCAGAGTAGTGATCTGGAATTTTAGATGAAAGGAGTTTTAAGAAAACATTAGAAGTAAAGCCATCGTTTCTAAAAGACAGGTTTAAATATTTGCATAAATTATAATAATCGTCTTCTTTTAATTCTGCTACAAAATTTTGATTTACTTTAACAACAAAGCCATAGTTCACAGTGTGTAAACCGACTAAAAGTTCATAACCTTCATGAACAATAGCGACGATGACATCAAATTTTACTTTATATACAAATGAGAATTTGTCTTTGTCAACATTATTTTCTTTCATTTGGTTGACTAAATTTTTTAAGGTAGTGAATGTTAATTTACTCATAATGTTTTCTCCTAATGTAGTAAATATATGTTTATAAGCAAAGGTGATTATATAAAAATATTATGTGGGAACAACCATACACTTGATGGAAAAATCGAAGATATTTGTTTAACTAATGATAATGGAGTGTTAGATGCCAATATTTTTTTGGTTCAACAGAAAGATTCAGAAGTTGAACCTTTTGGATCTGCAGTAGTTCCATTATCATACATAAAATCTATTTTATTATAACACCATCAAAATTATACCAAAATGACATCAGAAGTTCAATAGCATAAATGATCGTCTGACAGGAAGCAGCGGTATTAGAAATAAACGTAAACAGATAAAAAGAGTATGGAGAAGGTAATTATGACTAGAGAAGAGCAGGCAAAGATTATTTTAAGAGAAATTGATGAGGTATATTCTGTATCAACCTACATGGAAAAATATGTTATCAATGCGATTATGGCGGGGTTGGATGAGATTTACAGCAAGGAAGAAAAAGACCGGATCGATGAGAAATGAAAAATTGTGTCCGTACTGCCAGTGGTATTAGAAGTAACGGGACGCAATATAAGCCAAAAGAAAAGGGAGGATAAGCATGTTAAATCAAATGACAGTAAGAGCACCGGAAGAACTGCAGGAAGAATTAAAAATCAGAGCGGGCAAGCAGGGACTGACAAGAAATGCGCTGATCCTGAATATTTTATGGGATTGGATCAGAAAAGAAAAGGAGAGGGAGAAGAATGAGATACAGAGTAAATAAAACCGATCCGGTACGTTGGAATTGTCCATTGGATGGAGGGGAGTAGAGGAAGATTAAGGGGTAGGGCAATTTCAAAAGATGTAACCAGGTAATGGAATTTTCCTTACATAATATATCACACAATACATGATAAGGTTAGAAACTCCGGGCGTTTGTCCCGGAGAGAAGGGAGTTTAGATGTTGTTGTCATTCGGAATGATGTTGAAGATTATAAATATTATTTTGATAGTTGAGATCTTTGCATTGTTTTCATTTCTTTTTTATCTGCGTTATAAGGCATATAAAGCAAAAGAAGAAACAGACAGATGGATAAAGAAAGTTGAGGAAGAGAGGAAAAGGAATGGAGAAAACAGAAAAGTTTGATTGGGAGAATGATGCCAGGGAAAAACAAAAACAGGAAATTGCATCTATAAAGGGGAGAGAGCTTGTGTTACGACTTTCAGATCAGGATGTAGAAGAGATCTGTGAGTTGACAGGACGCTATGGAACAACAGTAGAAGAACTTCTGGAAAACTTTGTCGGTGATTTAATAGATGGTACATATTGCAATGGCAGCGATGAACATGAATATGCACGACGCTGGTTTGAAAGATGTGACCTTGGAATGTTTCCGGAGACAGATTTTGTGTCGTACATGTTAAATTCCTATGGCTCAGATCGGGTGGATGTGCTTATAGGATGCCAGGAAGAATTACAGGAAGTAGAAAATGAAATTTCAAAAAGCAAAGAGCAGTTATTGGAATATCAGAATAAGTTAAATGATTCCTCGTATGACTGGGAAAGAGAAGTGGCAGAAAGAGAACTGCCATGCCGGACAAGAGAAGAATGGGCCGAGATGATACAAGAAGACATTGATTATATGATCCAGGAAGAACTACCGCAAAATAAGCAGTATAGAGATCAGCTTCGGAAAGCAGTTCGTGAGGAATGGGAAGAATATAGGCAGTCACAACAGAATCGGGGAAAAAGTGTTGGGATATTTGAGGAGGACATGCAAAAATTGCAGCAATGGTATCTGAAAAAAGAACAGCTGCAGGAGGGAAAAGAAAAAGAGGAAGAACATCAGGAGGGAGCGGATAAAGAGGAGCAGCTGGATGAGAATGTTTGTGTGCGTCGTAATGGAAGGAAGAGATAGCTATGTTATGCCAGCAGAAAAGAATTAATATAGATTCTCTTATTTATGATGATCAGAAAATGGATCAGCGGATGGAAAAAATCGCACAAAACATAAGAAGAGAACGTCAGAGAAGAGAAGTGTCATTATCGGAGCTGGCTGCAGCTGCAAATCTTTCTGTAAGCTGTGTTTCAAAAGCGGAATCAGCAAGAAGCACTGTCAGTTTGAAAACGATACTAAAGATAGCGACAGCATTGGAAATTCCAGTATCTAAGCTGCTGGAGTCAGAAGAAAATATAGATGATGTATGGAACAAAAGCCGTATCAGGATTGAAATTGAACATGGAAACAGGGAAGTGTTTGAGCGGATTGTAGAAAATGCTTCTGAGGAAACAACAGAAATGATTTTGAATATGGCTGAAGAAATGATGAAATTGTTGAGAAAAAGTCAGAAACAGCAGATAAAGAACAGGGAAGGAGAGGAAATGGATGTCTGAATATTTTTCAGAAGAATTGATTGCGCAGGCAAAAGAAACAAGCCTGACACAATTAGCAGAATATTATGGATATCATCCCAAGCATGTAGGCAACCGGCTATATACACTAACGGAGCATGATTCGGTAAGAATTTATAATGACAGAACCTGGTATCGCTGGTCAAGGGCGGGAAATGGAAAAGAGAGCGGAGGATCACAAATTGATTTTCTGATGCAGTTCTGTGGGGTGGAATCGGTGCATGCGGCAATTCAGACTCTGTTGGAATTTCAGGGAATTTCCGTAGAGGACAGGCAATGGAAAAATACATTGAATGAAAAGGCGGCAATTCATCAGGCAGGAGAAATAAAGCCAAGGGAACACGCAGAGTTTGTTCTTCCGGAAGCAATGCCCGGAACCTATCGTAGAGCATATGCATATCTGATAAAGACAAGGGGATTGTCACAGCAGATCGTAGACTATTTTGTGCGTGATCTTAAAATTTTATATGAGGAAAAAGAACACCACAACCTTGTTTTCCTGGGAAAGGATAAAGATGGTATTGTCCGGTATGCCACCAAAAGAGGAACGGCGGATATTTATGGAAAGAAATACAGGGGAGATGTTGCCGGAAATGACAAGAATTACGGGATTAATATCGTAAATGAAAAAAGTACGGAGTTAAAAGTCTTTGAGGCAAATATAGATCTGATGTCTTATATGGATATAAAAGGTGATTTTGAGAGTAATAAACTTGTACTTGGAATGACTGCAGATAATCCATTAGTCCAGTTTTTAAAAGATCATCCCCACATAAAAAAGATCACATTCTGCATGGACAATGATGAAGCGGGTATGCTTGCCATGTTTGGGAATGAAGAAAAAGCCGGTTTACTGAAAAAGTATGAGATGCAGGGATATGAGACTGATACAGATACGGTTCCACAGGGGATTGGCTGTAAAGACTGGAATGAATATCTTATATATAAAAAGAATGGACAAGATATAGGACGTACAGAACCGATAGAAAATCATCAGGTAGAATATTCAAGAAAAAGGAAATGCAGATAAAAGAACAATAATATGAAAAAAAGAGGAGAGATTGTATGAGCAGAGTAATCGCAGTAGCAAATCAAAAAGGCGGAATAGGAAAAACAACAACAGCAGTAAATATAGCCTTTGATCTGGCAGAAATGGGGAAAAAGGTATTATTGATCGATACGGACGGACAGTGTAATTCTACAGATACCTGCAGAGCACAGGTAGAAGGTGTAGCAACTTTATATGATCTGTTGTTTGAAAATGAGAGAGCGAGTGACTGTATTCAGCACATGGAAAAACTGGATGTGATCGCGTCTGATAAATTATTGAAGAATCCGGAAACAAAGTTTCCTGATGATGCAACCAGGTTATTTACATTATGTGATGCATGTGAAGAAATCCGGGAACAGTATGATTTTATCATTATTGATACACCGCCTACGCTGGGATGTATGCTGTCAAATGCATTGACATTTGCAGATGAGGTTGTGATACCGGTAACCTGTGATCGTTATGGAATGGAAGGAATCAGTGATCTTTATGTTACTATTCATGCAACGCAAAAATACACAAACAGGAATCTGCGTGTTACAGGAGTGCTTTTGAATAAATATAAAGAAAAAACTACGCTTTGCCGTGAGATCAGTGAGGCTCTTCCAAGCGTGCTGGCTATGTTTGAAACCACTGTTTTTGAAACAAAAGTAAGAGAATGCGAAGATTGCAAGAAAGCTCAGTCGGCAAGAATGGGTGTTCAGGCATATAATGCAAAATGTACAACAGCGAAGGATTACTGGAATGTATGTGAGGAAATCGTTAGGAGGCGTGCATAATGGCAAAGAATGTGACCAGCGCAGATATATTTGGAGGTATGTTCCAAAATCTTCCGGATTATGCGACAAAAAGAGAAGAAATATCAGAAAACAAAGAAAAAAAAGATTCTTATGCGCGAGAGGAAAAAAAATCCGACGTGGTAATGATCAGACGGGAACAACTGATAACATTTCATGATCATCCGTATCGTGTGAATGAAGATCAGGCAATGGAAGATCTTGCGGAAAGTGTAAAGACATATGGTATCAGAGAACCGCTCCTGGTACGTCCTGTTTCCAATCAGAAAGATGAGTATGAAATTATTTCCGGACACAGAAGAAATCATGCTGCAGGAATGGCAGGTCTGAAAGAAGTCCCTGTTCATATTGAAGAATTAGATGATGATACAGCAGCAATTTTGATGGTTGATTCGAATAATAAAAGAGAAACGCTGCTGCCAAGTGAAAAGGCCTGGGCTTACCGGATAAAAGCGGAAGCAATGCGTCATCAGGGAAAACGGAATGATCTTATGACAGAAGCAGATATGGAGCTGGAAAAAGACACTGGCGGCATGAAAAAGGTTGGAGAAAAGAATGGTGACAGTGAGAGAACGGTGCGAAGATATATCCGGCTTACATATCTGCTGAAAGATCTACTAAATCTGGTAGATGAGGGAAAATTATCGGGCGGTTTGGGTTATACGTTATCTTTTTTTGATTGCGAGGAACAGCAGGGTATTTGGGAATATTATCAGGAGAGTCACAGACTTCCAAACAGTAAACAATTAGAGGAAATGATGCAGTGCCATAAAAATGGTTCACTGGATCGTTTAGAGATAAATAAGATCATGAATATGAAGCCGAAGAAAGAAAAGATGGTGAAAAAGGAAATTACAATTAAAAAAGAAAAGATTAAAAGTTTTTTCCCGAAAGATGCAACCGATGAATATGTAGAAAATGTGATTATGGAGCTGCTGGCAGGATGGGCCGAAAAGCAGGAGAAAGATACGAGGAGTGAATAATATATTATGAAAAGATTACCAGAAGCAGAAGAAATAATTATGTCAATAATTTGGAGAACAGAAACAGAACTGACTATGGCAGAGATTAGAGAGCAGGCAGAGGCAAAGTATAAAAAAGTATGGAAACCTCAGACGGTTTCTACACTTTTGGCAAGACTCAGAAATAAGCAGTATATATATATGTACCATAGAGGCAGACAGTGTTTTTATGGACCATTAATAAAGAAAGACGACTACAGCAGAAGCGTTTTTCAAACATTTATAGATTATCTTTATGATGGAAATGTACAGAAATTCAAAGAAGAGACTATGATAGGAAAATAATGGAAAAGGAGCAGCGTAAGTGCAGAAGTTAAGGAACAGTAATATTGCTAAGATGATTGCTGCTAAAATTACAAATAAAGAGATAGATTTTCTGATCTATATTTCCAGATTTCAGGACGACAATGGTAAAGTATATGGAATCCATTATAAAGAATTATGTGAAACGATGTATATGAGTTATCAGGAATTTTATAATGTAAAGCTGTCCCTGGAAGAGAAGGGATTTATAAAATGTGAAAAATCGCACCGGATTGATCATGATATAACGATTCTTGATAATTCAGATAGTGACTGCCGGCAGAATGGATATGTTAATACGAATCATAATATTTTCTTTCTGGAGAAATTTTTCCAGTGTAAGGCAGGAACAAAACTGCTGGCGTTAGAACTCATGAAGATCACATATTCCGGAAAAGGATATTTTGAAATAGGTGTGAAGAAATTTTATGAAAAATATATGGCATTATTTCAGGTTAGTCAGCGTGTGATCAGATCTTATCTGAAGGAATTACGGGAATTTTTTTCTATTGGGATAAAAAATAAAAAATATTACATAGAGCCACGAAAAATCATTTACAGAAAGACTGGGGAAAAGAGTGAGGCGGAACGGTTACGGGAACATTTGCTGGAAGCGGTGCTTCGGCGTAACCGTATTCATGAGACGGATGCCAGGAAAAAGCGAGACGTAAAAGAATTATTTCAGCAATATGGCGCAAAGGCCATAGAAGAGGGGAAAAATCTGTTTGCGCTTATGAATCGTGCTGTGGAAAGAAGCATAGATACACTGAATGCAGGGAAAAAGACTCAGGAAAAGAGATATTTAAGTGTTGCATTAATCCATAAATTGCTGAAAGAAGAATGGAGCGTTCCTGGTCAGAACGTGCCATTATTTCAGACAAACGGAGATTTGAAACGACAATATAATTACGATGGGCTGGAAAAGGTTTTGTTAGGAACCATGCCGGCAATAGGATAACGGACAGGCTGTCTGCAGTATGCGGATGGTCTTCTCATAGTACAAAAATAAATATCAAATGAATTTTTTATTTGACAGATATCTGATAACGGATCAAAAAAGTATCCTGAAACCAGGTATTTTTTTATGCAGCAAAATAAACATTCAAATTTTATGTATATTTTTTGGAAAACATTCTATTTTTATGCAGCATATGAAAAAAACGTTCTAAAATCAAGGAAAAATCAATTAGAAACAGTTCAATTTCAGTGCATGTGGATAAGTCATGAAACTGTCGGAAATACAACAAAAACAAGAAAAAAGAACCTGAGTATATTTATTCTGTTATATATATTCTGTTTATTTATATATAATATTTTTTCTTATAGGAAAAATTTGAATTAAAACTTTTCCTGCAGGCAGATGAAAAGTACATCTGGATGAAATATGATAAAGCAAAGGAGGATCAACATGGAAAGAATAAATGTAAATAAGGAAGAAAAGAAACAAATGGAGCTGTCAGTCCAGGAATTAAGAGACTATATAAAAAAGAAAAATGGTGATTTCTGGCTTCAGATTGATTTTGGAAAGGAGGGAGTGCAGGATGGAAGCAGAAAAGACATATAATCTGGATATGGTATCGGTAAGGCTTGTGCATGATCCGCCATTACTATCAGATCATAAAATAAAGACAGCAGAAGATGCGGTGCAGGTAATTGGAGAACTTCTTGGGGAGATGGATCGGGAAGTGATCTGTATTATTAATCTGAAGAGCGATGGAACTCCGATCAATGGACATATAGCCAGTGTTGGTGCAATCAGTCAGGCTGTCACAACACCAAGGGAGATGCTGAAAGCAGCAATTCTTTCCAATGCAGCAAGTATGATCATGTTACATTGTCACCCGTCAGGCAGTGTTATACCTTCTATGGATGATGTTCAAATGACGGCCAGAATGATAGAGATTGGGAATCTGGTCGGGATACCGGTAGTAGATCATATCATTGTTGGAGGAGATACAAAAGAGTATTTTAGCTTGCGTAGCAAAGGGATGCTGTCGTTTCCGGACAAAAGTTATCCAACGGATTATCGTTTGCTTGAATTTGAAGGTTCGGACGAAAAAGTGAATATGGTAAGTGAGAGAGAAAATACTGCAGTCAGAAGACGCAAAGGATTCCGGTAATTAATATCATCTTTTTTTTTCAGGGATAATTTGTTATAATACATATATGAAGGAGAACATTTGATGGAAAATAATACTATATTTGATGACGTATTTCGGACCATGTTGGAAAAAATGCCAAGACTTGTTATTCCGGTTATTAATGAGGTTTTTCATACTTCATATTCTGAAGATGAGAAAATTAACCAGTATCGCAATGAACATCACACAAAATCTGGAGAGATTATTACGGATTCATATCTTGGCATCGGTGATAAATTATATCATCTGGAGTGTGAGAGCAGTTCCAGGGGTAACATGGGGATACGGATGATTGAATATGATTTTGCGGCGGCATTAGAAGGTGCTGCCTTAGCAGAAGATATGTTTGAGATAAATTTTCCACATTCCTGTGTCTTGTATCTGAGACATAACCAGAATACGCCGGATTATTTAAAAGTCAAAATAAATATGCCAGATGGACAGCATGTGATATATTCTATCCCAACTGTGAAACTGCAGGAATATACGAAAGATGATATTTTTAAAAAGAGGCTTCTCTTTTTTCTGCCGTTTTATATCATGCGTTATGAGAAAGAAGTTGCTGCAATCGGAGCAGATCCGGAAAAGACAGACAGTCTGGTGCAGGAATTTGAGTCAATTGCCAGAGAGTTAAAAAGAGAACTTTCTTCGGATGAGGAGATGGACTTATATACACGCCTGGAAGAACTTATGGAACGGGTTGCAGATTATATTTTAGATTCGGAGGAAAATCTTAAGGAAAGGATTGGTGATATTATGGGTGGAAAGGTTTTAGAACTTGAAACAGATAAAATTTTAGAACTTGGTCGAAAGCAGGGAATCGAGCAGGGAATCGAACAGGGACTTGAACGGGGACTTGAGCAGGGGATCGAACAGGAAAAGTATAAGACAATAAAAAATATTTTGATGAATAGTGATTTTAGTACAAGAGAGATTGCCATGTTTACCGGATATCCGGAGGAAGATATTTTATCAGTGCACAAACAGATGCAGGAGAATATGGAAGAAGATTGCCCAATACGAAAAACTTCACCGCAAAGAAGATAATGAAATATAAAAAAAGAAGGTGTCAGGAATAAGGCATCTTCTTTTTTTTTGCCAAAGCAAACTACACTTGAAAATAATGGAGGGTAGAAGTCTTTGAGGTCACAGATTGGACAAGGCAAAAACTTCCGGTCATGTTGTCCGGAAGTCGGGAAAAAATCATCATTTTCTTTTATTTGTTCGGGTGTTTATAAAACCATTGATTTTTAATCAATGGCAAGATACGCATTTGTACCACAGTACAAATGCTGCGTGCACAATGCGCACGTCTTGTTAGGGGACACCCCTAATACCCTTTTGAGAGATCTTGATTCGAAAAATATCAAACTTTTCCTAAAAGAAAAGAAAAAGGCAAAATCGTTTCTTTTAGTACGTCGAAATGAGAAAAAAAATTGTTCATAATAGAAGAACAATGGGAGGTGGGAAAATGCCGGATGGAAAATAAAACATTGAGCTGCGAAGGCAGAAAGATCCATAAGAATTTTCGTATACGGGAAGATCAGGTGTTACATATGGAGGGGCAGTGCAAAATATATGGAATTAATTCATCAGAATATATAAGACGCCTGATTGATACTGATATGGGAAAAGCTACGCCTGACCAGACAAAGGAAGCATTTCTTGTTCATAAGCAAATGGTTTATGAAATTAATCGGATTGGCAACAACATCAATCAGATTGTAAAAAATGTAAATATGCATTATTACACGGACTATGAAAAGAAGAAATTATTCGCTTTGATGAACAAAATAATTGAATTGTACGAGAGGAGAGAAAAAGATGGAGCCACAGATGGAAGCAATGCTTGAAAGATTAAAATCTGTTGAGAACGTGGAACAGATGATAAATTTGGAAGATGAGATAGCGAAAGCATTGGGACATGGATTTTTAAAAGGGGATTTTAAATATGAGTATCTGATGCACATGAAAGAGAGTGTGGAACAGATCGAAACAGAGAGACGAGAGGTTTTAGAAATCGGAACGGCAGAAAAAGAAAAACGACCGTCCAGATTTAGGTAGAATGGCAGTCCTTCATTTCATTGATCCACCGATACATCCTGGAAGTGGCAGCAGAGGAACTTATTCACATTTAAAATCTGCAATCAATTATATTTTAAAACCGGAGAAGACATTAGGCGGGTTGTATACCGGAAGTTGTAACTGTAGATGTGAAACTGCGTTGAAGGAGATGATCGATACAAAAAAACAATATGGAAAGGAACCAGTTCCAGGGACAAGGGGATATGAAAATAATCGGCTGGCATATCATCTGATTATTTCCTGGAGTCCGAAAGAACATGTATCGCCGGAGTTGGCAATGGAGATTGCAGGCAGGTTTTGTGAGAAAGAATTATCTGATTACGAAGTCGTTTATAGTGCACATACAGATACTGAACATATGCATGCACATATTATATTCAATAGCGTGAATTTTCGAACTGGTTGCAAGTATCGTTATAACAAGAATGACTGGGAACGTAAATTGCAGCCGCTTGTTGATCAGTTGTGTAAAGAACAGGGACTGCATGAGTTAAAGGATGATACAGGAAAAACTTTTTCAGAATATGCAATGGAACGCAAAAGGACAAGACGTAATAAAAAACTTTCGGACAAAGTGACCGGAAGTAATAACTTTTCAAAAGATAAGAAGACTCATGGAAATCGCAAATATAGAAAAGAGGCATCAGAAGAATATTCTATGTCTGACTATCTGAGAGATGAGATAGACAGGCTGATTATGTCAAGCAGTAACTTTGAAGAATTTGAACAACTTATGAGAGATGACGGATATGAAATTAAGTATGGAAACAGCGAACGGTACGGAATGTATATGGCAGTACGCAATTCAGAAATGCAACGTTTTCGAAGAACTCAGACGTTGGGAGGAGACTACACGCTTTCAATGATAAAGAAGCGGATTGAATTGTTCCATAGTGAACTTCCGCAATATGGAGAAGAAATACCAACAGAAAGATGGATATTAGTTTCAAAAAAATTATATTACTGCTCTGTTTCCTACGATACAAAAAATCCATATCTGAGAAGGCAATATGCGAGATTATATCGTCTTGGAATTTTTCCGAATTATGGGAAAAGACCATTATATAGTGAAACCAAAGAAAGAATAAAGCAGCTGCGCAAGACGGAATATCAGATTGATCTAATTATGAAGAATGACTGCACTACGGTAGAAGATCTGGAGGATGCTATCAATGAAAGTCTGGATAGTATAAAAAATTTGAAAGATCAAGAGAAAGAACATAGGACAGAAGTACGATCCTATCAAAAAGAGTGGTCTAAGTATGAAAAACTGGAAGAATTGGAAGGGGCGTTCCTGCTATTTCAGGAAGGAAATGAGTCTTTTAAAAAAGAAGCACTAGAGTATCAGAAGTTAAAGGATGTGGTAAAACAGTTTCCACATACAAAGGATGAACTTAGAAAATTTCTGGATCATGAAACTGCTTATGAAAAAAATTTGAAAGGAAATTTGTATGAAAAAAGGAAGCAGTTGGAGGCTATGCAGGAATTAAAAGAAGATTATCAGAGAGTTATGAAAGAATATGCACCAGCAGATGATGAAATGTTGAATCAGATGAGGGAGCATGGAGCGGAAACAGTACCAGAGAATATAAAAGGAAGAAAGAAGGGACGTTAGTTTATGTATGAAATGAAAGACACACATATTTTACAACTGGATGAGCTGAATGGTATGGAATGCAGGGATGAGGGAAAAAGGTCAGTTGAGCAGACATATGATACGGAAACGGGAGAACCCACACAAACATCTGAGGCACAGGAGATGCTGCTGAATCTTATTTTAAGTCTTGGAGGAATCAGAAAAGAAGTATGGGAGTATTTGCTTACACCAAGATTTCATGATACTCAGGCAGTGGCATCAGTTGGAAGATTATTATGTTATGCAGCTCCGCTTGAATGGATGGAACTTTCGGTGGAAGCTTTGAGTCGGATGGCAGGAACAATGTATGTTAATGAGATTACAGAAGCGTATCAGGCAGATATGCCATTTAATGAAGTAAAACGTATATTTGAGTCATCTGATACAGTTTTTGAAATGTGTCAGCGCCGTAGGGAGTATGGAATAGGACAGGATAAACATCAGAAGAAACATCCGGACAATGTGACCGGAAGTGAAGAATCAAAAGATGAGAACAGTTTAGAAAAAACAGTAGTAAATGCCGTGATGGAAGCTCTGCAGTTACATCAGAAAAAAACAAAAAAACTTTCGGACAACATGACCGGAAGTGAAGAAGCGGAACATCCGGACAACATGACCGGAAGTAAGGGAGCGGAACATCCGGACAACATGACCGGAAGTGAAGAAGCGGAACATTCGGACAACATGACCGGAAGTGAGGGAGCGGAACATTCGGACAACATGACCGGAAGTGAGGGAGCAGAACATTCGGACAACATGACCGGATATGAGAATGAGGATGGTTATGATTTGCTGGATCATCGAGTTCTTATGATGGATTTAAAAAAGGAACAGGAAAAATCAGAAAAACGGATTTCTTTTTTTCAGATTCTATTAAGACGTCATATGAAAAAAGAGTTTTCTAAACTGGAAAAGGATGATCAGGTAGGAAAAATTTTTGAAATTATGGTTAACAAGAAGTATGACAAAAATCAGATACTTTCTATCAGACGTCTCATGAATGGAGGAATGACGAACGAATTTATTTTTTCACTTCTTGAAAAAGATTTACCAGAAACAGAATTAACGAATTTATGTGAAACGCTTCTAAATGAAGAAAACGATTTATCCGGCTTATCAGAAAATATGAAAGCAGATGAAACAGGAGGAGATGAGGAATAAATGATGAATGGCGGAAGCGATGCAGTGCAGGTTATGTATATGGAAGTAGAGGGAATAAAACTTGCATACCAGGTGTCGAAAGATGCTGCCAGACTTGCAAAGCAATTAATGACGTTTCTGATCAGAGCAATGATGGATGCGCCATACAGAAAAGTGAGTGGAAAGACGAATATAAAAAATTTAAAATCCAGGTCAAATGGACAAGCTATGGTTGCCGTTACTGTTAATAAAAAGATTTACCGAAAATTACAGAAAGACGCGAAAAAGTATGGAATTTTATATCATGCATTTGAGCCTTTGAAATCAGGAAAAAAAGATTCGGTAGAGTTGATCATTGCAGAAAAAGACTTGTCTATGCTGCAGGAATTATTATCCAGGTATAAGAACGAACAGATAAAAGAAGATGTGAAGTGTGGTTTGTCAAAAGAGCAGTCTGAACGGAATTATGAGGAAAATAATCGTACAGAGACAATGGAAGAGTTCACAAATAATGTGGGAGCTGCAACATCAGAAGAAACATTTGATAAAGATATGAAAGAACGGTTTGGCGAAGATTATCAGGGGAAGGTGATTGATTATGTAAAAGCGTCAAAAAAAATTGACCCAAAAGCACATACCGCAGGAGTGGATCAAAAAAAAGTGGGGACTCTTGCGGAAGTGATTCAGTTTCGGGATCGTGCGGAGCGGCTAAAAAATGAGGCACAGGTAAAAATACCATTTGTATATGATCCTGGAAATAAAAAAAGCCAGATTATTGATGAAACAGAAACGCATATAAAAATTGCAGGTAAAGGACTTGGATCATCAAAAAAACAATGGGGAGGGGTATGGGTTCCAAAGGAGTCTGTCATGCCGCCGTTGGAACAGAAAAATCCTCATGTGTCATATACGGCAAACCTGAAAAATGATGATGAGATTATCGTAGAGGATTTATCTGGAAATGGAAGTCCTCACAAAATCAAAGCGGAAAATCTGGAATATGTGTCCAATATGAGTCAGAAATCACTGGTGGCGGAAGAACAAAGTTATAAGGCAATATCACCGGAAAAGGAACCGGAAAGGCTTGACATCACCATTGGGAAAACATATATGGAAGATGAAAAAGCGGATATGGCAGAACGCAAGTCAATTCCAATGATATGGGGGGAAAATGATAGAGCAATTAAAACCAGAGTACCGGGGACATATGGAGAAGAGATGAAGTTTCTGTGGCTGAAGAAGGAAAACATCCGGGACGCTTATAATGGAAAATCAATTTTAACTGCACTGGATAAAGAAAAAGATTACAACATATATGATGTAAATAATAATATTCTGGGTTCAATGAAGGGTGAAGAACTTTATCTCAGATATTTTGATTCGGTAAAAGACCAGATGAATAAAAAGAAAATACAGCGAACCGGGAAGGAGAAAAAAATATAATGCGGCCAAAGAAAAAACCATATTCGACAATGATGATAATATTAGGAGCTGCTTTGGTCTGCGTTGCCGGATATTATTTTGCGGGAGGAATGCAGCAGGGAATTACTATATTTGAATGGGAAGAAAATATGAAGGCTGTTCTTGAAGATCCTTTTGCCGGATATTTTAATCAGTATACATGGAAAACAATATCGATACTTGGACTGATTTATCTATGGCTTGTTTTAATGTACATTACCAGCAGAAAAAATTATCTTCCTGGAAAAGAAATGGGATCTGCACAGTATGCAGATGTAAAAAAGGTCAATAAAAGACTGGCGGATTTATCAAAAGATCCGGATGATGAAAAAAATATAGTTGTTCTGAAGAAAAGATGGAAAGAAGGAAGGCGGATGTAATGGCAGGAATGAGTCGGGCACAAATTGTAAATACCAGGAATCGCATGTTGTCTCAGAATATTCAAATGACATTAGATACCAGGCATACAGATTTAAACAATAATATTCTGGTTATCGGAGGAAGTGGTTCTGGAAAAACATATCGTTTTGTAAAGCCGCAGTTAATGCAGATGTCCAGTTCTTTTATTATTACAGATCCCAAGGGTGAACTGTACAGAGATACTTCAGGTTTTTTAAAGCGAAATGGTTACGATGTTAAGGTGTTAAATCTTCTGAATGAAGAAGAAATGTTAAAGTCATCGCATTTTAATCCATTTCGTTATATTCAAAATGAAGTAGATATTTTAAAACTGATCACAAACCTGATTGCCAACACAACACCAAAAGGTTCTACTTCAAATGATCCGTTTTGGGAAAAAGCCGAGGGCATGTTATTGCAGGCGTTGTTTTATTATGTATGGTTAGAAGGCGTTCCGGAAAATATTTGGGAATGTAAGAAGGAAAATGGAGAGGATGATGTCAAAGAAATCCTTCGTAGAATCCATGATCCGGAAATTACAAAAATACATAATGTACGAGCCGTAATGGAGTTATTAAAGTTTGCGGAGGTAAGAGAAGATCCAAGAACAGGGGCAAAGCTGGATTCAACACTGGATCTAATCATGAAGGATTTGGAAAAAGAAAGTCCAAATCATAAAGCAATACTCAATTATAACAAATCCATGAGAGGCGCTGCAGATACGGTTCGTTCCATTATTATTTCTGCAAATGCAAGATTAGCTCCAGTGGAGACGGAGGCAGTGCTTTCTATTTTAGATGATGATGAGATAGATATTCCGTTGATTGGAACAAGAAAAACTGCAATTTACTGCGTTATTCCAGATAATGATACCACCTATAATTTCCTGGTTGGTATTCTCTATAAAATGATGTTTCAACGTTTATATTATGAAGCGGACTTTGTACATGGAGGACCATTGCCGGTACATGTAACTTTTTTGCTGGATGAGTTTGACAATGTTGCGCTTCCGGAAGATTTTCTTTCGCTGTTATCAACTATGCGAAGCCGTAATATTAGTTCAGTCATCATTATTCAGGATTTGAGTCAGATCAAGACCAGATACAAAGATGGAGAACACGAAAAAATTATGGCTAACTGTGACACAATGATCTATCTTGGCGGGAATGGACCTGGTACACAGAAAGAATTAAGTGAATTGATGGGAAAAGCGACGATTGATAAGCGTACAAATGGAGAAACACTTGGCAAACAGGGAAACTCAACCAGAAATTATGATGTACTTGGGAGAGAGCTGATGTTCCCGGATGAATTAAGAAAGATAGAAGGGAACAAATGCATTTTATTTATCCGTGGTTTTGATCCGGTTTTAGATAATAAGATTGAATCCAAAAAACATCCATTATGGAATCTTATGTGTGATGCTCAAAAAGGTGAATTGTTTGATGCAAGAATTGAGAGGCTGAGAAAAATGAAATCAAATAAGCAGAAAAACAGTATTGGATTTGTGGATGAAGCAGAACTGGCACATTTAGAACTTTTGGAAAAAAAAGAAAAGAAACATTATGAAGATGAAAAGCGAGTGGCAGAGCTTTTAGGAACAGAATTACCAGAAACACCACAGCAGTATATTTTCAGATTAGATTACGAGGAGCTTGATCAGCTTGCAGAACAATTAAAAGAAGCTCCTGCCGGAAAAATCGTTTTGGACCAGGAGCTGATTCAAAAAGCGAAAGAAGATGTAATGCAGCAGGTTGAGTTTGAGGCAGAAAAACAGGCATACATAAAACAGAATCAAATTGATGTGCGTGAATTTCAGACACCGGAAGAAGCATTGGCATTTTCTGCATTAAAGAGGAAAAACTTCTCTAATCCACAGATAAAAATTCTCCTGCAGTTAGTTCGTGAGGATACCGTGGGAATGGATCTGGATGCGATACTGGAAACTTTTGATTCAAAAATGGATATGGAAACTATTGAGATGATGACAGAAATGTTGTTATAAAAACAAAAAGAAAAGAGGAAAAGAATATGAAAAACAAAAATTTGAAAAAAGTAATGAAGATGATTGGTACAGGTGTTTATGTAAATGTTTGGATGATGTGTAGTAATACCATAGCAGTCATGGCTGATCCTGTTTCTACTGGGGTTGCAGAAGTTGATACTATTTTAACAACACTTAAAACATTATTTTTAGGACTTGTGGCAGGAATCGGATTAATTATTCTGATCAAGGGAATTGCGGATACTGCACAGGCATATCAGCAGCAGGATTCACATGGAATGTATGATGGTGCAAAAGGAATTGCGGCAGGGGCAATTATGACATTTGCGGGATCAATTTTAACTTTAATGGGAATTTCATAATATCACGAGGTTTAGGAGTAAGGACATGATTGATAATTTTATAAAATATGCCAGTGAAGGTGTGAGATCATTTTTGATATTTATTATGTCTGTTTATAATAGCCTGGTTGGAATCGCTGCAGGAATGTTAGGGCAGAATCCTGCAACGTGGAATAGTGACGGATGGTCTTTTGTAAAAAATGTTAATAACATTTTTCTTGGAATCGGTGGTGTTTTGGTAGCTATTTTTTTCTTGATGGGATTTTGTGCTGACAGCGTTGATATCAAACAGGATTTTAGGATTGAAAATATCCTTCGCATGTTTATTAAACTTTCGATTGCAGAGTTTTTTGTGGTAAATGCATTGACACTGGTTCAATCTCTGTTTGGACTGGCAACAGGTATTATAACGAAAATAAAGGGTAAAGGACTGACATTTGAGTATAGTGTGCCAAAGGAAGTAACTGACATTTTGAGTGATCCATTGAATCACAATGTTACTGGTGGAACAGGTGCGGTAATGCTGGTAGTTTTACTTATTTTAGAAATCGTTTTTTTACTTATAACGGTTGGATGTGGTGCAATGATTCTATTAGAGGCATATCAGCGTTTTTTTAAAATTCTGATGTTAGTTCCATATGGAACATTGGCAAGCAGCACGATTGCAGGAAATCATATGCTTGCGCATTCAGCGGAGTCCTTTTGGAAATATGCGTTATGTACGATCATGGATGCTGTGACCATGTATATGGCATTAGCACTAAGTGCAGTAGTAATATCCAGCGGCAGTCTTGGATTAACAAAAAATCAGACAGGAGCTATGTATGTTTTTGCGTGGATGTTAGAAAGTTCTTTTGTGTGTATGTTAACACTGGGAATGGTCAAAGGGGCAGAAACGGTTACACAGAAAGCACTGGGAGTGTAGATTTGGAGGAAACAATGTTATCAGTAAATATGAATCAGGATGTAGAAAAGTATCAGGAGTCTGTAGCTGCGGGATTAAATGCACAGCAGACCATTGCTGCTATATTGGCGTTGGCAGTCAGTACATGTGTGATCTGTATTTTGTATTTCGGTTTTGATTTACCGCTTGTGATTGACGTTTATATTGCAATTCCAGTGTGTATTCCAATCATACTGCCTGCACTTGGCAGGCAGTATGGATTATCGGTCACAGACCGGATTAAACAGAGTAATAAGAGAAAAAGGGTTATATTGTTTTATTCTTGGAAAGAGGAGACTATAAAAAAAAGAAATGAGAAAACACCTGAAAAGAAAAGAAGAGAGACAGATGACAAAAAACAGGACAAAAAAGACGAAAAGAACAATAAAACGGTCAGATCGATTTTTAAGAGTAAAAAATAAAAGCGAAGTGGTATACAGGGTACCTGTTTTTTTGAAAAAAAGTGTAGGTATGCTTTTTTTGTCAGAAAGTGGAACATTAGAAACAGATGGCAGATTATCCAGAGCATATGTCGTAGATAATAACAGAATTGGAGTGATAGAAGAAAAATTAAAATGCCTGCAGATAGATTATGCGTTTGTATTTCGTAAATCAAATCCAGTAAGTATGCTGCTTTCTGAAAAAATGGATTGTGGATACGATGAAATTACAAAAAAATTCTCTGATATAGAAAGTGAGCTGCAAATAAAAAGCATGTCTGCAGATGAAAGAATGGCATACTACTGTAACTTTTTGAAAAATTTTCTTGGAATTCAGACGGAAGTTAACAGTTACATATTGGATTCGGATTGTTGGAAACAGGTAGCAAATATGGAAGGACTGAAAATATCAGATAACAGGATACTTATACCAGAGAGCTGTTATTGTGTGCTGGCAGTCCGAAAAATTAAAAAAAATACTTCATGGAAGGATCTGGACAATCTTGTGAATGATCCAGTGGTTAAAAGTATGTACATAGCTGTCTCTGGTGTGAGTGACCGGCAAATAAAAGAATCCCTTTGCAGTGAGTATATGGGAATAGAGGGAATGGCATCGCGGATGAAAAGAAATGCACCGGAGTTATATGAAATCTTACAGAAAGACGCAGATGCAGATACAGTATCGGGTAAGTATCGCAGGGTTAGTATTTATTTCCTGATGCAAACGGAAGTGGAGCAGGTAAATGAAAAAATTCTGAATTTTATAAAAAATGCATATAAAACGGGCATCAAAATGGAACGGATGGCATTATCAGAACAAAAGAACATACCGGAGTTAAAAAGAACACTGGCGATGTTTGGGATGACAGGAAATAGCCAGGAAAGATATCGCATGCTTGTAACAGAAGAACAGGTACAGGGACTATTGAATATCGTAACAGAAGAAAAAAAACAGGAGAAGTACGATATCGAGAAAATGAAAGCACTATTTTATGACGGGGTGAATGTATGAAGAAAAGTATTATGCCGGTAAAAAAGTCTGGTATTTCAAAACGAAAAATTTTTATGTCATTAAAGGAACCAGATAAAGTTAATGTGCCGCAACCGCAATGTACACAGGACATGATTGAAATAAAAAGAATCGCCCCCAATGGAATATTTCAGGTAACAGAAGAAAAATGGTCAAAGAGTTATCTGCTGGTAGATGTGAATTATACAACAAAGACGTATGATGAACAGCTTGCTTTTTTTTATGACTGGTGTAAGACATTAAATTCATTTGATGTCTCTGTAAAGATAACGGTATTTAATGAAAACAGGAATATGCAGGAAGTTCGGGAACGGATTTTGTATCGTCACAAAGAAGATGGGTACGACTGGCTTCGGGAAGCATATAACGATATTATTGAGAGCAGGATCGTTGAGGGAAGACAGGGAATCTGTCAGGAAAAGTTTATCACAATCACAGTTGTGCGAAAGGATTATGAGGCTGCAAGGGCATATTTATCTTCCCTGGAAAGTAGTTTTATCAATAATTTTGCTGCGCTGTCATCGGCTATGATTCCATTGGATGCAAATGAGCGCATTCGTATATTAGACAGTTTTTATCATTTGGGGAATGAATCAGAATATGACTATAAGATGGAAGAAGCATTGTTACAGGGACATGGATTTAAAGATGAGCTTGCCTGCTCTGTTATGGATTTTGACAGCTATATTGATCGTTTTTATATGGATGATAAAGTTGGCTCTATACTATATCTGGATCCGGAATCGTATCCGACATCATTATCCGACACATTTTTTAAAGAACTTACAGAATTGCCAATTCATTCTATATATTCCATTGATTATGAGCCTATTCCACAGGATGTTGCGTTAAAAACATTAGAGGATAAGCTGATGGGCGTTGAAAATACGATCGCAAAACAACAGGATAAAAGAAATAAGCGAGGAGCATTTTCAAGCGATATATCCTATAAGGTAAGAAGAGAAAAAAAAGAACTGGAACATATGCTTGATGAACTTAGGGACAATGATCAGAAGATGTTTTGGGTTGGAGTAACTATGGGGGTGATAGAAGAGAATGAGGATAAATTAGAAACGCAGCTCACCGCCATCAATCAGGTGGTAGAAAAGGCATCCATGAGAGTCATTCCATATTATATGCGTCAGCGCCAGGCATTAGATACAGTTCTTCCAATTGGTGGAAGATATGTAGATATGATGAGAGCATTGTTTACTTCATCAGCTGCAGCGTTTGTTCCGTTCAATGTTGTTGAGATGCAGATGATGGATCAGCCATTTTACTATGGCATTAATCAGGTGTCAAAAGAACCTATCTGGGCAAATAGAAAAAAGTTAATGAATGGAAATGGTTTTGTTTTCGCTGTACCTGGTGGTGGAAAAAGTTTTACCGGAGCGAAAATGGAGGCGGGTAGTGTTTTTCTGAATACGGAAGATGATATCATTTTTGTTGATCCTACGCTGGAATATTTTGATGTTGCGGAGGCATATGGTGGTGCAGTGATCAATCTGGCAACATATACGGACAAATATTTAAACCCGTTGGAGGTAGATCTTGATAATCTGGATATAGATGATACAAATGGACAAGTTCGTGATAAATGCAGTTTTATGTTGGGGATTTGTGAACAGGCAATGGATGGAGAAATACTGCCAGAATACAAATCTATTATCGATCGTTCTGTTCGAAAAATGTATAAAAGGATTGCTGCACTTCCAAGAGAAAAACGTTCACAGCCGATTATGTCGGATTTCCTTGAAGTATTAAAAGAACAGGAAGAGACAGAAGCACGAAAAATAAAGCTTGTACTTGAGATATTTGTGGAAGGATCTTTAAATATTTTTAACCATCAGACCAATATTGATATTGAAAACCGGGTTTTAGTGTATGGTTTAAGGGATTTGGCAGGTGACCTTTCTGGTATGGCAATGCTGATCATGCTTGAAAATATCAAACAGCGAATCATAAAAAATGCGAAAAAAGGGCGTGCAACGTGGCTGTATGTGGATGAATTTCATGTATTGCTTGGAAAGCCATTTTCCAGAGATTATTTAATTGCTTTATGGAAGCAGGTAAGAAAATTAGGAGGACTTTGTACCGGAATCACGCAGAATGTTATAGAGGTATTAAAAGATCCGATGACTTCCACGCTTGTTTCAAATAGTGAATATACAGTTCTGCTTAAACAGGCTGCACCGGATGCGGCAGTTTTGGGGAAAGCATTGGAAAATATTAGTGAAGCCCAAATAAAATATACTGCAAATCCGAAACCTGGAATGGGTTTGATCAGATTTGGAAACGTGATTATTCCATTTGATAATGTAGTGGACAAGCAGAATCCTGTTTATGATATATACAATACGAATATGCATGAGAAAGCAGCGAAAAAGCAGGCGATGGTGGGATTTGAATGAAATTAGTGCAAAGGCAGGATAGACAAAAGTTACATGTCGTTAAAACGGGTTTCAAAGTAACTGGTGTAAGTGCAATACGGTATAAAGGAAAAGACATTCTGGTAAAGGGAAAGATATTTCGAAGTTCAGATGATATGAGAACGGATATGAATGAAGAGAATGATCATGGTGTCCTATCATCTGTAATTAAAAATATTTCTGACAGTTGGGTAAATTCTAATATAAAAAATAACCGGAAAGACAAAAATACATGGATAAAAGAGTTTTCTTCCCAAAGTTATGTCAAATCAGGATTTAATATCGCTGAAAGAAAACTAGAAGAAACAAAAACAGAAGACAAAAAAGATGTGAGGGTGCAGATACAGCCTGATAAAGAGAAAAAAGAATTGGAGGTTTGGAAAGAAGAACAGCGCCAAAACATTAAAACGGTATTTTCGCAGAAGCATTTACATAAATCAGAAATATCGGTTGAACCTGTACAACAAAAGCAACAGAAAATACATTCGGAAGATTTGGGCACGTCAATTACCCTGTTAGCTACAGAACAAAGCAACAGAACGAAAAGTAAAATAACATTAAAAAATATGGCAAAATTTTGTAATGTTAATTTGCCGGGAGCGACATGTAAAGAAAAAGTTACACATAAAAAAGAAGATATTGTGAGAATGGAGGTGCTGGAGGAAGATATCATAGAACCATGGGTCTGTTCCGGAGAAGAAAGAGAACAAATCAGGAAAAAAAAGCAGTATAGGGGTGAATACATAAATGCAGTTGTAACGGAGAGTATACGGAGCCAAATAGCAGATAAAAAGGAAGAATATATAGATGGCGTAAAAAAAAGACTATTAAAAGAATATGTAATTCAGGAAATGATACATGATCAGAAAGGAAATGATCCAAATGCTCATTTTAAATTAATAGGGCAAATGATTACGCATGATGCTGCAAAAGCAATTGCAAAAATGATGAAGCTGGTTTTAACACTGATTTGTAAATTGTTATTCGTGATGTTACCTGTCATCCTGATTGCCTCTGTGGTAGCAATGGTATTCGTAGGACTTTATATGAAGGCAGAAAGTCCTACAACATATTTTGATGGATATTATGATTCTATACAAGAGGTAAGAGAAAATCCTAAGTACATAAAAAATGTAATACAGGAAATGGAGCGGAATTTTGCAGGTAATATAGACTATTTTTTAGGCGTAAATGAATTGAATGAGGCGGTTTATGCGTATGGAACATATTCTGAAGCAGACGACATAGCTGCAGCTTATCTTGCTCAGATCACAACGGATCCCAATTATTCGAAACTTATAAGTATGGAAGTTGAAGGATATCCGGCATATTTGTTTATAGATACAGATTGGGAAGAAAAACTTTTAAAAAAAGTATTTAAACAGTTTAATTATACAAAAAAAGAAACTGTTAAGAAGAAAGTTACAAATGAAAAAGGAAAAGAAGAGGAAAAAAATGCCGAAAAGATGACGGTATATTGCCTGACCATAGAAAAGTGGAAGGATGAGTATGAAAAAGAACTTCCTGAATCTGCTCAGACGATATTGGCCGATCTGATGAAAGAACAGACATATATGAAACCGGAGGAGAACGATAATTTTGTTGCCGGAGAGGCGGTACCGATTGAAGATCTGATTATACCGGAAGGTGTAGATGAAAATCTAATTTATTTGGCAGGGTTTATCAAAGCAGAAGCAGGAAATCAGTCTGATATTGGAAAAACAGCAGTGGCATATGTAATTTTGAATCGAGCCGGGGGTGCATCAGGAAATATAAAGGGGGTATTGACAGCACCATATCAGTTTTCCTGTTATATTCCATATCATACGGTAGAAAAATATCTTTATGCATATGCAAATATGTCTCAGGGGCAACGGGAGACAGATTCATGTTACAGAGCGGCGGCAGGTGCATATTATGGAACCGCAGAAAATCCCATAGGAAGTATGAAGTATTATTGTAATCCAAAGTATTGCAGTGTCGGAGAAGTACGGCAATGGGAAAAAATCAGGGCAAGAAACTCTGATGAACAGATAAAGATCATTGGTGATCATGTGTTTTGTCAGAATTGCTGGTAAAGGAGAAAGATGAATAGAAAGCGAATAAGTTACCGGGAATTTATAGAACAGATAAAAGTAAAAGGAAATCTGTATATGCCAGTGATCGAGGGGAAAAACAAAATGTATCCGCTGATTGTAATGGAAAATCATGGAGAAAAAATCCGAACATCCGATGGCAGAATGCATCTTTCAAAAATGCCGGAGCTGGATATGTGGGTAGTTTATGAACGATGTGGCCAGGCTTTTGATGAAGTGACTTTAAAAAATATGTTGGCAGAATATACAGAGGAATATACAAGACAGGCAGAACTTGATAAAAAAGAACAGGAACTTTTGATGTGCGTAATGTCAAAGGTTCCAAAAGAACAGATATGCTGTGTTTTGATTCCGGAAAAGATAGGGAAAGATGTTTTGAAAACATATGCAGGAAGAAAGATGGAGTCAGTTTATCTGGTATATGCAGTTATTTTGGAAGAAGAACCCAAACGGATAAAGTTATCGGCTATTACCAATGAAATGCTTGAATATTGGAATATAAAAGAAGAAGAGCTGCATCGAATAAGTCTTTCAAACATGCCAAAACATTTACTTTATGAAATAAGTGAACTATATTCACAGACTGGAGTGGATGTTTATCTGGTAAAAGGTGAAAAAAATTATTTTGGATTAACGACGTTATTGTATGAGGACGGACCATTAAAGGATTTGGGAAATCAGTTGAACCAGGATTTATATATTTTACCTTTATCTGTGCATGAAGCAGTTATTTTCCCATATAAAGAATGGAAGGAGAATGAAATTTGTGAAATAGCAGAGCAGATGTCTGCATTCGGCGGATTTGTATGGCATTACAGCCTGAAATTAAATAAAATAGCTTTTTCAGAGAAAACGTGGAAAGAATATACAGCAGCATTAAAATATGGAATTATGGATGCTGCAGATAGGAGATAAGAAGAATGGAACTTACAGATGATGTAATGAATCAGGTATTAAGAGATGTGAGCAAAAATATTAGCAAAGAAAGAAAAAAAAGGGGACTATCCATGGCAAAGTTGGCAGAAATGTCAAATTTGTCGGTAAGTCATATTTCTAAACTGGAACGTTCGAGATGTGATATAGGTTTAAAGGCATTGTTACGGATAGCTGCGGCAATGGAAATGGAAGCTGATGAACTTCTTCCAGGTGATTTTGAACCAAAAGAAACCGAAAGAAAACTGACTGCTGGAGAAAGATTCGAACAAATTATGCAAGGGGCAGATCCACAACTGGTAGAAATGTTTTTGCGGATGGCGTTATATATGCGAAATAATTCTTTACATAACTTTTCCTAAAAGAAAAAAATTACTTAATTCTTTTCTTCTATTCCATCGAAATAGGAAAAATAGATAATTATAATAAATGTGTACTGGTAAACAAATGCCAGATAAATGGATGGAAGGAGGTAGATTCCCATGGAAGAGTTTATGAAAGAATATGGTGGTGCAGTA
>URMF01000038.1 GCA_900548855.1 uncultured Eubacteriales bacterium
ATATGCAGCCGCATTCTGAACAGGCTCCGGAGCTGGCGGTGCCGGCTGAGGCTGGGCAGGAGCAGGTGTCTCATTTACTGCTGCAGATGCTGTCGCTTCCTGTCTGGAATTAAATTTGGTATATAACTCCTTTGCCAGTTCTATCGGATACAACTGCATGATACTGCTGTCTACCAACTCACCAATCTCCATCCTGAAATAAACCTTTACAAATGAATTATTGCGAAACATTCCAACCTTAAGGTCATCCATCTCATCTGTCAGGTTAACTAAATCAGCGGAAGGCGGTGAAATATCAATCTTTTGCTCCAGCATGGAGGATAAGGAGGTTGCGGCAGAACCCATCATCTGATTCATTGCCTCGCAGATTGCACTTAAATGCAAATCCGTCAACTCATCCACTAAATTTGTTCCATCTCCACCCATCATTAAATCTGTTATTACTTTAACATCATCCTCACGAAGAATCAAGACATTATTACCTTCAATACCTTCTCTATAGGAAATATTAATATACACACACGGTTTTACATAGTCCGCTACCAATTCATCCCATGTAGAAATTGATACAGAAGGGGTTGTAATCGTGACCTTTTGATTTACCAGGGAATAAAGAGTCGTAGCCGCTGTGCCCATACAAATGTTGGAAATCTCTCCAATTGCATCCTGTTCCTGTGCTGTTAAAATACTCCCTGAAGCAGAAGCCGGAGCCGCATCACCATCATCACTGTTTACATTGCCCAGTAATGCATTGATTTCTTCCTGTGATAACATTCCATCCATGTTCCTACTCCTCTCTTATTATTTCCGTTACCTTAACGGCGTAATTTTCTGCACCTGAACCCGGTAACGCTTTAAATTTAACAATATTACCAACATAGATATCTAATTCGTTATCCACATGAGAATCCAGTTTAATAATATCGCCAACTTGCAAATTAATAAAATCCATTACGGAAATACTGCTTTTCCCAAGTAATGCTTTCATTGGAATCTGAGCTTTGTTGATTGCTGTCTCAATAAAGCTGTTATAAGATTCTTCATCCTTATTCTGCATCGTAGAAAACCAGTATTTCGTGTTAAGCTTATCCATAATATCTTCTAACGTCATAAAAGGCAGACAGATATTCATAAGACCTTCCACTGAACCAATCGCAACATTAATTGTAACAATTGCTGTCATTTCACTTGGTGAAATAATCTGGGCAAATTGTGAATTTGTCTCAATTCGCTCCAGCCTCGGATGAATTTCTATTACATTTTCCCACGGTTCTCTGAGTAAATCAACCAGAATTGTAAAAATTCTCTCCAGAACACTCAACTCTATCTCCGAAAAATCCCTTGGCTTATCCAGAGGGTCTCCCATACCGCCAAGCATACGGTCAATAATGGCATATCCCAGATTGGATGCTAGTTCTATAATAATATTTCCATTCAACGGTGCAAAATTTACTATCCCCAGCAATACCGGATTGGACATTGCATTGGAGAACTCAGAATAGGTAACCGCCTCTGAATTCATAACATCTATCTGCACATTCTTACGCAGGTACGCAGGAAAATTGCTGGAAACCAGTCTGCCAAAATGCTCGAATATAAACTCTAAAGTTCGTAAATGTTCCTTTGAGAATTTGGCAGGTCTGGCAAAATCATAATCTTTAATTTTCACTGCAGGCTCATCATTGATGTCATCCACATCCAGTTCGCCCGAACTAAGCTGTTTCAGCAACGCATCAATCTCATTTTGAGATAATACATCTGCCATATTCTCACCTCCAATAGTCCTTTTTCATTATCTTACCTTTATTCCATAAACTATTGGGTCGTAAACTTACTGAAGGATACATTATAAATACACTCTGTAGCGTATTTTTTCTGAAGATTATCCAAAATCTGTTTTTTAATCTCTTCCTGTGTTGCCTGATTTGACACTTCTCCATAGGTATAATTTTGCACAACATTCCGTGCCTCATCAAAAACAGCACCGGATGCACCTTCCAAAACAGTCTTAAGCGTCTCATAATCCTTAGAAGACTTATCCAATCCCAAAGTCAATCCCATCTGAACATAATGACTGTCACCGCTTTCGTCATTCTTTAAATTAACAACCTGTGCCTCAATATTAAAGTTGTCCATATTTTCCAATTCCACAGTCGGCTGTTCGTCATTGCTCTCCAAATCCAGCTCCAAAACAGATGCAATGTCTGTAATCAGGTTATTTGTCTTTTTTGCAGAAGGCATACAAACAAAAACCAGCATTACATTTAAAATCAGATTTACAACACAAAGTGCTAAAATAATTACGGTAATTAAATTCTTTTTCATGGTTTATTCTCCTACTCCTCCATCTGTTTGTGTGTCCGAATTCAATAAATTATATATTTTTATTGAAACCCTTCGGTTTTTGGCACGTCCCTCTTCTGTCTTATTAGAAGCTACCGGATGGCTTTCTCCATAGCCTGCAACCTTCACATTGCTATCTTTCAAATCAGCCTGTTCCATAATATATTCATATACCTTAGTCGCTCTCGCAGTGGATAAATAGCGGTTGCTTTCATAGGTGGAATTATGTATCGGAACATTATCCGTATGTCCTTCTATTTCTATGATGCAGTCCTTATACCGCTCCAGTATGGAGGCAATCTTCTGCATAAACATCCGGGCATCACTGCGGATATCTGCTTGTCCGGCATCAAATAAAATTGCACCGTTTAAATCCAGGGAAACATACTGAGAATTATAATCCAGAACAACCTGGTCGTCAATATCATAGGATTCTGTCATCTGTGCGACTTCATCATACATCTCCTCAGACTGCTTCAGTCCGCGTTCCTCTATCTGTTCCTTTAATTTCTGTTCCGACAGGGTCTCCTCAGTATTCTGCTGTACACTGTCCGGCTGATCAGACTGGTCGTTTGTCCCATCATCTGCACCGGTAGCGGATAAATCCTCGTTATCCCCCTCTACCTCAGAAGAAACCCCGATATATTCCAGTATGGACTCAATACCAGGAAGCTGCGTAACTCCACCTGAAACAATCTGCCCTTCTACCAATGACACAGCTCCAGCTTCCATAATACTAAAACTAATATTATTAAAAGAAGCTGCAATTTTCTGAATCTTACCCTCATCCATTGTTGAGCTTGCAAACAAAAGCACAAAGAAACACAGCAGCAGATTCATTAAATCACTGAAGGTTGTTTGCCATGCCGGTGCACCTTCCTCAGGAGGTTTTTCTTTTCTTTTTGCCACTCTTACTCACCGCCTTCAGATAATTCATCTCTCACACTAGGTGCAAGGAAGGATTTTAACTTTTCTTCAATAACTCTCGGGTTCTCTCCTGCCTGAATAGACAATAAACCCTCAATCATAATTTCCTTTAATTGAATCTCTTCATCATTAAATATTGTCAGCTTATTGGAAACCGGTCCGCTTAACCAGTTTGCCAAAACAGAACCGTAAAAGGTTGTAACCAGCGCGGTCGCCATGGAAGGTCCGATGCTGTCCGGGTCAGACAGGTTTTTCAACATCAAAATAAGACCTATCAGTGTACCAATCATACCCCAGGCAGGTCCCATTGCACCAACCTTCTTCCAAAATTCAATATTTGTCTGATGTCTTGTATCGGTATTCACCAGTTCAGCTTCCAGAATACCTCTTACCAGTTCTGGATCTGTACCATCCACAATCAATAAAATTCCTTTTTTCATAAAAGCATCTTCCAATGCGTTGGCAGATTCTTCCAATGCCAGCAGTCCCTCTTTTCTGGCAACATTGGATAATTCAATAATCTGTCTGATTGTTCCCACACTATCCAGCTGTGGTATTTTAAATATCAGCTTAATTGACTTAAGACCGGATACAAATCCCTGTATTGTAGTACCAGCTAACACAGCACCAAGCGTACCACCAAAGGTAATCAAGACCGAAGAAATATCCCAAAAAGACAGCAATCCTGCCACGCCACTATCACCTGTTGCCATACCAAATATCATAAGCGCAAAGGCGAGAATCAAACCAACAATCGACGCAAAATCCAAAACTTCCACCTCACCAATCCATAGTAAATTAAGGTTTTTTTCTCTCAAAAAGAACCTTGTAAAAATAGCATAAACAGATTATAGCACAAACCATTTAAATTTTCTACAAAAAATTACAAAACTGTATTATATATTGCTCTTTTATAGGATATCACTAAATCCGTCACTTCCTGTCTGCTCTCTTTTACAATTATTTTTTTCCCTGTTATCAAGGAAATTACTGTATCAGGTGTCTCTTCCACAAACTCAATAATTTCTGCATTCACCGTAAATTTCACATCATTTATTTTTGTCAGTTCAATCATTTATACCCCCCTCTCTTATGGTTAACACGCTATGTCTTCCGCAAAAGCAAAAGGAAAGATGCACCATAATCCATATAGTGCATCTTTGTTGCCAAGCATACTCAAAAAGGTCCAGTGAACCTTTTTTGAGTTCATCCTATATTATCTCTTAAGATTAACCAGTTCCTCAATTAAGGTATCTGACACCGTAATAATTCTGGAATTTGCCTGAAAGCCTCGCTGGGTGACAATCATTTCTGTAAATTCCTGAGATAAGTCTACATTAGACATCTCCAATACACCCTGTGTCATTTTCTCGCCGACACTTTCAATATCCTGACCAATTCCGTCAAATTCACCAGAAGCCTTTGTCTCTCTGTACAGGCTTCCTCCAATTGCTTCCAAACCAGCCGGATTCACAAAATTAGCTACCGCAATCTGTCCTAACAATCTGGTGACGCCGTTGTCATATACACCATAAATCATTCCGGCTGTGTCAATGGACACATCAGATAACGTACCTACTTTTCGTCCTGCTCCGGTGCTGTCTGAACCGCCTCTGTGAATCTCAAAATCACACTCGCTCTTTTTGGTATACATCTTTAAATTCGAGAAATCAACTTCTATACCGGTTATCTGCTCACTTGGAATAGCAGATGACAAATCTCTGAACACATCACCCTTTCCAGAACCAGCATCCGGTATAATCTCTAATTTAAGGCTTTTACCAAGGTCTCCGGTATTTCCACCCACTCCCACGTAGCTTCCGTTATCCGCATTAAAGGTAATGGTTGTGGAATTACCCAGACCACCGGTCAGACTTGCGGAATAACCGTTTTCTAAAATATTCTCATTATTCACATCTTTAATGGAATCAATGGCCACATCAAATGCGTTTTCATTGGTACGGTTCTGCGTAATCTTTAATTTAACTGTATAGGCATTACCCAGATTGTCATAAATAGAAACCGTTCTGGCAACACCGTCATCTGTGGTTAGATTCGGGTCGGTTTTCGCAATACCACCGGAAAAATATGTCTTGGATGTCAACTCCGGCGCAGCTGTCTGATTTTCTTCTGCCTCTGGTCTCAACGCAGATACGGTATCCCTTTTTATCTGTGTCGGGTCATCTGGGTCTACCTGCCAGCCCATTACCAAATCGCCATCACCAGTAACCAGATTGCCAGCATCATCTGTATTAAATGCACCAACCTTTGTAAAATAGTTAATTCCAGACCGGTTGACAATAAAGAAGGAACTTCCATTAATCATCAAATCATACGGATTGTTTGTAGACTGTGCTGAGCCCGATGTATGGGAAACAGATATGGTGGCTACGCTACTTCCCAAACCAATCTGTTTTGCATTCTTACCACCGCTGTTCTGGGTGGCACCAGTAGCACTCTGTGTGGTCTGGTACAAAACATCCTTAAATAATACCTGACTGGATTTAAAACCTACGGTATTTACATTTGCAATATTATTACCAATTACATCCATCTTGGTCTGGTGTGTCTTAAGTCCGGCTACACCAGAGTAAAGTGACCTCATCATAATTAAACGACCTCCTATTATTTCTATTGATGCATTCCCTTCTGTCATTCAGGGAAAAATAGCCTCCAAAAGGTCCGGCTATACAATTACTGCACCATCAATATTTGTAAATACGTTACTATCATTTGTTTCCTGATCCATTGCGGTAACAACCGTGTTGTTTTTGATATTTACAATAAATGCAATGTTATCCATCATAACCAATGATTCCTTGATACTTTTTTCCTTTGCCTGCATAACACCCTTGTTCAACCGGTTCATCTGCTCATCATTCAGGTTAATATTCCGGCTGGCAAGTCTTTCATTGGCATGCTTTGAAAAAACAACACCCTGTAAATCATCCCTGCGTACACTTGTCTGCTCCAACACCTGTTGGAAGGAAAATCCCTGTTCCGTCACCGTTTCCTGACGGTTAGCCTGTTTTCCATTCTTTAGGTAGACATCCGCCATCTGGTCAATGGATAAATATGAATTCTGTAAACGCTCCATGTTATCGCCCCTTTTCCGTAAGGTTAAGCATCCTCAGCTCCATCTGTGCCATTCTCTCCAGCATTTTCACCTTCACCATTCTGGTTTTCATCTGTTGTTTCATCTTCTGTCGGATTTGATGAATTAATCAAATGCTCCAGATAATCAATACTTACTACAGAATCCAAATAATCGGACGGATAATATTCTTCATTAACATGAAGATAGGTTTTTCCATCACTTAATGTCACATAATCCACAAGACCGCTAACCTGGTTAATGTTACCAGCGGAATCCGGAACATTTAGAATAACATACTGACCTGTCAGATTCATACTCTGACTGTTTGAAAATGTTGTACTCAAGTTCTGTAATTCCTCAACGGTTGAGAACTGTGCCAGCTGAGACATGTACTCCGTGTTACTGGTTGGCTCCAACGGATCCTGATACTGCATCTGCGTCACTAATAATTTTAGAAATGCATCCTTATCCAATGAACTATTGGACTTGTTTGTTGCGTCTGTCAATGCTGAAGTCTGACCAACTGTGGTTGTATCAATTCCTACTCCTGCCATTTTTCTGACCTCCTTTTTATATGATACTTTTATTGTATCCGTTCCTATAAATAATGCAGCTACACTATGCCATATAGCTTACACTGCTGCCGACAGCCTTCATTTTTTCAGCTTCAACAGCTTCTTCTTTAGAGGATTCTTCCTCTAACTCAGACAGGCTGAGTTTTCTCTGGCCCTTCGAAGCCTGGTTTTCTGCTGTGGAATCCTGCTGTTCACTTCCCCGTTCAAAGCCGTTTGTAGACACCATTACCTCAATCGCATCAACCTTTAAATCCTGCTGCTCCATGGTTTCTTTCAAACTGGTAAGACCATTTTCAATTGCCTGCTTTGCCGCTTCATTTTCTGCAACAATTCTGGCTGTCATAATACCGTCTTTCGATACAACATTAATCTGAATTTTACCAAGATGTTCTGGATAAAGCTGCATCTCCAACGATGTGGTATTCTGGCTCATATGTACCCGTACCTGTTCTACAATCTGGTTGATAATGTCGGCACTCTTAACCGGCTGGCTGCCAGCTGTTACCGTTTCTTCCACCTGGCTTACTGCATCCTGAATTGCCTGAAGAACAGGGTTTTCAAAGGTGGAATGTTTTCCCTTTACCAGACCTTCTGTATCGGCCGGCTCTAACGTCCGGGTTGTATCCTCTGACTGCTGCTTTGCAGACGAGCCATTGTCGGACTGGGCTTTTGATTCCTCTTTTGTGACCACAACCTCCGGCTCATTCAAACCGCTATCTGATACCACTTCACCCACGGCATCATCCTGCTCTGTGGTTTGTGCGGCTTCCATGGTATCCATTATTCCAGATAAGATATCTTTCATATCTTCTCCTGCCAGAAGCGCTACGTCATCCATTCCTGTTAAATCCAAAGTCTGAAGCGTATTCTCAAATTCACCCAAAAAAGACTGTAATCTCAAATTCAGTTCTTCATCTACAAGCAAATCCGATGGTTCTGCCGAATTCACATATAGAAATAATTCCTTCAAGCCTTCCTGTGTCAATAAATCTGCCGGATTCATTCCGATTTCCTGCAGCTTATCCGCCAGCTCTTCACCGGTAAGCTGTAACAACTGCATTACATTCTGTAACAGATTACTGATACTTTCCATTGCCGCTGAAACATCCTCAATGGACTGGTCGTCTTCTGCTTCTTCCACTACAACATCCTCTGTTTCACGAATATCCGGCTTCTCAGCTGAAGATGTCCGTTCGGTCTGTGTGGCCTCTGAACCTTTTGTAAAATTCTTTGTCTCTTTCTTCGGTTCTGTGGAAGCTTTTTCCGGAAATGATTCCTTTCCCTGTACAGATGCCTGTTTTGTGACATTCAATCTGGAATCCGCATTATTCTGGGCATTTGTCAACAAGCTTGCAAAATCTTCCTTTGAATCTTCCTTCGGTCTGGATGGAGAATTGCCAGTCTGGTTTCCCACCAGAAGTAAATTCGCAAGGTTTACATTTTCCTTTACCTGCATGCTCTGCCTCCTTTCTTCAAAATTCAAGTGGTCAAGGCATAAGCTTTTTGGTAACATTTGCCGCAAAATCCGGATCCATTTGATCCATAATTTTTGCTCTGCTGTCCGCTTTCATTGCCCCTAATATCTCTGCCACTGTGTCCAGATTATCTTTCATTTTCTCCAACACAGCTGCTGCCTCCGCCGGTTTCATATTTTCATAAGTCTTTGCCAGGTCCTTCAAATCCGCATCTGCTGACTGATTTGAAATTATCTGCCGGTAAATGGATTCGGCATAGGCGGCATCAATACTTTCATACCACTCTTTATATATATCGGCATCTGGAGCATTTTCTCCATAGACTATTTCGTTATAAAATTCTTCTTTTTGTGTCTGGAACTCATTCTGGCTTTCCTCAAATACCTTCAGACGCTCCACCTGCTTCGTCAAATCACTGTTCTCTTCCTTCAGGGATTTATTGCTTTCATTCAGTTTGTCATTCTCCTCCTGAAGCTTATCTATCAGTTCCTTTGCCTGAGAAAGAGTTGCAACCTGATTCTCGTCATTCGATGCTTCCGCCTCTTCTGCCAGTTCTTTCTCCGATGGTTCCGGAAGAATCTTATTTATTCCCGGAACATCCTTTAAAACCGGACGCAGTACACTGCTTCCAAAACCCCCAATATCAAATTTAATAAGCGCCGCAATAATGGCAAGCCACACCAAAACAATCAATATCACAAAAAAAACCGATAAAATCTTACTTCCAATATTCTCTTCTCCGTTTTCAACCTGTGTTCCCTTTTCTCTTTTTGCCATAAGATTTATATCTCCTCTCCGGAATCCCTATTATTGTACTGATAGCTTACCAGCTGATCAATCTCTTTTTCCTCTTCCCTGTTCAGTTCTTGTTTAAAGAGTTCAAACTGATTCTCCTTTAACTTTTCATGAATTTTACGGTCCTTCACCGCCTCATTCATGCGTCTTACCGCTTCCTCTAATTCCTGTTCAATGCCTCGGATTACACTTTGCTGGCTTAAAATGTACTCCTCCATCAAAATAATAGCGTTTTTACACTGTTCAATCTCCAGAATATCAAGCCTGTCCGATACCAGAACCTTATAGGTACCCATATACTGCCACCTGCGCTCCTCTAAACACTTCAGCTCTTCTTCTGCAGCATTTAAGCGGGCCCGTACCTCCATATAATTCTGTTTTGCCTGTTCTTCTAATTTATATTTAATATCCAGAATATTCTGCATTCGATAGATAAATCTCGCCACAGTTCAATCCTTCCTTATCCGTTCACTCTTGTATCCTCAAAAATTTCCGTCATCATTGCAACCTCATCCTCAAACTGAAACTTGCTTTCTACATCCTGAACCAAAAACTCATTCACCTGTCGGATTTTGGAAATGGCAAAATCAATATCCGGGTTGGAACCAGATTTATATGCGCCAATATTAATCAAATCCTCTGCCTCATTATAGGTTGCCAGAACATTTTTAACCTTGCCTGCAACTGCCTTATGGCTCTCTGCTGCAATCCCGCTCATGCATCTTGATATACTCTGCAGCACATCAATTGCCGGATAATGATTTTTGTGTCCAAGCTTTCTTGAAAGAACAATATGTCCATCTAAAATTCCTCTTGCCGTATCCGAAATTGGTTCATTAAAATCATCACCATCTACTAGAACGGCATATAGTCCTGTTATAGAGCCCTTTTCCGAATTACCTGCCCTCTCTAATACCTTTGGCAGCTCAGAATAAACAGACGGCGGATATCCTCTTGTAACCGGGGGTTCACCTGATGCCAGACCAATCTCCCTTTGCGCCATGCAGAAACGTGTCATATTATCCATCATAAGAAGAACATCTTTTCCCTGGTCTCTGAAATATTCCGCAATGGCAGTGGCTGTTTTTGCTGCTTTGTTACGAATCAATGCCGGCTTATCTGAAGTTGCAATCACCAAAACAGAGCGTTTTAAGCCCTCTTCACCCAAATCCCGTTCAATAAATTCGCGAACCTCTCTTCCACGCTCTCCAATCAGGGCAATCACATTGATATCCGCCCTTGTATTTCTGGCAAACATGCCCAGAAGCGTGGATTTTCCAACACCGGAGCCTGCAAAAATACCGATTCTTTGTCCTTTTCCCACCGTAATCATTCCGTCTACCGCTTTTACTCCCAACGGTAGTACTTCTGAAATCATCTTCCGTTTCAGTGCATCCGGCGGCGGCGCCTCAATAGGATATGTCTCACTTAAATGCAGCTCTTTTCCGTCTAAAGGTCTGCCTAATCCGTCCAGGGAACATCCCAGCAGCTCCTCCCCCACCTGTACCTTTAACGGCTCCTTTGTATTTTCTACTACTGCGCCTAAGCCGATTCCTTCCACGCTTTCAAAAGGCATCAAAAGCACCCGGTTATCACGGAAGCCCACTACCTCTGCCATCACCTCCTGAAAACCATCCTTAGAGGTGATTCTGCACAAATCATTCAATTTACAGGGAGGACCTACCGATTCCACGGTAAGTCCCACTATCTTTGTTACCTTTCCAAGCTCTTTTACATAAGAGCGGTTTGCTAAAGAAAAGTACTGCTCAAAATTAATTTTCAAAGAAACCACCTATTCCTTCACCATCAGCTTCAATGCTGTTATCAGATTTTCTAACTGAACATCCAGACTAATATCCACAATTCCATTGTCTGTTTCAATCAGGCACTGCATCGGCGCAAGCTTTGCATCCTCAAAAATTTCCAATTCCACATTTGGATTCAAGGCACCATATATGTCATCCTTTCGAGCAGCCACATCCTCATAATCCTCTATGGCAGCCTTAATAACAAAGTGTTTACTGTTATCCAAATCCTGCATGGCAGTATTTATCATATACAAAAGTACATCTCTCTGATTTTCAATTACCACCCCGGTTATAGATGGAATAAAGCGGCACAGTAAATCTACCATCTTATGTTCGGTATCCTTTACCAATGCTGTCTCTTTTTCCTGAAACTGAATTTCCATTTCCTGCAGATGCCTTTCCAAAGCATCTGACTTTTCCTGAATTTCGTTTTGGGCACCCTGCATTCCCTCATCAAATCCTGCACGATACCCTTCATCATGAGCCTGCTGCTTAATGCGTTCTGCCTCATCATAAGCCGCCGCCCGCATCTGCTCTACTTCATCATGCGCCTGGTTTACAATGGATTCCGCCTCACTTTGGGCAGAGTGTATCACTTTCTCAGCTACCTTGCTCAACTCCTGTGCAGAACCAGATAAATCCGGAAGCTCCGATGTATCCATCGTAAGTACATCCTCTCCAAAATCCATCCCCTCTAATTCTGCATCCCTGATAAAAGCTTCTGCCAAGACCTCTTCAACAGAGTCCTCTCTTTCTGCCGTAACCTCATTCGCTACCGTATCTATCGCCTTTATAATTTTGTTCTCATTTGCATCAATAACAAGCTTATTATCCTGAGAAAATGCTACAAACCCGGATTTAATTAAATTAGACAATAATCTCGTCACCTCCGCCACGGGAAATAACAATTTCTCCAGTATCTTCTAGCTTTCTTATTATATTTACAATCTTCTGCTGTGCATCCTCTACATCCTTCAGTCTTACCGGACCCATATATTCCATATCCTCCTTAATCATCGTTGCAAGACGGGATGACAGGTTACTAAAGATACAATTCTGTACATCATCATTGGTATTCTTAAGTGCAATTGCAAGCTCACTATTATCAACCTCACGCAGAACGGTCTGAATAGCACGGTTATCCAGACTGAGAATATCTTCAAATACAAACATTTTGCGGCGGATTTCGTCTGCCAGTTCAGGTTCTTCAACCTCCAGAGTTTCCATAATATGTTTCTCTGTACTACGGTCAACCGTATTCAGGATAGACACAATAGCATCCACACCACCCACAATGGTATAATCCTGGTTGACAAGGGAGGATAATTTTTTCTCCAAAACCTTTTCCACCTCTTTAATGACATCTGGACTGGTACGGTCCATCAGTGCGATACGCTTTGCCACATCTGCCTGTTTTTCAGGAGGTAACGCACCAACCACTGCCGCCGCCTGGCTTGATGGCAGATATGCCAAAATCAAAGCAATGGTTTGCGGATGCTCGTCCTGTATAAAATTAAGCAGCTGAGACGGGTCAGTTTTACGGACAAATTCAAAAGGACGCACCTGTAATGATGCCGTAAGCCTTCCAATCACATCCTTTGCCTTCTCTTCTCCCAATGCCTTATCAAGCAAATCTTTTGCATATCCGATACCGCCCTCTGAAATATACTGCTGGGCAAGACACACTTCGTAGAATTCCTCCAGTACCGTTTCCTTTAAATCTGGAGGCACACTTCTGGTATTTGCTATCTCCAACGTGAGAGATTCAATCTCATCCTCTTTTAAATGTTTAAATATACTTGCAGATTTCTCAGGTCCCAAAGAAATCAAAAGGATTGCTGCCTTTTGAATACCTGAAATATCTTCTTCATTTGCTGCCATGCCATCTCCTCCAAATCACATCCATATCCTATTCCCACTCATCATTCAGCCAGTTTCTTAAAAGTAATGCCACTTCCTCCGGATTCTCATCCACAAACCGTTCAATCTGTTGTCTTGTTGCAGATTTATCACTAAATTCAATATCCTCCAGTGTCTGGTTTTCCTTAGTTGTTGCCAGCAGCGCCTCTACAGATAACTCCGGCTCTAATTCCGTTATCTCTACCGGTCTCATTCCCTTGAACACTACAAAGCAGAGAAGTGCTACAATTAAAATAGCAAGGATAAACTGCAGATAATTTGCAGCAGTATCCACCGTACTTGTTTCCTTCGGATAGAACAATGGAACCTCAAATGCCTGAATTTGGATATTCTCCCTGTTGATTCCTGTTGCCATCTGAACCAGCGCATAGGTCTCCTCGTCTACCTCAATGGCTTTCCGGTCTCCGTTTTCCTCTTGAAAGGTATCAAAATTTGTACCATCCAGCTGTCCTGCTTTCTTCATCTTAGCTTCATCATATATCACATATTTACTGAGAACCACTGCAATGGTAGAATTTGCTGTATTCACTGTACCTACCGCTTTTTCAGATGCCGTTGTAGTCACACTGTCATGCCATGTCTGTTTTACCACATCCGCATTGCTGTTTGCATTCGTTCCGTTTAGAATTTCATAGTCATTTACGGTTCCATCATTGGAATCCGTTCCCGGAATGCCAGCGGTTCCGTCTGTATTTTCCGCACTGTAGGTATACTGCTCCACCAACGGACCGGTATCCTCTTCCTCATCATCTGTATAGTGATGTTCATCATTGATTGTGGTCTTATCTAAATCCACGTCCAGATTTGCCTTTACTTCGGCATCATTATAAATTCCAGAATTTACAAAAAGACTTCTCACCTGATCCTGGACGTTATCCGTCACCTGCTGTTTGATTTTTAAAGTCTGGGCTGCCGCACCTGAAGCTGTCGAAGTATTATTGTCCCCTCCAAAAAGCAGTTTCCCGGACTGATCAACAATCCTGATATTATTTGTGGTTTTATTACCTAAGGAGGTTGCTACCCAGTTGGCAATTCCCTCTATACTGTCTGTACTCATTTCCTCTGTAGTAATCAGCAAAACACTGGCAGAAGCTTCTTTTTCTTCTGACAGCAAAGAATTTGTTGAATCCGGAATTGTAATCTGGACATTCGCCTGCTTAACTCCGTCAATTAATTCCAGATGATTTGCAATTTCATTTTGCTTTACAATTTTATTTTTCAGCTGTCTTTCACTATCCGTAGTGGACATACTATTGTCAAACAACCAGTCCCGGTCAGTATCCTTATTTGTTGCTATATTGTTTTCTCCTAAAGCCAGTCTTGCATTCGCCTCGTTTTTCTCATCTACTGTGAAGGTCAGCCCATTACCAGATACCGAAAAATCTACTCCTGCCTCCGTCAAAACCTCTTTTGCGGCCGCCGCATCCGATGTATTGTCGAAGGTCACCAATTCCACATAATGTGTGCGGTTAAGCAACACAATAAGTGCCACCAGTGTCAAAATCACTGCCGCCGAAATGGATATGATTAATGTTTTCTGTTTGCTCGTAAAACGATTCCAAAATTCCACAATCTTGGTTTGGATAGTTTTTAATCTGTCTAACATAGTACTCTCCGTTGAATAGAAATATCCGTTTATCTATAATTTACTATACCTGCATGTTCATCAGTTCTTTGTAAGCTTCCAGTGCCTTGTTAGTCACACGGACTGTATACTGTAACGCTATGTTTGCTTTTTGCTGTGCAATTGCCAAATCATGGGTGCTCGTTGCATACCCCAACGCAAAATTAATCTCAGACTGTTCTGCCGCATTTTGCAAATCATCTGTTTCTTTGTACATGCTGACTGCAGAGTTCAACAGACTGTCAAAAGCTGTAGCATTGTCCGTTGTAACAGCAGATGCGTTCAAATTATTCATAATAACATTATGTGAATCAATATTATGTAATGCAGAAACTGCCATTCTCTATCACCTATCCATTCTATTAAAATTTCTTACTCATAACTAATTCTCTTATTCTGTATCTCTTCTAACTAACTAATCCGCTACTGGAACAGTTCTAATCCCTTTGCTGCCATTGCCTTTGCAGCATTGAAGGCCGTTGCATTTGCCTCATAGGAACGGCTGGCATCAATCATATTGGTCATTTCTGTTACCGTATTGACATTGGGCAGCATAACATATCCATTCTCATCTGCATCTGGGTGCATTGGGTCATAAACCATGGAGCCCTCTGTAGTATCTTCCACTATCGCCGCAATCTTAACACCCTTCGCATCATATGTCTCTAACTTGTTGCTTAAAATATGATCAAAGGACGAATTTGAATTTTCCTGAAACACCACGGTCTGACGCTTGTATACTTCACCGTTTTCATCCCGTGTAGTGTTCACATTGGCAATATTCTGGGAAATAATATCTAATCTGGTTCTCTGGGCAGTCATACCGGAAGCTGCCACATCCATCGCATTAAAAATTCCACTACTCATACTCTATCCTCCTATCATGACGACAAAACCGTCTTATATCTGGCAAACTCCTGTCCAATCTGTTCTACCAACGCATTGTAACGAATCTGGTTCTCTGCCAGCATAGCATTTTCCGTATCAATATCCACATTATTACCATCTAACCGGTAAGACAAGGTAGAAGAATCTGTGTATATCAACCCTCCAAAATCGGATAAATGGGTATTGATTTCAGATACTCTTTCATCTAATGGCTCTCCCCCAATTAATGCCTGTTCCAAATAGTTCTGAAAGGATACATCCTTTCTTTTATAATTGGGAGTATCCACATTAGCAATATTATTTGATATAATCTCATTTCTGGAATTTGCCGCATCTGCTGCCTTGTCCAGCACATTAATATAATTATAAATATTTGTATTAATCATGCCTTCTCCTCCTAATTTCTAATTCATGCTTTCATTACTTTATATTTATACTTTCACAAAATTGCAATAGCAAAGGACTTATGAGAGAACCCACAAATCCTTTTGCCATTCATAAATCCATTTATACCGCAAGGCATATATTCTCGCTAAGCTCCTGCTTTGCACTTGCTAAGTGTTCATATTATACTTTATGTAGTTTGTCCAGTTCGTCAAATACCAGTTCATTCAAAACCTTGATATAAGTTCCTTTCATACCAGAGGATTTGGTTTCAATGACACCTGCGCTCTCAAATTTACGAAGTGCATTGACAATAACGGATCTGGTAATTCCTACCCTGTCAGCAATCTTAGATGCCACTAAAATTCCTTCCATTCCTTCCAGTTCATCAAATACATGAATAATTGCATCCTCTTCAGAATTCGACAGTGTACTAATCGCAGAACGGACAATCGTAATCTTCCGATCCTCCTCAGCAGATTCTTCATTGACACTTCTCATCATCTCTAATCCCACAACGGTTGTCCCATACTCACTCAATATAATATCGTCAATGGTATATTGTTCATCCTCTTTATACATAAAGACGGTGCCTAACCGTTCGCCTGCAATATCAATTGGCGATATAATCGCCTGATACCGTTCCAGATTATCAAATTCAAAGCCCAATGTTGCTAAATTCACATTTTCTTTTGTCGATAACACTCCGAGAAGTCTTTCATTCAGCATCTTATCAATGAAGCCTCCCACATCCGGAGCAATCATCTCTGTTATCTCACTAATATCAGAGCGATTCCTAATCCCAAGAACCTTTCCCTTTTTGCTGATAACCAAAATATCGGATTCCATAATTTCGCTTAAAACCTTACATATATCATTAAAGATAACTTTATGAGAACTGTTATTATGTAAAAGTTGATTAATTTTTCTCGTTTTATCTAATAACTGTACACTCATATGCTCCCTCCCATTCTATTTCTGATTCTAACACAATTTTGCAATAATAACAACATTTTTATGAAAAGGAGGGATAAAAATGATACCCTTATTTTTTCTTCGGTTTTTCACACACATAACCACACTCATCATTGCTACATACAAGCTTATTCCCTTTTTCCAACATAATATGATTACATTTTTCACAACGGATTGCGGATGGTCGCTGCCATGACATAAAATCACATTCTGGATTGTCAATACACCCATAATATTTTCTGCCCTTTTTCGTCTTCTTAAGAACAATCTCTTTTCCGCAGTTCGGACATGCAACCCCGATTTTTTCATAGTGAGGTTTTGTAAAACGGCATTCTGGAAATCCCGGACAGGCAAGAAATTTTCCATAAGGTCCATACTTTACAACAAGATTCCTTCCGCATTCCTCACAAATTTCATCCGTTATCTCATCCTCTATCTTAATGTGTTCCATTTCCTTATTGGCAGCCTGCACCGCTTCGTCTAAATCCGGATAAAAGTTTGTCACTACTGTCTTCCATGGTATGGCTCCCTCTTCAATTTTATCAAGCAATGACTCCAAATTGGCGGTAAATTCCGTATCTACAATAACAGGAAAACCTTTCACCATAATTTGATTTACCGCCTCTCCCAGCTCTGTGACATACAGGTTCTTGTTTTCCTTTACCACATACCTTCTCGCAAGTATCGTAGAAATGGTTGGGGCATAGGTGCTTGGTCTTCCAATTCCCAGCTCCTCTAACTGTCTGACTAAAGAACCTTCGGTAAAATGAGCTGGCGGCTGGGTAAAATGCTGCTTGTCAATAAATTTGTCTACGGATACCTTTGTATTCTCATCAATATCCTTAAACAGGTTCTTCATTTCATCATTTTCATCCTCTATTGCATACACTGCCATAAAACCGTCAAAAACCAGCTTGGTTGAGACAGCGCTGAACTCATACCCTTTCGCCTCTAACTTGATTGTACTGCTCTCGTACTTTGCATTCTCCATCCGGCTAGCGAGAAAACGATTGTAAATCAACTGATATAAGCGGAACTGGTCTTTTGTCAATTCCTCCTTCAGCTTTACCGGTGATAAGGTTACATCGGTAGGACGAATCGCCTCATGGGCATCTTGTATCTTCTTGCCGGATTTGTCCTCTTTTTTAACAAAACCAACATATTCTTTTCCGTATTTATCTGTAATATAATCAACGGCCGCATGATGTGCCTCTTCGGAAATACGAACAGAATCCGTTCGTAAGTAAGTAATCAGACCAACATTGCCACGACCCTTTATTGCCACTCCCTCATAGAGCTGCTGCGCAATTCTCATAGTTTTGCCTGTAGCAAAATTGAGTTTTTTTGCCGCCTCCTGCTGCAGGGTAGAAGTAGTAAAAGGTAATGGGGACCTTTTCGTCCTTGTTGCTTTTTTCAGACTCTTTACAGTAAGATTTGTTCCCTTCAGATTTTTCAAAAGCTGTTTCATTTCCTCTTCTGAATGAATCTCCGCTTTCCCCTCCGGTGTTTTCTGAAGCTTTGCTAAAAAAGAGTTTTTGCTTCCCTCTGGTATAACAGATGCCTCTAATGTCCAGTATTCCTCTGGAATAAAACTGTTGATTTCATCCTCCCGGTCACATATGAGGCGCAGTGCCACCGACTGCACGCGTCCCGCACTCAGACCTCTTTTTACCTTGACCCATAGCAGCGGGCTGATTTCATATCCCACCAGACGGTCCAGTACACGTCTTGCCTGCTGGGCATCTACCAGATTCATATCAATATCCCTGGCTTCTTTTAACGAACCCTTTACGGCATTTTTTGTAATTTCATTGAAGGTAATCCGCTTAAAATTCTTGTTTTCAAGCTTTAACGCCTTGGACAAATGCCAGGAAATTGCTTCCCCCTCCCGGTCCGGGTCCGTTGCAAGATATATCTTATCCGCCTTCTTAACTTCCTTTCGAAGTGCCGCCAGCAGCTCTCCTTTTCCCCGAATCGTAATATATTTAGGTTCAAAATCATTCTCCACATCTATTCCCATCTGCGATTTCGGTAAATCCCGTATGTGACCGTTTGAAGCGACAACTTCATAATTACTTCCAAGAAATTTTTTAATTGTTTTAGCTTTTGCCGGTGATTCCACAATTACAAGGTTCTTTGCCATGACTTGGCTCCTTCCAGTTCCATTCATATTTTATTAAAGCTTAATTGCATAATAATTTCTAGCTGTTTCCACGATTACTCCGGTTATAACCATATGATTTAATGCCATACATACCTCCTGGGGAGCAATCCGAACCTCTTCAATAATCTCATCTAGATATTTTGGTTCAATCCGCAAACAACTATACACCATTTTTTCAACAGGTGCAAGTAAGTTTTTTTTCAAATTCTTTTCATGTTGGCTGAAAGTATTCCGTTTTGGAACCTGTTTGTAATTTATATGCAGCACTTCCAAAATATCTGCAACCTCTGTCACGATATGGGCTCCCAGCTTAATTAAATTATTACAGCCTGCACTTCTATCATCCAGAATCCGCCCGGGTATTGCAAAAATTTCTTTTCCCTGCTCTAATCCCTGGTCCACAGTAATAAAGGTTCCGCTTTTTTCCATTGCTTCCACCACCAGTATTCCATCTGCCAGCCCCGCAATCAAGCGGTTACGCTGAGGAAAAAGACCTGCCACAGGAGCAATGCCCAGATTGCTTTCTGAAAGAATACCTCCTCTGTTTTCCATTTTCATAAACAGCTGATAATTTTCTTCTGGATACACCCTGTCAATTCCACAGCCTAAAACACCAAGTGTATATCCGTCTGCCTCTAATGCCCCAGCATGTGCCATTCCGTCAATTCCTCTTGCCAGTCCACTCACAATGGAGATTCCGCTTAAGGACAATTCCCTTCCAAAGAAACGCGCCATCTCCGTTCCGTACCGGGTACACTGTCTTGCCCCGATAACCGCAATGGCTTTCCGATTTTTGGGCGGCAATTCTCCCTTCAGATATAAACCGGTGGGTGGGTCCGGAATATTTCGGAGCATTTCCGGGTAGTCACCGGAATCCGGATGGAGAAAACGGATTTTCTTCTCTTCTAAGCTCTGGTAACCCTTCCGGATGACATTTTCTTTTCTGGAAGCCAGAAAGGCTTCCAGCTGCGCATCTCTTTGTAAAAAATGCTTTATCTCCCTCTCTCCAGCCAAATAAATTTCCTCCGGTTCTTTAAATGCATCTAAAAGCCTATGAATAGTCATGCGCCCGATACCCGGAATATTATTAATCCAATACCAGTAATAATCCTGCTTATTCATGCTTTTACACCTCCCCGGTAAAATTCAGGCATACGGTAAGATAATGCTTCCCATATATGCTCACATTTCACTTTTTCGGAATGTCCCAAATCTGCAATTGTCCTCGCCACCTTCAATATCTTGGCGGCACCTCTGGCAGACAAATCATATTGTTCAAACAATTTCCTGCGAAGCTTTTGTTCCTCTTCGCCAAGCCCGCATATTTCATCCAATAGCTTTGCCGGAATTTTGGAATTAAACCGGATACCGTAGGGCTCCAGCCTTCTTCTTTGTACCAGCTGGGCAGTTACAATCCGTCTCCGGATAACCTCCGAGCTTTCCTCTTCTGCCGTTCCGTATAACTCCTCATAATTCATCTTTTTAACAGAGATATTCATATCCATCCGGTCTAACATTGGCTCCGATATCTTTTGCAAATACCGGTCAATTTGCGGTTTTGTGCAGTGGCATCTGGAAAAATCCGGATAATATCCACAAGGACAGGGATTCATGGCAGCTACCAGCATAAACTCACAGGGAAAGGTATAGCTTCCCTGCAGTCTTGAAATAGTAACGCTTCCATCCTCCAATGGCTGTCTCATCATTTCAATAATATTCTTCTGAAATTCCAAAAATTCATCCAAAAACAGCACACCGCAATGCGCCAGACTAATTTCTCCAGGCCTCGGTATCTTACCGCCCCCTATCAGAGCATAACCGGTTATTGAGTGATGGGGCATACGAAAAGGACGCTTATATATCAACCCCTCCTCCGGCTCCAACATACCATTCACGCTATAAATTTTCGTCAATTCAATGCTTTCCTCATAGGAAAGCTCCGGCATAATGGTGGGAATTCGTTTGGCTATCATTGATTTTCCGGCTCCCGGAGGACCTGAATACAAAATATTGTGCATGCCTGCCACTGCAATCTCTGTGGCACGCTTTAATGTCTTCTGCCCTTTAACATCGGAAAAATCCACTGAAAACGGTTTTAATTCCTCTGTTCCGTGTTTCTGAAACTTTTCGGCAGTCATCTGCCTGTTTCCCAAGAGATGTTCCATCACCTGTTTCAGACTCTTGGCGCCAAAAATTTCTATATCTGGAACAACAGCAGCTTCTTTCCGGTTGCCATAGGGCAAAATTATAGTATGGATATTCATTTTTCGTGCATAATCCACTACTGGCAGTATTCCCCTTACTCCACGGATATCTCCATTTAATGACAATTCACCAATCAATAAAATATTTTTGAAACTCTCCACAGGGATATAACCATATGCTGCCAATACTGCAATACTTATAGGTAAATCAAATGCGGACCCTTCCTTACGGATGTCTGCCGGGGACAGATTCACAGTAATCCGCTTCGGTGGAATCTGGTAGCCAGAATTCTTCAAAGCTGTCCTTACCCTGTCACTTGCCTCCCTGACTTCAGATGCTAAAAAGCCTACCATATTAAACATTGGCAGCCCTTCGCTTACGTCGGCTTCCACTGTGATGAGTCTTCCCTCGACTCCATACAGCGTGCCGCTTAGAACTTTACTATACATGGAAACTCCTATTCCATCTTCAAGTATGAACAAATGTATTATACTATACAGTATAAAAAAATACAAGAAAAAAGTTTGCTGCTAAAATATAACAGCAAACTTTTTTCCTTAATTTAACAGCTTTTTCAGCTCATCCATAAAAATGTTTACATCCTTGAATTCCCGGTATACCGATGCAAATCTCACATATGCCACCTGGTCAAGTGCCTTTAATTCATCCATGACAATTTCTCCCACAACAGAGCTTTCAACTTCCTTCTGCTCCATATTGAAAATCTTTGTTTCAATGCGGTCAATGCATTTTTCAATCTCGTCAACGGAAATGGGACGTTTATGACAGGATTTAATCACACCCGATTCAATCTTTGAGCGGTCATAAGCCTCTCTGATTTTGTCCTTTTTTATAATAATCAGAGGAATCGTCTCCACCTTTTCATAGGTAGTAAAACGCTTGCCACAGTCATCACATTCTCTTCTTCTCCGGATGGAGCTGTTATCATCCGCCGGTCTTGAATCAATTACTCTTGTGTTATCCTCGCCACAAAATGGACATTTCATATTTGTATCCTCCTCTTATGTTCTTTTAATCATCCTTCATAATTGCTGCATCTAAACACACATCTACCAGAATAATATCCGGTCCAATCCGTACCACATCACAAAAACGGATATAATACCGCACACACTTTCCAAAGCAGGAAAAAAACCGAACCGGAGCCGGTACAATCAATGCACATATCTGACCATTGCAGGGGTCAAATTCAATATCCGCCACACAACCTATCCTTTTACAATCCTTGCAGTTAATTACTTCCTTCTGCCTCAAATCAAAAAATGTCATAAGGGCACCAGATTTTTCTTATTATAACAATATATGCCGGGATTGGAATAAAAAGACACTGAAATTGTGATTTACATAATATGTTTACGTCCAAATTATACATGATATATAAAAAAAAATCTACTAAATTCTTAACTTTTTGTGAAAAACTTTTCATCTTATTTTTGATGTGTTAAAATAGGGCACATGTTAATTATGGAAAAACTTTACACTATACACAATTGAGGTGAATGAAAATGGAAAAAACAACTGAAAATTCAGATAATATCACAGAAACCCCTAAGAAAAAGCCATCAAAGAAAACAAAGAAAGAAGAAAACCTATATGCTGAGGATGCTTTAGCTCTGGCAGGATTGTCCTTCAAAGAAAAGCTTTCCTATAAAAGACAGTTATTTAAAAAGCGGATTTCCACCATGAAAACAAAGGATAAGATATTATATACCATCCGATATTACAAATGGTACTTTGTCAGTCTGGCTGCCATTGTTATCTGCCTATGCTGGGTAGGAAGAGCGATATACCGCTCCACATTTCCAACCCTGTTAAATGTTGCCGTCTTAAATGAAGCCTTTAATGATACAGTCCAGGATTATATTCCGGAAGCCTTCCGTGAATATTATCAGTTGGATAATAAAAACTATATCAAGGTATATACAGACTTATTTGTTTCCTCCACGGAAGATACAACAGAGGTAGGAACCACAATGACGGATTATCAAAAGCTGGGATTTTATAATATGTCCGATATGCTTGATGCCATCATCGGAGACGAGGAAGCACTGACCCTTTATGCCTCCTCTGATGACACAACTGCTATTGATTTAAGCATGGATGCAGACCTATACAGCAAAATAGAGGACCGGGTCATTACCATGTCGGACCCAAGCGGTGTAAAAAATGACGGAAAACCATATACCGCTGCCATTGATATCAGCGGCACGGATTTTGTGAAAAACTGTAATATCAGTTATGATAAAGTATATCTAATGATACCAAGTACAAAATATACCGATAATCAGGGAACTATTGACCTTATCAAGCTTATTTTCGGTCTGTAACCCCCTGATACCCGCCTGTATCTGTAACCTTATTTTATTTCCGCGGTCTGGTTTTACCAAACCAACCCTGTTGAGACCAATACTTCCCATCGAGATATTCCGGGTCGTTTTTATGTAATGCTTTCTGCATAGCACTAAGGTCCTTTTTCATCTTATTGTTGATTCATCAAGATCAGAGCGGCAAGCTGTAACAAGAGGCAAATATGCCAGATAAGTTCTACCCGTATTATCATTATCTTTGGGAGTCTACATATCGGTAAAAATAGAAATTTTAGATACAGCATAATGTTCAAATAAAAAATCAAGTGTCATATCACCAAGATACTCTAGTTTTTCAATGTGTGTAAGCCCCTCTGTTTTCTCTCGTATATGCTGAAACTATTCAACAATCCCATTTATCATACGTTCAACACATTGCTTAATAAGTTTATCCTTATCTCCAAATGCTCACTATTTTCTTCGATGAGTTCAATCGCTGCCTGCATTATCTATCATCCATATCATAAAACAGTTTTATAATCGGCTCAATATATTTTTTATCAGAAATATCGTATGAGTGGGAAATCATATTCAGCATTTCAATATCGGCTTCGGTTTTATCCTTTTTCGTATCAACCATTTTTTGAAACATCTTCATCATCAACTTTGAGCCTGCTGACATTTTTTCATAGTTAAAACCACCAGGACAGTAGAAAACATGAACCATTTTCCGTTCTGCTTCACAAAAATTATTACTCAAAAAAGTTTCAATTTCGTGACTTTCGGCAGGGCTGCCGCCTGTGCAGAAAATAACTAACATTTTGCCCGACCATTTATCCATATTAGACTTGAACCACGATATTTTACTGATCCTGCCTGCACACGCCCAGCCGCCAAAAACGATAGCGTCGTATATATCAAAATTTTGCTTTTTAGCAATTCCAAATTCAAAACAATCTGCACCTACTGCTTCAGATATCCATTCTGCATATTTTTTCGTAAAACCTGTTTGTGAATTGTAAATTACTGCTGTTTTCATTGTTTTAATCCCTCTTTCTCAAAATATCATTCACAAATGCCTGATGTGCCTGTTCTTGCTGCAAAAAAATCTCATCTATCGGTATTCCTGGCGAGGATACAGAAAAAATTGTACCAAGACCAATCGTGTAGATTAACATATTCAAATGAAGCTGTCTGGCGATTTCAACATTTATATCCAAATCTTTTGCAATGGCATGTGCTATTTGCGGATTTGTTTCAGTTTCATATATGTCTTTCAAAGAAGATATATTTCTTCGTTCCTGCAAAATAAAGATTTTTAGAATATGAGGTTCTTCTTTCGCAAGCTGAATATATGCTCTGCCTGTGCTGCGAAACAGGTCTCTCTTATCGATATGGGAAACAATGTACTCCTTAATAAAACCCCTTGCTTTATTGCTAACCTCCTCACGAAGTCCGTCCATATTCTTGCAGTAACTGTAAATAGGTTGTACCGAACAGCCCAGCTCATCTGCAATGCTTTTGACCAATACTTTCTCCATACCGCTTTGGCGAGCAATTTTAAAAGCAGTATCTACAACCATGTCTTTCGTTATACGTTGTTTTGGCATGATAACACCTCCATATAATCCATTTATATAAATTGTTTATATAAATGGATTATACTTTTATTCCGAGAAAATGTCAATACAATCAGAATAAAAGAGGAAGGCGACAAAGAATGTGCGATTGATAGAATATGTAATTTAATTTCTTGATAAATATAAAAAAGACACCGAAAAAGTTTTTTACCTTTCTTGGTGTCTTTCGCCTTTTCAACGCCCATAAAGTTGTATTTCCATGTCGTTTTCAAAGTACTTCTTTATGTGGCGTTAGCATTTTGGGTTCCTCTTATAAAATAACTTTGACCGGACATTTTTCCTTGCAGACACCGCAATGAGTGCATTTCGACTGGTCGATATGGGCAATATTGTTCTCCACGGTGATGGCATCTGCCGGACAATTCCGGGCACATAGTCCACAACCGATACAGCCAGCCTGGCAGACCTTCTTTACCTCCACGCCCTTATCCTTTGAACTGCATTTTACATGGCAGACCGCATCTGCCGGTACCAATTCAATCAAGTGCTTCGGACATTCTGCCACACATTTGCCGCATGCCTTGCACTTATCAGCATTTACCACTGCGATTCCATCTACAATATCAATGGCATCAAAAGGACAGACCATTTTACAATTTCCAAAGCCAGTACATCCATAACTGCACGCCTTGGCGCCTCCGCCCGGATTATTCATGGCAAGCTTACAGTCCTGGGGACCCACATATTCATAGTTATCCTTTGCCTTTTCACAGGTGCCTGCACATTTGACATAAGCAGTCATTTTTACTGCTTCCTCTGCTTCCACGCCCATTATTTCACTGATTGCCTGTGCACATGCCTCACCGCCAACCGGACAGCCATTCACCGGCGCCTCTCCCTTTACAATAGCTGCTGCCAGACCATCACAGCCTGGAAAACCACAACCGCCGCAATTATTTCCAGGCAGGCATTCCCTTACCGCTGCTTCCCTTTCGTCTACCTTTACTGCAAACTTTTCTCCGGCGATACCAAGCAGAATTCCGATTACAACACCGGTTCCGCCAACTATTACCACAGCCAGTAAAATTGATGTAATACTCATATCGCTCTCCTCCTACTTAATCAGACCGGAAAAACCGAAAAATGCCATCGCCATCAGCCCGGCTGTCACAAGTACAATCGGCGTTCCCTTAAAAGATTCCGGAATATCATTATATTCTATCTTTTCGCGGATTCCTGCCATAATAACGATGGCTACCGTGAATCCTACTGCAGTGCCAAAGCCATTGACAACGGAAGTCAGAAAACCATATGATTTCTGTACATTAATCAATGCGATACCAAGCACTGCACAGTTTGTCGTAATTAATGGCAGATACACCCCTAGTGCCTGATATAAGGATGGTACCATTTTCTTTAAAAACATTTCCACAAACTGAACCAGCGCTGCAATAACCAGAATAAACACAATCGTCTGAAGATATGTAATATCTAACTTTTCAAGAATAAATGTATATATGAGACTGGTAACTGCGGATGCAATGGTAATTACAAAAATTACCGCCCCACCCATTCCTGCTGCTGTATTTACTTTTTTAGAAACTCCGATAAACGGACAAAGCCCTAAAAACTGGCTTAGCACAACATTGTTTACCAGTGCTGCACTGATTGCTATTAAAAACAAATTCATCTTATACGCCCCCTTCGCAATGTACGGTTCAATTTTGCTGTTTCTCTCCTGGATTTCACTCTGTTCCGGCGTTTTTCCCTCTTACGAGCCCTCTCCTGTTTTTTGACTTCTGCAAGCCTCTTATCCTCTGCGTACCGCTTTCTCCGAAGCGCCGCTTTTTGATAATGTCGAAGCATACGGACTCTTTTCCGCCGTTCCCGCTCGAAATGCCGGAATCTCCTGTCAATTTTTCTTAACCACCGGAATTTTTTTCGCAATATGCCTCTTTTCCTTGTAGCTGAAGCCATCAGGATTCCTCCTTTTCCCTCTTTACGCTTTCTTCTGTAAACATTTTACCACCGCAAAGAGTATTGGTACATTCTGCACAACTGTTTTCCTTCTCACAGACAGAAATGGCAGCTCCTGCTTTCCTTGCCTTATGAAGCCTTACCTTATTCTGTACTGCAATCAGACAAGCCAGCACGAAAAATGCTCCCGGTGCCAGAATCAATATCGTAACCGGTTCATAGCTTTCCGGCATAATACGGAGATTAAATATTGTACCATTGCCCAACAGTTCCCGGAAAATACCAATGGCAGTCAGACCAATCGTAAATCCCAATCCCATGCCGATTCCGTCAAACATAGACAACCATACATTGTTCTTGGAGGCATAACTTTCCGCACGTCCCAAAATAATACAGTTCACAACAATCAATGGAATGTAAATACCAAGACTGTCATAAAGAGAAGGAACAAAGCCCTCCAACAGAAACTGTACAATTGTTACAAAGGAGGCAACAATAACAATATATGCAGGAATACGTACCTTATCCGGTATCACCCTGCGAAGGGCAGATATCATCATATTGCTCAAAATCAGAATTACCGTTGTGGTAAGTCCCATTCCCAGACCGTTTATTGCGGATGTGGTAACTGCCATGGTGGGACACATGCCTAACATCTGCACAAAGGTCGGATTTTCGGTAATTATACCGCATTTTAAACGCTCTAATGTCTTGTTCATTCCCTCTGCCTCCTATTCTAATGTACTGATATAATAAAGACCGGCATTGACGCCATTCGTCACTGCATTCGTAGTTATGGTTGCACCGGATAACGCATCAATTTCATTGTCGGCAGAAGCACCATTTTTCGTATAGACAAAGCTGTCCACTTTTTTATCTGCGAACTGCTTTTTGAAATCATCCTCCGTCGCCTTCATGCCAAGCCCTGCCGTCTCACCGATAGATAGAAAAGAAATTCCGTTAACTGTTCCATCGCTTTTTACGCCCATGGCAAACTGGATATCTCCGCCATAGCCCTCATGATCCGTTACAGTAAGCACATAGCCAATCGGATTACCAGATTTGTCAAACACCTGCATAGCCTCGTTAATGGCGGCATCAAATCCCTGTTTATTCAGTTTCTTTTCTACATCTTCCCTGTTTACCTCAACTGCTTCAAAGGATTCCGCATCTGCAAAGACCTCTCTGTACGCCTCCTCCTTCGCTCTCTGCTGCTCCTCCGCAATGGGTTTTTTTGTAATCTCATATACCACACCCAGCAGCAGACCCGCAATCACCGTAATCAACATCAAAGAAACCGTATTTCTGATACTTTCATTACTCATGCTTTACTGCCCCCTTTCCAAATGATTTTGGAACCGTCACACGCTCAACTAAAGGCACAAGCAGATTGGAAATAATAATAGCATAAGATACCCCTTCTGCTGAGCCGCCATATATTCGAAACAGAAAGGTTAACAAACCTAACAAAATACCAAATATAAGCTTTCCGTTTGGCGTGATTGGAGAGGTTACATAATCCGTTGCCATAAAAAATGCCCCAAGCATTAGGCCTCCTCCAAACAGGTGTGCCGTAATAAACGAAAGGTCAACCCCTCTTCCAGTTGCCATTGCATAAATCAAAAGAAATACCGCAAAGGAACCGATATAGAATACCGGTATCCGGTAATTAATCACTCTTCTTACGAGCAGGAATACGCCGCCAATTATCAGTGCCACTGCTGAGGTCTCGCCAATGGTTCCCGCAGTTGTTCCAAGAAACATGGACAGCACATCCACGCTTTCCCCAGCCTTTAATTCTGCCAGCGGGGTTGCGGTTGTAACCGCATCATAGGTAAAAGTGGTCATCCTGCCTGTAAAGGATATAAGCAAAAAGCATCTTGCTCCAAGCGCCGGATTCATAAAATTCTGCCCCAGTCCGCCAAAAAGCTGTTTCACCACAACAATTGCAAAAAAGCTGCCGATTACAGGAAGCCAGAATGGAACCTCCGGTGGCAGGTTAAGTGCCAATAACAGCCCTGTAACAACCGCTGATAAATCTTTAATGGTAACTGGTATTCCTAATATCCTCTGATAACCAGCCTCAAAAACAACACAACTCACAACCGTTATCAAAATGGTAACCAGCGCCCTTATGCCAAAATTGTAAATACCAAAAATGGTGGCTGGCATTAAGGCTACAATGACCTGTCCCATAATATTTGTAGTACTCTCCTTATCCCTTATATGCGGAGAAGAAGAAATTTTCATTGTCTGCTCCAAAATGTCCACCTCCTATCGTTTCCTGTCCGCCAGTATCTGTTTGCGGGTTCCTGCAATTATCTGGGTTAAATGCCTCTTTGCCGGACATACATAAGAGCAGCATCCGCACTCACAGCATTCCATGCCATCGTATTTTACAAAGCCATCTAAGTCACCATGACTGGCTAAGTCTGCCAGTTTGTTTGGCATGACGCGCCCCGGACATACCTCAATGCATCTGCCGCACCGGATACAGTTCGACGGTTCGACAGCAGATACAATATCCTCCCTGAAGCACAGCAGTGCAGAGGAGCCTTTTACAATGGGAACATCCAGAGTAAACAGAGCCTTCCCCATCATGGGACCACCGGAAATAAGCTTGCCGGGGTCCTCAATATTAAAGCCCCCCACCGCATCAATCAGTTCCTGTGCATTAGTTCCCAGGCGCACACGAAAATTTGCAGTATCATTTACCGCATCGCCTGTCACGGTAACAATTCGTTCAAACAAAGGTTTTCCCTCAATAATTGCATCATAAATTGCAACAACCGTATCAATATTATGAACGATGCAGCCTGCATCCGCAGGTAACATAGAAGAGTTAATCTCTCTTCCGGTATTGGCATAAATCAGCTGTCTCTCTGCACCCTGGGGATATTTTGTTTTTACCGCATTCACCGTAATATCGTCAAAATCCTTTGCCAGCTCCGTAAGCCTCTTAATAGCATCCGGCTTGTTATCCTCCACTGCAATAATTCCTTTTGCATTGTCAAATAAATTAATCACAATCTGAAGACCTGTAATAATCTTCTCTGGAACCTCTATCATCCTTCTGTAATCTGAAGTCAGATACGGCTCGCATTCGGCGCCATTTACAATAATCGTATCAATGGCATCTTCATTTTTCGGTGAAAGCTTCACGTGGGTAGGAAAACCCGCCCCACCCATACCAACGATACCGGCTTCCTTAATCGCCTCTTTTACATCCTCCCGGTACATCTGGTCAAGCGGTTTGATATTCTGTTTAAAATCAACCTCCTCAAACAAACCATCGTTCTCTATAATAATAGAATTTACCTTTACTCCACTTACTGTCATCCTGGGCTCAATAGCCTTAACTGTACCTGAAATACCTGAATGAATATTGGCAGATACAAACCCACCTGCTTCTGCAAGCTTTTGTCCTACCAGTACCCTGTCACCCTTCTTCACCAAAGGAACTGCTGGAGCACCGATATGCTGGGATAGCGGATAAACGGCATCCCCTTTTGGCAGATAATCACAGATTGCCTTATTCTTTGACAAATCTTTTCCATCATAAGGATGGATTCCCCCTGAAAATGTTAATAAACCCATGTGTTTTACCTCACTTTTGTCAAGCTTGTTTTCCATAAAACCGATGTGTTTATTATACAACTATCAGGCTGTTTTTGCTAGGTGGTTTTACGTATTTTTTAATGTTAATCTTTTCAAAAATTACCGTTCAGACCTGCCTGGCGCTGACCTCCTCGCAGAGGAGTACATAATTATTACTATCGGAAGCTCTTTAAAATTTTCATGCCTTTTGCTATTTTCTTTGTATAGCATCAGACATATATAACAGGATGATTTTTGCACAACCTTACGCTTCCTTGAAAGC
>URMF01000039.1 GCA_900548855.1 uncultured Eubacteriales bacterium
TTTTGCGGAACGGATGCCTTCTACAGTTGCCTTTGCAGCAGCCATGGTTGTAATATACGGAATACGGTTCTTAATGGCAGCCTTACGAATGTAACTGTCGTCGGTTGTACCCTTCTTGCCGCGGGGAGTATTGACAATCAGCTGGATCTGGTCATTCGTGATCTTATCCAGGATGTTCGGACGTCCCTCGTTGAGCTTGCATACCTTCAGGGCAGGAATACCGGCCTGTTCGATCAGGTCACAGGTTCTGCCGGTTGCCATAATTTCAAAGCCAAGCTGATAGAAGCCTCTTGCAACGTCAACTACCTCTGCCTTATCTCTGTCATTAACAGAAATCAGCACGCAGCCGGAAGTGGGCAGCTTGGTCTTTGTCGCTTCTTCTGCCTTGAAGAATGCATCACCAAAGTCTGTAGACAGTCCAAGAACCTCACCGGTGGAACGCATTTCAGGTCCGAGTACCGGGTCAACCTCCGGGAACATATTGAAGGGGAATACCGCTTCTTTTACACCGTAGTGAGCGAATTTCTTTTCTTTCAGCTCCGGTACCGGGCTCTTGCGTCCGGTATAAGGCAGGGTAACGATATCCGTTGCAATCTGAACCATATTGATGCCGCAGACCTTGGATACAAGCGGAACGGTTCTGGATGCACGGGGATTTGCCTCGATGACAAATACCTTGCCGTCCTCAATCGCATACTGCATATTCATCAGGCCAACAACATGCAGCTCCTTTGCGATCTTTCTGGTGTAGTCTTTCAGAGTTTCGATCTGCTCTTCTGTCAGTCCTCTCGGGGGAATGATACAAGCAGAGTCACCGGAGTGAATACCAGCCAGCTCGATATGCTCCATAACAGAAGGAACGAATACATGCTCGCCATCGCTGATTGCGTCCGCTTCACACTCGGTTGCATGATGCAGGAATCGGTCAATCAGGATCGGTCTGTCCGGTGTTACACCCACTGCCTGCTGCATGTAGAAGGTCAGCGCTTCATCGTCATAAACGACCTCCATGCCGCGTCCACCAAGGACGTAGGAAGGACGTACCATAACCGGATAGCCGATTTTCTTTGCAATGGCAATGGCTTCTTCCACAGTAGTTGCCATGCCGGATTCCGGCATCGGTATCTCCAATTTTTCCATCATGGCACGGAATAAATCACGGTCCTCTGCCAAGTCAATGACAGATGGAGAGGTGCCGAGAATCTTCACACCGTTCTTCTCAAGCTCTGCCGCTAAGTTAAGCGGAGTCTGGCCGCCGAACTGGGCAATCACACCCAGTGGCTGTTCCTTTTTATAGATACTTAATACATCCTCCAGAGTAAGAGGTTCAAAATACAGCTTATCAGAGGTATCGTAATCTGTGGATACAGTTTCCGGATTACAGTTAACGATAATGGTCTCAAATCCAAGCTTCTTAAGAGCCAAGGCAGCGTGTACACAGCAATAGTCAAATTCAATACCCTGACCGATGCGGTTTGGACCGCCGCCAAGAATCATAATTTTCTTATTATCAGAAACCGGATTCTTGTCTTCAGCATTGTAGGTAGAATAGTAGTAGGCACTGTTTTCGGTTCCACTTACATGAACGCCCTCCCAGGCTTCTTCCACACCTAAGCGGATACGGTGATTGCGGATATCCTCTTCCGGAATTTCTAACAGCTGGCTTAAATACTTATCTGAAAATCCATCTTTCTTTGCAGAGATTAAAAGCTCGTCTGCCGGTAGAGAACCCTTTGACTTTAACAGTTCTTCTTCCTCGTCCACCAGCTCCTTCATCTGTTCGATGAAATAGTGCTTTACCTTTGTTAACTCAAAAATCTCTTCAGCAGTTGCACCCTTTCTTAATGCTTCATACATAATGAAATGGCGTTCACTGGATGGGGTGATTAAAAGCTGTAATAACTCTTCCTTTGTCATGGAGTCAAAATTCTTCGCATGTCCTAAACCATAACGTCCGGTTTCCAAACTGCGGATTGCCTTCTGAAATGCTTCCTTGTAGGTCTTACCGATGCTCATAACCTCACCTACGGCACGCATCTGGGTTCCCAGCTTGTCCTCTACGCCCTTGAATTTTTCAAATGCCCAGCGGGCAAATTTAATTACCACATAGTCACCATCCGGCACATATTTATCCAGCGTGCCATATTTGCCGCAAGGGATATCTTTTAACGTGAGTCCCGTTGCCAGCATGGCAGATACCAGTGCAATTGGGAAACCGGTTGCCTTGGAAGCTAGAGCGGAGGAACGGGAGGTACGAGGATTGATTTCGATTACAATGATACGGTCTGTTACCGGGTCATGGGCAAACTGTACATTGGTTCCACCGATAACCTGTACCGAATCCACAATCTTATATGCCTGTTCCTGTAAACGTTTCTGGCATTCTTCGGAAATGGTCAGCATTGGGGCAGAACAGAAGGAATCTCCAGTGTGTACGCCCAACGGGTCAATATTCTCAATGAAACATACGGTAATCATATTACCCTCTGCATCACGGACTACCTCAAGCTCCAATTCTTCCCAGCCGAGAACAGATTCTTCCACTAATACCTGCCCCACAAGACTTGCCTGTAAGCCTCTGGCGCAGACCGTCTTTAATTCCTCTTTGTTATATACCAGTCCACCGCCGGCACCGCCCATGGTGTAGGCAGGACGGAGTACTACCGGATAGCCAAGCTGTTCTGCAATGGCAAGGGCTTCTTCGACACTGTAGGCAACCTCGCTTCGTGCCATCTCAATGCCTAACTTGTCCATGGTTTTCTTGAACTCGATACGGTCTTCGCCGCGTTCAATGGCATCTACCTGTACACCAATGACCTTCACATTGTATTTGTCTAAAATTCCAGCCTTATAAAGCTCCGAACAAAGGTTAAGTCCGGACTGGCCGCCTAAGTTTGGAAGCAATGCATCCGGACGCTCCTTGGCAATAATCTGCTCTAAACGTTCTACATTTAACGGTTCAATATAGGTCACATCAGCAGTTTCCGGGTCTGTCATAATGGTGGCAGGATTGGAGTTTACCAGTACGATTTCGTATCCAAGCTTTCTAAGTGCTTTACATGCCTGGGTACCGGAATAGTCAAACTCACATGCCTGTCCGATAATGATAGGACCGGAACCAATGATGAGTACCTTGTGTATATCTGTTCTTTTTGGCATAAATATGTCCTCCTATTAATTCTATTAAGTATTATATAGTAATTGGAGAAAATCACAAGGGGTTTTTCCAGGAGAAGCAAATTTTTTTAAGAAAAATATGGAAGTATGAATTGTCCGGTGTTTCTAAGATATGTTGAAGGGGATTTGTGATTAAGAAACACTGGCTTTTTTTTCTGTGTTGTTGTATAGTAGTTACGTTGTACATTGACAACTGAATATGGTTACATTTCAGATACGTGATTCTATGAACAGAATTACAGACATTAAATTTCTCTTCTAGCGCCATGCACCTGCCTGCAGCGTTTTGGCAGGTTAACGAGGAAAAGGGTTATCGAAAATTCGGCGGACGCCCTTTCGTACCTTCCCAGTGCGAGACGTATCGGCAAATATGCGGGAGACTGCAAAACAAATTCGGTATGATGGGAAAAGAATTTAGAAGAAGATTTTAAAAATAATAAGAGATTCAGATGTGAACGTGCTTTTGCATGACATAATGATGGCTGAATCAGTTATAAATACGAAAAGAAGAGGTAATTTATATGTGTGGAATTATTGGTTATATAGGAAATGAAAATGTAAAAGAGGTCTTACTGGACGGTCTGGAGCTTTTAGAGTACAGAGGTTACGATAGTGCCGGTATTGCCGTGAGGGATAGCGTGACAGCAAAAACAGATGTGTACAAATGCGCTGGAAGAGTCAGTGATTTAAGAAAAATCTGTGGTTCGGATAAAAGCCTGTCGGCTTGTGGAATCGGGCATACCAGATGGGCAACCCACGGTGGTGTCAGTGATGAAAATGCACATCCGCATCAATGTGGGAAGGTAACACTGGTTCACAACGGAATTATTGAAAATTACCGGGAACTGACTGCGGAGTATCACTTAAAGCATGTTTTGCGTTCCGAGACGGATACAGAGGTGGTTGCGGCATTATTGGACTACTACTATGAGGGAAATCCAAGGGAAGCCATTAAAAAGACAGTGGAAAAGCTAAAGGGAACCTTTGCGCTGGTCATCCTGTTTGCCGACCAGCCGGAGATTATCTATTCTGTCAGAAATGTCAGTCCGGTTGTGGCAGCTGTGTGTGAGAAGGGTACGATGTTAGCGTCGGATTTAACTGCATTATGCCGTTTTACCGACCGTTATTTTGTTGTGCCGGAATATCATATTTTAGAGCTTAAAAGAGGTGCCTTTCTTTTGACGGATTTGGACGGAAACAAGGCAGAGCCGGAGATTTTGACTGTTGACTGGCAGGTAAACAGCGCAGGAAAAAACGGGTATCCGTTTTATATGGAAAAGGAAATCATGGAGCAGCCAGAGGCAATTCGTAATACGATTCAGGACAGAATCCTAAGCGGACTGCCAGATTTCGCAAAGGACGGAGTGCCGGATGAATTGTTTATAAATTGTAAGAGAATCTGTGTAGTGGCCTGTGGTACGGCAATGCATGTGGGGCTGGTGGCACAGGCACTGGTAAAATCCATTCTGCATATGCACATTGATGTGGAGCTGGCTTCGGAGTTTATGTACGGAAATCCGGTTATTGATAAGGATACCCTGGTTATTGCCGTGTCCCAGTCCGGAGAGACCATAGATACATTAGAGGCGGTAAAATATGCGAAGCGCCAGGGGGCAAAATGCCTTTCTGTCATTAACGTCAGAGGCTCCTCCCTTGCACGGGAAAGCGACTATGTATTATACACGAATGCAGGACCGGAAATTGCGGTTGCCAGTACAAAGGCCTATACGACACAGCTTTCTGTATTTTATCTTGTGATTGCTAAAATGGCATGGTTACGGGGAAGCTATACAACGGAACAGGTAAAGAAATTTGTGGGTGAGCTGGAGCGTGTTCCCGAGGCGGTGCAGGCTGTTCTGGAAAAGCGAAAGGATATCCATGTGATTGCGGGACAGGTTCTGGAAGCCAGAGATTTATTTATGATTGGCAGAGGGCTGGATTATGCCATACTCTTAGAAGGCTCTTTAAAGCTGAAGGAGGTGTCTTATATTCATTCCGAAGCCTATGCCTCCGGTGAGCTAAAGCACGGACCGATTGCGCTGATTACGGAGGAAACACCGGTGGTAGCGGCTGTTACCCAGGGAAATCTGATTTCAAAGGAGCTGTCCAACATTAAGGAAGTAAGAGCCAGAGGAGCAAATGTTGTACTTTTTATAAAGGAAGAACTGGCAGGAGATTTAAACCGGGAATATGGGCTTATTACATTGCCGGATATGGAGGATGCATTCATGGTATTTCCGGCTTCTGTGGCATTGCAGCTGTTTGCCTATTATGTTTCTGCGGATAAGGGCTTTGATGTGGATAAGCCAAGGAATCTGGCAAAGGTAGTGACGGTTGAGTAAAGATGAAGGAAATTTAGCGTCTGCAAAATGAGGTAGAAGGACGAATCTGGAATGTGCATATTCGAGAACACAGAATTTGTTCTGTGAAAATCTTGGTGTTTTACCTTCTGATTTTATGGGAAGTGTGGTAAAATATGTAAAATTAGAGGATTTTAAGAAAAATTAGTGCAAAGAGGGAAGAGAGCAGGAGCGGTTAGCACTGCCAGAATAATACTATATGATTAAGCGAAAGGAAAAAGCCAATGCTTTACGATAAGGATATTAGGGAGCCTCTCTTTGATTTTTTAGAGGAGCGGTATGGCAAAATACGGATTATTGAGGAAAAGCAGATGGGACGCTCCAGAGCGGATGTGGTAATGGTAATGCCCTTGGCGGTTTGTGGTATTGAAATTAAAAGTGATGCGGATACCTATGCCCGTTTGAACCGGCAGGTTAAGGACTATGACCATTATTTTGATTATAATTATATCGTGGCAGGAACGGGGCATGCTGTCCATGTTAAGGAGCATGTTCCAGAGTGGTGGGGAATTATTACTGTGGAGATAGAAAGGGGAGAAGTGGATTTTTATGTGTTAAGGGAAGCACAGGTGAATCCGAAGATGGATTGGAAGAAGAAGCTGAGTCTGTTATGGCGTTCCGAGCTTGCACATATTCAGAAACAGAATCAAATGCCGAAATACCGGCAGAAAAGTAAGGCTTTTGTAGTGAATAAGATACTTTTAAAGGTGCCGGAGAATGAGCTTTCCGCCCAGTATTGCGAAGAGCTTTTCGAGAGGGATTACAATGTGTATGATAGGGGGGAGATGTTAAATGAAGGTAAACATTAATATAAAGGGTGTATCAAATCGAAAAAATAAAATCCTGCATCTGGAGTACATGTATCCGGATACAGAAATGACGTTACGGGATTTTTTGGCAGAGACTGTTAAAATTACAGTTCAGGATTTCAACAGGGGAAAAGCATCGGATGAGATTTTAAAGAGTTTATCGACTATGGACATTGATAATCAGGCAGCTACAGGAAAGATTGCGTTTGGGATTCATTATAACAAGAAGGAAGCAGATGAACAGGGAGCCATAGAGAATGTATTGCAATGCTTTCAGGATGGTATGATTGCGGTATTTATAGATGAGGAACAGTATGAAGCATTCGAACAGATTGTTCCGTTAAAGGAGAACAGCGAAGTAACTTTTGTGCGTCTCACGTTTTTAGCCGGACGTATGTGGTAAGGGGGTTATAAAATGGAATTTGATTATCAGACAAGAAGGAAATATGCAGATAAGTGTTTATCAGATTGGGAAGAGCAGCATTCCTTGAAGAGAAAAAAGTTGTCCTCCAGATTAAGTGAGTTGATAAAGGATATTGAGGATTTGGGCTCTTCATCCAGTAACCGGGCAGAACAGGTAGAACAATTCTGGGAGGATTATAAGGGCGAAGCTTCTCTTTCTGCATTTATGAAGAAGCATTGCAAGCCGTTAGTAGAATTATATGTACCAAAGGAATATTTAGAGGATTACTATGATATTATTGACCAATTTCCAAATTACCAGTATACAACCGGTTCATTTCGCCGAACAGTCCGCACCAGCAATTTGAATGTACATATTAAGCATGCCTTTCGATTACTATATTCTTATATGGCATTTGCCAGTTATCAGGCGACAGCAGCAGATTATCTTATGGATAGACTATCACCGGAAGCTCTTGATTTTAAAAGGCATGATAATTATTATGGCAGGCTGCATTTAGCTTGCTTTGATGATATATTGGCAGCGCGGATTAATGCCGGAGATGCACAGGTCATGGAAGCAGTACAGGAAGCATTTTTAAGTGAGAATAATACGGTTATTGTGACAAGTGACATCGTACGAGGCGTCTTGAAATCTACTTCAAAGGAACTGCACGAATTATTGGCAAAGTTCCTGATTGCAGCACGATTACAGGAGGGTGTACGCCAGGTGGTTTGTGAAAATGCGGATTGTGGTTTGCCGGAGGCATTTCTTACCATTCTGGATGCCATCAGTCAGGAAAACCTGATTCGGTTTGCCGCTGTAAAACGTGCAATTGCTACATGGACGGGAGTTTGTGATGTAGAGAATATGGACCGGATTACGGATAAAGTATTTGCAGATATTCAGGCTGCGGTACAGAATCGGGAAGAAGCAAAGCGGATGACGGACACCAATGACAGTGTACAAATTATGATTGGTCTATGGGCATTGGGCTTTTATGAGGTGGAGGATGCACTGGCAGTCATGGAACATATCGCCCAGAACGGTACCAGAAATCAGCTATTAACCATATCCTATTATAACCGTATGGTGCAGGATGGTGAACTGACACGCCGTATCGCAACGCAGATTTTTGAACAATATTCTGATGATTATGAGCTCTTGGCTGCTTATATGCCGACCTATATGGAGGGTACAGATTATTATGTAAGAGAAAGTGCCCGGACAAAGGATGGAAGAAGCTATTCTTATAATGATGTTAATGAAGAGTATACTTATAAATCCGTGCCGGTTACGTATTTATTTGACAATGAGGAGAAGGCAAGAAAGCATTATGAGATATTGAAACATGCCTGTCAGAGTATGAAAAAGAGGAAACAGGAGTATCGTCCGTGCATCTTCCCATGGTACGGAGTGACATTGGAACGGAGTGACTTCGTAGCCCGTATGTCCTTGATTGCCTATGCATTGCAGGATCAGGCGCTGATTGATGAGGTGTGCGGTATGCTGTCGAATGTTGATGGTACGTATTCCAGAAGACAGCATATCCGTATGTTATTACATGACCCAAAGACGGAGATTCAAAGACAGGCTTTAATCTCTTATATTGCAGATAAGGAAACCTATTCCAGAGAAACTGCTTATGCTATTCTTTCCAGTATGACACTTTCGGATAAGGAATATGAACAGTTGGAGGGATATCTGAAATACAAAACAGAAGCGATTCGCCAATTCGTAATAAAGCTTTTGGAAAAACGCAGTGATGAAGATTTGCAAAAGAGTGTGGAACGCCTTCTTCAGTCAGGACAGGAAAATATGCGTCTGGCAGGCTTAGATATTATAAAAAAACAATGTGAGCAGCATCCGGAAAAACGGGAGCGATATGTGGCTTTGGTGCAGAGCAGAATGGAAGACGGTGACACATTTAACGAGCAGGAGAAAGTTCTTTTGGAAGAGATTACGAATAAGGGCGGAGCCAGTGAGATATTGTGTACAGAGGGATATGGCTTATATGACCCGAAGGTTGTCATTCAACTGCCGGAGCAGAGGATGAATCAAAAAGTGCTTGCAGACTATTTCTCATTATCAAAGAAGGAGCTGGATTGCCTGTTTCGTCAGCTGACTGCTTTTATTGATGAACATGCAAAGGATGAATATACAAATGTGGAAGGGGAGACCAGACTTTTAGGAAATGGCTTAGAAATGATTGTTCGGGATTATAGGCTTCCGGCCGACAAACAATATCCATTTCCGGAGCTATGGCAGGAATTTTATAAAACCTATATAAAGACACCAAAGACATTCTGGAACATGTATATGGCAATAGAACCGGGCTATGATAGCAGTCAGATTAAAGATATCCAGGAATTTCAGGCGGCAGAGCAGGAAGTGTTCCCTGTATGCAGTTCTGTTTACGAAATTCCGGACAAGAAGTATATCAGTATGGGATTTTACAAAAGAAATATGCTTATGAGGATTCTCACAATTATTCGATGCCAGCAGGAACCGGAGCTGCCGATGGAGGTAGCGGTACAGGCATGTCTGTATGCGGCAGCTTTACCGGAAAACCGGAAATGGTATGAGAAGCCGGAACGAAAAGACAGGTCGTTTTGGTCTGACAATACTCCATTAGCTTTTGTAGAGAGTCAGAAGTTCGGGCATTTGTCAGGACGGGTCAGCCAGTGGAAGGATGATTCTGAATTTGCGGAGACATTCTATACCTTATATCGGCTGGATGAAGCATATCAATTTCAGAAAATGCAGAAAGAGGCACGAAAATATTATGCCCGCCAACAGCAGAGTAATTATCTATCCATGTATAGCTACATAAAAGCATATACCCTTGGTTTGATTCCGGCAGACCTTGTGTATCGGTATGCCTTTGAAACACTGGGACTTTCTCTTGCCGTGGAGCAGTTGGGCTGCTTTATGAAGGAAACGCTGACTATACTGGATTTGCGGCATTTGGAGAACTATATGCAGGTTGATTTGGATAAGAGAACGGTTGATACGGAGTCCAAATTTTATCAGGCAGGAAAAGAATTTTATCAGAAGATTGTAGATACAATTCTGGATGTAGAGTTAAAGCGTGGCGATTCTGCAACTGTATTTTCTGAAGCAGTAAAGCAGATTACCTGTGTCTATGGATTAAATCGGTTAATGGCTATATTAACAGCACTTGGGAGGGATACCTTAGACCGTAGTACCTATTATTACTGGAGTTCGGATACCGGGAAAAGGGGATGCTTAAGCCATTTGTTACAGGTGTGCCATCCTTTGGCAGAGGATACAGCAGAGCAGCTTGCCAGAGAAATCAAGCAGAAAAAGATTTCTAAGGAGCGTCTGATTGAAACTGCAATGTATGCGCCGCAATGGCTGGATTTGGTGCAGGAATATCTAGGATGTGATGGATTTAAAAGTGGCTGTTATTATTTCATGGCGCACATGAACGAACGCTTTGACGATAAGAAAAAAGCGATGATTGCAAAGTATACGCCTCTTACTCCGGAAGAATTGAATGCCGGTTGTTTTGATGTGGACTGGTTCTTTGAAGCATACGAAAAACTGGGTGAGGATATGTTCTCGAAGCTTTACAAGGCAGCAAAATATATCTCCGATGGTAATAAGCATGCCCGCGCCAGAAAGTATGCAGATGCTGCCTTGGGAAAGGTAACAAGGGAAGAATTGGAGCAGACCATAGACGAAAAGAGAAACAAAGATTTGCTGATGAGTTATGGTATCCTGCCAGTGGTGGATGAGGCAGACCAGTTACACCGCTACGAATACTTACAGGAGTTTCTGAAGGAAAGTAAGCAGTTTGGTGCACAGCGCCGGGCAAGTGAGGCAAAATGTGTGGAGGTTGCACTGAAAAATCTGGCAACCACAGCAGGGTATGCAGACGATTTGAGATTAATTCTTGCTATGGAGACCGCATTGGTTACTTCAAATGCAGATTATTTTGAAGGCGTTAGGATTGGTGAGTATGAATGTAAGATTATAGTCAATGCACAGGGCAAGGCGGAGCTCTGTATTCAGAAGGCAGGTAAGAAGTTGAAATCGGTACCGGCAGCTATAAAGAAGGATGAAGCATATTTGGCAATTAGGGAGTTTGCGACGAAGCTGAAAAATCAGTATTCCCGGTGTGTACAGATGTTTGAACGGGCAATGGAGGAGCGGGAATACTATACCTATGGCGAACTGCAGAAGCTGTGCAGGAATCCGGTGACAAAGGCAATTCTTACGAATCTGGTTTATGTGATTCCCGGTGTGGAGGATGAAACGAATGCAGTTTCTGATATGGAGCAGGAAGCGGACATGATTGCTGGTATACGACTCGGAGTATTATCAGAAACCGGAGAAGGAATGAAAGATGTACAGGGACATGGAATCTCACTGGAAGCAAATCAAAAGCTTCGTGTAGCACACCCGTATGACCTATATCGGACAGGATGCTGGGCAGAGTATCAGAAGCTGTTCTTCACACGGCAGCAGGAGACAGGCAGAAAGCAGCCGTTTAAGCAGGTATTCCGCGAACTTTATGTGAAGCTTCCGGAAGAGGCAGAAGCAGATAAGTCCAGAATGTTTGCCGGAAATCAAATTCAGCCGGCAAAGACGGTAGCGGCTTTGAAGAACCGGCGCTGGGTTGCAGACTATGAGAACGGATTGCAGAAGATTTATTATAAGGAAAATATTATTGCCACCATTTATGCAATGGCGGATTGGTTTTCACCGGCAGATACGGAAGAACCGACCCTGGAATATGTTGTATTTTATGACAGAAAGACCTTCCGCCAGATGAAGCTTTTCGAGGTGCCGGATATTGTATATTCTGAGGTTATGCGGGATACGGATTTGGCAGTTAGTGTAGCTCACGCCGGTGGTGTGGACCCATTGACCAGTCATTCTACCATTGAGATGCGAAAGGTAATTGTACAGTTCAATTTGGAACTCTTTAAGCTTAAGAATGTTACATTAGAAGGAAACCATGCATTTGTGAAAGGGAAGTATGCGGAATATAGCATTCATCTTGGCAGTGGTGTGATTCATCAGGTTGGCGGGCATCAGATTAACGTGCTTCCGGTGCATTCCCAGAACAGAGGCAAGATATTCCTGCCATTTATAGATGATGATCCAAAGACGGCTGAGATTATGGCAAAGGTGTTACTGTTTGCACAGGATCAGAAAATCAAGGACCCTTACATTATGGAACAGATTGTATTTTGAAAGGGGAATTTAATGTGATTGTATATGCAAAAATACGTGGAAATGGGGAGCGGAAATAATAAAAAGGAACAGGGAGCTTACGAAAGGAGAAGGTGCTTATGTTAAGAGAGTGGAACAGGCCTGAAAAACCATCGGATGAGGAAATGGAAAGGCGGCTGCAGGCGGCAAGGGCTACCCTTGCAGAAAAGCAGATAGCCGTGAAGGAGCAAAAGCTTCCGGTATTGGTATTGATAGAAGGCTGGGGAGCGGCGGGAAAGGGCAGTGTACTCGGAAAGCTTATCCGGAACATGGACCCGCGCTTTTTCAAGGTAGCGGTTATGAAAGGGTCAACGGAAGAGGAGAGGCGGAAACCGTTTTTGTACCGCCATTTTGTGAAGATTCCAGAGGCTGGAAAATTTATGTTTTTTGACGGTGGCTGGATGGGTGAAGTGACGGGGGATTATCTGCACGGAGCTTTAAAAGAAGAGAAATATAGGGAGCGCATTGTAAGTATCCGGCGGTTTGAACGTCAGCTCACCGATAACGGATATCTGGTCATGAAGTTTTTCTTCCAGATTGATGAAAAAGAACAAAGAAAGCGGCTGGATGATTTATTACAGGAAAAAAATACGAAATGGCGTGTAGGCCAGGATGATTTGTGGCAGAATAAAAATTATGACAAATGTCTTCAGGTATATGACAATTATCTTGAGGATACAAACCAGTCTACGGCTCCTTGGTATCTGATTGATTCCAAGAGTAAGAAATGGGCAGAGCTGCAGATGCTGGAAATCCTGATAAAGGGAATTGATACGGCATTGATGAACAGCTCCCATGCAGTACCCATTCTCCAGAATCCATTTCGTCTGAAGAGCATGCCGAAGCTGGCAGAGATTTCCCTGGATAAGACCTTGACCGAGACGGAATACCGGGAACAGTTGAAGGCATGCCAGAACAGGCTTCGGGAGTTACATAATGAATTATACCGCAAAAAGATACCGGTTATTATTGCCTATGAGGGCTGGGATGCAGCGGGAAAGGGTGGAAATATCAAACGGATTGCAGCCGCATTAGACCCACGGGGCTATGAAGTACATCCTATAGCCAGTCCGGAGCCACATGAGAAGGCAAGGCATTATCTGTGGCGCTTCTGGAACCGGCTGCCGAAGGATGGACACATTGCAATTTTTGACCGCACATGGTATGGACGTGTCATGGTGGAACGGTTAGAGGGTTTTTGCAGTGAAAATGACTGGCAGCGCGCATACAATGAGATAAATGAATTTGAAAAGGAGCTCTCCGATTGGGGAGCAGTAGTGATTAAATTCTGGGTGCAGATTGATAAGGATACTCAGTTAGAACGCTTTACGCTTCGGCAGAATACACCGGAAAAGCAGTGGAAGATTACGGATGAGGACTGGCGGAACCGGGAAAAATGGGATTTGTATGAGGATGCAGTGAATGAAATGCTGCAAAAAACCAGTACTTCTTTTGCACCGTGGTATGTATTGGAATCGAATGACAAAAAATATGCCAGAATAAAAGCACTGAAAATCATGATAAAAGAGATTGAGAAAAAATTGTGAAATTTAATTTTCTAAGTTGCAGCATTTATGTTAGTATGATAAAATAATAGACAAATCAGTTCACGATGTTTATTATGCGATAAAATATCAATGTTGAATTGATTAAATAGTGGACATTGTTAGCTAACAGTATGAAGGAGGAAGCGTGCTATGACTTATGAAGAGGTTTTCAACAAATTTAAAGATATGTTTAAGGATACAGATGTAAGCGATGTAAAGGAACATCTGGCATACCAGTTTAATATTACCGGTGAGGGTGCCGGGTCATTCTATGCAGAGGTAAAGGATGGCACATTATCCATTGAACCTTATGAATATTACGACAGGGATGCGTTGTTTATCTGTTCTGCAGAGAACTTATTTAAGATTGTTACCGGGGAATTAGACCCAGTTAAGGCATTTACCTTTGGAAAATTGAAGGTAGAGGGTAACATTGACAAAGCACTTAAGATTAAAGAGTTGATATAGTTTTAGGAGGACTATAAGTAAGTTTTCGCAGAGTAAATTTTATCTGTTTTAAAGCATGAAGGCTGCCGTAATTGGCAGCTTTTTTGCATTTTAATTTTTACAGTACGATAAAGTATGGTATAATATGAACACTTAACGAGGCAGAGCCGAGTTTAGTGAGAATATATGCCCTTGTGGTATAATATGAACACTTAATGAGGCAGAGCCGAGTTTAGTGAGAATATATGCCCTTGTGGTATAATATAAAATCAGATGAATTGTCTTTACAATCTTTGAGGGATGTATAAATACTAAATCAGGAGAAATGCCAGAGAGGAGGAAGAAATGAAATTAAAGTATGTCATATTGTTATCATATATTATGGTTTTATGCAATTTATGTGCATGTGGAACCCCGACTGCGGCGGAGAAAACGGTTGAAACTTTAGTTGTGGAGGAGGAAACATTTGAGGCCCCAGCTATGGAGGCGGCTGTTGCAAATTATGAAATAGAACTGATAATGACAGAAGCAGAATTGGAAAACATAGATTGGAATGAAGAAATTCATCCATACATGGAATATGATTGGCTTAGTGATAAGAATATCGAAAGATATTCCGATACAAGCTGGCATATGCAGCTTGCTGATTTGAATTTGGATGGGCAGAGGGAAATGCTGGTGACACTTCCAATTTATTCTGGAAAGGATTTGACTTTTGTTTTCACTCTAGAAGATGAAAAGGTAGTTTATTGTGGGAAAATCATTGCAGGTGCGGCATATAATGATAATGATTCTTTTATAAAAACAGATGGGTATCTGCCGTCAAATTGTATTGATGTATATCAAAATGAATCCGGTGAATTGAAATATCTTAGCAGTGAGGATGATTTACATGGAACCTTTGGATATTATCAAATCTATGAAAGTATCTTTAATGGAAAAAGCATTTCCTGTAAACCGTTATCTGCAATCTATTTTTCAGAAGATTCCAACAAATATGCATATGTAATGGGAGAGTGGCAGGAAGGGGAAAGCGAAGTAAAAGATGATAAAAATTATACGGCATTTGTCCAGATGATGGAAGAGTACATGGAGGGCTATGAAAGGGTAGATATCTTGTTTACAGCATCAGAGTTCTATGTGCCGGGGATTGTAGATAAACTGCCTGAAGAAAAGAAGAAAATTGTCCGTAATAATATTGTGGCAGGATTTGCAAAAGTGTTGGAATTAGACTAAATTAAGGCATTTACCTTTGGAAAATGCACAAGCATGCGGCAGCTGTTAATGGCAGGCTGGACAGGCTTGTGCATTTTTTGAGTTATTTTAAGCTTAAAAAGCAGTTATGTGGTGATGCTTTGGAAAAATTAAGCGTCACCCAATATTTGCAGTCTTTCCTTGATTTGATTGGCTGTATTCAGTATCGCAGAAACGGATGCAGCAATTTCCTCTGAGGAAGCAGCCAGATTTTGTGTACGGTCATTTACAGAGTCAATAATTTCATTGAGCTTTTTCGTATTTTCTAAAATTGTACTCACAGAATGTACGATTTTTTCCTGGCTTGCATTACTGCGGTTGGCGGTTTCGCTGGATTCTTTTGCCAGGTTATTAATCTCATCTGCAACTACAGCGAAGCCTCGTCCGCTTTCACCGGCACGTGCTGCTTCAATGCTGGCATTTAATGCAAGCATATTTGTCTGGGAAGCTATGTTTACAACTTCCGTATTGTTTTGTGTTAATTCATTCAGAAAAGAATTAATTTCAGTCATGGAATTGGTCAATTCTTCACAGAATTTGGTGACATTCATAATATTGTCGGATATCTCAGAGCTTTCTGCAGCGTTGCTTTCATTGCTTGCTGCCATATCATCCACAGAGTGGTATAGTTTGGCAAACTCCTTGTTGATATCATGGACTGTATCAATGATTAACTGATGCTGATTTTCAATTGTCTGGTTATCAGCATTTAACTCCTCTACAAGCTTTTCAGCGGTTTCTTTTTGTTTTTCTACCTCTTTCTTTATGTAATAAATACAGTTGTTTTTTTGGTTAAAGCCATTGAAGATAGCATCTGCCATTTGCTGGCAGGAATCATAGCCGCAGCAGGAGCAGTTGATGGAGCGTTCTTCTGGTGTATGCTTATTCATTTCCTCAAATATGCGATTCCGTTCTGCGTCGGTTGGCTGTTTATAGGTACATTCTGCAGAGCGGTCTGTATAGCTGCGGAGATAGTCTTCTAAATGAAGCGTTGAAAATTGCTGGTTAAGACGTTTAAAGCGTTGTTCAGGTGTGAGCTTCTTTGACCATGCACTTTTCCGTTGGTTGTTTTTAGATTCTTCCCGTATTTGCAGGAGGTTGCAAAGCGGGTCATCGGTCTTGCCCTTTTCGATTTCACAGCCGGTTCCATATATACAGCCATTAGAGCAATTTAGTGCATCAATAAACAGATAAGGAGTCTGCTCCTTGGCAATTTTGTTTTTATTTTGTTCCAGATAGTGGTACATATGTCTTTCTCCCTCTATCTGGCGGATGAATACGCTTTCTCCAAGGAACCAGTATACATTTTCTTTCAGTCCCCCTGGCATAGGATAGATAGAACCTAATCCATATTCAATTTCGTCTGAATGAAACTCGCCTGACACAGGATGCTGATGTATGTATTTTATCAGGTGGTCAAAGGTTACATTATAGGATATATATCCCTTATTATTAGGGTCATCAATTTCCATTTTTTTGGCTATGCATGGGCTGATAAATGCCAGCTTGTCTGTTATTTTCATTTCCTTTTTAGCATAGATGGCAGCGCACATCATTGGACTTTGCACAGGGAATAGCTTTGGAAGCAATTCCGGCAGATTCCGCTCAATATAGCCCACAACAGCAGGGCAGGGTTGAGAAATTCCCCCTTGAAAATTATGTTGTTTTACATAGTTGAGATATCCCCATGTTGTAATATCTGCTCCAAAAGAGACGCTAATCATGTGGTTAACGCCGAGCTTTTTTAAACCACCTAGTATTGTTTCATATTCTGTTGGGTAATTTGCTTTAAATGCCGGAGCAATCAGAATGGAAATACGTTCGCCGCATTTTAAATCTTCAAAGAAACGCTCCGTATCATCCCGGTACTCTCTGGCATTATGTTCACAGACATCAAAACAGGCGCCGCAGGCAATACATTTGCTGCCGTCTACATCAATGCGGTTTGCCCCATCCACTTCGTGAGATATACATGCGCCAGTACAACTGCATACACTAATACATTTGTTGCACCCAATACATTTGTCATTGGTAAAGACCAATGATTCCTTTTCTTTTGCCATACCATCACCTCATAATAATTTTTTTGTACCATCCCATAAGATAACTAAATTATAACATAATATACTTTTTTTCCCAAATATAAATTAGGATTGCCATAAAAGTAGCGGCAGCTTGGTCTTTTGCAGCTGCCGCTTATGTTATTTTTTGTATTCATGGATTTTTGTAAGCATTTCAATTTGTTCAATGGCTTTCGCTTTTCCGGTTTCATTTAATATGTGATAATATCTTAACAAAGCGATTTCATCATCTGAGGGAAACGTGCGATTATTTGGCTGAGAACTATATCCCAACAGGGTATCCATACTGATGTTCAATACATTTACAATTTTGATAAGCATTTCCAGTTTGGGCTCGCGCTTTTCCAGTTCGTATTGCTGAATTGTACCGACAGCCAGTCCGCATTCTTCGGCAAGTCTTTTTTGGGTATAACCTTGTAGCTGTCTGTAATATTTTATTTGTTTTCCGATATGCATATATTCACCTCATATTTTTTTTCAATATAACAGAAAAGAGAAAAAAAGGCAATCGGTCGAGTATAAAAGCAATTGACATACTCTATTGATTGTTATATATATAGAATATATTCAAATGAATGCAATTGTTGAAGGAAAATGTTATAATTTGGAAAGGAGCAGATGAAAGATGGCAGACAATAACCGCACATGTGACAGTACACAGGAGAAAAAGCAGGAGATGAGTTTGAGTGACTGGAAGGAGTGGATGAAGGACTGGGTTGACCGTAAAGATATTAGAGCGATACATAAGGTTTTGACTGTTATGCGAACATTAGATGCAATGGAGCAGAAGTCAAATGAAAATTCTGAAAAATGCGGTTCTGTTCGGAATTGATTTATCAAAGGTGGATATGGTTATACTAAGGAAAATCAAAGGTAAGGAAGGTGTAGTATGAAAAAATATGCAGTGATTACCGGTGCAAGTGCCGGTCTGGGAGTGGAATTTGCAAAGAAGTTATCTGCAAAGGGATATAAATTAGTGCTGGTGGCAAGAAGAGAAGAGCGTCTGGGAAAGCTGGCAAAGCATTTGAAAACAGAGTGCGAGGTTGTTGCAGCGGATTTGACAAAGGAAGAAGAGTGTTACCGCGTATTTGAGGCAGTTCAGGGTAAAGAGATTGCGATTTTTATCAACAATGCCGGGTTTGGAGAGTGTGGAAGATTTTCCGAAACGAATTTGGAAAAAGAGATGTCCATGATACAGCTGAATGTCAAGGCAGTTCATTTATTTACAAAGCTTATGCTTAAGAAAATGGGGGAGCAGCATTTTGGCTATATCTTAAATGTTGCTTCCTGTGCAGGGCTGATGCCGGCAGGTCCATATATGGCGACTTATTATGCAACAAAGGCGTATGTAACGAGCTTGACAAGAGCCATTGCGGAGGAACTGCGGGAATGTGGCAGTCCGGTTTATATCGGATGCTTGTGCCCCGGTCCGGTGGATACAGAGTTTAACCGGGTGGCAAATGTGAAATTTATGATGAAAGGAATCCGTTCTGATTATTGTGTACGGTACGCATTAAACCAGATGGTTAAGAGAAAGGTTGTGATTATTCCAACGCTGCCAATGAAGCTGGCTATGACCTTTGGAAGATTTCTTCCGGAATCAGTTTATGTGCGGATTGCAGCGAATCAGCAGGAAAGAAAGAGGTATTAGAACGGGAAAGTATGGTAATACTCATTTATGAGGTGATGCATATGGGCAAACATAAACCACAGCATATCGGTATCATTCCTGATGGAAACCGCCGGTGGGCAGAAGGACAGGGACTGAAAAAACAGGACGGATATGGATATGGTTTAGAACCAGGTCTTAAGCTGTTGCAAATGGCAAAGGAAAATGGGATAAAAGAAATCACATATTATGGCTTTACAGTGGATAATTGTAAGCGGCCGGCAGAACAGTTTAAGGCATTTCAGAAAGCCTGTGTAAAGGCGGTGGAAATGCTGACAGAAGAAGGGGCGGACTTGCTCGTGATTGGTGACAGTAGTTCCAAGTGTTTTCCGAAGGAGCTTATGCCTTATACTACACGTACACCGGTCCATGGGGGAGGAATCCGGGTGAATTTCCTGGTCAATTATGGATGGCAGTGGGATTTGTCCCATATTGAGAAGGATGGAAAACCATATTCCAGTGATATTTCCAGAATTGATTTGATAATTCGCTGGGGTGGTATGCGGCGGCTTTCCGGTTTTTTGCCGATTCAGTCTGTATATGCGGATTTTTATGTGGAGGAGCATTTGTGGCCGGATTATACGGATGCGGATTTTATAAATGCATTGGAATGGTATGGCAGACAGGATGTGACACTGGGAGGTTAGTGTTGCCTATTTGGGGCATAAGGAATATAATTGTATATATCGTCAGTTCCGGGAGGAGTGCATTGTTACAATGTATCGCCGGTGTCTCGGTTCAAGCATAGATTTTCCCGGAGGAACACGCGGCGGCTGACGATTAATAATATAGAGACAATGGATAGTACATAAATCATACTCCATTGACTCTTTTTTATTTGCGTGGAAAAACAGGGTGGAATGCTTGCTTTTCAATTTAAGTCTCACTAAAGGTTTGTTAGAGGTTGTAATTTAAGAAAATACATGTTAAGATAAAACAGAACATTTGTTCTTTGGGTTTTCAATTGTATTTATGGAATAAAGGGGATACATCGCTATGGAACAATTAAGCTTATTTGATGACCGGGAAAAGACAGCACCGCTGGCAAGCCGCTTAAGGCCGGATAATCTGGATGAATATGTGGGACAGAAGCATCTGATTGGAGAGGGGAAAATTCTCCGTCAGTTAATTGAGAAGGACCAGATATCTTCCATGATTTTCTGGGGGCCTCCGGGAGTAGGCAAGACTACTTTAGCCCGGATTATTGCAAAGCAGACCAAGGCAGAATTTGTAGAATTCAGTGCTGTAACCAGTGGGATTAAAGAAGTGAAAGAGGTAATGAATCAGGCAGAGGCAAACCGTAAGATGGGAATCCGGACTCTGCTGTTTGCAGATGAGATTCACCGTTTTAACAAGGCACAGCAGGATGCATTTCTGCCTTTTGTGGAAAAGGGGAGTATCATACTGGTAGGCGCTACAACGGAGAATCCTTCCTTTGAAATTAACTCTGCGCTGCTTTCCCGGTGTAAGGTATTTATTCTGAAGGCATTAGAGGAGGACGATTTGACAAAGCTTTTACAGCATGCTTTGGAAAGTTCCAAAGGACTTGGCAATATGCGAATTGCCATAGAGAATTCCCATTTATCAGCAATTGCAAGATTTTCAAACGGAGATGCAAGAACGGCATTGAATACATTAGAGATGGCGGTGTTTAATGGACGGATGAATGAGGAAGGCGTATTGTGTGTGGACGGGGAAGTGCTTGCCCAATGCATGAACCGGCGTTCTCTGTTATATGATAAGAATGGGGAAGAACATTATAATTTGATATCCGCACTTCATAAATCCATGCGTAACAGTGACCCGGATGCGGCAGTTTACTGGATGTGCCGAATGCTGGACGGAGGGGAAGACCCGTTGTATATTGCAAGGAGATTAGTGCGTTTTGCCAGCGAAGATATCGGTATGGCGGATTCCAATGCGCTTCAGGTGGCAGTTGCGGCATATCAGGCATGTCATTTTCTGGGAATGCCGGAATGTGATGTACATTTAACCCATGCAGTTGTGTATTTATCCATGGCTCCAAAATCCAATGCACTTTACAGGGCATGCGAAGCCTGCAAAGCAGATGTGAGGGAGCTTCCGGCAGAGCCGGTTCCACTACATATTTGTAATGCACCAACAAATCTGATGAAGGAAATGAATTACGGAAAGGGATATATTTATGCCCATGATACGGAGGAAAAACTGACAAAAATGCGATGCCTGCCAGATGCACTGGCAGACAGGCGGTACTATGAGCCCACGGAGCAGGGGCAGGAACGACAGGTAAGAGAACGGTTAGAGGAGATATTGGAGTGGAAAAGGGATAAGGGTACGGAAAAATAGAGAATTTGGTTTAAAAATAATCCGAAAAAGTAATACTTATATAGAGCGGCAGGGAAAGAAGCGGTTTAGCCATAATGGAAGGTTCATAGAAAATAATACTTCACAAAGGATACATAACATGCTATTATATGTAGTAAATAAAACTATGTGTAATGGTTGGATGAAACAAAATGGAATTGTGAGGATATAATTATGAAATTTAAGATTATTGGCGACAGCTGTACGGACTTTATACCAGAAGATTTGGAGAAAGAGTATATTGTATCTGTTCCCTTGACAATTGATGTGGGCAATTATGAGATAGTAGATGACGAGAACTTTGACCAGGCGGATTTTTTAAAGAGAGTAGCAGCATATCAGGGATGTCCAAAATCAGCATGCCCATCCCCAGAGACCTACATGGAAAGCTTTGAGGGTGCAGAACATGTTTATGTGGTGACGCTTTCTGCTCAGCTGAGTGGTTCTTATAACAGCGCCCAGCTTGCAAAGAGAATGTATCAGGAGGAGCATCCGGACACGAAAATACATGTATTTGATTCCAAGTCAGCCTCCAGCGGTCAGTTGCTTTTGGCTCATTTAATTGAGGAATATGCCTTGGCGGGAATGGAATTTGAAACACTGGTGGAGAAGGTTACTGCATTTCGGGAGAAAATGCAGACTACTTTTGTTCTGGAATCTTTAGAAACACTCCGTAAGAATGGCCGTCTGACCGGGGTTAAGGCGTTAGTGGCATCTGCTCTTAATATTAAACCGTATATGAAGGCGGTTAATGGAAGTATTGCTCAGGCAGGGCAGGCGAGAGGGATTAAAAAAGCACTTGGAAAGATGGTAGCTTTTGTGGGAGAAGTGGGAGAAAACCTCACAGAAAAAACAGTCATTATTGCCAATTGTAACTGCCGTGAACGGGCAAAACAGGTGGAAAAGGAATTGATGGAACGGTATCATTTTAAAGAGTCCATGGTAATTGATACAAGAGGAATCAGTTCTTTGTATGCCAATGACGGCGGTGTTATTGTATCCTTTTGATGAAGATATTCGGTTTGCGGTACATGCGGCACACAAAAAACGATACCACCGTTACAATTTTGTAAGGTAAATGTAAGCCTGGATTATGGCAGTGCTCCCCATTTTTTCTTATACTAAAGTCACAGAATCAAAGAGGTTAGCTGTTGGCTGTACAGAACGAGAAAATAAGAAGGGAGCAATTTTTATGGGATGGAGAACAAAGCTTTTCGGTGCAATGATTCGGAAATTATGGAAAATAGCAGTATGTTTATTTGTGGCAGGAAGCATATTAGCTCTGTTTACTGGCACTTTTTTGACAGTGAAGGGATATAAAATGTACCAGAAAGCGATGCAGGAAGAGAGCTTGGAAGAACGGATTGCAGCAGTTCGAAATAGGGAGTACTTTATTTCATTAGATGAAATCTCTTCCGAGTTTAAAACACAGCTGCTGGAATCAGAGGATAAACAATTTTATGAACATAGGGGAATTAATATGGAAAGTATTGTGCGTGCGGCTGTTGTGGATTTAAAGGCAGGTGCATTTGTGCAGGGGGGAAGCACTATAACACAGCAGCTGGCAAAGAATCTGTGTTTTTCTTCCGAAAAGAAAATAGAGCGTAAAATTGGGGAGCTTTTTGTAGTAAACAGACTGGAAAAAGAGTATACGAAGGATGAGATTTTAGAGATGTATTGTAATATTATCTATTTTGGGGAAAACTGTTATGGGGTGCAGGCAGCAGCAGTGAATTACTTCGGAGTAAATGCTTCCGAATTGGATGAAAAACAGGCACTTAGCCTTGTGTTTACAATAAAGTGTCCGAATAATAATAATCCAAATGTATATACAAAAGAGGACGAAGCAGCATAATGTTATTTTTATAATAGAATTGTGACAGAGTTTGTGATATGATGATGAAAAATCCCAGCCTGAATGGTCGTTTTCAAAATGGGAAAAAGGAGATATTTATGGAAGGCAGAACCGTAGACTTTTCAAGAACAGAGAAAATGCATGTAGTCCATCCGAAGGATTTGAATGGAGCCGGACGGCTGTTTGGGGGAGCTCTGTTGCAGATGATAGATGAACTGGCCGGTATTGTTGCAAAAAGACATTGCCAGACCGCCAATGTTACTACTGCTGCAATTGATAATCTGAATTTTAAGGCAGGAGCATATGTAAATGACCTGCTGGTATTAATCGGGTATGTTACCTATACCGGAAATACTTCAATGGAGGTCAGGATAGATACCTATATCGAGGATATGGAAGGTATGCGGCGGCCTATTAATCGCGCCTATTTTGTCATGGTGGCGATGGGGAAGAATAACCGTCCGGTTCCGGTTCCTCCATTGATTGTAGAGACAGAAAGCCAGAAAGCAGAATGGGAAGGGGCAGTTTTGCGCAAACAAAACCGGCTGGAGCGGCGCCGGGAAGGATATTAGTGTTTATAATAACAGGATTAGGTAATTGCGAAACTCATTTTTTGAAAGCCTGCGTTGTACAAATATAACAAATATGCTTTTCGGACCGTTTACACTTGATTGAGAACGTAGCAGTGCTAAGCTCGAAAACACCTCGCTAATCACTGACGATCTCAAATGTCCTACAAACATAAATTTGTTATATTTGCACAACTCACATTTTGAAATAAAGAGTTTCGCAATTATCTAAATAACAGGATAGGTATAAGGAGAGGAAAATGGGACGGTCAGATTATGACAGGAAATTTTATCAAATGATAGAGGATATAAGGTCTTCACTTAGGCGCAACAAACTGGTTATATTTGTGGGAGCCGGCGTTTCAAAAAATTCAAATGTTCCAACTTGGGGGCAAATGGTCAGGGTGTTTGCAGAAAAGATTGGTTATCCTGTGGAACGTCTGTCTACAAATGAATATATCCGCATCCCCCAGTATTATTATGGAATGGACGACAGTGATGGACACAAGGAGTATTATGAGACATTGAGGGAAATTATTTCTCCTGATGCAGTGCCTAATATATTAAATGAACTGATTGCAAGTATTCATCCAAAGCACATTGTTACCACCAACTATGACAAACTCATGGACCAGGTGGTGTCAGATTATGCAATTATCCGGCAGGATAAAGATTTGTTCCAGGCAGAGGCAGAACACTATCTGATTAAAATGCATGGAGACATTGATAACATAAAGGATATTGTATTTAAGGAAACGGATTATCTGCAATATTCAGAGACACATCGGCTTATGGAAACATTTCTAAAATCCCTGTTGATTGACCATATATTCTTATTTGTAGGATATTCTTTGAATGACTATAATCTGAATACCTTTACCAGTTGGATTGATTTTATTGCAAAAGAGATGAATGTAAAGGAAGATATGCACAAGAATTTTTTCCTGTCCAGCAGTAATCATGCAAGTAAACGGTATCTTCACCGGTATTATGAGGACAGGGGATTACAGGTAATTGACATATACGATTTGCCGGAGGAGATAAACCAGCGTGCCCGGGAAATACCTCTGGAGGAGGAATTGGGACAGAAAGCGTATGCAGTGCTGGAGCTTCTGACGGATGAGGCTATAGTATGGTAAATAGAAATCTTGTCAAAGTAAAAGCAACAAATCCGCCAACCCTTGATTTAACTGGGATTGGCGGATTTCTTTTCGTTTTTGTAATAAGCAGATAAGGGGAGTCGAACCCCCCTTTCCAGCTTGGGAAGCTAGCGTTCTACCGATGAACCATATCTGCAAATAACAACATTATTATAGAAGTTTTATTGAAATTTTGCAAGAGGAAAGAGAGAAAAAAATAAGACTGCTGGCTATATTTTTTGATTTAAAATGTTTACAAATAAACCATAATAACAAATAACTATTGAATTTTTAACAAAATTCGTTTATATATTTCAATATAATATGCAGTATCCAGTTGTTATAATATGAGGAAAACAGGAGTAATGTATTATGTCAAAGAAACAAGAATTCCTGACAGAAATGAGCCATGAAATCCGTACCCCGTTAAACAGTCTTGTTGGATTGAATCAGTTAATGCGGTATGATATGGAAGACAGGGAAGCGCTGGAAAAATACATACAGGAATCCCAGGAAATATTGGATTACCTGGTATTGCTGACAGATAATATGTTAGATATGGCGAAGCTTGAACAGGATAATATGGTTTTAGAAAAAGTGCCTCTGTCTTTGGAACAGACATTTCGCACTGTTGGACTTGTCATGAGAGGACGTGTATTGGCGAAAAATATTGATTATCAGATTCGGGCAGATTGGAAAAGCCCTTGCATTATAGGGGATGCGGTACGCATAAAACAGGTTTTGGTGAACATTGTTGAAAATGCAGTGAAATTTACTCCGGAAAATGGGAAAATACAGATTGACGTAACACAGGAAATGACAGAAAACCAGATGGTAACCACAACTTTCCGAATTACAGATAACGGATATGGAATGGGGGAGGATTTTATAGAGCATATTTTTGATTCCTATGCGCAGGAGAAGCGGAATACAAAGGATAATATGCATGGAACAGGGCTTGGGATGGCAATTAGCTACAATTTGATGAGAAAAATGGGCGGTGATATCCAGGTCTCCAGCAAGTTGGGAGAGGGAAGCTGTTTTACGGTTATTCTGCCTGCACAGATATGTGAAGAAGGACAGGAGGTTTCATTTTGTGATGGGACTGAAGCGATAGAAGCTGAATTGGAGAAACAAAATGTTCTAGTGGCGGAGGATGACCGGCTGAATGCGGAAATTTTGATGGAAATTCTAAGAAAGGGAGGATATCATGTGTCATGGGCAGAAAACGGAGAGGAGGTTTTGGAAAGGTTTCAAAGTTCGAAACCCGGTGAAATAGATATTATTTTAATGGACCTTAAAATGCCGGTGATGAACGGATACGAGACGGCAAAAGCAATCCGGTCATTGAAAAGGGAGGATGCAGGCAGCGTCCGTATTTATGCATGTACGGCAGGTGCATATGAGGCAGATGAAGGAAAAGCAGAGGAATGCGGCATGAACGGATATGTGGCAAAGCCAATTCGTACACAGGCTTTGCTCAGGCTTCTGAACGGGCAAGCGTAATGGGAAGAGTTTTTTTTCCACAAAACGAATGTGTTTTCCTTGCGTTCACATTTTGGTGTATGGTATGATATTTAGCAGGTAAACAAACAGGAACATAGCCTGAATCAGACCCGGAAGGGTGACGGGTAATTTGCAGCGGAAGGACAGGTTAAAGCAGTGGGTGAATATCAGCATGTTACACAGCCATTTGAACCGGTTTATAATAAAGATTCAAGGATTCTGATTTTGGGAAGCTTTCCCTCTGTGAAGTCCAGAGAGATGGGGTTTTATTATGGACATCCCCAGAACCGGTTTTGGAAGGTTCTGTCGGGGATTTTGGAGGAAGAGACACCGCAGTCTGTAGAGGAAAAGAAAAGTATGCTCTTGAGGAAGCGGGTTGCCATCTATGATGTGATAGAGAGCTGTGACATTATCGGTTCCAGTGACAGCAGCATCCGGAATGTAGTGCCGGCAGATATAATGGGTATTGTTGAAAAATCCGATATAAAGGCAGTATTTGCAAACGGAAAGACATCGGCAAAGCTGTACCGGAAATACCAGGATGAGGAGATTGGTCTGCCAATAACGGAGCTTCCCTCTACCAGCCCGGCTAATGCGGCGTTTTCGCTGGAAAGACTCATGGGGATATGGAAACAGGAAGTACAGACATATTTATAACGGTATTTTTTGCTGAGTATGTTTGATATATTTGATATAAAAGGAGATTATGCAATGAATTGTTTACGAGTGCCACAGATTATGATGCCAAAGGAAGGGACGGACTTGTATAAATGGTCAGTTATCGCATGTGACCAGTATACCTCCCAGCCGGAATACTGGAAGGAAACGGAGGAGATAGTAGGAACTGCGGCGTCGGCCCTGCATCTGATTTTACCCGAGGTATATCTGGAGGAGGCGGATGAGGCAGAGAGGGTTGCGGAGATACACCAAACCATGGAGAAGTATCTGGCAGACGGAACATTGCAGCAGCAGCCAAGGGGATTTATGCTGGTGGAACGCAGCTTTGGGAAAAAATATTCCAGGTGTGGGCTGGTGGTTGAGATTGATTTGGAAGCATATGAATACAAGAAAGGGGCACATTCTCTGGTGCGGCCTACGGAGATGACTGTGGAGGAGCGGATTCCACCCCGGCTTCGCGTGAGACAGAAGGCGGCAGTGGAGCTGCCACATATTATGCTGTTAATTGACGACCCGGATTGTACGGTTATTGAGCCGTTGATGGCAGCAAAAAACCGGTATCAGCAAATCTATGATACCGAATTAATGCAAAAAGGCGGGCACATTTCAGGCTGGCTTATTCCAGAGGGCAAAATTACAGATGATATTATGCTGAAGATTGAACAGCTTGCAGAGCCGGAGATATTTCGTGAAAGATATCATTTAAAGGAGGATTATCCCCTTCTCAATTTTGCAGTGGGAGACGGTAACCATTCCATGGCGACAGCCAAGGCGGCATGGGAAAACATAAAAAAGGATTTAACGGAGGAAGAAAAGAAGAATCATCCTGCAAGATTTTGTCTCTGTGAGGTTGTCAATATACAGGATAAAAGTTTGGAGATAGAACCGATTCACAGGGTGGTTTTCAATGTTGATGAGGAGGAGTTGCTCTGTGCAGCAGGAAAATATTATGAGGAACAGGGATGCCGGCTCATAATTGCAGATGAAACGCAACTGGAAGAAGCAGGCGGTCAGGCAAAGCCGGATGTAAAAGGTGACGTAATACATAGCTTTACGCTTTGCAGTGCGAGAGGACGGAAAATCTTAAAGGTGCTGAATTCTAAGTGGGGAATTGCTGTGGCAGCCCTTCAGTCATTTTTGGACGATTTTCTGGCTTCCCACAGCGAAAGCAGAATTGATTATATTCATGGAATGGATGTAGTGGAACAGCTTGGAATGAAAGAGGGGAATGTGGGAATTTTTCTTCCGGAGGTCTTAAAGGAAGATTTGTTTATCGGCGTAATAAAGGATGGAGTTTTGCCGAGAAAGACCTTTTCCATGGGTGAGGCGAATGAGAAGCGTTACTATATGGAGTGTAAGAAGATATGTAAATAATGTAAAAAAGGATGCTGGTGTGATACCAATAGGAATCATGCCGGCATTTTATATTTTTTACTGAATAAATCAGATAATGGAATGAAATAATCAGAAAATAATGCAAAAACAACTTTAAATTTCAGACGGAAAATGGTATACTGGAAACATCAAGAGGAGCCATAGGGAGTCCGACAGAAAGAGGGTAGATATTATGGGTAAGCAGATTATTATTTCGGTTGGCAGGGAATTTGGCAGTGGCGGTCATGAGATTGCAGAATGTCTGGCAAAGCATTATAATATTCCGCTTTATGACAAAGAGATTTTTGATCATGTGGAGGAAAAGGGTTCCATTAGTGCAGAGGTGGCAAAGTACTTTGACGAGAAACCGGTGAATCCGATTTTTTATCCGGTGGCTATGGATGGAAGCTATCTGCCATTGGAACAGACGGTTGCAAACCATATCTTTGATTTTATCCGTGCAAAGGGAGACAAGGAAAAAGAATCCTTTGTCATTGTGGGAAGATGTGCAGAATATGTTCTTCGGGATAATCCTAATTTAATCAGTATTTTTATTCTTGGTGACAAGGAAGTAAAAAAGCAGCGCGTTATGGAAAAGTATGAGCTGGATGAAAAGGCTGCATATAACAAAATGAAAAAAGCAGATAAAATGAGAAAAACATATCATAATTTTTATGCGGATGGTAAGTGGGGGGATTCCAGAAACTATGATATCTGTATCAACAGTTCCACTCTAGGAATAGATAATACCCTGGATACCCTGATTGCTTATATTGATGCAGCGATGAAATGATTTGTGTTCTACATACTTTACAGGTAGATGCCATTGTATCTGAGGGGTTCCTGGCTTAAGGATGTCTGTAAGGGATACCCCTTATATAAATATTATATTAATGGAGGTGTTTTATGGTAAACAGATTTGTATTGAATGAGACAAGTTACCATGGGGCTGGTGCAATCAGTGCCATTGCAGATGAGATTTTAGGAAGAGGATTTGCGAAAGCATTTGTATGCTCGGATCCGGATTTGATTAAGTTCGGAGTTACAAAAAAGGTAACAGATGTACTGGATAAGGCGTCTATTGCATATGAGATTTACTCAAATATCAAGCCAAATCCAACCATTGAAAATGTACAGACAGGTGTAGCAGCATTTAAGGATTCTGGTGCGGATTGTATTGTTGCCATTGGTGGTGGCTCTTCCATGGATACGGCAAAGGCAATTGGTATTATCATTAAGAACCCGGAATTTGCAGATGTGAGAAGCTTAGAGGGTGTTGCGCCTACCAAAAATAAATGTGTTCCGATTATTGCAGTTCCGACTACTGCCGGTACGGCGGCAGAGGTTACAATTAATTATGTAATTACAGATGCAGAAAAGAACCGTAAGATGGTTTGTGTGGATGTACATGATATTCCAGTGGTAGCAGTGGTAGACCCTGATATGATGAGTTCCATGCCAAAGGGACTTACTGCAGCAACCGGTATGGATGCACTGACACATGCCATTGAGGGTTATATTACCAAGGGTGCATGGGAAATGTCAGATATGTTCCACATAAAGGCAATTGAGATTATTGCAAAGCATTTAAGAGGCGCAGTGGATAATACGCCGGAGGGCAGAGAAGGTATGGCACTTGGACAATATGTTGCGGGAATGGGATTTTCCAATGTAGGACTTGGAATTGTACATTCCATGGCACATCCGCTGGGAGCCTTATATGATACCCCTCATGGTGTGGCAAATGCCATTATTCTTCCTACGGTTATGGAATACAATGCACCTGCAACAGGCGAGAAATACCGTGACATTGCAAAGGCAATGGGAGTAGAAGGTGTGGATGCCATGTCTCTTGAGGATGCAAGAAAAGCGGCAATTGATGCAGTGAAGCAGCTTTCTGTTGATGTGGGAATTCCTGCTGATTTGAAGGAGATTGTCAAGGAGGAGGATATTCCGTTCCTGGCACAGTCTGCATTTGATGATGCCTGCCGTCCGGGTAATCCGAGAGATACCAGTGTGGAGGAGATTACAGAGCTTTATAAATCATTGATGTAATATTTATTATAGGTACTAGTGGAATGACATAACGGAACCGGGTTCCCGTATTGAAGCAGGTCGGCGGCTTGAAACGGGAATCCGGTTTTTCTTTTTAAGTCGCCGTTCAGACCTGCCTAGCGCTGACGGCAGCAAAGCTGCTAAACATAATTATTACTATCGGAAGCTCTTTAAAATTTCCATGCCTTTTGCTTCTTTCTGTATAGCGTCAGCTATGTATAACAGTGACGATTTTTGCACAACCTTACGCTTCCTTGAAAGCTGGATGTTTTTAGACATTTGCC
>URMF01000040.1 GCA_900548855.1 uncultured Eubacteriales bacterium
AATCCATTGGGACGGTTGTTTATATTGAGCTTTCCTATGAGACCCTGTGTGAACGGATTGGGGATTTGACGAAACGCGGAGTATCCATCCGGGTGGGTCAGACATTCCGGGATTTATATGAGGAAAGAAAGCCTCTCTATGAGCAATATGCAGACATTACGATACATGGGGAGCATTTGAATATCCGTGAGATGGTATATCTGATGAAGAAGGAGCTGTCCTTATAGCATAGAAAAATGAATATTTTTATTTTTATTGCAAAATCTTTTTAATATGGTAAACTGTTTAGGGAATACTGGAAGCGGTCAGGCTTCTTAAAATACATTATAAAAAGGAGACATGTTGTTATGAGTAAAAAACCAGTTGTTTTAATGGTACTTGATGGTTATGGTTTAAATGACAAGACAGAGGGAAATGCAATTGCAATGGCAGATACTCCTGTTATGGATAAGTTGATGAAGGAATGTCCATTTGTTCCTGGAAATGCTTCCGGGCTGGCAGTTGGTCTGCCAGACGGACAGATGGGAAACTCAGAGGTTGGTCATATGAATATCGGTGCAGGACGTATTATTTATCAGGATTTAACGTCCATCACCAAAGCGATTGAGGACGGTGATTTCTTCGAGAACGAGGCATTGTTAGAAGCGATTGATAACTGTAAGAAAAACAGTTCTGATTTACATTTATGGGGCTTGCTGTCAGACGGTGGTGTGCATAGCCATAATACCCATGTGTATGGTATTTTGGAGTTATGTAAGAGACAGGGCTTTCACAATGTATATGTACATCCGTTTTTAGATGGACGTGATACACCTCCGGCATCCGGAAAGGATTATGTAGCGGAACTGGTGGCAAAAATGAAAGAAATTGGTGTCGGAAAGGTGGCTTCTTTATCCGGACGTTATTATGCAATGGATAGGGATAACCGCTGGGACCGTGTAGAAAAGGCATATGCAGCGTTAGCCTATGGTGAAGGCGAGACTGCGGAAGACCCGGTACAGGCTATGGAGGATTCCTATGCGAAAGAAGTGACAGATGAATTTGTGCTTCCTACTGTTATTATGGAAAATGGAAAGCCGGTGGCGACCGTAAAACCAAAGGATTCCGTTATCTTCTTTAATTTCCGTCCCGACCGTGCGAGAGAGATTACAAGAGCCTTTTGTGATGATGATTTTACAGGATTTGAGAGAAAGAATGGACGTATACCGGTCACTTATGTATGCTTTAAGGATTATGATGAATCCATTCCAAATAAGCTGGTTGCATTTAAGAAGCAGTCTATTAAGAATACCTTTGGCGAGTATCTTGCAAAGATGGGTAAGAAGCAGCTGCGGCTTGCAGAGACAGAAAAATATGCCCATGTAACCTTCTTCTTTAACGGTGGTGTAGAGGAACCAAATAAGGATGAAGACAGAACTCTGGTAAAATCCCCAGCCGTTGCAACCTATGATTTGCAGCCAGAAATGAGTGCACCGGAGGTTGGCGAGAAGCTGGACGCTGCTATTACCTGTGGAGAATATGATGTAATCATTATTAATTTTGCAAATCCTGACATGGTGGGACATACCGGTGTAATTCCTGCTGCAGTTAAGGCGGTTGAGCGGGTAGATGCCTGCGTAGGCTCTGCAGTGGATGCAGTAAAGAAGGTAGATGGTGTTCTGTTCATATGTGCCGATCATGGAAATGCAGAGAAAATGATTGACTACGAAACCGGTAATCCACATACAGCCCATACCACAAACCCGGTACCGTTTATTCTTGTAAACTATGGAGATGTAAAACTGAGAGAGGGCGGCTGTCTTGCGGATATTGCTCCGACCTTATTAGAGATTATGGGACTTCCTCAGCCGGCTGAAATGACAGGGAAAAGTCTGATTGTAAAATAGGAACAGCAATTTTAAAATTGAATTTATATATAAAAGAGGATATGTCAGAAGAGAAAATAGATATGGCATATCCTCTTTTTATGGCTGCCATGCATATGAGAAAAAGGTCCGGTGGACCTTTTCTGGGTTAAAATACATCGAAGTCATATTACCTGCATAAAACTTTAAAATGTGGAAATACTTGCTAGTAAAGTAATTTGATAGGAAGGGATAATTTCATGAAAGAGTATGAGATTTTAGATGTACATGCAATTGAGATATTAGACTCAAGAGCCAATCCAACGCTAGAGGTCACGGTTACTTTAAAAGATGGAATTACAGGAAGCGCAGCGGTTCCTAGTGGGGCATCCACTGGGCAGTATGAGGCACACGAGCTTCGGGACGGAGACAAGCGTCATTTGGGAAACGGGGTAGAGCAGGCTGTCAATAATGTAAACACAAGGATTGCTGACAAAATTATCGGAATGAATGTATTAGAGCAGGTAAAGCTTGACCGGTTGCTGATTCAGGCAGATGGAACAGAAAATAAGTCAAAATATGGAGCCAATGCAATTCTGGGTGTTTCCCTGGCGTGTGCCCAGGCAGCTGCTAATGCATTGGGTCTCCCGCTGTATCGCTATATTGGAGGGACGAACGCAAAGGTTCTGCCAATTCCCATGATGAACATATTGAATGGGGGGAAACATGCGGATAATACAGTAGATATACAGGAGTTTATGATTGCTCCGGTGGGTGCCGATAATTTTTCCCAGGCAATGGAAATGGCATGTGAAATTTACCATCAGTTAAAGCAGGTATTGAAGGAAAAGGGACTGGTTACCGGTGTAGGGGATGAAGGCGGCTTTGCACCGGATCTTGCCACGACCTCTGATGCCCTGGATTTAATTGTGGAGGCAGTGGAAAAGGCAGGCTACCGACCGGATAATGATATTAAAATTGCCCTGGATGCTGCAGCTTCTGAATTATATGATGAGAATTCTGAGCTATATTATTTCCCGGGAGAAAGTAAAATGGCGGGTAAGGACATCTACCGGAATGCGGAGGAAATGGTGCAGTATTATGAAGATTTGGTGGAGCGTTATCCTATTTTTTCGCTGGAGGACGGATTAAATGAAAATGATATGAAGGGCTGGAAGCTTTTGACTTACCGGCTGGGAGACAAGCTGCAGTTGGTGGGGGATGATTTGTTTGTTACAAATACAAAGCGGTTATCCGACGGCATCCGGGACAACATTGCAAATGCAATTTTAATAAAGTTCAACCAGATTGGGACGTTAACGGAAACCATGGATGCCATTGAGATGGCAAAAAATGCGGGCTATAAAACTATTGTGAGCCACCGCTCAGGAGAGACGGAGGACACCTTTATTGCGGATTTGGCAGTTGCCGCCGGCTCGGGGCAGATTAAAACCGGAGCACCGTGCAGAAGTGACCGCACGGCAAAATATAATCGGCTGTTGAAGATTGAAGAAGAGATTGGAAAGGTTTCTGAGTATGCTTTCCGCTGAAGGACTAATATTTTCCAAAAAACTGCTTGTCTTTATAGAAACACTGTGTTACAATACCGATTAGTGAGTTTTTTCGGAATAGGAGGTGTTTTATGTGAAGACAGCACTTACAGCTATATTTTTAATTATATGTGTTTTGATTATAGTATTGGTATTATTTCAGGAAGCGAAGGATAATGGTTTAGGAAGTCTTGCAGGAGGAAGCTCCAATGCAGATACTTACTGGAGCAAGAACAAGGGGCGTTCCAAAGAGGGTTACTTAGCATTGGCAACAGCTATCTGTGTTGCAATATTCTTAATATTAGCCCTGTTGATTAGTTCTAAATTTTTAAATTAGTATTTCGGAGCTGCTGCATAATATGTAGCGGCTCTTCTCTTTTTAAAGAGTAATATGTTTTTTGGAGAGGCTGTTTGGTTAATGAAGGGAAATAACATGTCAGATTATCTGGAGAAAAAAAACAAAATATTGAGTGTTATAAATGACAAGCACTACAAGCCTTTAAAGCAAAAGGAGCTTGCATTCTTATTACAGGTTTCCGCAGAGGACAGGGAGGAGTTCAGAGAGATTCTCGCAGAGCTTGTAAAGGAAGGAAAGGTTTTACTGACGAAAAGGGGAAAATACCAGTCCCTATCCGAAGTCACAAAGATTGGAACCTTTATTGGACATCAGAAGGGGTTTGGCTTTGTATCGGTGGAGGGTGAGGAGGATGATTATTTTATTGCAGATCACGCCACCGGTGGAGCCATGCATAACGACAGGGTAATGATTCGGATTACCGGAGCACCGGAGGGAAAAAGAAAGGAAGCTCAGGTTATCCGTGTTGTTGAGCACGGAAATGATGAGATTGTGGGCTATTATCAGAAAGGGAAAAGCTTTGGTTTTGTTATTCCGGACAACCAGAGGCTTTCGGATGACATTTTCATTTCAAAGAAAAACAGTATGGGTGCAGTTACCGGACATAAGGTTGTGGTAAAGCTTACAAGCTTTGGAGGCGAAAACAGGAAGCCTGAGGGTAAGGTTATTGAAATACTGGGACATGTAAATGACCCGGGTACAGATATTTTATCCATTGTTAGAGCATATAATCTGCCTATGGACTTTCCCGATAAGGTGATGCAGTATCTGGACCGGATTCCGGATTCCGTATCGGAGGAGGAAACAGCCGGCAGACTGGACCTCCGCAGCTGGCAGACGGTAACGATTGACGGTGAGGATGCAAAGGATTTGGATGATGCCATCACCCTGACAAAGGGAGAAAATGGGTATCAGCTGGGAGTACACATTGCAGATGTGACCCATTATGTGCAGGAGCATTCCGCGTTGGATAAAGAAGCATTTAAGCGGGGAACCAGTGTGTATCTGGTGGATCGTGTGATTCCCATGCTGCCACATAAGCTATCCAATGGTATCTGTTCCCTGAATCAGGGAGAGGACAGGTTGGCATTATCCTGTATTATGGATATTGATTTCAGCGGAAAGGTGACTGGACATCAGATTGCGGAAACTGTAATTCATGTAAACCGCAGAATGAGTTACAGCCAGGTAGATGCCATATTAAAAGTAAATGCAATTGTGAACCACAGTATCTATGATGGTGTAGATTACAGTAAAGATATCGGGGTAAGGGCAGAGGATGTTACCCTGGTTCGGAATGATGGCACAATGATATCAGGTATACAGATATTGGAGGAATACAGGGAATATATTGCATATTTTTCAGATATGCATGCGCTTTCCGGGCTTATACGGGCAAAGCGCATGGCGAGGGGCTCCATTGATTTTGATTTTCCGGAGGCAAAGATAAAGCTGACAGAGGAAGGGGAGCCAATTGAAATTGGTCCTTATGACCGCAATCCGGCACATAAAATAATCGAAGATTTTATGCTGATGGCAAATGAGACCATTGCAGAGGATTATTATTGGCAGGAGGTTCCCTTTGAATTTCGTACCCATGGAGAACCGGATGCAGAGAAGGTGGAAAAACTGAGTGATATGATGGCAGGCTTTGGCTATTATTTTAAGTCTTCCGGAGACAGTATTCATCCAAAGGAATTTCAGAAGCTGTTAAAAAAGCTTGAGGGAACGCCGGAGGAGGGCTTCATCAGCCGTATTACCCTGCGTACCATGCAGCAGGCAAGGTATTCCACTGAATGTACAGGACATTTTGGTCTTGCCACGAAATATTACTGTCATTTTACCTCTCCAATCAGACGGTATCCGGATTTACAGATTCATCGCATTATCAAGGAAAATCTGCATGGCAGGCTGAATGAAAAAAGGCTGGAGCATTACAGAAGTATACTGCCAGGAGTGGCAGAGTCAAATTCCAGCAATGAGCGCAGGGCGCAGGAGGCGGAGCGCGAGGTTGAAAAGCTTAAAAAAGTACAGTATATGAGCCGGCGCATCGGAGAAGAATTTGACGGAATCATTTCCGGTGTTACCGCATATGGTTTTTATGTGGAGCTTGCCAATACTGTGGAGGGAATGGTACGGATTAACAGTATTCCGGATGACTATTATATATACATTGAGGATTCCATGTCTATTGTGGGTAAGGAATCGGGAAAAACCTATACCATGGGACAGGCGGTGAAGGTAAGGGTAGTTCATGTGGATAAGCTTTTACGCATTATTGATTTTGAACTGGTAGAGGAACCGGAGCTTGTGGAAACAGACTATAAGGAACAGGAATTGATTAACCGATATAAAAATAAACCTGTTCATTGAGAGGAGAAAGAAGGGATAACATGCCAAAACAAAAGGGAGAACGGTTGATTGCTAACAACAAAAAGGCATATTTTGACTATTTTATAGATGAGAAATTCGAGGCGGGAATAGAGCTTCATGGAACAGAGGTAAAATCCCTGCGCCTTGGTCACTGCAGTATTAAGGAAGCATTTGTTGCAGTGGAAAATGGTGAAGTGGTTATCCGTCAGATGCATATTTCACCCTATGAAAAGGGAAACATATTTAACAAGGACCCATTGCGTCCCAGAAAGCTGCTGCTTCACAGATATGAGATTAATAAGATAATGGGACAGGCAAAAATGAAAGGGTATACCATTGTACCACTTAAAGTATATTTTAAGGACAGTCTGGTTAAGGTAGAGATAGGCCTTGCAAGAGGTAAAAAGCTGTATGATAAGAGAAATGATATTGCCAAAAAGGATATGAAGAGGGAGGCAGAAAAGGAGTTTAAGATACGGAATATGAGATAAAAATATGAAATTTGCTGTTCACGAAAATTTCGATTTTATTTTTTCACAATATGTGGTATGATTATATTTCGTAAGGAGGGCATGAAGGGATATTCATGCAAAAATGGGCGAAGCAGAGGAAATGCACAACAGGGAGGATAATATGAGCCAGGCAAAAGTTGATAAAAGAAAGTATGAAAAAAAACACCGGAAAGAGATAGAAAAAAAACGAAAAATCAGAGTGGCAGTTAAATGTGTGACAGCAGCGCTGGTTATTGGGGCGATTATTGGTGTTCCCATGGGGATAAAAATATATAAAGAACAGCCAAAATTTGTAGGCGATTCTACCTTGGAGGCATTTATTGGAAATTATATTGATGAAAATCACGCATCGGATATTGCAGTTCTAAGTCAATCTACAGAGAGTACAGAAGCTCAGAATGCGGAAGATGCAATCAGTGATGCCATTGAAGATGCTGCGAAAAAGGAAGAAGAGAATAATTCCGACAGCACAGAGGAAACGTCAGAAAGTACTTCTGAGGCTACAGAGAGCCCGGAAGCAGATAAATAAGCAGGATACTTTTAAGTACCCGTATTGAACAGAAGCTTCTATTTTATAATCAGGGGTTGTACTGGTTTCGACGGGGATTTAGAAATCATGGAAGCCATTGATGGACCAGGACCATCTAAAAAACTGGAATTAAATATAAACGCAGACGAACAGTTAGCGTACGCTGCCTAGTGGCAGCTGTCTTACCTAAGTTAACCCATGGCTTGGGATAAGGCATCAAAACAGTGGGGCACTTTGCTGCGAAAGCTTTGACGCAGTAAAAGATTGATGAAGCTACTAAGGGTTGCAGCCTGTCGGTTGGCGGCAACCTGAGGGAATGTCAGTAAAGCGACTGTAATGGGAGATGCCATGATGGAAGAGTCTTCGGACAGGGGTTCGATTCCCCTCAGCTCCATTTTTGTTGCCAAGTATATGAGAAAATGGTCCAGTGGACCATTTTTGAGTTTCTATTATAATTTAAAGTATGGGGTGGAATTTGCAGGTATGGAGAACGAGTCATTAATTGTAGGGGGATTTGTGTTTTCCAGTATGAAGGAAGCACAGATTGCCATGAAAGAACAAAAGAATATCGAAGTTATCCGGGAGAGAACGGAATTTTCCAATCCGGAAGCCATATTTGAACTCTATGTGAAGCTGATGGAACGGAATATGTTTAAAACCATAATCGGTTACAACTTTTTGTATGAACTGCGGAATACCCTGATAACAGAATTTTTCTATGATGAGCAGAAGCTTCCCACAATTCATCTTCCCCAAAATATGGAATATGATAAGGTAAGCAGGTTAAACCAGGGTGTCATGGAAATGAAAATTGAGCAACTGCAGCTTGTGAAAAAGAGAATGTCAATTGTGATTGCAGCATTGGCATTTATGGTGATTACAATGTTTGTGATTGCGGCAGTGAATCCTAATGTGGGGTATGTGAATACGGAAAGAAAGGTTGTGGACAAATATTCTGCATGGCAGGAGGATTTAGAGCTGACTGAACAGGATTTGAAACAAAGAGAACAGGCTGTAAAAGAGAAGGAAAAAGAATTAAATATAGATTCAGCGGAATAAAGTCACAGTTCTAACATAATTTAATGGTACAATTCGTTTTAGGGTGGTACTACTGTGGAAGAATGATTTAAGAGACAGATAGAGTTACCTGTCTCTTTTTGTTAGCAAGTATATGAGAAAAATGTCCAGTGGATATTTTTTGAGTTGCCAGGCATATGAGGAAAAGGTTTGGTGGACTTTTTCTGGGTTGCCATGCATCCGGAACAAGCTGCCGGTGGCAGGTTCTGTAGATGAATAAAAATCAGTGGGCAGGCGTTTGTCTGCTTGTAAGGAGGTTGCTGTATGAGTCAGATTAAAATTTTGGTGGTAGATGATGAGAGCCGTATGCGCAAGCTGGTAAAGGATTTTCTTATCAGAAAGGATTACGCAGTTTTAGAAGCGGCAAATGGTGAAGAGGCAGTGGATGTTTTTGTTGAGAACAAAGACATTGCTTTGATTATATTAGATGTTATGATGCCCAAAATGGACGGCTGGCAGGCATGTAAGGAAATCCGCGCATTGTCAGAGGTTCCGATTATTATGCTTACCGCTAAATCGGATGAGAGGGATGAGCTGCTGGGATTTGAGTTAGGAGTAGATGAGTATATTTCAAAGCCTTTCAGCCCGAAAATACTTGTGGCAAGGGTAGAGGCTATTTTAAGACGGACATCCGGTGCTTCCCAGGAAGAGGTGCTGGCAGCTGGCGATATTGAACTGGACATTTCCGCTCATACAGTTAAGGTAAAGGGAAAAAATGTAGACTTAAGTTTTAAGGAGTTTGAACTTTTGAATTACTTTGTTGTAAACCAGGGAGTGGCGCTTTCCAGGGAAAAAATCCTTAATAATGTCTGGAATTATGATTATTTTGGGGATGCCAGAACAATTGATACACATGTTAAGAAGCTGCGCAGTAAATTGGGAGACTGCGGCGATTATATCAAAACCATATGGGGTATGGGTTATAAGTTTAATGTAGATGAGGAATAATATGATAAAACGGTTTCAACATTCATTGCGGTTTAAATTAACAATGCTTTTAATGATTATGATGACCATGACGGTATTCAGCTCCCTTGCGGTTACCCAGCTGAGTGTCAAGGCTTATTTTTTAAGTGAATTAAAGCACCGTATGATTGGCATGTATGAAGATATCAATATGGTATTTATTACAGAGGGGCTGACAGATGAAGAAATCAGGGAGCATTTATCGAAGCTGGCTGCAGATGGTGAGATTGATATTTTTGTATTATGCCAGGATGGTACCATATACAGCAATATCAATGAGAAAAGCAGGATGTGGGATAGTATGCAGCTGATTGCCAATCTTCTTGAGGGTAAGGATGAAAAGGATTTGGCAGGTTTGTTTACCGAAGGCAATCAGGGATATTATATCTTTCACCAAAACTATGATGATAAAATGAATTCCAATTTCTATGATTTAGTCGGCGTCCTGGATGATGAGAGCAGGATTGCTCTGCGTACTTCTGCCACCAGGTTTAACGAGAGTGTGTCGGCGGCGATGCATTTATACTCCTATGTGGGGGGACTTGCCATTATAGTGGGCTGCATGGCAATGTTCTTTATCAGTAGTTCCTATGTGAAGCCGATTCACGAGATGGCAGTGGTTGCTAAGCGAATGTCACAGCTGGATTTTGAAGCCCGGGTGGAGAGTAACACAAATGACGAGATAGGAGAACTGGGAAGCAGTATTAACTCTATGTCAAAGGAGCTGGAAGCGACAATTTCGGAGCTTAAAACAGCAAATGCAGAGCTGATGAAGGATATTGAGAAAAAAACGCAGATAGACGAGATGCGGAAAGAGTTTTTGTCACATGTATCCCATGAATTAAAGACACCGATTGCATTGATTCAGGGTTATGCTGAGGGTTTGAAAGAAAATATATTAGACGACCCGGAGAGCAGAGAGTTTTATTGCGAAGTTATTATGGATGAAGCAGACCGTATGAATGTCATGGTCAAGAAGCTGTTGGCATTAAATGAGCTGGAGTTTGGAACAAATAAGATTAATTTTGAGAGGTTTGATATAATTGAATTAATGCGCAACATTAATCTTTCCTCAGAAATATTGTTACAACAGAATCAGGTGACATTGCAGTTCCCATATGAAAATCCGGTTTATGTATGGGGAGATGAATTTCTGATGGAGGAGGTTTACAGCAATTATCTGACCAATGCTATTCACTATGCACCAGAGGGTGGAAATGTGATGATTATTTTAGAAGAAATGGGAGATATATTACGGGTATTAGTCTTTAATGAAGGTGAACAGATTCCGGAAGAGGAGCTGGATAAAATTTGGATAAAATTTTATAAGGTAGATAAAGCAAGAACCAGGGAATATGGGGGAAGCGGTATTGGCTTATCCATTGTTGCCGCCACCATGAAGCTCCATGGCCGGGCATATGGAGCATATAATAAGGAAAATGGAGTGGTATTCTATTTTGAACTGGAGCTTGCAAAGCAGTATTGCGAGGAGAAAAAAAGTTGATGTAAAGTGTATTTCATGTTATAATAAAGCGTAATATTTATTTAAAGAAAATTTTTATAATGCTAGTTTCTGTACAAATTATGCATGGAATATAAATTTTTAGATATTGATATAAGGATTGAGGGGACAGACATGATGAAGAAGTGGTTATCTCTTTTAATGTTAAGCACCTGTGTGTTTTTATTAGCAGGGTGTAATGATGTAAAAGATTTGACAGATGATGAGACAAAGCTGATTGCGGAGTATGCTGCCGGTTTGCTCTTAGAGTATGATGTGAATTATGTGGACCGTATTGAAGAAGGGGATAAGGCAGCACAGGAGATGACAGAGGAGGCATCCACAGAACAGGATGATACACAGGAGGTTACTGCGGAAGAGCAGAGTGAAGAAGATACGGAGGATAATACCTCTGCTGAGGAGCGAATCGTGGGCAGTGAAGGAGATATCGCTAAGATTGCAGGAATAGCAGGTGTATCCGTGAGCCTGAAAGATTATCAGATAGTTGATCGGTATCCGGAGACAAAGGAAGAGGATACATTGGTTGACGTTGAAGCAGCGGATGGTTACAAATTGCTTGTAATCCGGTTTAAGGTTCGGAATACAACAGAGGATGTTGTGAATGTCTCGTTGATAGATAAGCAGCTGGAGTATCATATCGTTTGTAATGGAGTGGATACTGCAGAGCCGATGCTTACTATTTTAATGAATGATTTGGGAACCTTGGAGACGTCTATACAACCGGGTGAGGAGCAGGAGGCTGTTTTACTGTTTCAAATTTCAGATAATATGAAGGAACAGCTGGAATCAATTGACCTTTATATTAATTTTAATAATACGGATAATATGCTTGAGATATTATAACAAGGGGGTTTTTGATATGGATACCAATATTTTATTGGAGAGCGGAACAAATGAATTAGAGGTGCTGGAATTTATCGTAGCGGGTAATCATTATGGTATTAATGTTGCAAAAGTGAGGGAGATTCTTTCAATGACGGATATTACGCCTGTACCAAACTCTCATCCATGTATTGAAGGTATTTTTATGCCGAGAGATACCATTATTACAGTAATTAATCTAGTGAAAGCACTTGGTTTTTCTGAGAGCAAGAACCATAAAAGTGATATGCTGATTATTACGAATTTTAATAATCTGAATATTGCCTTTGATGTGGAACAGGTTCTGGGGATTCATCGTGTTTCCTGGACAGATATTGTGAAGCCGGATGCCACTGTGAATGCGCCTGGTGCAGGAATTGCAACTGGTATTATTAAGAAACTGGAATCACTGATTATTGTTTTGGATTTTGAACGTATTGTGGAAGAGATTTGTCCGGAAACCAGTCTTAAGATGTCCGAGCTTGCCGAGTTAGGCGAGAGGGAGCGTAATACCATTCCTATCGTAGTTGCAGAGGATTCCCCAATGCTTCAGAAGCTGGTGTCAGATGCATTAACCCAGTCGGGATATACCAATTTACATATTTATGCCAACGGACAGGAAGCCTGGGATAAGCTGCAGGAGCTTAAGAAAAATAACGGAGTGGACTATGGCGTAAAGTGTATTATTACAGATATTGAGATGCCACAGATGGATGGTCACAGACTGATTCGGTTAATCAGGAATGATGAGGCATTGAAACATCTGCCAATTATTATTTTTTCTTCCCTGATTAATGAAGATATGAAACGTAAGGGAGAACGCTTAGGAGCGGATGTACAGATTTCCAAGCCGGAAATCGGGCAGCTGGTAAAGTGTATTGATAACCTCATTCTAAGCGGAATTGGAAACGAGTGAAAGGATAGCGAAAAACAGGAGAGCAAGACATAATAAAAGGACCGCATATGCAGTCCTTTTATTATGTCTTTGTTGCCATGCATCCGGAAAAAGTTACCGGTGGCAAGTTCTGTAGGTGCTGTTAAGAATTAGTCCAGTACAAATTCACCCTTAGTGTCTTCATTGAAAACACAATATACCATGTTCTCCTCTGGCTTTATGTATAGCTGTAATGATGTAAGTTCAGATACCTTTTTACCGCTTTCCGTCCAGATTTTCTTTGCTTTGGCAACTAATTCTTTTTCCTCTAGTTGTTTTTCTTGATATTCAACGTATAATGTAGACTTCATGGACATCCCTCCTTTTGAATACACTTATAATATATAATAAATGCATATAAAAAGCAAGGGTTTAAGTACAAAATTAAACCAGATGAGAGTTGTTCCTTGTTAAAATGAAAAAGATATGGTAGAATAATCATGTTTGTTTACATAGTTTTAGTGAATTAAAAAATCGTATGATAATGTTGTATAATATTTATAGAACGAGGTGGCTTTATGGATGAAAATTATCTTGACAATCTTTTGAATGAGGTTTCATTAGACAAGGAGATTGACCATAATATTGAGGATGAACTGGATAGCCAGATGGCGAGGGAAAAGAAGAACCGCCAGGAGGAAAATGCTATATCAAAAGAGGATATTTTTAATATGGATTTGGAACAGGATGCCAGTTTTTCTTCCATGGAAAATGATTTGGCCTTTTCTGAGGATCAGATGGATGAACTGGATAAGCTGGGAAATCTTGCAGATTTAGATATTGGAGATTTGGATTTTTCTGATATTGATTTTGATGATGTGGATATGACGAAGCTGGATGATGTGAATACAGAGAATATGGATGACTTGATAAAAAACTTTGAAGGAGATTTAGAGATATCGGATACACATGAGCCATTAGAAGAGGATGCGGCAGCGGTAAAAGAGCCTGAAACAGGTACGGATTCACAGTCTGCTGATGTAAAGGATGAGGATTTTGATGCAGATTATTTTTTGGACAGCCTGTTAGAGGAAAAGGAAGAGGATGCTGCAAAAGAGGATTCCATTACTGATTTAGATGCGGCTCCTGCTAAGGTACAGGCATCCATGGAGGAATCGGAAACGAATGAATTGTCATCAGAGGATGGAGACAGCTTAGATGATTTATTTTCTCTGTTAGATATAGATGAAGAGAATGGAGAAGGAGAGGTGGCAGCTGACAAGGCTGATAACGATGAAAAGCCTTCTGACAGTCCTGTGTCTGACAGTACGGAAAATGCAGAGGCGGAGGCATCACAGGGGAAAAAGAGCATTATGCAGATTTTGTTTGGTGACCCGGATGAGGATGATGTGATCACGGATGAGGAACTGGCGGCAATTGAGGCGAAAAAGGCTGCAAAAAAGGCTAAGAAAGAGGAGGCAGATAAGCTTAAAAAGGAAAAAGCAGATGCAGCAAAGGCTGAAAAGGCATTAAAAAACGGACAGAAGAAAAAAGAAGAAGATGAGAAAAAGCGGGTAAGGGCAGAGAAAAAGGCGAAACGCAGAGCAGAGGAGCTTGCTAATGCGGAGCCAGAAAAGAAGCTGAATACTCCAATGGTGATTTTTGTCTTTTCTCTGTTTTTAGGAGGAACCTTCCTGTTCTATATGGCATCGAATAATTTTAATTATGCTCAGGCCATAGACAAGGCGGCAAATTATTTTTCCAGCCGGAAGTATCATAGGGCATATGATGAGATTAAGGGAGTAGAGGTAAAGGAAGAGGATCAGAATTTGAAAGACCGCATTTATACAGTTATGTATGTGGAGAGGCTATACGAGTCTTATCAGTCTAACATCAAGTTAGGAAGACAGGAAAAAGCTTTAGATTCTCTTCTGCGGGGAGTAGATAAATACTATGAGCATTATGAAGAGGCGGAGGCGCTGGGAATCACCAGTGATATAGAGTATGCATTCAGTCAGATTCAATCCACATTAACGAATCAGTATGGGATTACAGTGGAAAGAGCTGTAGAGATTAATGCAATGACGGATTATGAGTATGTTCAGGTAATTCAAGAATATGTTAAACAACAGGCAGAAATGGGAAATAGTCTGGAATCTGCATTGCCTAAAGGGCAGGAAGAGGAAGTGAGTGAATGATAGCAATACTGGATTATGATGCCGGTAATATAAAAAGTGTAGAAAAAGCACTGGAATATCTTGGACAGGAGGTACGAATTACAAGAGACAGAGAGAAAATCCTGTCAAGTGAGAGGGTGATATTACCGGGAGTGGGCAGCTTTGGAGATGCTATGGGAAAACTAAGAGATTATAAATTGGATCAGGTAATCTATGATGTGGTAGAAAAGAAAATTCCATTCTTGGGCATTTGTCTGGGACTGCAGCTTTTATATGAGAGCAGCGAGGAAGCTCCGGGAGTGACAGGACTGGGATTATTAAAGGGAATCATAAAAAGGCTTCCGGATCAGCCGGGGCTGAAAATTCCACATATGGGTTGGAATTCCTTGAATATCAGAAAGGATGCAGCGCTGTTTCAAGGAATAGAGGATAATTCCTATGTATATTTTGTGCACTCCTATTATTTACAGGCAGAGGAAGAAGAGGAGGTCGCCGCCACAACATTTTATTCTACCCGGATTCATGCAAGTGTAGAAAAGGATAATATTTTTGCGTGTCAGTTTCATCCGGAAAAGAGCAGTGCAGTAGGACTGAAAATACTTGAGAATTTTATCGCATTGGAATCTCCATTAAAGGAGGGATGTTGATATGCATACAAAACGGATTATTCCTTGTCTGGATGTAACCGGGGGAAGGGTTGTAAAAGGCATCAATTTTGTGAATTTAAGGGACGCAGGTGACCCGGTTGAGGTTGCAAAGGCTTATGATGAAGCCGGAGCAGACGAGCTTGTATTTCTGGATATTACAGCTTCATCCGATGCAAGGAATATTGTTATTGATATGGTGAGACGAGTTGCAGAGACGGTTTTTATTCCGTTTACAGTAGGTGGCGGAATCCGTACAGTGGAGGATTTTAAAGCCATTTTAAGAGAGGGAGCAGATAAGATATCCATTAATTCTTCAGCAATTAATACACCGGAATTAATCAGTGATGCGGCTGATAAATTTGGAAGCCAGTGTGTTGTTGTGGCCATTGATGCGAAGAGACGGCAGGATGGTTCTGGGTGGAATGTATTTAAAAATGGTGGACGCATTGATGTGGGTTTAGATGCTGTGGAGTGGGCAGTAAAAGCTGAAAAAATGGGTGCGGGCGAGATTTTATTAACCAGTATGGACTGTGACGGAACCAAGGCAGGTTATGACATTGCGCTTACGAAAACGATTAGTGAAAATGTCTCTATTCCGGTTATTGCTTCCGGAGGAGCAGGAACAAAAGAGCATTTTTATGATGCGTTAACAGTGGGAAAGGCAGATGCGGCTTTGGCGGCCTCCCTGTTTCATTATAAAGAGCTTGAGATTGCAGAGTTGAAGGATTATTTACAGGAGAAAGGCGTACCAGTGAGACAATAGTGGGTTATTTCAAGGTATGAGGAATAATACAGATAAAACAGGTTAAACTGGTGAGATAAAAATGATAATAATTAAGAAAAATACAATAACCGTACAGAGTTATCTGGCTATCCGAAAATGTGTGGGATGGAGAAAGCTGTTAACCAGTCAGGCAGAGCAGGCATTGCAGCACAGCTTGTATGTTGTGGGTGCATATGACGGGGAAAAGCTGGTTGGCATGGGAAGAATTGTGGGAGATGGGGCGGTCATCTGTTATGTTCAGGATTTAATCGTAATTCCGGAATATCAGTGCCAGGGTGTTGGTTCCATGGTCCTTCATTCTTTGATTGAATATGTGGAAAGTCTTCGTACAGAGGGAGCCCAGATGATGTTGTGCCTGATGTGTGCGAAGGGGCGTGAGACCTTTTATGAAAAGCACGGATTTATCGCAAGGCCAACGGAGGAGCTGGGACCTGGAATGATACAGTATTTAAGAGATTAGTAGTTGAGAATATGGAGATTTGATTATGTTAAAAAAGAAGATACAGTACAATAAAATAGTTTCATGCATCTGTCTGTTGGCAATGTGTCTGGTGCTGGTCAATGGATGTGGACAGAAAAAAGATAAAAATGGTTCGGAAATATCGGACGATGGCAGAAGTTATGGTGGTGAAATTAACGCAGATATGAAGGAGACAGTCAGCACGGCATTTTTTGATGTGACAGTGGATAAGGCGGAAACATACCATACATTTCAATTTGAAGACGGTCTGTATCAGGCAGATTCCGGTATGGTGTATTTATCAGTAACGCTTACCATTCAAAATACTTACGATGAAAATTTATCCATGAGCATTACAGATTTTACACTGGACTATGACGGCAACACAACCAAGGATATTATTACTGGTTACGGGAAAAACGATTTGAAGCAGGATGCTTATATGGATAATCTTTTTACCTTGAAAAAAGGGGAAAGCATTACGAAATCCATTCTTTTTACAGTGGCGGATAAGGATATATATACCCTCAATTACCAGGAATATTATGAAGATAAATTTGAGGGTAATTCTTTTAAGATAAAGCTGCAGCCGGAAGCGATGTAAACAGGCAACATTTGTGGAAAAGCAGAATAGAATAGTAAAAAGTGTTTTAGGATATTCATATGGATATGCAGCCAAATTCCTCTAATGAGGACAAAGGAAGACGCCCGGTTTGCAGGGGATATGTACATGTGATAGAGGCGGGGGATACATTATACAAGCTTGCCAGAAAGTATGATGTAAAGTTATTTGACCTTATGCGTTTAAATCCTTATGTAAATGTATATAATTTGCAGATAGGGGATGAAATCTGTATTCCCACAATGCCGGCAAGACCAGAGAAGACATATGTGGTTAATGAAGGCGATACATTATCTCAGGTGTTAAATGCATTTGGTGTCAGCTTTGATACACTTTCCAAATGGAATCCGGCTCTGATGGAGCTTGAACTTCCGGAGGGACTTATCCTGAGGATGCCTGTCAGACAGCAAGGAAATAAGATTCCGGATTTTGAGCAGGAAACGGAAGCTTAAGTATCGGATTTCACCAGAGGAAGTCCTCTGGTGAAATCCAGTATAATTAAGATAAATATATTATAAAATAAGGATGATGAACTATGGATTTTTTAACAAAACTGGAGCGTAAGTATGGAAAGTTTGCAATTCCCAATTTGACAGTGATTTTAATTGTTGGATTTGTTTTCGGCTATATTATTGAGATTGTACAGCCGGATGCATTATCTCTTATTAACTTAAATCCGGCAAAGATTATGCATGGACAGATATACCGTCTGATTACTTGGGTAATCATGCCTCCTAGTGGGGCAAGCCTGCTGGTTATTATTACGCTGATGTTTTACTATTCCGTTGGGCGGACACTGGAAAATGCATGGGGAGATTTCCGATATACCTTATATATTCTTTCTGGAATTATTTTTACGGATATCGGCGTTGTAGTTACCTATCTGGTTATGAGACTGGCAGGACAAGCAGAGCTGGCAGCATTTTTTGCGGAATATTCCAATACATCTACATATTATTTATGTATGAGTATGTTTTTGGCGTATGCTTTTATGTTTCCGGATATGCAGGTATTGTTGTACTTTATTATTCCAATTAAGGTGAAATGGCTGGGATATCTTGATATTGCCTATTTAATTCTTTCCGTACTTTCATATGGAATGATGGGGTATTATGCAGGAATGGTAACGGTTATTATGTCGGTGTTGAACTTTATTCTGTTTTACTTCTTAATGAAAGGTAAGACAAGGGTGACATCGGCACATAAAAAACGAAAACGGGCATACAAAAAAGAAGTCCGGCAGACGCAGATTCTTACCAGACATAAATGTGCTATCTGTGGACAGACAGAAGAGGATAATCCGAATCTGGAGTTTCGTTATTGTTCACGCTGCAAGGGAAATTATGAGTATTGCAGTAACCATTTGTTTACGCATCAACATAAGAAATAGCAGGAGAATAGGTAATTATGAAAAAAGAGGATAAGAAAAATATCAGAGATATCATGCAGTATAAAGATTTAGAGATGAAGCTTCCGGCTTATGCGGGCGCTTATATCAATGCGGCATATGAGTATAGTCTGATTCATCTGGTATTGAACTATTACACTATGAAAGAGGTGGAGGATGATACTGGAAATGTGTCAGCAGACCCATGTCTTTCCGGTGTGATGGATCGAATACATACCTTGTTATTCCAGACAATTCTCTCAGATGAGTTAAAGGCGGATTATACAGCAGCTATAGAAGAAATGAATGCATTACGGGATACACTGAAACAAAAAATGACAGTTTTGACGGCTTATACAGATGCGTTACAGTTATATGAATATGTATTAAACCGTATCGAATATGGAATAACAGGGGAAGTGATTCCTGTGGAGGAAAGCGAACTGGCTGCCAGGGTATTTGGTTACTTGTTTGAGGATAATGATAAGATGGTGGTTAACAGTAAGATACAGATGGTAACGGGACAGCTTCCAATCCGCATGACAAAAGGACGCTTTTTTGATTATCTTACAGATACACTCAACATTTATAATGGTTCCGATAAATCTGCTGTAGATGATTTTGTGAAAATGTTAAGATCTACAGTGTTGCTGGATTTACCGGAGGGATATGGAAGAGATTATCCGGAGATTGCAAAGGTAATTACAACATTGGGAGAGTTGGATATAAAGAATATGAATCTTACATCTTACCAGGCACTGATGGAGCAGTTCTCACTTACCACGGCACATTTAACAGAACTGGTGAGCAACTACTTATTGGCTATGGATATTGTAAATGATTTATATGCGGCACTGCTTGCACTGCCATATGAGAAGAATGAGGAAAAGGAAACAGAAATTTGTATTCAGATGCTGAGAGGTCTGCATGATGCTTTTGTAGCCAGTGCTGGGATTCCGGAGTTTGTTGATGATGGATTTATGGAAATAGAGGGCGTTCAGGAAATATTAGGCGAGGATATTATGCAGTTTGAGAGTATTTTGCCAGCGGTTTTATCGGAGCATAAGGACACTATTTCCTGGATTATGTCCGATAAAATATTTACCAGTCTTTCGTTGATTTCAAAGCTGTTGTCAAGCAGTCTGTTTGTTGATTTAGAAGAGAAGGATGAGGAGGAGACAGCAGATTCGGAGTATATTACTGCAAAGCGGGATGAATTGGTAAAGGATTTGACAGAATTTTTTGAACATCATGGAAAGGAAGTAAATCGTGCAGTTATGGCTTCCATGTTTTCCAGTATGCCGGTATTATTTAATTCCCAGGAGGAGATTAAAGACTATATTGAATACAGTCTGAATCATTGTGGTAATTCCAGTGAACTGATGGCATGTGCCAGAATACTGGAAGATATGATGGAGGAAGAATAGCCAGAATGTGCAGGTGAGAATATGGATATCCGATTTCATGAAAAATTATATAAGTATAAGATATCCGCTCGTGGACTTGCCGCTATGAAAAGGAAGATAAAAAGGGGTTCTTTAAGGCTTAATCTGTTTCTGATTACGCTGCCCGTTGGTACCCAGGGAATTTTAGAGGTATATTGGTATCCTGAGCTGTTGCAGACTTTTTACCGGCAAATAGAGGAGGAGCTCATTGTTGTTGGAATTGCAAGGAACCGTGAGGATGCCTTTGAATTGGTTAAACAGATTATAGCAGATGCTGGTTTTCAAGAGGGAAATATTCAGATAGATGCATTTTTCAAGGAGAATACATGATATTGACAGTGTTAAAGGTGACAGGGGTTGTTTTGCTGGTTATCCTGGGATTATTGATTTTCATATTGGGACTGTTGCTATTTGTGCCAATCCATTACCGGTTTGCAGGCAGCTTTTATTCAGGGCTTCAGGCAGAGGCATCCGTAAAGTGGAGACCGGTTATGTTAAATGCAGCTGTTTCCTGTGAAAATCAGGAGGTAAGATATGTGATAAGGCTGTTTGGCCAGGTGGTAATGACTAACACGGATAAAAAGGTATCTTGGCTGGGAAGAAGATTTTTTGCTTTTGCGGATGAAGCAGAAGATGTTTTCCAGGAATCTGAGGATGAAGCAGAAGAAACCGGGATGGATTGGGCAGAAGCCGGAAAGCATTTTGGGAAGGAGTCCGGGGAGGCTGCGACAGGTTTTCAGGAGAGCTCCCGGAGGAAAATCAGAGCAAAAACAGAGGAAACATCTGACCAGGAGACACTGTTTCAAAGGATTCAGGGAAAAATCAGGGCAATTCGAAAAAAAATGCACATGGTAATGGATAAGCTGAAAGAAATAAATAAGAAAAAAGAGGCTTTGCTGAAGGTATATCATTCTAAACGGTTTGAACTGGCAAAGAAAGATATCATAGCGTATGGAAGAGAAGTTTTCGGTATAATAAAACCGGACGAATTAGAGGGATTTATCCGGTTTGGTCTGGACAATCCAGCAGATACCGGGCAGATTCTGGGAATAATCAGCATGGTTTTGCCGCTGTATGATGGATTTCTCACAGTGCAGCCCGATTTTGAAGAGGCATGTCTGGAAGGAAATTTGAAGGGAAAAGGGAAAATCAGGTTATATTCCATTTTGAAGCTGGCTTTGAAGGTTATATTTAATAAAAATCTTATAAAAGTAACAAAGAAAGTGCAAACTATAATAGAAGCATAGGAGGGAAAAAACATGGCAAACGATTTTAATTCGACAGTAGCATCTTTATTTCAGGGGATGGATAAATTCCTGACAACAAAGACCGTAGTAGGAGAGCCTACTACAATTGGTGATACGATTATATTACCTTTGGTGGATGTCAGCTTTGGCGTGGCTGCAGGTGCATTTGCAAGTGAACAGAAGAACAATGGAGCCGGAGGGCTTGGCGGAAAGATGACAGCCAGTGCTGTACTGGTTATCAAGGACGGACAAATTCGCCTTGTAAATGTGAAGAATCAGGATACGGTTACAAAGGTATTGGATATGGTTCCAGATTTGATTGACCGTTTTCAGAAAAATAAACCGGCGGAGGAAAACTCGGAAGAAGTGGACTCTGTGGTGTCAGATATTTTATCAGCGGATGAGTAATAGACCAGGCTCTGTTCATTGAAAAGTTTATAAAAAAGAAATAAAATAGTCACAAAGGAAGCAGAATCGGAATATACTGTTTTATAGCAGGTCATGACGGACATGGAGGATATATGAAACGAGTATGGGGTTTTGCTTTCTTTTGGTTTAGTGTGGGGATGATTGTGGATTATTTGTTAGAGGGCTTTTGGAATTTCTTTGTGGTGGTAGCGTCACTGGTAATTGCATATGTACTGTTTTGCAGGTGTTGATTTATCCGGTCTCCGTCTGGCTTAAAGGATGCAAAAAAAGAGAACCCACACAGAGGTTCTCTTCTCATCCGCTTTTTAAGCTCTCTCAATTTTACCAGATCTTAAGCAAGAAGTACAAACATAAATTCTCTTAGGTGTACCATTCACGTTAGCTTTAACCTTCTTAATGTTTGATTTCCACATCTTGTTAGATCTTCTATGAGAATGACTCACTTTGATTCCAAAATGAGCGCCTTTATCACATACTGAACACTTTGCCATGACTTGCACCTCCTTGAATATATTAACCTATCGGTTTGCAACACGTCAATTTTAACAGAAGTGTTATGAGAATGCAAGTATTAATTTTAAAAAGTTGTTTCTTTTTTTTAAGATTCGTTGTATAATCTATCTGTATCGCCGCCATAAAATAAATTATGGCAGGCAGGAGGACAGGTAAAGAAGAGAAAATGGAGGGACATGTATGAAAATAGAGGTTTCAACAGGAAATGGCGATGTAATCATCGAGAGTGAAGTAATCGCACAATATGCAGGCCTTTCCGCAATTGAATGCTTTGGTATTGTGGGAATGGCAACTGTTAATATGAAGGACGGGCTGGTTAAGCTTCTCCGTGGCGACAGCGTTTCTAAGGGTGTAAATGTTACGGTCTCAGAGAACAATGACATTGCTATTGATTTTCATATTATTGTGGCATATGGTGTCAGCATTTCCACTGTGGCAGAAAATCTGATGTCAACAGTTCGTTATAAGGTAGAAGAATTTACTGGTATGCAGGTTGCGAATATTAACGTATTCGTTGAAGGTGTACGGGTAATTGATTAGGAGGAGCTATGAATCAGAAAATAAGTGTAAATGCAAAGAGTCTGCAGTACGGCTTTTTAGCGGGTGCAAGGAGAATTGAAGAGAAAAAGGATTATATCAATGAATTAAATGTATTTCCGGTACCAGACGGTGATACGGGAACAAATATGACACTGACAATCACAGCGGCAGCAAAGGAAGTGGCAAATATTAAGGAGCCAACCTTTGCTAATGTGACGAAAGCGATGTCTACCGGCTCCCTGCGCGGCGCAAGGGGGAATTCCGGCGTTATATTATCACAGTTAATCCGTGGCTTGTGTAAGGAATTAGAGGGAAAAGAAGAGGTGACCATTGAGGATATTGCCAAGGCATTTAACCGGGCAGTGGCAACTGCATATAAGGCGGTTATGAAGCCAAAGGAAGGAACCATTCTTACTGTGGCAAAGGGACTTTCTGACAAGGCATCTGAGCTGAGTACTACCAACAAGAGTCTGCTGGATTTTGCAACGGAGGTGCTGGCATACGGTAGAGAAGTGTTAAACCAGACACCGGAGATGCTTCCGGTTTTGAAAGAAGCAGGAGTTGTGGACTCAGGTGGAGAGGGTCTGATGACCATATTGGAGGGCGCCTATGATGCGCTGACGGGTAAGGTGACTTATGACTTTTCAAATGGTTTTGACGGCGGCGCTTCTGACGGCAAGCCGGCACCGGATGCATCAGGGCTGAAGCTTACCAATTCGGTTGGCATTGACCGCAAGGAGATAGATACCTCCCATATCAAGTATGGTTATTGTACTGAGTTTATTATCATGATTGAGAAGGAGTATAACAAGGAGATTGAAAAGGAATTTAAATCTTATCTGGAATCAATTGGTGATTCTTTAGTTGTAGTGTCGGATGATGAGATTGTTAAGGTTCATGTACACACAAACCATCCGGGACTTGCATTTGAACGGGGACTTACTTATGGTTCTTTGACCAGCATGAAGGTGGATAATATGCGGGAGGAGCATAGGGAGAAGGTCATTATGGAGGCCGAGAAGATGGCGGCACTGCAGGCAGAAGAGAAGGAAAATGAGCAGAAAGAGGCAGTGAAAGAGGTAACGGCACAGCGCAGGGAATATGGATTTATTTCTGTATCTGTGGGTGAAGGAATGAATGATATTTTTAGAGATTTAGGAGTGGATTATCTGATTGAAGGTGGTCAGACCATGAATCCAAGTACCGAGGATATGTTAAATGCCATTGAACAGGTAAATGCAGATACCATTTATATTTTACCGAATAATAAAAACATTATATTAGCTGCGAACCAGGCGCAGTCCTTAACGGAGGATAAGGAAATTATCGTTGTTCCGTCCAAGACGGCACCCCAGGGAGTAGCAGCATTGGTAAGCTTTGATGCTGCTAAGTCTGGCAAGGAAAATTTGGCTTCCATGACGGAGGAAATGAGTAATGTGAAGACAGGGCAGGTTACTTATGCAGTCCGGGATACGAATATTGATGGAAAGGCCATTAATGCCGGTGATATTATGGGAATTGATGACGAGGGTATTAAGGCGGTATCCACGGATTTGGTTGTTGCCACAAAGGATTTGTTAAAGGAAATGGTGGATGAGGATTCGGAGCTGATTAGCATTTATTATGGTGCGGATGTGAAAGAAGAGGATGCGCAGGAATTTGCTGATTATGTGGAAGAGACATACGAAGACTGCGATGTGGAATTCAATTATGGAGGCCAGCCAATATATTACTATATTTTATCCGTTGAATAGGTAAGCTGTATTTAAAAGGCTGCCGCCAAAAGAGGTGCGGCAGCCTTTTCTTGTTGCCAAGCATATGGGAAAAAGGTCTAGTGGACCTTTTTCGAACGTAGACATTGCGGAGGGAAGAAGATAGATATGAAAATAACAGATAAGATTGTGAGCCTCAAGGGAATCGGCCCCAAAACAGCGGCATTATTTGAGAAGCTTAAGGTCTATACAATTGAGGATTTAATAAAATTATATCCAAGGAATTACCTTAGCTATGCCAAACCTGTAGCAATCAGTGAGGCAGAGCCTGGAGAACGTGTAACCATAAAGGCTTCGGTGCAGTCGTATGTGGACATAAAGAAGGTGAGAAGCCTTACATTAGTGACCTGTATAGTGAAAGACGGTACGGGAGTGGTTAAGCTTACCTGGTATAATTCTCCGTTTTTAAAGCAGGTGTTTCATATCGGGCAGACCTTCATTTTTGTAGGCACGTTAATCGTGCGTAACCATCAGCTTACGATGGAACACCCGGAATACTATACCCAGGCACAGTATGACAAGCTGGTATCCTCTTTACAGCCGGTTTATCCTCTGACAGAGGGGCTTAGCAATAAGGTGGTCACAAAGGCTGTTGCCGGTGCGCTGGTTTATCTGGATGAGATTACAGATAAGGTGCCAGAGGAAATACGCAAAAGTTTTTCCCTGATGCCCCTCGATAAGGCGATACAGGGAACGCATTTTCCGGATAATATGGATACCTTAATGGAATGCAGAAACCGTCTGGTTTTTGATGAGTTTTTCTGGTTTTTGCTGCATATGCGGCTTATGCGGGAAAAGACGGTAAAGGCACGGAATCATTTTGTTATGAAAGACTACAGTGCGGTAGATGCATTTATTGAGAGACTGCCTTTTTCTCTTACAAAGGGACAGGCACAGGCAATCCGGGAAATCGAAGAAGATATGTCGGGGGACACAGTTATGAATCGGTTAATCCAGGGAGATGTGGGATCTGGTAAGACGGCAGTGGCAGAGATGGCATTACTGGCAGCGGTTAAAAATGGATATCAGGCTGCCTTTATGGCGCCCACTGAGGTGCTTGCCATGCAGCATTTTGAAAGCATATCCAGAGATTTGGGGGATTTTGATATAAGAGTGGAGCTGCTCTGCGGCTCCACCAGGCTTTCGGAAAAGCGTAGAATATATGAGGCACTGGCAGCTGGGGAGATTGATATTTTGATAGGCACCCATGCGCTGATACAGGATAAGGTGGTATATAAAAGGCTTGCCCTTGTTATTACGGATGAGCAGCACCGGTTTGGAGTGCGGCAGCGTGCAAAATTTTCGGAAAAGGGAAAGGAACCGCATGTGCTTGTTATGAGTGCTACCCCGATTCCAAGAACACTGGCGATTATCATGTATGGAGATTTGGATATTTCTGTTATGAAGGACATGCCGGCATCTAGAAAACCTATTAAGAATTGCGTTGTTGGTTCTCAGTACCGTCCAACGGCATATAAATTTATGTTAGAGCAGATTCAGCAGGGACATCAGATTTATATTATTTGTCCCATGGTGGAAGCCAGTGAAAATGTAGAAGCGGAAAATGTAATAGAATATCAGGAGAGTCTTTTGAATATCTTTCCGAATGGCATTCATATTTCCTATCTTCACGGCAGAATGCTGCCAGAGGAAAAAAATGCAATTATGCGGGAGTTTGCAGAAGGTAAAACGGATATTCTTGTATCTACCACGGTAATTGAGGTAGGCATCAATAATCCAAACGCAACCGTTATGATGATTGAAAATGCAGAAAAATTTGGCCTTGCCCAGCTTCACCAGCTGCGGGGACGCGTGGGAAGAGGTGACGCCCAGTCCTATTGCATTATGCTTTGCAGCACAGAGAGGAAGGAAGCCCTTGAACGCCTGAATATTTTGAATGAGTCAAACGATGGCTTTTATATTGCAGGTGAGGATTTAAAGCTTCGTGGTCCGGGGGATTTTTTCGGTGTCCGTCAAAGCGGCGATTTGTTGTTCCGGCTGGGGGATATCTATAACAATGCTGATATGTTAAAGCAGGCAAATGATGCACTTGCTTATTTGGAAAAGAAGAAATATCCTCTGGAAAAGCTGGTAAATGATTGTGATTATGGAAGTATTCAGCTGTAATATAGTATGAAAAAGCCTGTCATTGGAAGCAGTGGCAGGCTTTTTCACAGTTTTTGGCGTATTTAGGAAAGAATTACTTTCCACTCATTTCACGTTCCTGGGCTTCAATCATTTTCTTGACCATATAGCCGCCGACAGAACCGTTCTGATATGAGGTAAGGTCACCGTTGTATCCGTTTTTCAAAGGAACACCGATTTCGTTTGCCACTTCGTACTTAAATCTGTCCAAAGCACCCTGCGCTTCCTTTTTTGTTCTGCTACTCATGATATGCGCCTCCTTTTTCTTAATGTGTCTATATGAACAACATTTTAATGTTGTAAGAATATTATCTGGATTTTAGAAAAAAATAAACTAGAAAGTCTTTTCAAGAATTGAAAAAAATAGAAAATTTATGTATACTTATTGGATAAACAAAAAGAGCAGAGTAGTAAAACAGTTTTTTAAGGGAATAAGGGGGATTACAGAGTGAGAGGTAATACGAGAAGAATATTCGTTTTAATTTTGACAGCAATTTTTTTAGCGGGGCTGGCAGGCTGTGGAGATAAGGAAGCGGCAGTTACCACGGAGAGCGCAGTGACAGGAAGTGAAGCTGCCGTTGAGCAGACTGCAACAGAAGCTGCTACGGACAACTCCCAGGCTTTTGAGCTTACGGTGACCGGTACGAACAGCTGGGAAAGCGGCGGAATGGTCTGTACCCAGTTTGACGGAGTGATTAAAAATAAGTCTGGTGATTCCGGAAAAAACTGGAAAGTATCAATTTCGGTTCCGGAAGGAGCAAAAATAGAGAATGGATGGAATGGTACATATACATTAGACGAGACAACTTTGGAGATTACTCCGGCGGAGTATAATACAGAGATTACTGCAGACGGTGAGGTTACATTTGGGTTTATCCTTGATACAAAGGAGACCTTTATGCCTTCACAGGGAACGCTGTCTATTGATGGTACGGAGTATGCCATAGGCGTTGCAACGGATTCGCAGTCTGGTGGTACAGAAGCCGCAGAGAAACAGACAGAGGCTGCAACGGAGAGTAAAACAACAGCTAAGAAGGATACCTCGGGAACACCAGTGGAAAACCATGGAGCTCTTTCTGTAGAAGGAACGGATATCGTGGATAAAAATGGTGACATATTCCAGTTAAGGGGAGTTTCTACCCACGGAATTAACTGGTTTCCGGATTACGTGAATAAAGAGGCATTTTCTTCGCTTGCCGGATATGGAGTCAATGCAATCCGTCTTGCCATGTATACAGCAGATTATAATGGCTATTGCAGTGGAGGCAGCCAGAAAGAGCTGGAGGACCTGGTAGACAAGGGTGTGCAGGCATGTAATGAGCTTGGATTATACGTAATTATTGACTGGCACATTTTAAATGACAATAATCCAAACCAGAATAAGGATTCTGCTAAGGGCTTTTTTGAAACCGTATCAAAAAAATATGCCGGCTATGACAATGTCATTTATGAAATCTGTAATGAACCGAATGGCGGAACCACTTGGGAGGATATAAAATCCTATGCGGAGGAGATAATCCCTGTTATCCGGAAAAATGATAAGAATGCACTCATAATTGTAGGAACTCCTAACTGGTCTCAGGATGTGGACATTGCTTCCCAAAATGCAATAGAGGGACAGGAAAATCTTGTGTATGCAGTACATTTTTATGCATCGACCCATAAGGCGGAGATTCGTGGCAAGGTAGAGAAGGCGAGACAGAATGGGCTTCCGGTAATCGTCAGTGAGTGCAGTATTTGCGAGGCTTCGGGAAATGGCTCCATCAATTATGATGAGGCAGAAAAGTGGATGGAGATGATTGACGAGTATCATTTAAGTTATTTTGCATGGAATCTGAGTAATAAGGAGGAGCAATCGTCTCTGTTGAAATCTTCTGTGACAAAAACCGGCAATTTTGAAGCGGCGGATTTTTCGGAAACGGGTTTGTGGTTTATAGAAAAATTCAGCAAATAGAGTGACATTTACGTGAAACTATTGACAAATCTAGGTTTTTTAATAAAATAGAGTAGGAGTACTAACATGAGAGTCATTGCGGGAAAAGCCAGAAGGCTGCAGCTTAAGGCACCGAAGGGAGCCGGTACCAGACCAACTACAGACCGTATTAAAGAAACACTGTTTAATATGATTCAGGATGAATTATATGAGATTCATTTTCTGGATTTATTCAGTGGAAGCGGTGCTATTGGGATTGAGGCATTAAGCCGTGGTGCGGCAAGTGCCTGTTTTGTGGAACAGAACAAAGAGGCAGCAGGCATTATAAGGGAAAACCTGCAGTTTACCCATCTGTCTTTACAGGCAGAGGTGATGAATTGTACTGCAATTTCTGCAATTGCCATGCTTCAGGGAAAGGAGCGGTTTCATGTTGTGTTTATGGACCCACCCTATGGGAAGGGACTGGAAAAAGAGGTCTTAAGGTTTTCACCCTTTTATGAGATATTAGAAGAGAAAGCGTTAATTATAGTAGAGGCAGATTTGGATACCCAGTTATCTATGGAAGATATACGGGGATTTCGGATACTGAAGGAGAAAGTGTATAAGACAAATAAGCATATTTTTCTGGAAAAAATGGGATGAAATGAGGACAAAAGAGTGAGTAAGGCAATTTATCCGGGAAGTTTTGACCCGGTAACATATGGCCATTTAGATATTATCAAGCGGTCGGCAGAAATGTTCGATGAAGTAGTTGTGGGAGTACTGAATAATAGTGCCAAAAATCCATTATTTTCAGTGGAAGAAAGACAGGGGATGCTGAGTGAAGTCATAAAGGAGTTTGATAATGTGACGGTTATCAGTTTTGAAGGTTTGCTGGTGGACTATATGGCGGAAAATGATATTTCCGTGATTATCAGGGGACTTCGTGCAATTACGGATTTTGATTATGAATTACAAATCGCACAGAGTAACCGTAAAGTCAGCAGGGATACTATTGATACAGTGTTTTTAGCTACCAGTGTGGAATACGCATATTTAAGTTCCAGTATTGTCAAAGAGTATGCAAGTTATGGAACGGATGTATCGGATTTTGTGCCGCCATTTGTAGTAAAAAGACTGAAAGCACGTTTTTCGTAAAAGCGAATCAAAGGAAATGGAGGAAAAGAAAGTGGCAAAGAAAAGTATTGAAGATGTGATGAATGAAATCGAGGATTTTTTAAACAGTTGTAAGACAACGGCATTATCCTCTAATAAAGTTGTTGTACCAAGAGATGAATTTGATGAGCTTTTTGGGGATTTAAAGGTTAAAATTCCGGCAGAGATTGACCGCTGCAAGAAGATTATGAGAAACAAGGAAGCAATCCTGATGGATGCCAGAAAAACTGCTGACGGTATCATTGCCGAGGCTACTGCACAGGCAAACCGGATGGTGGAGGAGACAGAGATTATGGTGCAGGCAAACCAGAAGGCGTATGAGACTGTGGAAATGGCAAGGGTACAGGCAAACGACCTGTTAGCCCAGGCTGTATCAGAGGCAAATGAAATACGTCTTGGTTCTATGCAGTATACCAATGATATCATGATGGGAATCCGCAATTATGTGGAAGCAACTATGGAGGCAGAGCGCGCTAATTATGAGAATTTAGTTACAGCGCTTAATAATGACTATATGATTGCAAATGCAAATCTGGAAGAAATTCAGAATCAGATTGTAGAGTTTACCGGAGATCCGAATAGTGTGACAAAAGCGCCACAGATGAGGACAACGGTATCAAAGCGGGCAGAAGCAAAAACGGAGCCTAAGGTAAAGACCAGTATGGCACAGAAAGTAAAACAGGCAGTGGGGATGAAGGAGGACAAGCCGGAAAAGAAAGAGGATGTAAAACCAGCTGTAAACATTCCAGATTTTATTACCAGTGGCGAAACCGTTGTGCCAAACGAGACACCGTTAAACGCTGGTGCCTCTGTAAAAAAACAGGAAACAAATCCTACAATGGGAGCAAAAAATATGGCAGCTGCGGCAAAGGTGTCTTCACAGTCAGCAGCCGCAGAG
>URMF01000041.1 GCA_900548855.1 uncultured Eubacteriales bacterium
CCTGCCACAGAGTCCGCCACCGCATACAGGCATCCCCCGTGAAGGGTTCCAAAAGGATTGCGAAGCTGCTTTGTCACAGAGAGAACCGCTTTCACATATCCCTGCCCAATTTCCTCCACCGTAACTGGCAGATATTCCATAAATCCTTCAGAATACTCCAGGCGTTGTTTTATGAATCCATACAGATTCTGTATATACTCTTTTTCCATTCTTTTCATTCGTTTTACCTCAATATCTTTTTTACAGCAAAAATAATCAGCTATAGTTTACAGGCAGTTTAGAAAAAACATTCTGTCACTGTCCAAAGTTCAAAAACTGTTCGGCATCATATTTTACCATATTCTTTTATTTCTGCCAACTTTACATTACTCACATCGTAACTGACTGTCCCTACTCTGTTTCAAAAAGCATCTATATCTCTTCTGTCCACCTGATGAATAAACCCTTCTCAGCCCAGTAAATACAAGAGCCGGAAAAAGGGGGGTAAATAGTTATTTTTTCTTATATTTTTTGACATTACATCTGGACAACATAGCTTGGCGGCGCTTCCTCGGCACATACGGGCACTGCCGTATGCGGGCCATCTCCATCAGCATAACTATTACAAGCATAACCGCAGTTATCCTTTCCCATTTTTGTTTCATTCCTTTTCTCCTTTTTTCTTTTTTAATCCTTGTGCTATTCCTTACGGGCGACATGTCTTCTTTCTTTCTGCCGTCACGTCATAAAGAAAGAGCAGTATTTTACTGCTCTGCATCGATAATAACAAGGACATACTCTCTTGTGCATACCCTTACTATTTTCATCAATTTTTACCTATTTCATTTATTTTTTGTTCACTTTTGATTAACAAATGTATATTTACTGTCCCCAATATATTAAGATTTAAATACATCGATATTTTTTACAAAGGAGGTTCCTATATATCTAAAAAAACTTAAACCCATTTCAACACATCTATACATTTAACGAAGGAGGGATTATTATGAAATCCAAAAAACAAAAGTACATTGCTCACTTTGAAACCTGCGATAACTTTGTGGACTTAGGTCTGCATATCGCTTACTACCGCAGACAGGCCGGTCTCACACAGCAGAAGCTGGCTGACATGCTGGGCATCGGACGCTCTTACCTAAGCCGGATTGAAAGCGTCAACCGCAACCAGCATTTTTCTTTTGAATTGTTTTTCAGCATCTGCAAAGTACTGGATATAGCGCCTAAATATTTCTTCATACCTCTGCCGGATGCTGATTCAAAATAATTGAGGCTTTAAGCTGAGAATCCCCGGCTGCTATTCCAGCCGGGAGATTACTCCTAAATTATATTTTTCCGTTCACTTTTGGTTACCAATTATTTATAAACTATCCTCTTTATATTAAAATTTGAATGCGTAAAAAATTACCTAAGGAGGAGCTTCTATGCTATCAAAAGAGGAGAAATACTTAACAACCTTCGAAACTTGTGACTACTTCGTGGATTTGGGTACTCATATTGCCTATTACCGTAAAAAAGTAGGTTTTAAACAACAGGAACTTGCTGACAAGCTTCATATCGACCGGACTTATCTAAGCCGTATTGAAAGTCCTGGTCAGAATCAGCATCTTTCATTTGAGTTGTTCTTCAATATCTGTAGAATACTGGATGTACCACCAAAATATTTCTTTGAGCCATTTCCGAAAGCGAATGCAAAATAAATAACCTTATAATGGTAAAATCCTGGTTGATATATCCCACCGGAGCCTTTGGGCAATAACATTAATTATCCTGAAAGAACAAAAAAGCCCGGAACCTTATATTATTCATAGTTCCAGGCTTTTCAAAATAATAAGCGCGAGACGGGGATCGAACCCGCGACCCCCTCCTTGGCAAGGAGGTGCTCCACCGCTGAGCCACTCGCGCATGTCTTAACGACAGATACTAATATACCAAACACACAATTATTTGTCAACTATTAATTTTATTTTTTTTACATTTTTTAAACAGAGGGAATTTCCATTATACAGCCAATACCTACAAGTACGTTATTTTATTATCTTACTGCCTGTAACTGGGTAAACCTGGTAATCTTCGGTAATCCCGCCGTAAAATACCTCAACCTTGTTCTTATCAGAGTCCAGAGTATAATAAAAAACCGGATTGCTAAAGAGATTACCATCTGCATCTTTTTTTGATTTTCCTTTTATTTCATCCACAGACAACATTTCATAAACTGCCTTTTTAAAGTCATTACCATCCATATCCTCCACCGGCTGAGGAGTGGCATGCTCTACCGCGTTATCCTTCACTGTATCATCTGCTACAACAGAAGTAATCGCCATTGCAAGCTCCCTTCCTGTATTAATGTCTGTACTCAATCTGGATTTATTAATATATCTCACAAGCATAGGCGCTAAAAAACCTGCCAATATCGTCATAATAGCAATAACAATAATTAATTCAATCAAAGAAAATCCTCTATTTCTCATCCACTCCACCTCATACTGTTTTATAATTATACTACATACTAGAAAACTGCAAAAAGGGGAACTGCAAAAGCTCCCCTCCCTTATTCTTTTTACCAGCTTATAAAGCTACCATATCCATACTCAGCTTCTTTATCGTCTGCAAGGTCTTTGTGCGTACCTCATCTGCTTCAAACAGCGATAACAAAGAATCCTTGTCAAACTTATTCTGCATTAGGAGAGCAACCCAATCCTCTATATAAGCTTTAACATATTCTGCATTTTCTTCGCTGCGCACCTTCAAGAAATTATCAATATTACGAATATGCTCAATAACAGACGGCTCATTTCCCTTGCTATTTACCGGTTTGTTATCCGACTCATCCGAAAGCTCAATTACCTTACCAGTCTTAGTGATAATAACCTTTTTATTCTTATTTTTATTTGGCACTGTATCGGCTATTATATTATCCTTACGGACAATCAGCACTTCCACAACCTTAATGAGACAAGCTACACTATAAGTAACCTCTTCCTCCGTTGGTTTGTCTTTACCCTTTTCCTCATACTGATGCCATAACCACTCTGATTTACATATCATATCATCAATCTGTGGATTTGCAAGTATTTTGTTTAATTCTGAATTGGACGGGGACGAAGAGGATTTACCAAAGCCAAACTTGCTGACTCCTGATTCCTGCTTTGTAGTTTCATATCTTGATGGCAGATTAATCTTAGCATACGTATCATGAAACATTTTTCTGGAACGGTCCGGATTATAAGTATTGCTTAAAATTCTTACATCCTTGTTGTTCAGACCATGTTTAATCATATCATCTGCTGCCAGGAATACAAGATGCTTCTGCCGGTCTTCTAACAGCTTCTTAATCTCGTAATTGGTTTTACTCTTCTCAATAATTGTATTTTTACGAATCTTGAAAGCCTTAATCTTTTCCTTCACACCAAAGAATAGCTTCAGCATGGAAGGATTTGCATTCACATAATTTCCAATCCATGTCAGTTCTACATACTGATGCTCAATTCTATTGGAAATCTCATAAACATTATATCCATCAAATACTACATTCAGGGTTGTGTATAACAAATCCAGTATCTCGTACTTCTCTTCCCATGAACGGGTTGACAAGTCCTGATTCACCAGCTGCTTGATTCCACATTCATGGAACACTAAATTGTATTCATATAAGCCCTCAAACACATTACTCTTATCACTTAAAGAGGTTCCTGTACCAAGAATCTGCATATTTTTCTTCATGGTAGGTTCATCTTCAATATACCGGCACACCTTCTTTACAAAGGCAGATACCTCCACCAAAAGAGTATCTATCCGCTTATTGTAAATATCCTGCTTGGAAATTGCAGAGATAACATTTCTACTCAATACATTGGTATACTGGGTGCTGGTACAATTGCGAATCAACTCCTTAAAATTCTCATATACCATCATATTATCTACCGGAATGTATTCTGCATTCAGTCCATAAAATTCAAAAGCTTTATTGTAATCCTGCTTGCGGATATAGGAATTAAACATTCCCATACTGAATTGAATCTTGTAATCATTGCCGACATGAGTATCCTCTACAAAATAATCATATAATACTTCCAGGTTCGTCATATATGCCTCAGAATTTGATGCAGAAGGTGGCAAATCCATTTCCATTACCACATTGATTAAATCCATGTACCCCATAACAGCCTTGTCATAGGTTGCCGGTCTGTCATCTGCATCTGCAATCTGATAACAGGTATTAATCAGCAACGGCGCTACTCTCTCTCCAATCAGGCGCATCGCTTCCCCAAAGCGGTCAAGCTGATACAGATAAATCAGCCAGATACTATATCGATAAATACCAGTTGTATTAATAATTGCATCCGTATCCGTTGGATTAATATCCCCATAAACGAACTTAAATAATGGTTCAATCCATTCTTCAATCTCATATTTCCCTGGCTTCTTAATATTCTCATCAACAAATTCGCCTAATTCATATAATTTTGTACACTGTGCCCTTACATCATCATCAACCAGCATAGTGGATAAATCAAAATTATGATCTTTTAAATAATCAATTACTAATGCATAAAAGCCCTCTTCAACCTGTTCATTCAAAAACCGGATTAACATACCTTTATTTGAAGATGCTGCAATTGAAATAATATTCGTATCGTTACTATGTGTAACATTTGCTGGCAAATTCTGCATTCTAATTCCTCCTTACATCATGCTTTGTGTGAAATAAATAAAATTCACCTTGTTATTTCTAATAATATCACAATTTTGACAGTTTTACAACTGAATTTTATATCCCTTTCAGCTATTATGACAAATAAAAATTGTACAGATTGTACAAAATTCGTTAGAAAAGCAACTTTAACAAGAAATTCCAAATTGAAAATGATATTTTCTCTGTATACTGAATGATATTTCTTGGATTTTCACATATTATATTTAAGAATTCGTGTAAGAAAGAATTGCTTTTTCTTTTCTCTCGTATTAAAATAAAATAAGAAATTGCGAAACCCAAAAAAGTAAATATATGTTTTGCAATTACTTGTAAAATAACTATTCACCCAGCAAAACGGAAATAAGGAGATTATTATGGCAAAGAAAAATCATACACTCGGCAAGCTTTTTGCCTTTACTACAACGGTTGCTGCAATTGGCGGTGTCTGCTACGTTTTCCGCGACCAGATTAAGCAAAGCTCAATTTATAAAAAATCTACAGAATGTTTATCAAAGCTGTTTGAAAAAGTATCTGACAAATTCTGTCAGGATGAGGATGACTTCTCCTTTGATGATGAGAAGGATGATGATGCCGCATTCGATGACATTTTTTCAGAGGATGCCAAGAAAAACAGAGAGTATACATCTATAACCATTAATCAGAAGGAGGACGAGAATCCAGAAGATTCGGCAGCCGAAGAAGAAGAGGATTCGGCAGATATCTCATCTGATGAAGAAGAAACCGGCACAGATGCTTTGCCTGATAAGGAGGAAGTGAAAACCACAGCAGCTTCCGAAACAGAGCCAAAAGAAGACATAAAGGAAATCTTTTCGGATGACTCCATTCCTACCATTACCTTTGGTAATAACCTTAACGCTTCCACTGATTCAGAGGAAAGCAGCAGGGTTGATGCATATGAAAATGAAGGATTATCGGATGTATCAGAAGACCCGGATGTATTAGAGGAACAGGATAAATTAGATTATTAGACCCGATTCATAATCCCGACACTTGATAATACCGTAATAATAAGTCCTGCTTATTATTGCGGTATTCTTTCATTTATATTTCAAACAGAGGAGAGACTTACATTATGTCAACCTGTTATCACAACTTTGCCTATGTCTATGATACTTTTATGGATAACATTCCTTATAAAGAATGGTCCCAGTATATTTTAACACTTTTCCATGCCGGCTCCATCTTCAATGGAACACTGGTTGAGCTGGGCTGCGGAACCGGCACTCTCTGCGGGCTCATGTCAGCTGCCGGTTATTCCGTAATCGGCATTGACAATTCCACCGATATGCTCACCGTCGCTGCGGATAAGCTTGCAGCTGCAAAAAATGTCACATTACTTTATCAGGATATGACAGATTTAGATTTGGGAGATACTTATTATGACGGATTTTACTGCGTATGTGACAGTCTCAATTATCTGCTCGCTGCTGAAGAAATCCTGTCTGCATTCTCCGGTGTACAGCGCTATTTAAAAAAGCAGGGTATTTTTATCTTTGATTTGAAAACGCCCTACTTCTATAAAAATATCCTTGGAGACCAGGTTTTCTGCAACCATCAGGAAAATTGCAGCTATGTCTGGGAAAACAGCTATTTTGAAGAGGACTGCATTAACCAGTATGATTTAACGATTTTTGCAAGGGAAGACAAAGAAGAATTATTCCGGCGTTTTTCCGAGACACATCACCAAAAAGCTTATGGGCTTCCGGAAATTATTGACTTATTGACACAGTCCGGTTTAGAATATGTTACGGCATATGATGCGTTCACCACCAATGCGCCATCCGCCAAAAGTGAACGCATCTATATTATCGCAAGAAATGGAGAGAAATAATATGAAGGATACTATTTTACGGGGAATGGCAGCTGGCAACCAGGTACGTTTCTTCAGTGCTTATACAAAGGATGTAGTAGAAACTGCCCGTTCCATCCACAACACAAGCCCGGTGGCAACCGCTGCCCTGGGACGTCTGTTAACTGCCGGCGCTATCATGGGCGGTATGTGCAAAAATGATTCGGATGTTCTCACCCTGCAGATTCAATGCTCCGGACCGATAGGCGGATTAACTGTCACTTCCAATGCAAAGGCACAGGTAAAGGGCTTCGTCAATCACCCGGATATCATGCTGCCGCCAAGTCCCAAGGGAAAGCTGGATGTGGGAAAAGCCTTAGACCTTGGGGTTCTCAGTGTAATCAAGGATATTGGATTGAAAGAGCCTTATGTGGGACAGTCCAATCTGGTTTCCGGTGAAATTGCCGAAGACCTTACCTATTATTTTGCAACCAGCGAGCAAATTCCCACCTCCGTTGCACTGGGTGTATTAATGAAAAAAGACAATACCGTAAAGCATGCCGGCGGATTTATTATCCAGCTGATGCCCTTTGCTGAAGAGACCTTAATCTCCGATTTGGAAACCCGGTTAAAGGATTTTTCTTCCATTACAGCCCTCATGGAACAGGGCATGACCCCGGAGGATATGATGCGGCAGCTGTTTAAAGGCTATGACATCTCCATAACCGATTCCATCACGCCGGAATACCACTGTGACTGTTCAAAGCAGCGTGTTTACAAAGCTGTTATGAGCATAGGCAGGAAGGATATCGAAGAAATGATTGCCGATAACCAGCCGATTGAGGTAAACTGCCATTTCTGCAATCAGAGCTACACCTTTGATGTGGCGGATTTGAAGAGTATGCTTGAACAAAAATAATACAACTACTCAGAAAAGGTCCACCGGACCTTTTCCTCATATGCATGGCAACCAAAAAGGAGTATACCGCCTTCGCTGGCATATACTCCTTTTTCATTAGCTCAATACATTCTCACCATATTATCTGTATTAATTTTCTAAGTTCGGATTATCTGTATTATTCTGGTCTGTACTCTCTGTTGTCTGTTCCGTATCATTCCCATTTATCGGTACTTCCGTGGTCTGTTCCTCTGTTACCGGTGATTCGGCTGTTGAAGCCTCTGTACTGTCTTCCTGTTCTGTACCAGACTCCGTTTCTTCTGCCTTTGTAGCCTGTTCCGAACCAGCTTCCGTGGTCTGTTCTTCCGTTACTTCTTCGGAAGTCTCTTCCGGCCAGTCCTTGCGGATAACCTTTATTGTATAGGTATTCACATTACCAGAGAGCGCCGTCACGGTAATCGTAATGAGGTTTTCTCCATCCACCAGCTTTTCCGGTATTTCCAGTCCGACTACGCTTTCCTCATCCATCGGAATCGCACTGACTCCCACATAATCTACATCCAGTCCCACATGCATTTCATAATCCAGCTTGTCCGGGTCAAATTCCTCCGTAAACTCACCCGGTGCTGCAATCAAATCCTCTAACCGTGCGTCCTCTTCTACCATTCTATTAATTCCAACATCAAAATGCTTTACCGATGGTGCAACCGTAATATAGTCTAAATCCGTATAATCAATCAGATACACATCTGTAAGCCCTATTTCTGCTGTCCCGGTATCCAGCGCCTTAAAGGTAAGCTCATACTCTGCCGTCTTCGTCTCCTCACCATAAATATCCTTTAACTCCAGCACTCCGTCCGTTCCGGTGACAAGCTCATTATCTGGAATAAACTCCAAGGTTTCTGTACTATAGGATAAATACGCATCAATGGAGTATAAATTTACGTCACTGTTTAAAATAACCTTAACCGTAAATTCCTGCTCCTTCTTTACGGATTCCGGAAGCTCCAAATACATCTGCGCCTCTTTTGCATATGCCTTTTTGTGTGAGGCCGTTCCCACTGAAAGACTAATAATCAGTACCAGGGTTAATAAAACCGCAAGCTTTTTCCTCATAATCCTTTCTCCTTTTCGTCATCGCATCTATATAATAAACAAAATCACTATTTTGTGTTCCGCACAATATTAACCGTGTATATCTGCGTTTTCCCGTTTTGTGCTTTACAGGTCAGTTTCAGGGTAGTTGTTTTTCCTGCCGCCTGTAAATTATAGCTTCCCGTGCCGGATACAGTTGCCCGCTTACTGATTGCCGTTGCCTTTATGGTCACCTTAGAGACTGATTTTGGAACCGTTAAGGTATATACCTTATCCTCATCTGCAAGCACACCACTGGTGGATGGCTTGATAAAGGTTGGCGACAATCCCTTAAGCTCTGTGCTGCCGTTATATACCTTTATACTTGATAAAAATGCATTCGGATTACCCGATGAAGCCGGCAGCTTACAGGCACTGGCTGGCATATTTTTATACACCGGTATATAAAATACCATCGTATCCTTTAACACTCCCATGGTATTGTATGCGGAACGGGTTGTTCTGCCCTCCGAATATGGAGCCTGTACATTTGTCATATACTGATGCAGATATAAATCAGAAGCATTGTTTGGCTTTACATTAAACTTCTGAAAATATAATGTGTTCTGTCCCTTATTGATATAATTCGTAGCAATATACTGGGCACCGCCAACAATGGACTTATATGGGTTTGTCCACGGTTTTCCGTAAGTAGTTCCCGTTCTTGCCCACTGCAGACCCTTTGCCACTGCATCTCCACCATCAAAGGCGCCAATATTATAGAAATTATAAATACCCTCATAGCCCTTATATTTTCCGCTTGTGGCATTGGAGCCGTTTACACCGACCTCCTGCTTGCTTCTGGTTGCCAGAAAATACGGATTTGCCTTCGCCGTTTTCCCTGCATCCATAAATGCCTGCTTATAAGAACCGCTGACCGTCTTCTTTGTTGCAGAATCTACAACACTGTAATTTCCTTTCATAAAGGTATTGCTTAAAATACTCTGTACCACCGTCACACTGTGGGAAGAGTCATATGCAAGTGCTTCAAACTGGAAGATATCCGTACTATTTAAGAAATTCCTTGGGTCCATATAATAGGCAATTACCTGGGAATTTGCACTGTACCAATTGCTGCCATCCTTTACAATATAAGTATCTGTTGCCCAGTTATAGGCTCCCGATTCGGTTGATAAATAAGAAAACGGAGCTAAAGAGCCTGAACCCTTAGGATAATTGCTTTGGATTACATTTCTTCCCACCACACTCTCGTTTTTAATAACCGTAGACCAGTCCAGATTCGTATTTACCGCAACAAATCTCCAATTTGGATATTCCTTATGTAATGCTCTTAAGCTTGCCTTATAACTCTCCGGGAAATTCTTGAGCAATGTTTCAAAGGATGCATCTGTATTGTTATTCGCATTGTTATTGTTGTTTGTATTGTTATTGTTGTTTGTATTGTTATTCGTATTTGTATTGGTTGTCTTTATACTAATATACTCTTTTGACGCATAACCGGTAACCGTCTTTTTATTATAGGTTACTGTAATCTTGTACCAGTCTCCGCTCGTGCCAAGAATGGTAACCTCCGTATTCCGTGGAATGGACATCAGGATTGCACTCTTAATGCTTGCAGAATTTCTGACATTTAGCGATGTGGTAACCTTACTGTTTACATATCCCTTCATGGTGCCTGCAGTATTGTTATTATTTGTGATTGGCTTATTATTTACCGGATTCTGAGAATTGCTTCCGGAAGCAGCATTCCGCTTCACATCAACATAGGTGCTCAATACATAACCGTTTTTTGTCTTTTTGTTATAAGTCACCTTGACCTTATACCAGTATTTACCGGACACCTTCTTAATACTGGTAATGGTAAGCGTTGTATCCCGTGGAATTTTAATCAGGGATTTGGAAGAGGTTTTTGCACTTTTTCTGACATTCAGATACGATGTCACCTTTTTATTTACAACTCCTGTCGGTTTTGAGTCTTTTTTTATGTATGCCGCACTCACATATCCGGTTTTCGTTTTCCCATTAATCTTTCCCTTGCATTTGTACCAGGTCTGATTTTTATTGGATACATATCCAAGAATAGTTATTTCCGCATTCTTTTCCAACATTCCGTAACTCTTATAGTTCGTGCCTGCCTTTTTTCGCATATTAACTTTTGCTGTTGTCTTTCCGGGATAGGACATAAGTGATTTACAGGTAGTTGCCGCCTCTGCCTTCATCCCCACAGCTGGTATCAGCAGAAGTGCAGCCAAAAGTATAAAAAGATATTTTTTCAGTCCAGTTGTTTTCCTTTTTTGATATAAATTTTTATTCATTTGCACTCCCCTATCTTACAGATTATACATAATAAATTTACATAATATAGTTACATAATACTATATCTTTCCTGTAATTTCAACCTAAAAAGTCGATTTTTCCTATATTTCCCTATATTTTTATCTTTTTGGGGTTTCTCTGTATCCTTTTTTCTTCTTTTCGACTTATGTTAAGTAAAATAATCTTCTCCTGTGAAACGCAAGTGAAAAAACTTCTGCATCATTTACTCTGTTCTGCAATTTGCTCTGCCAAATCATTCAGATAGAGCCAGCGCTCCATTTTCATCTCCAGCTGTTTTTCCAATTCCTCCTTTTGCTCTGCCAGCTCCTGCAGCCTGGAATACTGGCTTGCAACAGAAGCCATTTCTGCTTCCATATCTGTGATATTCTCCTCCAGAGAAGCAATCTCCTCATCGATAGTCTCAAATTCCTTTTGCTCCTGATAAGTGAATTTCAACTTCTTTTCCCGGTTATTTTTCCATGTACTCCGGCTGTCACTACTTTTTTCCCCTTTCTCTTTAAGACCCGGATTTCCAGAATTTTGCGCATTTTCTGTCAGACCAATTTTCCTTGCACTGGCTTTTTCCAGATAGGTTGTGTAGTCTCCCTCGTACTGCGTAAGCACTCCGTTTCCCTCAAAGGCAAGAATGCGGTCTGCAATGCGGTCCAAAAAGTACCGGTCATGGGATACTGCCATCACAATGCCCTCAAAATCGTCCAGATAATCCTCTAAGATTGTAAGGGTTGCAATATCCAAATCATTTGTTGGTTCATCCAGTATCAAAACATTGGGAGCTGTCATCAGAACCTTTAACAGATATAATCTTCTCCTCTCCCCTCCCGAGAGCCTGCCAATCGGATTATATTGCAGTTCCGGAGTAAACAAAAAGCGTTCGCACATCTGGGCTGCAGAGGTCATTCCCCTGCTGGTTTTGATGTACTCCGCCACATTTTTCACATAATCAATCACGCGCTCTTCCGGATTCATTTCCTCCACTAGTTGGGAGAAATAGCCGATTTTAACAGTCTCACCAATGGTAATCTCTCCACAATTTGGCAATTCCTGCCCTATAATCATCTTAAGCAGGGTTGTTTTCCCACAGCCATTTTCACCGACAATGCCTATCCTCTCATTCCGGATTGTATAATAAGTAAAATCCTTTACCAGAATACATCCGCCATAGGATTTTGAAATATTCTTAATTTCAATGGTTTTCTTCCCCAGCCTGGAAGCCAGCGAATCCATTTCCACCTGCCTGTCCTCTTCCGGTGCCTTCACTTCCTGCATTTCACGAAACCGCTCCAGTCTCGCCTTCTGCTTGGTAGAACGCGCCTGAGCTCCACGCCTTACCCATTGGAGCTCCGTCCGTAATATACTCTGCACCTTCCGGTAGCCGGCAGCCTCGCTGTCAATCCTCTGCTGGCGCAGCTCCAGAAAGCCTGCATAATTGGTATCATATGTATAGAGCTTTCCATGATCAATTTCCACAATCTTATTTGTTACCCGGTCAAGAAAATACCGGTCATGTGTTACCATAACCAGAACTCCCTTATATTTTTTCAGGTAATCCTCCAGCCACATCACCATCCGGCTGTCCAAATGGTTTGTAGGCTCATCCAGTATCAGTATGTTTGCTGGAGACAGCAGTGTTTTTGCCAAGGCAATCCGTTTCTTTTCTCCGCCGGACAGTGGTTCAACTGCCGCCTCAGTATCCGTAACGGACAATTTCTTTAAAATGGCTTTCGCCTCTGCTTCTAAATTCCAGTTGGGATTGGAACTTACTTTCCCCCGGCAGACATAGGACAATACAGTGTCTCCTTTTTCAAATTCTGTATTCTGGGCAAGATAGGCAAGTTCTGCCTGATTATTTTTTATAATCTCTCCCGAATCCGGCTCAACCAGTCCCGCTGCCATTTTAAGCAGAGTACTTTTCCCGCAGCCATTTATCCCTATAATCCCAATCTTATCTCCGTCATTTATTCCAAGACTCACCTGGTCAAACAGCAGCTTATCTCCATATACCTTTGTTACATTCCCAATATTTAAAATATTCATTCCTGTCTCCCATATCCTTTGATTTTCTCCGCTTCCTGCTTTCGCACATATGCCTCAATATGAATGCCATCCTCCTCATACCGCTCCTCTGACAATTGTCCGTAGGTACGGATATCTGAGAGCAGTGCCGTGTTCTTATAGGAAATGACTGTTTTTATATATATCCGTCTCTCTTTTAACTTATCCTCTATGGCTTTCTGCAAATCATCCAGACCCTTCTCTTCCTTTGCAGATATAAAAACAGAAACATCCGCCCGCAAATCCTTTAAAATCGGCAATTCCGGCAGCCTGTCAATTTTATTAAAAACCGTTATCACTGGCTTGTCCTCAATCTCTAACTGCCTTAAGGTTTCATACACTGCCAGCATCTGCCTGTCCATATCCGGATTGGATGCATCCACTACATGAAGAATGATATCACTGTATTTTGCTTCCTCGAGAGTAGAACGGAAAGCCTGAATCAAATGATGTGGAAGCTTTGAGATAAATCCAACCGTATCAGTTAACATAATATTCTGGCCATTTGAGAGCTTTAATGCCCTTGTAGTTGGGTCCAGTGTGGCAAACAGTTTATCCTCTGATAAGACATCTGCCTTTGTTAAATGGTTTAACAGTGTGGATTTACCGGCATTGGTGTAGCCTACAATACATACCACGGGACTGCTGTTACCAGTCCGCAATTTTCGCTGTGTCTGCCTGTGCTTTTTTACCTCTTCCAAATCCTTTTTCAGCTTTGATATCTGTTCCCTGATTAAACGCCGGTCCATTTCCAGCTTCTTCTCACCGGGACCTCTGGTTCCAATGCCGCCTCCCAGCCTGGACAAAGAGGAGCGCAGCCCCACCAGCATTGTGGCATTATATTTTAACTGCGCAAGCTCCACCTGGATTTTACCCTCTCTCGTATTGGCTCTTGCGGCAAAAATATCCAAAATCACCATAGTACGGTCCATAATTTTGGTATCCAGAAGCTGGGAAAGATTTTTCATCTGGACAGGTGTCAGCTCCGTATCGCAAACAATGCCTGTAGCATTACATGCCACAAGCATTGTCTTAAGCTCTTCTATTTTTCCTTTTCCAAGATAAGTAACAGGATTCAAGGTTTCCAGATTCTGTTCCATAATTCCAACACTGACTGCGCCGGCAGTCTTTACCAGCTCAGAGAGCTCGTCTAAAGAGGCTCTGTTATCCGGTTCATACCGTTCATGAACTGCCACTAAGACCACTCTCTCATTTTCTTTTTCATTGTCAAAAAACTGTGCCATGTATTCCTCCAATCATTGCTCTGTCACCGTCTGTCTCGTATAGAGCAAATCATATTCATTTCTGCCCGCTGTATCATTTGGGTAGGCTTCCACAAATGCCTTGGCCTTTTCATATGCAGTGTTATAGTCTTTCATTTTCTCGTAATAAACAATCTCATCAAAGAGAAGTTCCCTGATATTAGACTGATCCTCTAACTGTTTTCCGGTTTCTATATAATTAAGGGCATCCTCAAGCCTGTCCTCATCTAAAGCTATGGCAGCATACTGCGCATACATAAAACTGTTCATCTCATTTTTCTGTAAAAATACATCATAGTAAATCTGCATATTCTCAAGGTCACCTATCTGTCCGTAACAGCTTCCCACATACAATACCAGGTCACTGTATCCCTCCTCATATGCATTGAGCAGAATCGGCAGTGCAGCCCGGTAATCCTGCCAGTCGTATAGCTGCAAACCATAAGCAATCTTCTGTAAATCAGCAAGACCTTCTACCTTGTTATCCTTGGCCCAAAGCTTAATCTGACTGTATTCATAGCATGCCAAACCATACTTCCCGGTATTTACATAGCAGTCCGCCATATAAAACCGGGTATCATTATCAAGCGCTTCCAGCAACGGAAGTCTCGGTTTAAGTGCTTCCTCAAATAAATCAATTGCCCCCTCATAATCCTTCTTTTCATATAACGACAATGCTTTACTCCGCATACTGTATTTTACTCCAAAGGATACTCCATATATAATAGCCAGAAAAAGTAAAAACATACACAAGAGCTTCAATACATTACGAATTGTAAATTCTTTCTTCTTTTTTCTTTTTTTTCTGTGATGGTATTCCGGCATTTCATAAATTCCATATCTGTCTCTTTTGTTCCTGTATCTGTTTCTACGTCTGCCCATAACTAATCTTGCCTTTCTTTTTACTGTTTATACAATTCTCCTGTTTTCATACTCAGCACAAAAGTATTTTAATTATAACACATGCCCGATATTATTCCAATACACAAAAATGTCCACCGGACCATTTTCTCATATGCCTGGCAACACAAAAGCGGCTGATTTTCTTTTTCAAAAAACCAACCGCCTGTGCATAAATTATCAAATCAATAAGTCAAGAGGCAGAAGCCATCTCCTTGAGCGTTATCCGATGCTCAATATAATCCTCTACTTCATCTTTTTCCATCTTTAAACTGATTGCAAATTCTCCATACAGACTGTCCTGTGCCTGTTTTAAATATCTTTCATCACAGGCAGACATCTTCTTACCCTGTGCCAAACGTTCTTTTTTTCTTTTCACAACTGTATTAATAATCCGAACCAATTCCCTACAGTCACAGGATTTTAAGGCTTCTTTATAAGCCAATTCCCTGTGCTTATCATCCGCTACTTCAATCCGTTCCACGCTCTTCATTTCATCAATCAAATTACAAGCATCTTGTCTGCTAATTACCGGTCTCATAACAACCTTCCGATTATCCACAGGTGTAAATACTCTGCTTCCTTTTGTGTAAAGTGGTAAAAGTGTATAATATTCCTTATTACTATCAATCCCACTCAGATTCATTGGACCAATTTCCTCTACTCTGCATACACCATTCATACCATAAACGACATACTCTCCAATTTTAAACATTTTACTCCTCTCTTTCTAAAATTTAACCAACACCTTACAACTGCTATTATCATAGCAAATTATATATATTTTTGTAAGTTTTTTTTTCAAATTTCTAATTTTTCTGCGTTTTTCACACTCCAGAAATTAGAAATTGTGCATTTTTACAACATTTGACAAATTCTTCATTGGTGTAACTTTCTAATACTATTCTGCCACATATTTACACATTTTATACAAATTTCTGGTAAAAAGTAATACTATCATCCTTTTAAAAACTGCATGCAGGAACACTCAAAAATGGTCCACCGAACCTTTTCCTCCTATGCTTGGCAACAAAAAATCAGGCAGGATATACCTTGTATATCCTGCCCAAAAGAGAGGAGGTGTGGCGAAACCACACATTATGTAAATCTGCAATTCTATTATTTTACATCCTTACCACTGAGCCGCTTACGGCTCATCATATCATCCGGAAGTGCATTATGTTCTTTGTATTTGAAATATTCATACGAACTGCACTCTACAAACTCAGCCCGGGGCTGAACCTGCAAAATCTGCTTAATTTCCTTTGTACTGCAGGCTGCAACTGCATCTCCTGAATACGGGTCAAATACAATATAATTCTTTTCTTCTTTCTTTCCAAACAATCCCATATACGCGCCTCCTCTTCCTGTAACTCAACTTAGTCTGTCTTTCCAACCCTTATTTATAAATATTATACTATAACATTTGGTAACTTTCAACAATATTATCACTTTTTTCAAGACATCCTTTCCTTTTTATATAAATGTTATAATACTTTTTGTATATTTTACCCAATAAATCCTATAGAAAAATACTTTTTCAAGGTATTTTCTTTCTTTTAACATAAAAATAAATCTATTTTTTGTGTTTTTGCACAATCAAACTATACAAGTTGCCAATTCCATTTTATAAAACGAAAAAGCCTCTTCTCATTCCCCCGTCTGGCACTCAATGAAATTCAGTCATGTAAGTGCGATAACGCAGGGCGCACATATTTCTCTGACACTTATAATTTTTCCTCTCCTCAATGGCAATTGTACGAAAAAATGTTTTCCACAATTCCTCATATTCAGAGATACGTCTATACCCCCATATTCTGTCAAGCACAGCTTTCTCAAGAGGTGCCAGATACCACTGCCGTCCTTTTTCGTGAAACAGCCCCATCTCATGCGTTTCATCCAGTATTACAAAATGCTCTTCTGGAAAACGGTCCGAAAAATGATATGCCAGTATGGGCAATACCTGGTTTTTGGGACGGATTTGGGAAATCAGAATCCCCGCCTCCGATTCATGAAACCGCACAAATTCACGAAAGGAATGGGCTTCATTCCATACATTTCTCTTAAGCTCATACAGTCTGCACACGGCATTATTACCATGCATATACACCGCACTGCTTTTGTAACGGAAGCCCAGCTTTAAGAAACGGTAAATTGCATCAATTTTATCCTTTTCATAGGACAGGGATGCCTTATATATCATATCGTAGGCCTCCTGGCCGATTTTGCCCCTGACGGAACGCGCAACCTTAACTGCCTTCTCCAAATCTGTCTGTACATAAACATAATCCGCAAAAAGCTGCATTTCATGATACGGCTCCGCCTGTATGGATAACCGGCTATCCGGAATATTTGCCGCCCATGCATCATATATTGCTGTAAAAATTCCATCCGGCGTATCCTCGCATAAATAAATAATCTGATTTTCCATAGCTTATCTCCCTCAAAGACTGCCGGCTAACGGCATGGTGTCATCAAACAATGACAGCTGTTTAAAGGTTGTGTTGTATTCCAGCTCCCAGTTCTTTTTCCTGTCCAGTTCCAATATTCTTCTTGTAATATAGTCTTGATCAATCCTTGTCTGATACATCATCCTTCCATTGCAGGTGATAAAATAATGTGCTCTTTTTAATACTACGCCGATTCTTTTCAAACCGTCAAAATCCAGTCTGGTACTTTTCCTTGCCATCAGTATGCGCCTTGCAGATTTTACCCCGACTCCCGGAATCCGTAGCAGCATCTCATAGGATGCGCTATTAATTTCCACAGGAAAATATTCCAGATGCCGCAATGCCCATTCACACTTGGGGTCCAGATAAACATTAAAGTTCGGGCGATCTTCAGAAAGCAGTTCTCCGGCTTCAAAACCGTAAAAGCGAAGCAGCCAGTCAGCCTGGTACAACCGATGTTCCCGCAACAGCGGCGGCTTTGTTCCCAATGCCGGCAGATTGCTATCTTCATTCAATGCTACATACGCAGAATAAAATACTCTTTTTAAATCATACTGCTTATATAATGCCTGGGCCACCGTGAGAATCTGGTAATCATTCTCCGGGGTAGCCCCTACTATCATCTGGGTACTCTGCCCCGCCGGAACGAATTTGCTCCGGCTGCGGGGCAAAAGTGCTGTCCGGCTGTCTTTCACCTGCTTCTCTAATAAAGCAGACTCTCCCTTGCGCAGCAGTATATCCCTCTTCCTGTCATTATCCGGAGCTTTCAGCGGAGCAAGTCCCCAGCCGTCCTTTTTTGCTGTACCGGAAGCTGTACCAATTCTGTGTATTCCACTCCTATTCTCCAATCCAATCCCCTGCTGAATCTGTCTCATAGGGGCCAGTATTGTCTGCCTGGTCTTGTTAGGCGCCAGTTCCTTCAGTCCTGCTGCTGTGGGAAGCTCCAGATTAGTGCTCATACGGTCTGCCAAAAAGCCCACCATCTCAATAATCCGGGGCTCGGCCCCCGGTATCGTCTTCACATGAATATAACCGTTAAAATGATGAACCTCCCGCAGAAGATGAAGGGCTATATAAATCTCCTCCATAGTCTGGGTCGGGTTCTTTCGGATACCAGAGCTTAAAAACAGACCTTCAATATAATTGCGCCGATAAAACTGCATCGTCAGCTCACATATCTCCTCTGGAGTAAAAGAGGTTCTAAGTGTATCATTAGACTTCCGGTTCAGACAGTATTTGCAGTCATAGATGCATTCGTTGGTATACAAAATCTTCAGCAGGGAAATGCACCTTCCATCCGCCGCAAAGCTATGACAGATTCCGCAGGCTGCGGTATTACCCATTGCGCCTGGCTTTCCCTTACGCTCCACACCACTGGAGGTACAGGCAACATCATACTTTGCCGCATCTGATAAAATGGTAAGTTTCTCCTCTAAGGACAAATCATTTATAACCGTCATAACATTCTCCATTCCCATCATCAGAACATAAGTTCTCGAATATATGTTCTATTATAGCAGTTTTTTTTTATAATACAAGCCTTAATTGAGACAAAACATACAAAAAGCATGACAAGAGAATCCTCATCTGGTTCCCTTATCATGCTTTTTTAATCTCTTATATGCACTCCTACACTTTTCAGTCAAATAACCATGCGAGCATGGCTGCTTGGCTCGTTGCCTGCAGAAATAAACCTATAAACCTGTATCAGCCTATCAGGGTGTCCATAACCAGCATCACCACAAAACCTGCCAGCAGTGAATAGGTTGCCACCCGCTCGTAACCATGGCTGTGGGTTTCCGGTATCATTTCATCACTGATGATATATAGCATCGTCCCTCCCGCAAAGGCCAGCGCAAAAGGAAGAATATGCTCCGATACCACCGCCACATAGAAGCCGATAAAGGTTCCTGCCACCTCTATCAGACCGGTGACTGCCGCCAAAAGAAATGCCCGGCTTCTCTTTACTCCCGCCATCACCAGCGGCGACACAGTAATGATTCCCTCCGGAATATTCTGCAGGGCAATTCCTACTGCCACAGTCAACGCGGCATGAATATCCTCCCCGGCAAAGCCAACTCCCGCTGCCATGCCCTCCGGCAGGTTATGTATGGCAACTGCCAGCATAAAAAGCAATGCTCCATCCAGCTTCTTATTGTGTTCATGTGCCTCAATATCCACGCCTGACAGCTTGTGTAAATGAGGTGTTATCCTGTCCATGGCATTCAGAAACAATGCGCCCGCAAAAATCCCTGCCACCGGCAGCCATATTTTACTGTTATCTACACTGTCTACGGCAGGCAAGATTAATCCTATTACTGCTGCTGCCAGCATAATTCCCGCTGCAAAACTCAAAATGACATCATTTACCCTGTGGGATACATTGTAAAAGAAAAAACCAATCAGCGCTCCAATTATGGTGGCGCCGCCTACACCCAATGCAGTCAATAATATTACCCTCATAACATCTCCTTATATCTTTCCCATATCAAATCTAAAAGCCAAACTCCTCATAATCCTCCGCCGTATACCGATGGTAAATCACATGCTCGGCTTCTACGGAAATACAATATCTGTAGTTATCCGGTTCCCCATTTTCAAAATAAACCAGATAATCAAATTCTCCGTTTTCCATTTTCTCCACATGAACCTGCTTTGAATGCTTGTAAAACTGTTCAAGCACCTCGTCCAGAACAGCCCCGTGCTTCCTTACCGTTCCAATCAAATCTGCAAGAAAACCTTCTGCATTCATATGATTATGAATATATTCTGTGCCATCCGGAGGTACTGCTATACAGAAACGTTCCCCTTTATTCGTAATTGTCACGCCTCCCAGATGTTCTCTTGTATCCGCCACAAAGGCCTGCAGCTTCTGCTTCATTTCCTCTGTTCCACAGTCTGTCCCAAGAAAACGGTTCAAGGATGATAAGGGATAATACAGTCTCACCGTTTCTTTTAAATATCCCAGCTTTAACTGCTGTTCCTCAATGGCATCGATAATATTACGCTCCAGCTTTCCACAATTCATATTGTCACTTTTTCCTCCAAACCTATTACGAAAGTATGCTTTAATCCGTTACAGTATAATGCCTGGCTTAAAATATTACAAGATGCTTTTTTATTATATTTTCTCAATAAACCTTACAACAACGGTGCTATAGTCTTTGCGATACAGCCCGTCACCTTCACCGACCATTTTTCCATGCGGATAGTCTCTCTCGTCACCTTCCGGCACTTTGCCAGCGTGGCTTGAAAATCCTTTTCAATATCGGAAATACACGGTGTATGGCACATATAGGTTGCACATTCAAAATGATGATAAAAACTCCGGTAGTCCAGATTAATCGTGCCCACTACTGCCTTACAGTCATCACTCACAAATACCTTCGCATGGACAAACCCCGGTGTGTACTCATAAATCTGCACCCCGGATTCCAGCAGAGCCGCATAATGCGTCTTCGCCAGCGCATATGGAATCCTTTTATCCGGAATACCCGGCAGAATAATCTTCACATCAATTCCACGCTCTGCTGCAAACTGGAGTGCCGCCTTCATTTCTCCATCTAAAATCAGATACGGAGACATTATATGAACATATCTGTGGGACTGGTTCAAAATATCCATGTACACCCGTTCCCCCACTTTATCCCGGTCAAGGGGATAATCCCCAAAGGGAAGCACATACCCCTTCGCACTTATGGCTTTTTCAGCTGGATAATCCAGATATTTCTGAAATTCCGGCACCTTCTCATCCAGATTCCACATCTGCAAAAACATCAGTGTAAAGCTGGCTGCCGCTTCTCCCTGGAGCATGACTGCCGTATCCTTCCAATGTCCGTACTTTTCCTCATGATTAATATACTGGTCTGCCAGATTTATCCCACCGTTAAACGCGGTATGTCCATCAATAACCAGAATCTTCCGGTGGTCCCGGTAATTATAGTGGGTCGATATAAATGGTTTTAAAGGCGCAAACATTTTACACTGTATTCCCAATTTCTGCAGCCGTTTCGGATAATCATGAGGCAGGGTAGAAAACTCACAGGTGCCGTCATAGAGCATTTTGACCTCTACACCCTCCGCAGCCTTCTCTGCCAGTATTTCCAGAACCTTTCCCCACATCAATCCTTCCTGCACAATAAAATATTCCAAAAAAATAAAATGCTCTGCCTTTTTCAGCTGCTTTAAAAGCTCTTCAAATTTGTCCTCCCCGAGGGGGAAGTACGTCACTTCCGTATTGTGATACACCGGATAACAGCCCGTCCTGCCAATATAACGCACCAGTGCTGCACTCTCAGGATTTTCCTCCACCAGTCCTTTTAAGGCTTCCTCTGACTGTGGAATACTTTTCCTGGTCTCCTCTATCAGCTGCTGCAGTCTTACTTTAATGGCACGATGTCCCATTTCAATCCGTGTATAGAGCAGAAACATTGTCCCAAATACCGGTAACAGCATAATCACCATCAGCCAGGTAAGCTTTACTTCTGCATCAAAATCACAGTTAAACAGATACAGTACCATTATCACTATAAATACAACAGAAATTCCCATATATTGTGGCAAAAATTCACTAAACCATAAAAAAGCACTGAGCAGGATAAATACCTGTATCAGAAACAGCAACAGAATCAGTCCCAAACGGCTAAACACAATATTGACCAATATATTGATCAATCCCTTCTTACCCTTTCTCAAAAGATGCATTCCCATGCTTTCTTCTTTTTCCATCAACGATTCCTCCTGCTGTATGCCAGACTATTATTCAGATACCCATTCCTCCAGCCAGTCACATATATCTATACTGGCGCGCCCATTTATATATGTTTTTTGCGCCCTTCTCATTTCATTTTTTACAGTATTCTTCTTTATACGCCGTATCGCAGGAATTAGCTGCCTGCGCTCATCTCTCACTGCAACACACATATGATGGTTTTCAAAAAAGCGCCGGTTTGCGGTTTCGCACCCCGGAATTGGCGATATGTGTATCAAGGAAACACCGGCAGCTGCTGCCTCCGTGGACGACAATCCGCCTGGCTTTGAAAGGAAGATATCACAAGCTTTCATATAAAGATGCATCTTTGTGGTGCTTTTTAATACATAAAGCCTCTTCACCTTTTTTGCCTTTTCTTCCAGCTTCCGATAAAGTCTCTTATTATTGCCACAGATTACAATGCATTCAGTTTTCTCATGATGTTCCATATATTTACAGAGAAGCTGAATTGTCTGCTCCAGATTTCCCGCCCCAATACTTCCACCGGATACCAAAATATAATGCTTTTCTGATGACAGTCCAAGCATAAGCTTCGCCTGCTCCTTCGGTATATCCTCCAGAAAGGAAGTACTCACTGGTATTCCAATCGGTAACAGCTTATGCTCCGGTATTCCCCTTTTGCAAAATTCCGGTACTAACTCCGCACTGGGAATCACATAGTAATCACAATCCGTTTCCTCAGTAAAGGGAATACAGGCATAATCCGTAGCAATAAAAACCGTCCTTGGCACCGGTATTCCGTTTCTTTTCATACAGGTTATTACCTCTGCCGGAAATAGATGAGGCATAACCATAACGTCAACCGGATGCTCCTTCAGATACTGTCCTAACAGCAGTGCGATTTTCCGGTTGGCAAAATATACAGGCGACCGAAAGGGCAGTCTTCTATAGCCTTCCCCCAGTAAATAGATAAACCCAAACAGCCGGGGCATCTTTTGGGCAATCCCTATATAAAGGCCGCCTATACTCTTTGCCAGACCTTTACTCACTAATGTGTAAGGGTCTAATACCCCCACCTGATGTCCACGTCTTACTAATTCTTCCCATATGGCATTTCCCGCCGCATTGTGTCCGCCACCGGTACTACATGATAAAATTAATGCTTCCATAACAGTCTCACCCTGCACTTTTCCCTTTCTTCCTTACTGGTATATAAACGGATGAAAACTCCGATTGTTATAAACAAAAAACCGGTCACCACATATAAATCCATTCCACATATCCGCATGGCTAAAAGTGCTGCCACATATGTCCATATCGTCCGGTTAAAATGCGGCGTCACCCGCAGCACCAGCGAAAAGAACAAAAAGAAAAATGCCAGAATAACCGCCGCTTTTATATCTGGAAACAGCCCTAACAGGCATCCAAAGGTTGTGGCAATCCCTTTCCCTCCCCGGAAATGATAAAAAACAGGATAAATGTGCCCGAATACCGGGGCTGCAAGAATAAGCGCCTGCCAGAATCCTGCAGACTGCCACGTTAAAGAAGAATGAAAATACAAAAATACCGGCAAAAATCCTTTCGCCATATCAAATACCAGTGTGAGCACCCCACACCAGAAACCTCCCTGCATAAAAGCATTTGCCGTACCGGGATTCCGGTCCTTGCTCTCTCTTATAATATCCCTCCCTTTTATCAGGGAACCAAACATTCTTGCATATAAAATACTGCCGGATAAATATCCAATTATAATAAATGCAATTTTATCTATCATTTTCATATTCTCCAATTTTTTCTTACTGTATAATATGCCATGAAATGTTCTTTTTAAGACTATAATAAACAATGAATTTTTATTATAGCACAAAACTACTTGTCCACATAGAATATTTGACAATCATTCCAAAATATGATACATTCGTCAAGGCTTTACAAGTGTAACACCAACTCTAAGAATGGTCAACCTTTGGACATTCGGACTTTACAAATACGCACATTTTGTAACTGCACAATAAAAGGAGACACTTTGCAATGAATACTTCAAAATCAGAATTGGAAAAAAGAGAAATTCTTCGCATGTCCAATGAAGAATCCAACAAACTGACAAGAGAATGTCTTCAGACTGCACTCATCTATCTGATGAATGAGAAGCCCTTTGAAAAAATCACAATCACAGAGCTGGTGAAGCGTTCCGGTGTATCCAGGACTGCATTTTACCGGAATTACCATTCTAAGGAGGATATCCTGACTGAATTCTGTGAACGGTTTCTCAAGGAGCTTGCAGCCTCTTTTGAGGATGAACGTTACAGAATCCAGCCCCATTTGTGGTATCTGGGGTTCTTTTCCTGCATACAGGAGCATGCAGATATTTTCAAACTGCTGATACAGGCAGACATACCTGCCTGCATAAGTGATACAGCAGTTTCCTTTATTGAAAAAATAAAGCCGGCACGTACAGCAAAGGAGTATTACAAAAATCTTGCCTTTGAAGGAGCTTTCGCCAAAATCCTTACGGGATGGTTTCAAAACGGAATGAAGGAAAGCCCGGAGGAAATGGCGAAGCTCTGTGAGGATATCATTCCCCGGTAAAATTATCACTGACCGCTATTATATATAGCAAAAGAATAATAAATCTTGTTAATTGCGAAACTCCTTATTTTCGAAATCCAGTTGTTTATATTACACAACGGTCGGTAACGAAAACAGAGTTTCGCAAACACCTAAAATAATAGAACAAAAGCGAGGTAATTATTATGCTGTTTCAATTTATTATCTGTTTTCTTGCGGGCATCGGTGCCGGACTCGGAACCGGATTTGCAGGAATGAGCGCTGCTGCCGTCATCAGTCCTATGCTGATAACCTTTTTGCACATGCCAGCCTATGAAGCTGTGGGAATTGCCCTTGCCAGCGATGTACTCGCCAGCGCCGTCAGCGCTTATACCTATGGAAAAAACAAAAACCTGGACATTAAAAACGGAATCGTCATGATGATCAGCGTCCTGCTATTTACAATGGCGGGAAGCTTTGTTGCAAGCAGAGTTCCAAACCGCACCATGGGTAACTTCTCTGTCTTCATGACCTTCCTGTTAGGAATCAAATTCATTGTTAAGCCTGTTATGGCCACCAAGGAAACCATGGCAGCAGTCAGCGCAAAGAAACGCTTTCTCCAGTCGGTTATCTGTGGAGTCATAATCGGCTTTATCTGTGGTTTCATCGGAGCCGGCGGCGGCATGATGATGCTCTTAATCCTCACCTCCGTTCTGGGCTACGAATTAAAGACTGCTGTGGGAACCAGCGTATTTATCATGGCATTTACTGCATTTACCGGAGCTGCCAGCCACTTTGTTATCGGCGGACTGCCGGATATCACCTGTCTGATATTCTGCGTTCTTTCCACTCTGCTCTGGGCAAGAATTGCTGCCCGCTTTGCAAACAAAGCAAGCGCCATTACCTTAAACCGTGCCACTGGCGCTGTTTTAGTGGTGCTAGGGGCTGCTATCATGATTGTAAATTATCTGTAGCCCTCCATGGTCCATACGCATAGAAGAACACAGACAGACACATTGCAATTGTCCATCCAATCGGCCATGCACACCAGATGCCCACTGCTCCAAATTGCCCGGCAAGAACAATCGCCAGCACTACACGAAGAATCAGGTCGGTAAAGGTTCCTATCATGAACTGCTTCATCAGACCGGCTCCCCGCAGGATTCCATCTGCCACCAGCTTTACAGATATCACAAAATAGAAAGGTGCCAGTATCCGTAAAAACAAAATACCGGTATTTAAAGCGGTGTCGGATGGATTGTCCATAAAGAACGCAATCAGCCATTTACCCACGGTGATATACAATATTACAAAAGGAACGCTTAAGGACCACACCATTTTTACGCCTGCCTTAAAACCATCCCGTATATGGGGCAATTTCTTTGCCCCCATATTCTGGGCAGTAAAATTGGATATACCATTTCCCAATGTGGTAAAGGAGGTAATCACCAGATTATTTAACTTCACCGATGCTGAATATCCGGCAATGACACCGGCACCAAATCCGTTAATAACCCCCTGTATAATGATATTTCCCACAGAAATGAAACTCTGCTGGAGAATACTTGGAACTGCAATCCCTGCTATTTTTCCCAGCAGCTCCCAGGAGAACACCGGAGTTTTTCCCTCCACCTTAATCTTATAAAACCGCCGGAATACTACTATCATTGCCAGAATACAGCTTATTCCCTGGCACAGAAAGGTCGCCCATGCCACGCCTGCAACTCCCATATGGAACACCGCAACGAATAAAATATCCACCGCAATATTAGAAACCGAGGAAACTGCCAGAAAAATAAATGGAGTCCTGGAATCTCCCAGCGCAGAAAAAATACCGGTTGCGATGTTATAAAACATTAAAAACGGCAGCCCCCAGATATATATATCCAGATACAGCTTAGAATCAGCAAAGATAATTTCCGGTGTATGTATCATGGAAAGCAGCCTGCCCCCCAGTGCAATACCAAAAATCATTAATACAGTGCATAAAACAGCACTGGCAATTAGGGTTGTATATACTGCCGTTTTCATGTCTTTTAACTGCTTAGCGCCAAAAAAACGGGACACGATAACGGAACAGCCAATGTTACAGCCAAAGGCAAAGGCAATAAAAATAAGTGTAATTTCATAGCTGTTACCCACCGCCGCCAGCGCATTTTCCCCAATAAACTTACCTGCCACCAGACTGTCCGCAATATTGTAAAGCTGCTGGAAAATCACACTTCCAAACAAAGGCAGACAAAATTTCCATAAAACGGATTCCGGTCTGCCAACCGTTAAATCCCTATTCATTCTTTCCTGCCTCCAGATCCATATCCTTTATAACTTCCTGTTCCTCCAGTATAAGCTCTGCCACCTCTGCCGGATGGTCTACAATGACTTCTGCTCCCTGCTCTTTCAAAAATTCCGTTTTCCTGAAGCCCCAGCTTACAATAATACTGTTCATGTGTGCATTTTGTGCAGTGGCAATATCTACCTCGGAATCCCCTATATACACTGCCTTTTTTCTCTCTATCTGTAAATAATTCAGAACCTCATTGACAGAATCCGGTGCCGGTTTTTTCAAAATTCCCTCTCTGTCTCCCACTGCATAGTCAAACAGTCCGTCAAAATATTGCGTGCAAAGCTCCTGTACCGCCACATCCGCTTTATTGGAAACCACAGCCGTCCTGCAGCCTGCCCCACGCAGCCTTCGTATCAGCTCTAAGATTCCGTCATAGGGCTTTGTCTTATCTGCACAATGTATCTTATAGTATTCAATAAAATCTGTATATACCCTGCTGACAGCTTTCTCATCCGTTCCTGCCGGGACGCCCCTCTCTATCAGCCTGGGTATTCCATTTCCCACAAACCGCCTTACATCATCAATGGAGTGTTCCGGATAATTGTTTTTGCGCAATGCATAATTCAATGTATCTGTCAAGTCCTCCAGAGTATTTAAAATCGTGCCATCCATGTCAAATATTGCAAGTTCGTACTTCATTTGCTATCACCATTCCCTCTGTCTTTTCTATTTTTCTGCCGCCTTACAGCATACCACTACAAACAATATTCCACAAGGTCAGAAAGTGCTTTTCTGGGTCTTTCTGCCGGCATTTCATCGGCGTAGCCCAATACCACGCCTCCTGTCAGCTGACCCTCCACCTTCATATAAGCTGCAAGCTCGGGATACGCAAAGCAGGTATTCCCAACCCACAGGGTTCCGACCCCCAGCTCCTCTGCCTTTAAAAGCATGTTCTGGATGGCAGCTCCAATGGACAAAGAATCTATGATTTCCGTCACCCTCTCATCTGCTGTAATGCTTCCGAAGGGACTTTTCCCATAGGGGTTAACCACCATTACCACCAGCGGCGCCTCCTGCATAATCCGCAGGGTATTTACCGCATCCGGAAGTCCATATGCGGATTCCGGCAATAAGGGCTCCCCGCTGTGCTCCCTCCGGATGCCGCTTTTCATGGCAGAAAGCAATTCTGCTTTTTTGTCTCCTCCATACACAACAAACCGCCATGGCTGTTTATTCTTGCCGGATGGCGCCATTCTCGCTGCATCCAATATCTGATTCAGCACAGCTTCCGGCACTTCATCCTGCTTATATTTTCTGATACTTCTTCTGGCATAAATTTCCTTCGTGCTCATGATATCCTCCAAATGTCCTTTTTACACGGGCAATCTTAAAACGTTTACTTTTAAAAGTATAGTTACATAAACCATGTAAAGTATAACATTTCTGTCCAGAATCTACAAGCATAGAGAAAGGCGCCTCCTGTGGACAGAGCCAATATCAAACAGGAGACGCCTTATTCTAACATCTATTTCAAATAATATATTATCAGGAGCATTATAATATTTATCTATCTCTTGACATTAAATGCCTGCATGCCCGGATAGACCGCACTTGCACCAAGATCCTCCTCAATACGGAGCAGCTGGTTATATTTTGCAACGCGCTCCGTCCTGCTTGGTGCACCGGTCTTAATCTGGCAGGTATTTAATGCAACTGCTAAATCTGCAATTGTAGTATCCTCCGTCTCACCAGAACGATGGGAGGAAATAGTAGTATAACCGGCTTTATGAGCCATCTTAATCGCTTCCAAAGTCTCGGATACCGAACCAATCTGATTTAATTTGATTAAGATAGAATTACCTGCTCCCTGCTCAATTCCCTTGAAAAGACGCTCTGTATTTGTAACAAACAAATCATCTCCCACCAGCTGCACTTTATGCCCAAGTTCTTTTGTAAGCTGCTGCCAGCCCTCCCAGTCTTCCTCATCCAATGCATCCTCTATTGAAATAATCGGATACGTATCTACCAGCTGCTTCCAATGTGCAATCAGTTCTGCAGAAGTAAATTTAGTACCTGCCTTTGGCAGTACATACTCTCCCTTTGCAGAACCCTTCCACTCACTGGAAGCGGCATCCATGGCTATCATAAAATCCCTGCCCGGCTCATAGCCTGCATTTTTCACTGCCTCTAAAATATACTGAATGGCTTCCTCATCGCTGGCGAGGTCCGGAGCAAAACCTCCCTCATCACCAACAGAGGTTGCGAGACCCTTTGATTTTAATAATGCTGCCAGAGCATGAAATACCTCTGCGCACCAGCGAAGCGCCTCCTTAAAGGAAGAAGCTCCCACTGGCATAATCATAAACTCCTGTACATCTACTGTATTGGCTGCATGTGCACCGCCATTTAAGATATTCATCATCGGAACCGGCAGACGGTTACCG
>URMF01000042.1 GCA_900548855.1 uncultured Eubacteriales bacterium
CCAAAGCACCCTGCTTATGATATTGTTTATATTGCACAACTGGATTTTGAAAATAAGAAGTTTCGCAATCGCCTATAAAGTGTTCATAGGTATATATTAATAGATAGAGCTGCTGTTTACAACCGGCTGGGCTTCCTTATTTCCACAGAGAACAACTAAAAGGTTGCTGACCATAGCGGCTTTGCGTTCTTCATCTAACACTACAATTTCCTCTTCACCAAGCTGCTTGATTGCCATATCCACCATACCCACAGCACCTTCCACAATTTTCTTGCGGGCGGCAATGACAGCAGATGCCTGTTGTTTCTGAAGCATAGCGGCAGCAATTTCTTCGGAATAGGAAAGGTGGGTAATACGAACCTCCTTTACCTCAATACCGGCTTCTTCTACGCGCTGTTGCAGTTCTTCCTGCATGGATTCCGCAATTTCCTGGCTGCTGCCCCGGAGCGTTCTCTCATGCTCTTCTTCGTTTTCATCCTCTTCTAATAAATCGTATGGATAAAGGCGTGTAATTTTGCGAATGGTGGAATCGCATTGTATGGAAAGATAGGTGCGGTAATTATTTACATTAAATACAGCTTTTGTAGGGTCCACTACCTTCCAGATGACAACCGCACCGATAATAATAGGATTGCCCAGCGCGTCATTTACCTTTTGCTGGCGGTTGTTCAGGGTCATTGTCTTCAGGGATACCTTTTTCTTAGGAACATTGAAGTTCAAATCAAGCTCCTTTCCCTGAATAGAGACCTCAGTAGCCGGTTCCTTTTCCTCTGCGGTAGGTGCTATAGAGGTGGCAAATGGATTCGTGTAGAAATATCCAGGCGTCTTAATGGTTCCATAATAGTTACCAAACAGCGTTAACACAACCGCTTCCTTTGGATTCACGATGTGAAAACCACCCCACATAATGGAAAAGACAATAATTCCCACCGTGGCAAGTATGACCAGAAGCGTTCCGACAATTGCAGAATCTGCTTCAAAGGCAAAACAGCAGCCGATATAACCTGCAATACATAGAATATAGCCTGCAATCACAAGAAAAAGCATGGCAAATCCGTTGGCTTTGGTAATCTCCCGTTCTGTTACATCTTTTAGGTTTAAATCCTCATTCATAAGAGCCTCCATTTCCTGTACCTGGGGTACATAGCGATATTATTTTGATATCATTATGATATAACAGAGTGAAGAATATGTCAATTATTTTTTGTGACTTATTTTTATGCGATACTGGTTTTTGCTTATGGAATGTGCTATTATTTAGACAATTCATTACAGACACGTGAGGGTGTAAAGAGATGGCAGAAATTCGATTAACAGATTTAATAGATGTGAATATATTACAGCAGATTCAGGATGGTTTTTCCGGATATACAGGAATGGCGGCATTGACAACGGATGCGGATGGAGTTCCTGTGACAAAGGGAAGCGGTTTTACAGATTTCTGTATGAATCTGACCAGAAAATCAGAAATCGGATGTAAAAGATGTGCGGAATGTGACCGCAATGGTGCTTTGAAGACCTTTAAGGAAGGTAAACCGGAGGTATATTACTGTCATGCTGGTCTGGTTGATTATGCTGCTCCGATTATGGTGGAGGGCAAATTTATTGGCAGCTTTATCGGTGGACAGGTTCGGACTGCTGAGATTGATGAAGCGGACATGAAAAAAAGAGCTGTGGAAATGGGAATTGACCCGGAAGAATATGTACAGGCGGCAAAGCGGACAGCGGTGTTAACGATACAGGATATTGACCGGGCGGCAGAGTTTCTTTATAAGATTTCTAAGGTTTTGTCGGGGATGGCTTATAAAAATTATGAAGCGTTAAAAAACAGCCGTAGAATGGAACGGGCAGCCCGCTCCCAGGCAGCTTTTATTATGGATATGAGTCTGAGTGTGCAAAAAAGCATGGAAGGCTGGCTGGTGATGACGGAACAGGCAATGGACAGCCAGAGCGGCAGTATCATGGAGCATACGATGCGCCAGATTATTTCGCAGGGAAAAGAGGTGTATTCCTCTATTGGGGATACCGTGGAATACATCCGGATGTCCGGCGGTGAAGTGGAGCTGTTGGAGACGGAATATTCAATCAGGGAACTGTTGGAACAGACAGTAGTGAGTGCTAAGGCAATATCCGGAATGGAAGAAGTCCAGATTGATATAGCAATTGCGGATACGGTGCCGGAGTATTTGCTTGGGGATTCCGGGCGGATTGGGCAAATTGTAAGCAAGCTGTTGCAGAATATCCTGTATTTGACGGAGGATAAGCAGATAAATATTCAGGTGTCCGGTTATTCTGCATCCTATGCTACCATGCTGGTGTTAAGGATTGCGAACAGTGGCTACGGGATATCGGAAGTTTTCGGGATATTCAGGAATATTTGAGAAATAGTGAGCAGCGTCTGTCCGGCTTAGATGAAAACAGTGGATTTGGAATGTCCATGGTTTATTTGCTTATCCGGCAGATGTCCGGTAAGCTTGTGCTGGAAAAAGCGGATAACGGCGGTATAGCATTTATGGTTAATGTGCCACAGCTGGAGATTGGAGAGGATTGATATGTTATGTTTGACAGTATAGAATATGCGGAAGCTTTTGATGAGTTTCTTCTAAAAATGGAACAAATTCCGGATTTGGTGCATCCCGGTACACAGGATGCACTGAACCGTATCTGCCAGCTGCTCCGTATATCCAGGGTAGAGGTTATCTTTTATGAGACGGCGAGACATGAGGCAATGAAAAAGGGAAACCGGGTAATCTTTTATGAATATGGATGTGTGGATAGAGACCGCGTGCTTTGTAAACGGGAGATAACGGATAATGGTGGCATTGCGGTTTATAAATTATACCAGAGAGCGGAGGAACCGGATTGGAATACGGTAGAAGCCGAGAAGCTTACAGTGGTTGCAAAAATGATGTTCACCTTTAACGGACGCGTCCGGGTTATGCATATTGCGAAGGAGCTTACCTTTAAGGATCAGGATTTGGGAATTTTCAGCCTGCGCTATTTTATGAAGCAAGCCAGTGAGCTGATTGCGAATCAGGAAATCGGTGACTATGCGGCGTGCTATTTTAATCTCAGACGGTTTTCCCTGATAAACCAGCAGATTGGAAGGGATAGGGGAACAAAGGTTATGAAAATCTTTGTGAGACAGCTGCAGGATAAGCTGACCTCCACGGAAGCAGTCTGCCGGGTTGGCGGAGACAACTTTACGTTGTTGTTTTTGAAGGAGCATTTAGATGTAGTAATGGATTACCTGCAGGGAACAGAAATCATATACGAGGATACCACTGGTGAGAGGGTAATGGTTACGGCAAATGCTGGTTACTATATGATTCCTGAGGAGTGTGAGGATGCGGAGCACATTATGGACAATGCCAGTGCGGCGGTTAATATTGCCAGGAATGTTGTGAAAAAACCCTATGTTTTTTTCGACGAGGAGATGGTAAAGCAGCAGACCCGAGCGAAGCAGATAGAAAATATATTTCCGGAATGCATGGAAAAAGAGGAATTTAAGGTATATTACCAGCCCAAAATCCGGCTTAAGGATTATAACCTGGCTGGGGCGGAAGCATTATGCCGGTGGTATCATGATGGCAGGCTGATAGCACCGGGAGAGTTTATTCCTGTTTTAGAGCAGACAAAGGTTATCTGTCTGCTGGATTTTTATATGCTGGAGCATGTATGCAGGGATATACGCAGATGGCTGGATGAAGGGCGCAGAGTGGTGAAGGTGTCTGTTAATCTGTCCCGCCGCCATATGGGAGATTTCTTTTTGTTAGAGAATATTTTGGCAATTATTGACAGATACCATGTTCCGCATGAATACATAGAAATTGAATTAACCGAAACTGCAATGGATGTGGATTTTGGCGAGCTGAAAAACATTGTTTACGGGCTGCACGAGCAAGGAATCAGTACCTCGGTGGATGATTTTGGAATGGGATATTCCTCTCTTAATTTAATCAGGGAACTACCATGGAATGTACTGAAGATTGATAAAAGCTTTCTGCCGGAAGAAAAAGATGATTCGCTGCAGAAATATGTTATGTTAAAGCATTTGATTGCCCTTTCACAGGATATGGGGCTGGAGTGTATTGTGGAGGGTGTGGAGACGGTAGAGCATGTAAAGCTTATAAAGGAAAATAACTGCTATCTGGCACAGGGCTTTTATTTTGATAAACCACTGCCAGTATATGAATTTGAAAAACGGCTGCTGGATATGGAAAGAAACCTTGACAGCTAAGAAAAGAGACTGTGTATCTTTGAAGTACACAGTCTCTTTTTTTGGTTTTTGCATATTCTTTTGCTATACAGCAGCCAGTGCCTGTTCCAGGTCTGCGATGATGTCATCCACATCCTCGATTCCCACAGACAGGCGGATTAAATCCGGAAGAACACCAGCCTCAAGCAGCTGTTCGTCATTTAACTGGCGGTGTGTATGGCTGGCTTGGTGCAGTACACAGGAACGGGCATCTGCCACATGGGTTACAATGGCAATCATTTTGAGGGCGTTGCTAAACCGCATAGCACCTTCTTTGCCACCCTTTGGTCCAAAGCAGAGTACACCGCAGACGCCACCTGGCATATATTTTTGTGCCAACGGATAGTATTTGCTGCTTTTTAGTCCTGCATATTCTACCCAGGCAACCTTTTCGTGGTTTTCCAGATACTGGGCAACCTTTAAAGCGTTCTCGCAGTGGCGGGGAATACGGAGGTGCAGAGTTTCCAGTCCGAGATTGGTGAGGAACGCATTCTGTGGAGACTGGCAGGCACCCATATCCCGCATTAACTGGGCAGTTGCCTTTGTGATATATGCGCCTTTGCCGAAGCGTTCGGTGTAAATGATTCCGTGATAAGAATCGTCGGGTGTGGTAAGTCCAGGGAATTTGTCTGCGTGGGCGCTCCAGTCAAAATTGCCGCTGTCTACAATACATCCGCCGGTGGAGGTGGCATGTCCATCCATGTATTTTGTGGTAGAGTGTACCACAATATCTGCTCCGAATTCAAATGGGCGGCAATTAATCGGGGTTGCAAAAGTATTGTCACAAATCATTGGTACGCCGTGCTTATGGGCAAGGGTTACAAATTTTTCAATGTCCAGTACAACACCGGAGGGATTGGATATGGTCTCGGCAAATACAACCTTTGTATTTGGCTGAAAGCACTGCTCCAATTCTTCAGCGCTGGCATCCTGGTCCACCAAAGTGGTTTCAATACCGAACCGTTTCAGGGTAACGGATAACAGGTTTGAGGTTCCTCCATATACCTTGGAAGCACAGATGACATGGTCGCCGGCCTCACAGATATTGGTTACGGCAAGCATGGTAGCTGCCTGACCGGAGGAGGTGAGCATGGCAGCGGCACCGCCTTCCAAATCGCAGATTTTCTTTGCCACTAAGTCACAGGTCGGGTTTTGAAGCCTGGTATAAAAATAACCCTCTTCTTCCAAATCAAACAGCTTTCCCATTTCCTCACTGGTCTCATAGCGAAATGTTGTGCTTTGATAGATTGGTAGAACACGGGGCTCTCCATTTTTTGGTTCCCATCCGCCCTGTACGCAGATAGAGTCTTTTTTTAATTGCATAGTGATTCTCCTTTTTGTGAAATATATTAAAATATATTCTAGTTGAAAATAACAAGAAAAGCAAGATTTTCATATCGGAATTATATGTGTATAGGATTGCCGCTGGCAGAGGAATATTTTAAGTGTAATTGGGAAATGAACTTTTTTAATATTTGTAACAATAATATATGAATAAGAAAAATTTGCGAAACTCTCTGGTTTCAAAAACACAGTTTTGCAATTACCTACAAACTATATATGAATGAAAGGAGAAATAAAATGGGATGTTTAGGAAATATACTTTGGATTATATTTGGAGGAGCGGAAGGTGCACTTGCATGGTTTTTGTATGGTTGTTTGTGGTCCATTACAATTGTGGGAATTCCCATTGGAAGACAGTGCTTTAAATTTGCCAGTTTAACGCTTTTTCCCTTTGGAAAAGAGGTAGAGTATGGCGGTGGTGGAATTTCCCTGATTGCCAATGTAATCTGGATGATTGTGACAGGAATTCCCATGGCAGTTGGACATTTTCTGACAGGCTGTCTTTTGTGTATAACAATTATCGGTGTTCCCTTTGGGTTGCAGCAGTTTAAGCTGGCAAAGCTGGCTTTGATGCCTTTTGGTTCCAGCTTGTAGGATTAACAAAAAAATGCTTGACAATATGGCGGATTGTATTATAATGGTTTAAAAATAAATAGTTTAAAATTGAACTGATGTCCGGAGCCCTGCATCGCGCAGGGCGATATTTTTTTGCCTGTCAGAAAATTTCATTTCCATGGGCAAAAATACTCCGCCATTATAGTAAGAGGGGATAAGATGAACCAGTCGTTGGAAGTATTATTGAATGGAATGCAGTTTAGAAAGCTGATGGAAAGTGAATTTGAGGCAATTTATAAAGAGTACAATCTATGTAAAATTGATTTGCAGATATTGTATTATTTATATACGGCAGGAGAACACAATACATCAAAGGATATTTTTGATTTAGAGCTTTTTTCAAAGGGACATATATCCCAATCCCTGAGCAGGCTGCAAAAAATGAAACTGATTATTATGGTGCAGGATGAGGAGGATAGAAGATATGTTCACAACGTGCTTACCCAGGATGCCAATAAGGTGCTTGCAGGTCTGCAGGAGATTTATGCCCGTATCAACCGGGTTGTTTTGAAGGATGTGACAGAGGAAGAGAAAAGGATATTGGTATCACTGGCGCAAAGAATTAATGATAATATCAGAAACGAACTGTCAGAAAGATGAGATTGCCAGAACAGGAGGAAAGATATGGAGAAATTGAAACAATATGTGAAAGAAAAACAGGAGCTATGCATTGAAAATGACTACATTTCGGATAAGCTGTTTAGTGAATATGGTGTGAACAGAGGATTGCGGGATGAAAATGGAAAGGGAGTTTTAACAGGTCTGACCAACATTTCCAAAATTGTATCATTTAGAAATGTGGATGGGAAGCGGATTCCCTGTGACGGGGAACTGTGGTATAGAGGCTATCAGGTAAACACTTTGATTGAGTCTCTGGGAAAAGAGGAGTTTGGCTTTGAAAAGATAGCATATTTGCTTTTGTTCGGAGAGATTCCTACTCCGTCTGAACAGAGTGAATTTATGGAGCAGCTGGGCTGGTGCAGAAATCTGCCTACTAATTTTACAAGGGACGTCATTATGAAAGCGCCGTCAAAGGATATTATGAATACTATGACAAGGAGTATTTTAACGCTGGCTTCCTATGATGAGCAGTTAAGTGCAGGAGGAATTGATAATAATATCAGACAGTGTATGCAGCTGATTTCTGTATTTCCGATGCTGGCAGTATATGGTTTTCATGCAGACAATCACTATAACAATGACGGAAGTATGTATATCCACAGACCAGACCCGAAGCTTTCCACAGCGGAGAATTTTTTGAAAATGCTAAGACCGGATGAGCAGTATTCGTGGCTGGAGGCAAAGGTTTTAGATACAGCCCTTATTCTGCATATGGAACACGGAGGAGGAAATAATTCCACATTTACAACGAGGGTCGTTACATCCTCCGGTTCCGATACATATTCTGCTATGGCAGCGGCAATGTCATCCTTGAAGGGACCAAAGCATGGAGGAGCAAATATTAAGGTTATGGAGATGATGCAGGATATAAGGAACTCTGTTAAGGATATAACTGATGAAGAAGAAGTCCGTGCCTATCTGGAGAAGATAATGGACGGAGAGGCATTTGACAGAAAAGGTCTGATTTATGGTATGGGACATGCCGTGTACTCCATATCCGACCCACGAGAGCGGATTTTAAAACACTATGTGGAACGCCTTGCAGCGGCAAAGCACAAAGAAAAGGATATGAAGCTATATAATAATATAGAAAAGCTTGCCCCTGAAATCATTGCAGAGAAAAGGCATATTTATAAGGGTGTCAGCCCAAATGTGGATTTTTATAGCGGCTTTGTATATGAAATGCTTGGAATCCCGGTAGAATTATATACACCGTTATTTGCTATTGCGCGTATTGTGGGCTGGAGTGCACACCGGCTGGAAGAATTAGTGGGTATGGGAAGGATTATCCGTCCAGCATATATGAGTGTTATGGAAGAGAAACAATAGCTTATAGTGGATTATCATTATAAAATACAAAAGTAAAGAGGGAGAGATTTTAATGCATTTATCGAAGAAAGACATACTGACCATTCCCAATGTGCTTAGCCTGTTCCGGGTTATACTGGCGGTTTTGATACCCGTTATTTATTATAAACCGGAATTTGAGCAGAAAATACCGTGCTTGATTGCCATTATTGTGATATCGGGTTTGACGGATTTCCTAGATGGCAAAATAGCGAGACGGTTCAATATGATTAGCGAATTGGGGAAAATATTAGACCCCATTGCGGATAAAATTACACAGGCGGTATTGCTGATTTGCCTGTTATCAAAATTTAAATGGATAAAAATAATATTGGTTTTATTTTTTGTAAAGGAGATTTCCCAGGGGCTGCTGGGCTTGTGCGTGGTTGTGAAAACAAAAGAAAATGAGGGCGCAAAATGGTACGGCAAAGTCAATACGGCGGTGTTCTATCTGGTAGTGTTGTTATTGATTTTCATACCGGACATGCCGGACTTTATGGCGAATACCCTTTTATGCATCAGCGGTGGATTTATGCTGCTGGCATTTTGTATGTATCTGAAGTATTTTCGGGAGTTATTGAAAAAGGGATAAAACAGATTGGTGTGTTGGCCCTTCTTAAATTTTCTGACAATTTTAGCACTCACCTATTGACAGTGCTAACAAAAGATGTTATCTTATGATTAGCCGAAAGAAATGCTGATATTCCGGCATACTATTGTGTATAGAAAGGTGGGACTTATATGAACGCAGAAAAATTTACAAAAAAGTCACTTGAAGTAGTGGAAAATTGCGAAAAGCTTGCCTATGAATACAACAATCAGGAGATTGACCAGGAGCATATTTTATACAGTCTTCTGACCGTGGATGAAAGCCTGATTGCAAAGCTGATAGAGAAAATGGACATTGATTTAGAGCATTTTTCCGGGGAAGCAGAGAAATTAGTTGCATACCGTCCGAAGGTTTCAGGAGGTAACCTGTTTACCAGCTCGGATTTTCAGAAAACCTTTGTCAATGCAGAAAAAGAAGCAAAGCAGATGGGGGATGCCTATATTTCCGTAGAACATATCTTTTTGGCACTTTTAAAGTATCCAAACAAAGCGTTAAAGGGTTTGTTTATGGGTTATGGCATTACCTCGGAACGCTTTTTAAAGGCATTGGCAGATGTAAGAGGAAACCAGAGAGTAGAAAGTGATAATCCGGAGGCAGTTTATGACAGTCTTGAAAAATACGGCTATGATTTGGTAAAACGTGCAAGGGAACAGAAGCTGGACCCGGTTATCGGCAGGGATGCAGAGATTCGTAATATTATCCGTATTCTTTCGAGAAAAACAAAGAATAATCCGGTACTGATTGGTGAACCTGGTGTTGGTAAAACAGCAGCGGTGGAAGGTCTGGCACAGCGTATTGTAAGGGGCGATGTTCCCGAAGGGCTTAAGGATAAACAGATATTTGCCCTGGATATGGGTGCCCTGATTGCAGGAGCCAAATACCGGGGTGAATTTGAGGAACGGTTAAAGGCGGTTCTTGATGAGGTGAAGAATTCCAACGGAGAGATTATTCTGTTTATTGATGAGCTGCACACTATTGTGGGTGCCGGTAAGACAGACGGCGCACTGGATGCCGGCAATATGTTAAAGCCGATGCTGGCAAGGGGTGAACTCCACTGTATTGGTGCCACAACCTTGGATGAGTACAGGAAATATATTGAAACAGATGCAGCTTTGGAGCGGCGTTTCCAGCCTGTTACCGTAAATGAGCCTACAGTGGAGGATACCATTTCCATCCTCCGCGGTCTAAAGAACCGTTATGAGGTGTATCATGGAGTGAAGATTACAGACAGTGCCATTGTGGCAGCTGCTACCTTGTCAAATCGTTATATTTCCGACCGTTTTCTGCCGGATAAGGCAATTGATTTGGTGGATGAGGCCTGTGCACTGATTAAGACAGAGCTGGATTCCATGCCGGTGGAATTAGACGAAATCAGCCGCCGTATGATGCAGCTGGAGATAGAGGAAGCGGCACTTAAGAATGAGGAAGACCGGCTAAGCAGGGAAAGGCTGGAAAAGCTTCAGGAGGAGCTGCGGGAGTTAAAGGAAAACTTTGCTTCCATGAAGGCAGACTGGGATAATGAAAAAATGGGAGTCGACAAGGTCCGTGGAGTCAAAGAGGAAATCGAGCAGGTAAACAATGAGATTCAGATTGCCCAGCGCAATTATGATTTGAACAAAGCGGCAGAGCTTCAGTATGGCAAGCTGCCGCAGCTGCAAAAGCAGTTAGAGGAGTTGGAAGCGAAGGAGGGAACAAAGGAGAAGAATCTGGTACACGAGAGTGTGACGGATGAAGAGATTGCCGGCATTGTATCAAAGTGGACGGGAATCCCGGTATCAAAGCTGACAGAGAGTGAGAGAAATAAAACCCTGCATTTGTCAGATGCCCTGCATAAACGGGTAGTGGGACAGGATGAAGCGGTGGAACTGGTGTCCGATTCCATTATCCGCTCCAAGGCAGGGGTGAAGGACCCGACAAAGCCGATTGGTTCCTTCTTATTCCTGGGACCTACCGGTGTTGGTAAGACAGAACTCGCAAAGACGCTGGCGCAGGCTTTATTTGACAATGAAGCCAGCATTGTACGAATTGATATGAGTGAATATATGGAGAAGCATTCTGTGGCAAGGCTCATAGGAGCGCCTCCGGGATATGTGGGTTATGATGAAGGCGGTCAGCTGACAGAGGCGGTTCGAAGGAAACCGTATTCGGTTGTACTGTTTGATGAAATTGAAAAGGCACATCCCGATGTATTTAATGTATTACTGCAGGTACTGGATGATGGACGGATAACCGATTCAAAGGGAAAGACGGTGGACTTTAAGAATACAATTCTGATTATGACCTCGAATATCGGTTCCTCCTATTTGTTGGAAGGAATTGATGAAAATGGCGATATTACGGAGGAGGCGCAGAAACAGGTACTTGATGAGTTAAGACTTCATTTCCGCCCGGAATTTTTGAACCGTCTGGATGAAACCATCCTGTTCAAGCCTTTGACCAAAGACAATATTGGCGGCATTATTGATTTGCTTGTGGCTGATTTAAATACACGTTTGGCGGAAAAAGAGTTATCCCTGGCAATCACCGATAATGCAAAGCAGTATATTATGGAGCATGGCTATGATCCGGTATATGGTGCAAGACCGCTGAAGCGCTATCTGCAGAAGAATGTGGATACGCTGGTGGCAAGGCTGATACTTGCCGGAGATGTGAGCGTAGAGGATACCATTACTATTGATGTGGCGGACGGGAAGCTGGTGGCTAAATGAGATAAAATGCAGCATATGCATGTTTATAAGTAATAGAAAATTTTTGAGAAATCCCCTTTTGTCAGGAATGGAGACAAATTCCAAAGACTGGCGAAGGGGGATTTTTTGATGTTGTTAAGGAATTTTTAAGAATTTTATTGAGGTTTTATTCAAAAAAAGATACTATAGTTAAATCAGAATAAGAAGAGAGGAAGGGGACGAAAATGGATGCAGAGACCATTTTAGTTGTGGATGATAATAAGGAAATTGTATATTCTTTAGGAGAGCTTTTAAAATATGAGGGCTACCAGGTCGTGAATGCCTATGACGGAATGGAAGCGTTAGAGGCTTTAGAGAGAAACCATATTGATTTGATTTTGTTAGATGTGATGATGCCGAGACTCAATGGATTATCTGCACTGATGAAGATTCGCGAAAATTATAAAATTCCGGCTATTATCTTGTCTGCCAAGACAGAGGAGAGTGACAAGGTTTCCGGTCTGGTATTGGGGGCAGATGATTATATTAGTAAGCCTTATAATCCGGCGGAGCTCATTGCCAGGGTGAAGGCTCAGCTGAGGCGCTATAATACATGGGGAGGCGGTGCTCCTAAGGCGGATGCGGATACCGTTATAAATGGTGGTCTCGTGCTTGACAAAAAGCAGAGACTTGCAATTGTGGAAGGAGAAGAGGTCAAATTGACAGCGAAGGAGTATAAGATACTTTCCCTGCTGATGGAACATATAGGGCAGGTGTTTTCAGCAGAACAGATTTACGAAAATGTCTGGGAAGAAACTGCGGATTATACAGTTGAAAATACGGTGATGGTACATATCCGGCACATAAGGGAAAAGATTGAGATTGACACAAAGAATCCAAGATATGTAAAGGTGGTGTGGGGCATTGGCTACAAAATGGAAAAGTATGATTAAAAGGATAATAAAATTTTTGAAAGGATATAGGAGGATGCTGGCAGGCAGCATTCTTGCTGTATTGGGACTGCCGTTCTTCTATACGATAATTGCTTATCGCTCCCAGCATCCGACAGAAGAAGCCCTGTTCTTTGGCATTGTTGGAAATATATTGTTTGGAGCTGGTATTTTTCTGCTGTTAGGCTTCCTTCTGCGGAAAAAGTATAGGAACTGGATTCCGGTAGATGCTGCCTTTTATAGTGAATGGCAGAAAAGGTGGAGAAAGCAGCAGGAGGTGCTGGCAGCCATTGCAATCGTGGCTGGTATTTTAGCCTGCTGGTATTTTTCTTATATGAAGTATGCGTCATTTTCTCTTTATGGCTATACAAACTATGCGTCGGGGTATCTTATGGTAGCTACCGTATTGGTTCAGTATGGTATCTGCCAGATAGTAATCATTCGCTTTATGAGGGAAAAGCTTGATTTGTTGATGGAACAGATGAAAGAGATTAACCGGCAAAGTCTTGCCAAAGCACTGGAAATAGAACGGCAAAGTTTGGAAAAGGTTTCCCGCAGCGACCAGCTAAAGGTGGATTTAATTACCAATGTGTCCCATGACTTGAAAACGCCGCTGACATCTATGGTGGGATATATTGAGCTGATGAAAAAGGAAGACCTGAACGATACGGCAAGAGACTATGTGGAGGTGATTTCCGATAAAGCTCAAAAGCTTAAGGAGATGATAGAAAGCTTGTTTTCTCTGGCGAAGGCCAGCAGTGGGAATATTGAGCTTCACAGGGAGTCTCTTGAATTAAACCGTCTGATTGAACAGATTTTTGCAGATATGGAGGACCGAGTAAAAGCAAGTGATTTACAGTTTGTTATTAAGCTGACAGATGCAGATACTACAATGGTGACAGATAATATGCATTTATACCGGATTTGCCAGAATCTGATTGAGAATGCCTTGAAATATTCTGCAAGGGGAACCAGAGTATTTGTAAAAACATATATCGGGGACAGCTTGAATCAGGCACAAAATCAGGAAGAAAACGGAGATTTTTTGGATAAAGAAAATCTATTTAAAGAAGAAATGCTTTGTCTGGAAATTACGAATACCGCAGGCTATCTCATGGATTTTGATAAGGAGGATATTGTGGAACGGTTTGCCAGAGCAGATAAGGCAAGAACCAGCGAAGGAAACGGCTTAGGTCTGGCGATTGCCAGCACCTATACCAGTGCACTGGGAGGGGAATTTGATATTCAGATTGACTGTGACCAGTTTAGGGCAAAGCTAATGTTTCCAAGGAAAACAGATAGTGAATAAGCTGCAGAAATGGCAGGAATAATTTAAGATTTATTTAAGGAAACTTAAGGATTGCTTTTCTATTCTTTTAAGAAATACCCTTTAGGATGATGATAGAAATCAACAAAGAAAGGGTCTGAATTATGAAAAGCAATCCATTTGTTACATTATGTCATCATGTATTTCTTACCGTTATCACATTACTGCTCCTGTTTCTGCCCATTGGCACAGGTATGTTTTTTGGCTCAGAGGGAGACTGGTGCAGCCAGCATGTGGGAATTGCAGAAAGTCTGAGACGGACAATGTTAGAAACGCATTCCCTGATTCCCCAGTATATTCATTTAGGTGGTGGGAGCAGTATCTATGATTTTGCTTATTATGGTCTGCTAAGACCGGAAATATTGTTTTCCTGCCTGGTTCCGTATGTGGAAATGAAATATATTATTGCGGGTTATGCAATGGCAGGTGTTTTGGTCAGTGTCAATCTGTGTTATCAGTGGCTGAAGAAACAGGATATTTCAAAAAGCTTTGCCTTTGCCGGTGCTGTAGTGCTTGCGGCGTCCACCTGCTTTTATCAGGCACATCATCAAATCATGTTTGTCAATTACATGCCGTTTCTGTTTCTTGCCCTTATGGGGGCAGACAGCTTGTTAGAAAAGAAAAAAGGTCTTCTGCTGGTTTGCAGTCTCTTTTTTATCTATATCCATAGCTTTTACTATTCCGCTGCCTGTCTTTTTGTGGTTGCAGTTTATGTGATTTACCGTGCTTTAGGACAGGAAGATATCCAGGTGATGATAAGGGAGAAAAAATGGAAACGGATAATAAAAAGGCTTGGAGCGTTGGCGGGAAGGCTGATGCTCATTGTCTCCCTGTCCATTGGAATGGCAATGGTATTATTACTGCCCACCGGACTTGATATTTTGTCCAACGAAAAGGATGCAGGCAGCTTTGCGTCTGTATCCATAAAGCTTGTAGACGGAAGCCTGAAGGGACTTTTGTATTCACCCTATGGCTGTGGTATGACGCTGCTTACGCTTTATTGCCTGCTGCTGTCTCTGACGAGGAAGGGCAAACGGTTTCTATCCGGCATACTGATGCTCTGTGTGCTGTTTCCCGGAGTTTCCCTGGTACTGAATGGATTCCTTTATGCGAGAACTAAAATTTTGATACCCCTTGTGCCTTTGCTGGTACTGGTGGTTTCCGATACTCTTGAGGCGCTTTGCCGGGAAAGACAAAAGTATTGTTTTCTTCCGTTACTATGCTGTTTTGTACCGGCTTTGTTCTCTTCCTGGAAACCGGTAATTTTGCTGGAGGGAATACTGCTTCTGGTCTGGATGCTTGTTCAGCGCACAGGGAGGCTGCCGGCAACTGTAAAAGGCGGTGTCTTCTGGCTGGTAATGCTTATTCCCGTTCTTGTAAACCTTGGTGTGAATATGAGTGATTCCTATTTAAAGCCGGTTTGCTCCAGACTGGGAATTGGTGTGAATGGTGCATATGTAAAGGTGGCGGATGAACGCCAGAAACGTTTTACGTCAGAAGAAATCACCGGGTTTGCAACGGATGCCTGGTATCGGTTTGATGTGCTGGCAGATAATTTTGCTAATTGTAATCTGCTGGCTGCCGGCAATGTCCATAAAACAGCGATGTATTCATCTGTTACCAATACAGCTTATGCAACATTTTATTATGATGTTATGAGGAATCCGGTCAGCCTGAATAACCGGGTTGCATTAGTGCCAGACCGGAACTGCTGTTTTTCGTATTTTATGGGAATGAAATATATTTTAACGGACAGAGAAAATGTACCCTTTGGATATAGAGTAGAAAAGCAAAAGGGAGATTACGTTCTTGCCCGAAATGATAATGTGCTGCCCATCTGTTATGGCACTACAGACTTACTAAGTGTGGAGGAATACGGAAGCTTGGAGTTTCCGGACACATTGGAGGCTTTGTGCACCAGGGCGGTTGTTCCGGGCAAGACAATAGAAAAATTCACTTCTCATTTTGTGGAGGAAAGCCCGGAGAACTTTTTTGCGGGAGCAGGTGCAGACAGGCTTTTACATCCCTCCGGTAAGAAAGAAAAATATACATTACCCCTTGCAAAAACGCTTCAGGGAAAAATGGTGGTTATAAGCTTTCATGTGGAAAGCAGTGACGGGAAAGCTGTGATAATAAGCATCAATGGAATGAAAAATAAGCTTTCCGGGAAAGAAGCCCCGTATCCCAATCATAACCATGTGTTTACCTATGTGCTGCCGGTGGAAGCCTTTTTGGATGAGCTTTGCGTGGAGCTGTCAGAAGGCAGATATATGGTGGATAATCTTAAGATATATACGGCAGATTATGAAGAACTGGTTCATTCAAAGGTTGTGGAACCGGTAGTAAAAGAGGATTCCCTTGATAATTGCAATGTATTTGAAGGGGAAATTATCATGGAGGAGGCGGGTTATTTTATCACCTCTTATCCATATCGGAAAGGATATCAGGTTAAGGTGGATGATGTTTTGGTAAGCTCGGAAAAGGTAAATACGGCTTTTCTGGGATTTCCGGTTGACGAAGGAAGACATCAGATTGAAATATCCTATGAAGCACCGGGATATAAGGAGGGATGTGTAGTGAGTATCATTTCCTGTATCCTTTTAGGAATACTGATTATTGGCAATCCGTATTGCCGGAAGGCTGAATAGTGGGAACAAATATAAGGTCCGGCAGGATTTTCTTTGAGTTTCCGCAAACTGTAATCCCAAAATGAATATAAGCTCCCAAAGTGCCAATCTGCCCATTTTTTGAGAGGTATTGAACGACAGTTCTGCGAATAGAGGCACTTTAATAAGCCCCGCTGGAACCAGAGCCTGATGCCCTCAAGATTATTTTGTCTTGACAATTTACATTACATATCATAATATTGAAAATATCAATATATCAGAGGAGGAACAAAATGAAAATTAAAAAGATAAAATTTATCATTATCTGTTTTTTTACAATATTTATGCTAGTAAATAATATGACTATTTCAAAAGCAGCCAGCAATCGAAAGACAACCGTTGTTATTAAAACAAATCTTACAAAATCAAACTATTTAAAAAAAGTAAAAAAAGCTTTTAAAAATCCAAGTATAGAAGAAATATATGTATATGATTCTTCCTTATTAAAAAATAACAATTGGTATACTATCTCATATAATTCCAATACATTAAACCAAACAGGGATAAAATTAACATTACCTCCTACCATAACACCAATAAACGTGAAAACTGTGTCTGATTATATCTGATTATATTGGAACGAATGCCATCGCAAAAGCGGAAGGTTCTCCCGGAGATTATTTAGAAATCTCTAAAACCAAAAACGTATCCAGAACTGTGTCCACAACCAGAACAGACCAGAAAACAACGGGTACCCCTATATCAAAATTGACAATATCAAACGCAGTAGGTTATAGTGTTACTTCTTCCGACCAAATATCAATTAAAGGTTCTTGCACAGTGCCTAAAAAACACAATGGAAAAAAAGTTAAATCGATGTCTTTTAATGCCCATGCCATATACCAGGTAAAAAGCTTTGACCTTCAATGGAGTAATGGAATCAGCCGCAAAATAATAGGATATGGCACCGCAAAACGACCATACGGCATTAAATTTAAACGCATATATAAATACAAATGAAAGGAATAGGAATAATGTGTGAAATAATCAAAAAAAATAAGAAAGAAATAGTCAGTATATGTGTCGTTTTTTTGGGAACTACTGTTCCTTATATTTTTTCTAAGCTTTATCTGCCTGACGACATCCCGGCTAACCTGGACAATATTCAGTATTTTCTAAATTGCCTAAGCTGGATAATATTTTTAACCTTTACAGGCTGGGTAATCGCCAGAAAAAAATAAAATATTATTTTCACCATCTGCCAAAAACCAGATTTCCATATAAATTTCTGCCTTTCCACACTGAAAAAAATACTATACTTGAGACAATATGTAATGACCTCTACGAGTCTGCAATGTGGAGGTCATTACATATTGTCTCAAGAAGGGATTTCCTGCTTGCACAAATAGTAGAATCAGTGTAAAATATTATATATTGTTTGGCACGGCATGAAGGAGAGAAGATTATGAGTCAATGGATTTTGTGTAGCGACAGAGAACCGACAGTTGAGGAGATTCGTAGAAATAATATTTTTATCTGCAGTGATGGAAGAAGTACATTTGTACGGAGCTATAGTTACCGCTGGCATGGTTTTATCATTGAGCGGAACGGAAGAGAGAGCAAGGACAGAGGGGTAGTGGCATGGATGCCTTTACCGGAGCCATATAAGGCAGACTGATAGTAAAAACAAGCAGCTAAGCCGGGATAGCCGGGCTGGCTGTATAGTTAAATATAATTTATGGAGGTGCAGGATGTACAGTTTTGATGAGATAAGTAATTTTGACCCGGAAGTGGCAAAGGCAATGACCGATGAGATTAACAGGCAGGATGCTAATATTGAGTTAATCGCCTCAGAGAACATTGTAAGCAAAGCCGTTATGGCGGCAATGGGAAGTCCCCTGACAAATAAGTATGCGGAGGGATATCCGGGAAAGAGATATTATGGCGGATGCGAATATGTAGATGTTGTAGAGGATTTGGCCAGGGATAGAGCCAAGGAGCTATTTGGATGTGAATATGCCAATGTCCAGCCACATTCCGGCGCACAGGCAAATATGGCAGTCTTTTTTGCTATTATGGAGCCGGGAGATACTTTTATGGGAATGAATCTTGCACATGGTGGTCATTTAACTCACGGTTCACCGGTTAACATGTCTGGCAAATATTTTAATGTGGTGCCTTATGGGGTGAATGATGAAGGTTTTATCGATTATGATGAAGTATTGCGCATTGCAAAGGAGTGCCAGCCAAAGCTGATTGTAGCAGGTGCGTCTGCATATGCAAGAGCAATCGATTTTAAGCGTTTTCGTGAGATTGCAGATGAGGTGGGGGCTGTCCTTATGGTGGATATGGCACATATTGCAGGTCTGGTGGCAGCAGGCTTACATATGAGTCCGATTCCATATGCACATGTTACAACAACTACAACCCACAAAACCCTGAGAGGCCCGAGAGGCGGTATGATTTTATCCAGTAATGAGGTAAATGACAAATATAACTTTAATAAGGCGGTATTCCCGGGCATTCAGGGAGGTCCTTTGATGCATGTGATTGCGGGTAAAGCAGTGTGCCTGAAGGAAGCATTATCTGATGAGTATAAGGCATATCAGGCGCAGGTGGTGAAAAATGCAGCTACTCTTGCAGCAGCGTTGATGGAGAGAGGCTTTAATATCGTTTCCGGTGGTACAGATAATCATTTAATGTTAGTTGATTTACAGAATTTGGATTTAACAGGGAAGGAAGTAGAGAAGCTTCTTGACAACGTGCATATTACAGCCAATAAGAATACAGTACCAAATGACCCAAAATCACCATTTGTTACAAGCGGTATCCGTTTAGGAACACCAGCGATTACAACGCGTGGTGCAAAGGAAGAAGATATGATTGTTATTGCAGATGCCATTAAGGCAGCTGTTATGGATAAGGATGAGACCAAGGCAATGAAGCTTGTTAAGTCCATTACATCAAAATATCCACTTTATGCGTAGATAAACTGTTTTTTCTTCGGAGAAGTTTCTATATCATATGGGAAACTTTTTTGTAATCAATTCAATGTGTTCTTTATCACAGAGACGGATGGCGGCAGCCAGAGTCATTTTCATCCGGTTTGAAAATGCCCCTGGCTGCTTCCGAATGTTATCTGCATTCTGGTAAATTTATTTTTATCTATATTGCAGTTTCCCTTCTTAATATAATTGATTTTGTTATATTGTTTTTCATTGAGAAAAGAAGCAATTGTTTTATGAGATATGAAAGTACATGGAGAATTAAATATTGTAAGTTTTGCATAAAAATGGTATACTATATTTTAATAATCTATACAAATATAGGAGGAGATATATATATGAAAGAGAAAGTGGGTGTGATTCATTCCATCCGGACAAAGCTGTGTCTGTTAGTGGCATTGGCAATATTCGTTACAGGTGTTTTGATGATACTTACCTATTCACCAAACGTAAAAAAAGAGGTTGCCTCCGTAACACAGAATTATCTTCAGGATTTATCTATTTCTTATGGAATGGTAGTAGAAAATGAGATTGAGAATATCGGGATTGAAAAGGCGTTGTCCAAGGAGGAACTGGGGAAGCGCTTAAGTGATGTTGGACTGAAAGGAGTTGAGTCAAGCTATGTATATGTTGTTTCACCAGACGGAATGATGCTCTATCATCCAACGGCCGAAAAGATAGGACAGCCTGTGGAGAATGAAGTTATCAAAGGTGTGACGAGCGACCTTCAGGCAGGTAAGAAGGTAGAGAATGAGATTGTGAGCTATGAATTTAAGGGTGCAATAAAATATGCGGCTTATTATGTGAATGATGCTGCCGATTTTATTCTCGTTGTCACCTCAGATGAGGATGAGATATTTGAACCGGTGGATAACATTAATTTCCGTGGAGGAGTCGGTCTTGTAATAACCTTTGTTATCTGTTTCATGATAGCAGCAGCGTTTATCACAATCTTTGTATTAAATCCGATTTTTAAGATTGAGACATTAACAGAGCGGGTAGCTGAAATGGACTTTTCACAGAGTGAAGAGCAGGCGAGGTTAAATTCCCGTAAGGATGAGATTGGTTTAATGGCACGGGCGTTAACCTCACTCCGGGAGCATCTGGTAGATGTTGTAGCTGCAATCCGGGAGAACAGCAATGCGCTGATTGCTTCGGCAGAGGCTTTGAACTCCGGTGCTACAGATACCAATACCACCATGGAACAGGTAGAGAATGCAGTGAACGACATTGCCAATGGAGCGACTAATCAGGCGGAGGAGACACAACAGGCAACAGAGAATGTTATCTTAATTGGCGATATGGTTAAGGATACCGGTAAGACGGTAGAGGAATTGATGGTTTCCGCCAATGCAATGAAACATGCCAATGAAAATGCAAAGCAAATTCTTTCTGCACTGCGTGATATTAACCGCCAGTCTGGAGAATATATCGATGTGATTGCAAAGCAGACCGAGGTGACGAATGAGTCGGCTTTAAAGATTGGGGAGGCAACCAAGCTGATTACCGATATTGCAAATGAGACGAATTTACTTTCTTTGAACGCGTCAATTGAAGCTGCAAGGGCAGGGGAACAGGGAAGAGGATTTGCCGTTGTGGCTTCCGAGATTCAGAAGCTGGCAGAGCAGTCCACAGAATCAGCTGGAAGAATAGAAGAGATTATTAATATGCTGCTGATTGATTCTGAAAAGGCTGTCCGGACAATGGGTCAGGTAAAGGAAATTATCGGACAACAGACCGAGCATATCGTTCGTACCGATAAGGCGTTTGTGGAGATTCAGGAGGGCGTGTCAGCTTCTATAAATGGAATGCAGGTTATTTCTGATAAGACACAGGAATTAGATAAGGCAAGAATAAATGTAGTCGATGTGGTTAACAATTTAACGGCGAAAATGCAGCGGCTACAGAGGAAACCTCCGCTTCTGTGGTTGAGGTTGCCAGCATTGTGACTGACATTGCGGAAAAAGCTCAGGGGCTGAATTCCATAGCTGAGGAGCTGGAAGAGAAAATAAATATTTTTCAGTTATAGTCGAGAAGAACGGAAAGGCTGTTGTATAAAGTATTTTTGTACAATGGCTTTTTTGCTGCCAAGCATATGAGAAAATGGTCCAGTGGACCATTTTTGAGTGCCTTGGGAAATAATTATAAAAGGAGCAGAATCATGCATATTGTAGAGGAAGACAAGTATAAGGTAGCATGTCATGTGGACCGTAGGGATTTAAAAGCCAATGGAATTACAGCAGATGATTTGATTAACAGAACACCGCTTGGACAAATGTTTATGAAGAATGCAGCCAGGCTCTCCAAGGATAGCACGGACTATGACTGGCCGGGCTGTGCCCTGTCTATGCAGATGGATTTTTATTCAGATGGCATTGTGCTGGTATTTTCGGAGCGGATTGATGACTATATATATAATTTAAGACAGTCTGCTACGGTATTGCCAAAGGAGCAGGCTGACCGGCTGGATAAGATGATTGTGATGTTTTCTATGGCGGAAGAAGCGGAAGCCCGGGAAATGATACGCAGCTTTGAACAAAATATCAAGGAGATATGATAAAGGAATCGGAATAAAGACATATTTTGTTGAAAATTGGCATAAATACATAAAAAAATAATAAAATATTGTATTATATATACAAAAGTGTTATACTTTTTTACTATAAGGACAAATTGCAGCATGTTATGTGTTAATTTAGTTGTCCGAAAAGGAGGAAGTATGAAAAAGGGCATTAAGATTACAGGAAAGATTATTCTAATGGTGTTATTCCCACTTTTCTTTATTAGTATAATCGCTATTATTATGGGTGGAAGTAATCAGGAAAAGGCAGCTTATCAGCTGATTGAGGAGAAGCTGGAAGCAGTTGCCTATAATGTGGACAGTCTCTATAGCGTTTATGCAGAGGGAGATTATTCATATGAAGATGGCAGACTGGAGAAGGGTGGAAAGCTTCTTTCGGATGATTGTTATTTAATTGACCAGATTAAGGAACAATCCGGAGTGGAGGTTACTTTGTTCTGGGGGAATGAGAGAGCCATTACCACGGTAACAGACGAAAAGGGAAACCGTGCAGTTGGAACAACAATTGATGCGGATTTTGCAACGGATATTTTAAGTGGCAAAAGCGACAGTCATTTTACGCAGAATATAGAGATTGCAGGAGCAGACTATTGTGGATTTTACATACCGTTGACGCAGGAGGACGGAGAGATTGTAGGACTTATCTTTACAGGTCGAGCAAAGGCGGATGTGGAAAAGGATATAAGAAGCGGTCAGGTGAAAATGGCGGTAGGAATGCTTCTTGTTTTCATCATTGCTCTTATTGTCGTTGTAATTTTGGTGCAGAAGATTATCAAGGCATTAAAACATACCATTGACCGGTTGGATGATGTGGCAGCCGGTAAGCTGGATTTTGAGATGCATGACAAAATGCTTGCGCGTGTAGATGAAATTGGGGAGATGTCCAATTCCATTCAGGGACTTATTAACGAGTTTAAGACAATTCTCACGAACCTTTCGGACAGCTCCTCCGAGCTGGACCATTTTTCCAATGAATTTGAAGCGTCCTTTGATACAATTACGGAGAATATTTCTAATATTAATATAGCAGTGGATGAGGTGGCAAACGGAGCCACGTCTCAGGCTAATGAGACCATGGAGGCGAATAATGAAATTGCCAATATGGGGAACTCCATTGAAGGGGCAGTGAGTGATATTGAGATATTAAACCAGAATTCTGCCAAGATGAAAGATTATTCAAAGTCAGCAGAGGATACCCTGAATGAGCTGGTGGCTATTTCCATGCAGACAAGTCATGCAATTGAAGAGGTCAAAGAGCAGACCAATCTGACAAATGAATCTGCACAGGCAATTCAGGCGGCAACGGATATGATTACCAGTATTGCGGCGCAGACCAATATGTTATCCCTGAATGCCAGCATTGAAGCGGCAAGGGCTGGTGAGAATGGAAAGGGCTTTGCTGTGGTGGCAGACGAAATCCGCAATCTTTCTGAACAGTCCCGGAATTCTGCAGAAGAGATTCTGGCAATCGTTTCTGAATTGATTCGCAATTCCAATACCAGTGTGGAGACCATGAACCATGTTTCAGGCAGTGTCCAGGAGCAGAATGCCAAACTGGGCAACACGAAGGATATGTTTGTTTCTCTGAATACGGAGATTTCTTCCGTTTCCTCCGGAGTTGAGCGGATTCGTCACAGCATGGAGGAGTTGGAGCGGATGAAGGATACGGTTATGGCGAGTGTGGAACAGCTGGCGGCTATTGCAGAAGAGAATGCAGCATCCACAGAGGAGACCTCGGCAGCCATGACAGAGCTCCGAAACATTGTAAAACAATGCCATGATGAGACACAGGAGCTGGTTCGGATTTCCGCTGATTTAAATGCACATACAAAGCATTTTACACTATAATGAGGATGCAGATATGGATGCCAATATATATAATATTGTATTTGATGTGGGAATGGTTCTGATTGATTTTTGCTGGGAAAAGCATTGCCGTAGACTGGGTTTTGACGAAGCCGTTATTCAGGCATTCGATGTTAACATGATTCATTCCCAGTATTGGAGCATGTTAGATGAAGGTCTGTTGGAGGAAGAGGAGGCAATTTCCCAATTTTTGAAATGTATGCCCTCCTATCAGAAGGAGATTATGAAGTTTTGGGAGCAGCCGGAATACTTTGTGGAGGAATATGACTATGCGGCACCGATGATTTCCAGGCTGAAGAATTTGGGTTATCATGTATATTTGTTATCAAATTATCCATACAATTTATATAAAATACATTGGCCGTCTTTTGAATTTTATTCCCTGGTAGACGGTTATGTGGTGTCTGCTGCAGAGAAACTGAAAAAGCCGAATCCGGCTATCTATAAGCTGCTCTGTAATCGATATCAGTTAAAGCCGAAGGAGTGTCTGTTTATTGATGACAGGCAGGATAATGTGGAAGCGGCGATACAGGTTGGTATGAAAGCTGTTCTTTTTGAAGGGTACGAGTCCTTAAAGGCGTATTTAGAAATATAACACAGGAAAATGGAAATGTCTGGGAAGCAGAAGATTCTCAGGCATTTTTTATTTTTTTATCTTTGTTAGCGTACCATTTTATCATAGATTAGCCTCTTTTCAACTATCTGTTTTTGGTGTATGATTATATGAGAATATTACAGATGCATGGATGAAAGTGGCAGATTATGTTTTTTGACAGGGAAAGACGATATAACAGGCGTACAAAACAGAAAAAAAGGAATAAGGCATATGAAAGAGTATATAGGCTGCATGAGCAGGCAGATTTTCTCTGTTATATCAATGATGCCTATATGGAGGAGTATAAGGGAGAAAGCTTTGTTAAGCTGGAAGGGCTTGTTGCTGTAGGCACAGGCAGTCTGGAGGACACCTTTTGGCTGTTTGATTGTGAAGGGAGGCAGAAGGGAAAGATTACAATGGAAGAGTTCTATTTGGGAACGAATTCTGTAAAGCAGTTAACGGGTGGAGATAAAAAGGTCGCCCTGTATCCTAAGGAGCAGGATATTTCCTATCAGGCGGGAGACATATTATGTAAACTTAAGCAGGAAGAATTGTAGAAGGTCTGCTTTATTATAGTATCAAAATAAAGGAGGAAGCTTATGCCACCAATTACAAATGACTGGGCACAGGCGTTAAAGCCCGAATATAAGAAGGATTATTACAGAGAGCTGTATCAGAGAGTAAATAAGGAGTATGCCAGTGGGAAAATGATTTTTCCTCCGGCGGATGATATTTTTAATGCCTTTCATCTGACACCGCTTCATCAGGTAAAATGTGTGATTATCGGGCAGGACCCCTATCATGGGGAGAATCAGGCGCATGGACTTTGCTTCAGTGTGAAACCGGAAGTGGAGATTCCGCCGTCTCTGGTTAATATTTACCAGGAATTACATGATGATTTGGGCTGTTACATCCCCAACAATGGATATCTGGTGAAATGGGCGAAACAGGGGGTGCTTATGCTGAACAGCGTGCTGACTGTACGTGCCCATCAGGCCAATTCCCATCAGGGAATTGGTTGGGAACAGTTTACGGATGCAGTCATGGATATTTTAAATGAACAGGACAGACCGATTGTATTTCTTCTCTGGGGAAGACCAGCACAGAATAAGGCGGCGCGTCTGAATAATCCAAACCATCTGATTTTAAAGGCACCTCATCCAAGTCCCTTATCAGCATACAGAGGGTTTTTTGGATGTAAGCATTTTAGCCAGGCAAATGCTTTCTTAAAAGAGCATGGGTTAGAGCCTATTGACTGGCAGATTGAAAATATAATATGATTGAGAAATGGATAATGGAAGGGACAGCATGGAGATAATAAAAGTAAAGCGGGAACAGATTATAGCAAAGAAAAATGACAAGGTAAAATACTGGTATTTGATACAGGAGGGAAGTGTTTTACAAAAGTTTGGCTTTTCAGAGATTAAATTAGAAAAGAATGCAATTATCGGGATATTGGAGAAGGATATATTTTTATGCGATTATGTAGCAGGAGAGGATACAGTATTAGCAGGCTTTGTTTGTGAAAACTCTGCCGATTTAAAGAATCTGCTGACAGGGCAGGAGAAAATCCGCAATATTTTTTTGAAGGCAGCCATCGAACAGCGGCATCAGATGTTATGTCTTTATTCGGATTTATACAATAAGGCACGCCAGTTTCATACCTTTGTGGAAACTATTTATAATGATTATACAACCCTTTGCGGCAAGTATAAGATTGAGGAGCAGAGCTTTTTGAGGATGGAGCATTTCAATCCTTTGGAGATGCAGCACAGAGCAGAGGCATGGGAAATCAATAACAGCATCAGCATTGTGAAAAACTATATGCAGGAATATCTCCAGCTTATGGAAAAGGATGACAGCCTGACGGTTGGCGCAATCATGGAAGCATCGGCGCAGATGCGGAGGTTTACGCTGGGCATTGGTGAGATTGAAGCGTATTTATCATATAACAAGGATACTTTAATTAGTGAGTCACAACAGATTGATCTTTTAAAGCTTTTCTTTGATTTGTCGATTAAGACATATGCTAAGAAATATGATATCAGTCCGGTTACCAAGGATATGAATTTAATTATAAAGGTTGCTGAAAAATTGAATATCTATAATTCCAGGATGCTTGGCAGGCGTTTGAATGAATTTAAGAATTATGACTACAGTAACGGAACCTCTGATGTAGCAGGTGTAAGTGTCCGGGAAGAAATGGATATTATGGCGGTGGACTGTGTTGGACATATACTGGAATACGCAGGTTTTACGGATGATGAGATAGAAAACATCTGTAATATGATTGAGACCTATGGGAATTTGCCGGATATGACATCCATGGATGGAGAGGTGTATACTCTTAGAAAGAAGCTGACAGCAATCTATTATGACATTTATTACAAGGTCTTTATGCGTGCAGTAAAGAACGAGGAAACTCTTACCCCTGTTCTGGAAATGTTTTTAAATTTTGGCTTTATGGATGTGGAATTTGTGGGTGAGGAGAATGCAAAGGAACTTTATGAGCTGACAGCGCATCTGGATATCTGTCATTCAGAGCGTATTTTTACAATTTATGAGTGGTTGAAATGCGTTTATAATGGAGAAAAGATTCCGTCTAAAAATGAATTTGACATGGATTATTCTGCTTATCTGGCAGACTTATGTAAAAATGGCAAAATTACGGCAGAGCAGGCTGCCGCTTATCAGCATAGTGGGGAAAAGAAGGTTGAATTTGAGATAAGGAATATGTTTACCTCTGTTAATAAGATGACTTACGGCAAAATCTCAACGTTCTGTCCGATTTTGTCCAGGAATGATTTGCTTAATGCCGTTGAAAAGATGCTGGTAACAGCAGAAAAGCTTGAAAATGCTTTGAATGAGATAAGGAAAATTGACTATTCTGCCTTTTACCGAGAGGTGATGTTTTCGGATACAGAGAAGGGAATCAATTGCGAACATATTATGAAAGAAATTCTGCCGGATATTATTTTAATGCCAAATGCAGGAACCCGGGTGACTATGTGGCAGGAGACTTCTGGAATAAAGAGCGATACCCCGGGACGTTTTATGTTCCCGATTTTTACAGCCTTGGATGTGAATGATTTGATGTTGGGTATGGTGGGACATTTCCGGTGGGAGATGTGCCGGAAGATACAGGGTGTCCATTGGAATGATGTCCGTGAGAAATCCCTGACGGCAGAGTATTGTACATATATTCAGTTTTACAAGAAGAATCATGAGCTGTCGGCAGATGCTAAGGAAAAAATCAAGAGTGCGTTAATCCGTGTACAGAATAATTACCGGGAGGTATTTGTGAAGGATTATGTAAACTGGATTAAATTTGAATCAAAGGGGAGTTTTCGGTTGAATAAGGTGTCAAGAGATATATTAATTCGCTATTGCCCTTTTGCGAAGACTGTGCGAAATGAGTTAAGTGCCAACCCATTGTATCAGGCATCGATTTCCCGGTTTGAGGTGGAAACGAAAAAGAAATTACAGCGGTATAACGGTCTGTATGATAAGTACATAAAAGCAGGCGGTGAGATTACCGAGGATTTAAAGGAGAATTTGCTGTTTTACCAGATGTAGGATTGTATCGGTGCAAATAGCATTCAGACTGACACAGCAGAAATGAGACAAGGAAGGAACGCTTTATGGAAATATATATAGTGCGCCATGGACAGACCATATGGAATGCCAGCAACCGGCTGCAGGGAGGGGCGGATATTGAACTAAATGAAAGAGGAAGGGCTTTAGCAGGGGAGACCGGACGGAGCTTAGAGCATACAGCTTTTGACAAAATATACAGTTCACCGTTGATTCGTGCCTATGAGACGGCGTGCCTTATCCGAGGATACCGGAATATTCCCATTATCCGTGATGACAGACTAAGGGAATTGAGCTTTGGTATATATGAGGGTAGGAATTTTAAGGAGTTATTGGCAGATACCAGCAATCCCTTTCATTATTTTTTTGAACATCCCGAACTTTATGAGGCACCAGAGCAGGGTGAGACATTAGAGCATATCTGCGGCAGGGCGGCGGAGTTTATGCGGGAGGTTGTGGAACCCCAGGCAGAAGAGCTTAAGCGCATTATGATTGTAGCCCATGGAGCGATGAACAAGGCCCTTATGTGTCATGTAAAGCAGCATGGGATTGAGCAGTACTGGTCTGGCGGATTACAGAAAAATTGCAATGTGATTCTCTTAAGGCTGGATGGAAATGGATACCGGGTGCTGGATGAGACGAAGATTTTCTATGAGGAAAAATAATTACAGAGGAGCACATAATTTTTACTATCGGAAGCTCTTTAAAATTTTCATGCCTTTTGCCATCTTTTTTGTATAGCATCAGTCATATATAACAGGGACGATTTTGGCACAACCTTACGCTTCCTTGAAAGCTGGATGTTTTTAGACATTTGCCTTTATTGTGCGTCTTACGTGAAAATTCGTGCCACAACAAGTGGTTTCTCTATTGGTTTGCAGACCCTGTGTGAACGCGGGCACTTGCATTAAGCACTTAGTGAGGTACTTTCGAACTTAGTGCGAAAGTACACCTGCACACTTTGCGAGGTTCTTTCGAGCATAGTGTGCATGGTGTTACATTGCCTAGTGTCCCTTGCGTTCTAAACGGAGTAAAAACGTGTCTGCAAACCAATGAGAACCACTGTGTGGCACTCAGACAATCACTTATGTCTGATTGATACACTGTACTATATGCAAAAGGCATATATACATTTACAGCTTCTGATAGTAAAAATTATGTATGGCAG
>URMF01000043.1 GCA_900548855.1 uncultured Eubacteriales bacterium
CTCTGGCAGCTGCAATGGAAACAGCCAGAATAGCATTCGCACCAAGCTTAGACTTATCCTTCGTTCCATCTGCCTCCATCATAGCTTTATCCACCGCATAAATATCCGATGCATCCATTCCGGTAACCGCATCATTTATAATCGTATTGATATTTTCAACCGCCTTCGTCACACCTTTTCCTAAGTATCTGGATTTATCACCATCCCTTAACTCCAATGCCTCAAACTCACCTGTAGACGCTCCGCTGGGAGCTGTGCCTCTTGCAACTGTACCATCTGCCAAGGTTACCTCTGCCTCAACAGTAGGGTTTCCTCTTGAATCCATAATTTCCCGTCCGATAACTTTTTCAATCTCCAAATAATTCATTATTTAAATTCTCCTTTTTTATTTTATACTGTGATATCCTTTATTTTCTGTCCGGAAACCACCGCCATAACGGCGCGCTCCCGTTCTTCGTCATATTGCCGGAATTTTTGGATTGTACGCTGCACATCATGATATACCTTCCAATAACCGGAATAGATAAAATTCTTTCCGTCATTTTCCAGAAATCCTTTTACATCCATCAGCGGATATTCTAAAAAGATTCCGATTTCATGCGGAAATGCTGCATTCCCACTGCTATAAAAGCAAATCCGGTTTGACAAGCGCTCCAGCATATCATCAAGATTATCCGACATATAACCATACTCCTTCAAAAAATCCCGGACTTCCTCTGCATGCAAATACGTTACCAGCTCCCTTTCCCGATAAAGATACAAAACTCCCTTATCACCCTTTGTCTTCAGAAAGCGATAAGAAATGTCTGTCCCCTGAAGCAAATATCCAATTCGGAAAAACTCTCTCCCCGTCACTGTCATAATATTAGCCGCCTTGCTTCCCGATAAAATCGGCGCACAATGAATTGCCAGCAGCAGTGATATTCTGGTCTCTTCATCCAAAGCAGTCTTAAGCTTCATAATTTCCTGTATTGGCATTTCTTATTTCCTCTTGCTTTCCTTATATCTTTTTGCTTACCTTACAAAATAAACCATCTTTTTATACAGGAGAATTTTCTTACATCTGTCTCCTATACTTAATATGTCCCATTTGCAGATGGATTATGAATATTTTCTAATTAGTTATAACTAATTTCATGTTTATAATATAAAAATGAGCAGCAGCACTCCCAAAACAGTTATTCCACATTTTTCAGTGCTTCATCCATTGGAATTTTCTTGATTCTTCTAAAATCAAGTCCCATAACAATCAGATACCCAATTAATACGAACAAGAACATCCTCGCATATCCCCACGGAGTCATCACAAAGGGATACCATCCGCTGTAACTTGACAGCATGATTTTCCATGTTACGGTCATAACAAGCGTACCCAAAAAAACACTGACCGTATCAGCAATCACAAAAACAACGGTTGTGGAAAGCAAGTACAGTTTTGCTATTTCGCCGTTTTCATAGCCCAGAATCTTCGTCATGGAGATTGCGTTTTCATTTTTCTCAATGATAATCTTGGTGAGCAAATAAATCAGCACCACCGACAACAGGATACACAGAACCTGAAAATACTGCATATATGCACCCATTGAATGTTCAAGCTGGTCACACATTTTAGTGATATCCCTTTCAGTGATAACTGTTGCGATATCATCCCCTGAAATATCTGTAATTTCCGAATCAGACAGGTATCCTGTAAATTCATCCTCTTCCATGTCAAAGGAACTGCAGAACTGTTCCATCGGCATATAAACCGAAAGATTCAAGGATTTATCATAAAATCCAATAGCCTTAAATTCATACCGTTTATTCTCATATTTTTCTTCCAGAGAAAATGTGTCACCCACTGATATGCCGTATTTATCCGCAAAGGATTCTGAAATATAAACCTCTCCTTCCTGCAGTCCATCTAAACCGTCAATTTTTACATAACTGCTATTATCCGCAATACCATATACAGAAATCTCCTCATCTATCGTATTGCTTTTTCTTTGCAGAGATTTCATTCCAAAGACCTCAGCAGATTCATTTGACGTTGTAATTCGGTTTCCGTCCTTGTCCTCGCAGGATTTCAACACATACTGATAATCCACAAACATCATGTTTTTCGCATTATCCTTGTAATAATCCAGAGTGTCAGGCAGCCCTATCGCCATAGCCAGCATCACACAGACGAAAAAAACACCAAAAAACAAAATCAGATAGTTCGGAATATTCTGAAAAATAATACGCAGACGGAAACGATTAAAAAATTTCCATTTTGGCAAACGTATCGCTTTTTTTCGCGTGGTCTTTTTTAAATCCTGTCGCAAGAATTCAAGCGGCGTATGCTTCATTTCCCTCGTTATGACCACAAGATTTACAACAAACATAAGTACAAGCGGAATCAATGTGGTCTTAAAAAATGCGGTCGGATTCCAAACCGTCTCATAAGCAGGCAGACTATAGCTGTTATAATACATAGATACCACCACATTTTTAAATACCGTATACCCAAGCAGGTTTCCGACTGCCGCCGCAATCAGCGTAACAATCACAGGCATAGTGAGATAATGGTGAATCAACTCCCTGCGGGTATATCCCGATGCCCTCAGTGTTCCTATCGTTTTCGATTCTTTAGTAATAGTATTACTGATGGTTACAGCAAAGATAAAAGCGATAATCACAATCAGAATATCGAGGAGTACGCCGCCCATTGCTTCGTCCGATCCCATATCCTCCGTAGCGAAATGAATGGCCTGATTAGCATAAGCAGGAAGATAATCTGCAAGCGCATTCTCTCCGACAACAGTCTGTGTCAGCAACGCTTTCATAAAATCATCGGAAAGCTTCTTTTCTGCTTTTTCATCTGACGGCACGGTTCCATATTTCCATGCATAAACATAATGTATTGGCGTTTCAAGATTTGCAAAGCCTTCCTCTGTAACCATTGCCACATCGAATTTTAGAGCGTCAAACATCATATCTGTATTTTTTTCGTGGAGTGTAGAATAATTGACATAGGCAATTAATCCCACTACCTCCCATTTTCTGCCGCCAACAGTAACGGTATCGCCAATTTTAATACCAGTGTTGTCTGCGTGCATACGGTCAAGGGCGATTTCGTCCGCCGTTGTTGGAAAGCGCCCAGCCAAAAGGCAGGCATTGTTAATATCATCTGTTTCCGTATATACACGGACGGTACCGTCCGTTTTACCGTCATTGTCATTGTCTTCGTCCTCATTGCGGTAAAAATTTTTATAAATATGTACCGGAACGGCTTGGAAACCAGAATCATCCAGCTCATATTTTTCTTCTGCATCTGCATATTCTTCATCAATTTCCGTCAGAATTTCATCCCATACTTCATCATAGGCTTTTTCATATGCTTGGGCATAAGCAGACTGATACGAATCTTTATAAGCGGAATCGTAAGCGGTTTGATAATCTCCGCTTTTTTTTGCATTCTCAATTGCTGCTGGCAACACAGCCGCAACCGTAATCTCGTCTAACCCCTGTGCCCGCAAGGAATTTTTCATTTGCTGTTCAAAGGTCGAATCAAATTCTTTTGCAAACCCTGTGTCAAATTCCTTTGTAAATTTGCTCTCAAATTCATCCGCAAATTTTTCATCCAGCTCATCCTTTGCCTTATTCAAATAATAGGCTTTTATGTCGGCTTTTTCACCATTTGCAATCTTTTCAAGAAGTGCGGCATCCGCCTGTTTTTCCAATTCAAAATGTCCATCCTCTAATTTATATTTTGTAATGCCTCCATTCGCCGCAGTCATCATACTTTCGTTGGCTACATACATTCCCGACACAAATCCAATTGTGAGAATTAGAAAAAGGCTGACAACAAGATACTTTTTCCAATCGCCAAAAAGCTCCCTTGGTATCCGCCGGTAAAGCGGATTTTTTATTTTTGGGTTTGTCATATCATCCACACTCCTTACCATTCCAGCTCAGAAGCCGAAATTTTATTTATATTGTTTTCACTATGCCGCACTTTCCCGTCACGCAGCTTTATGACATGATCCGCAATGCCTTTAATTGCCTCGTTGTGTGTCACCATAATGACGGTATTTTTGTACTTTTGGTTGATTTCCTCAATTAACTTCAAAATCTCCTTGGAAGTGGCATAATCCAGTGCTCCTGTAGGCTCATCGCACAGAAGAATATCCGGATTTTTTATAATCGCCCTGCCAATGGAAACGCGTTGCTGCTGTCCGCCGGAAAGTTGGTTCGGCAGTTTGTACCGGTGTTCATACAAACCAAGCGTATTCAGCAGTTCGTCAATATCCAGCGGATAATCTGACAAATATGCTCCCACCTCAATATTTTCTTTTACATTGAGATTTCCTATCAAGTTGTATAGCTGGAATACATACCCCAGATGCTTACGGCGGTACTGCGTAAGCCGTTTTTCATCCAAATCTTCCAGCTTATCCCCATTTATGGAAATGTAGCCAGAATCTGCACTGTCAATGCCTCCAATAATATTCAATAAAGTGGATTTCCCTGAACCGGAAGGACCAAGCAGAACACAAAACTCTCCCTTTGCGATAGAAAAGTTCATTCCTCGCAACACCTCCTGCCTTGTATCCCCACTACCGAAAGATTTTTTTAAATCGACAATTTCCAAAAATTTTTTTTCCTGTACTAACATAATAATCATCCTTTCTTTTTATATAATAGTTAGGTAATTGCAAAACTCCTTATTCCTAACGTATTCTACATAAAATAAAGTTTCGCAATTGCCTATATAAAATCGCAGAAAATCATTTTATATCACTAATCTAAGTTAGTTATAACTAACTTATCCTTTTAATAAAAGCGGCTTTCTTATGTTAGTAGCCGCTAACTTGATTTTAAATATACCTCTTCTTCAACGCTTTTGTCAAGCCGCGAACAGTTCCATCAACATCTATCATATTCTTTTTTGAAGCAGATAGAAATCCGGTTATTTATCATGCAGCCAAACACCGCCCAATTATTTTAGTTGAATAAAACCTAAACTAACACTAGTGCGAACAAATGTTTTGTGATATACTATGCTCAAGAGGTGAGGGTATGAAAATTTTACTTATTTTAATTATGGCAACTGCCGCTGTTATGATAATTGTATATTTTATAGCTTTACTGACAAAGCAAAGCCGAATGCTCATTGCATTTCGCATTATCATGTTGATTTTAATTATCCTGCTGCTTATTGCATGGATAACCAGCATCATACTTGGACAGCACTTCATCCTGTTGCTTGGTCTGGCTGTTGTGTTCATTATAATGTATGCTTTCTCCTAAGCAGCAATTATTACCGGCTTACTATTTACAAGAACCTTCCTCTACCTCTCATGAAAGCATTCATTATAAAAATTACAGCTTCTGAACAAACAATGCCCGGACTGCATTCAATACAGCAACAACCATCACTCCTACATCTGCAAAAATCGCCAGCCACATATCAGCAATACCAAAAGCGCCTAGAATTAAACAAAGTATTTTTATTCCAATTGCAAAATAAATATTTTCATATACAATACGGATGCACTTTCTGGATATCCTAATTGCCTTTGCAATCTTTAACGGGTCATCATCCATCAGAACAATATCCGCCGCTTCAATTGCAGCATCTGAGCCTAATGCCCCCATGGCAATGCCGATATCCGCTCTGGATAACACCGGAGCATCATTTATGCCATCTCCTACAAAGGCAAGCTTCGCTTTCTCCGGTTTTCCCTCCAGTAACTCCTCTACCTTAGAAACCTTATCCGCCGGAAGCAGTTCACTATACACTTCTGTAATGCCAAGCTCCTTTGCCACCTGCTCTGCAACATTCCCTGCATCACCAGTCAGCATAACTTTCTTTGTAACACCTGCTCCTTTTAATGCCCGGATTGCTTCTTTTGCATGGGGCTTTATCTTATCAGAAATCAAAATATGTCCGGCATATTCGCCATCTACTGCCATATGCACAACCGTCCCCACATGGTGACAATCCTTATATCCTATACCAAGCCGTTTCATCAGTTTTGCATTACCCACTGCAACCGCAATACCGTCTACTTTTGCAAGTACACCATTTCCGCTGATTTCTTCCACATCCGTCACTCTGGTCTTATCCATTTCCTTACCATAAGCCTTCTGCAGACTCTTGCTAATTGGGTGGGAAGAAAAGCTCTCTGCCAGTGCTGCATATTCCAAAAGCTTCGCATCTTCCATCTCACTGTGATGCACTCCGCTTACCTCAAATACTCCCTGGGTCATGGTTCCGGTTTTATCAAATACCACGCACTTTGTCTGGGCAAGGGTCTCCAAATAGTTGGAGCCCTTTACCAACACACCCTCTTTGCTCGCCCCACCGATGCCGGCAAAAAAACTAAGGGGAATACTGATAACCAGAGCACAGGGACAACTGATAACCAGGAAGGTCAACGCACGGTAAATCCAGTCCCCCCATTCCGGTGACAGTCCCATAAACAGTATTCTTACCAGCGGTGGCAAAACGGCCAGAGCCAAAGCACTGTAGCACACTGCAGGCGTATAATATCTTGCAAATTTTGAGATAAAATTTTCAGATTTCGATTTTTTTGAGCTGGAATTCTCCACTAAATCTAAAATCTTAGAAACAGTGGATTCCCCAAATTCCCTGGTGGTTTCAATTTTCAAAACCCCGGTCATATTAATACATCCACTGATTACTTCATCCCCGGACTCTGCCTCCCGGGGCAGGCTTTCACCGGTTAAGGCACTGGTGTTCAATGTCGTTCTACCCTCTGTAATAATTCCGTCAATAGGAATCTTCTCTCCCGGTTGTACCACAATAACTGTTCCAATCTCCACCTCATCCGGAGCAACCTTTTCCAATTTGCCGTCTCTTTCAATATTGGCATAATCCGGACGGATATCCATCAACTCGCTGATATTGCGGCGGCTTCTCCCCACTGCATAGCTCTGGAACAGCTCTCCAATCTGATAAAACAACATAACAGCAACGCCTTCCGCGTAATCACCAAGTACGATGGCTCCAATTGTTGCTACTGCCATCAGAAAATTCTCATCAAATACCTGCTTATTCAGTATACCTTTAAATGCTTTCTTTAGAATATCATATCCTATAACTAGATACGGAATCATATACAATCCAAATTTCAAATAGCCCTCTGCCGGAAGAACTGATAAAATAATGATAAGCAGAGCTGCCACAATAATACGAATCAGAACCCTTTTCTGCTTTTTATTCATCCGAATCACCTCTTTCCCTAAAACGAATTTATAAGAAAATCTCACAGTCATCTTCTACCTTTTTGCAATTCTTAAGTACATCCTGCATCACTGTCTTCGGCTCAACACCCTCCTCAAATTCTACAATCATTTTCAGCAGCATAAAGTTTACTGTTGCAGCCTTGACACCGGCTGTATTCCTGGCAGCCTCTTCCATCTTATTGGCACAGTTTGCGCAGTCCACATCAATTTTATACGTCTTTTTCATAATAGAATACCTCCCTTTTGCTATCAGTCATTTCGTCACATGAACATCTATTCATATGTTTGCGTATATTATAACACACTATATATATCTGTCAAGGAAAACTTTATGCTTAATATAGTGTCTTATCTTTTTTTAATATCTGAAATGTACTGATAATACCATGGTTATATTTTATCATTCAAATATAATAACTCCATGATATATCTCATAATCAGCCCACAAAAATCCTTCTGTTTCTTCAACGGTTTCTTTTTTAGCTATCTGTAAACATTCGAAGCCTTCTTCCCCTGTATTCTCATCCGACCTTGCAATGTATGTAAGCGCAATCTCATAATCCCCATTATCTGTTTCAATTCCATATAGAACCTTCATACTTATTTTTTTTGCGCCATATTCATTATGAGTACGGTCTTCAACAACCCCCTCCTTGCTTTGTACTTCAGTACCCTCATAAAAATGAATCAGCTCCTTTATCTGGCTTCTCAATTCTTCCTCGCCGATCTCTTCTTTTACTTTATCAGAAAATAAATCAAAAATTGCATCTTCATCCTCTTCACTTACAGCATTAAAAACAATCTCGACATACTCCTTTGCTTTTTCCGTATTGGATTTCGGAAAAATGTTAAATCCCTTCATTATATCCTCCTTGTTTTGACAACCACTTATTAAAAATAACACACCTGTCAAAATAATACTTAAAGCAACTCTTTTTTTTATTAAACCCTTCAAAATTTTTCTCCATTTCCCTTTATATTATTGACGTTATAATTTTGTTTATAAATTACATCACATCATTTATTTTGTCAATGTTTACTTATAAACATTTCCTTCTGATACGGTACTCAAAATGGTCCAGCGGACCATTTTCTCATATGCTTGGCAACATAAAAAGTGAGCACATAGATTTGTGTGACCATCAAAACTTTATTTTAGATATTTAGACCGTCTACTTAAAAAATGGCACAATTATTTAAATTACTAATCTGTTAAATCCATCTCCGAAGATTAATAAAACAGTGCTCTACTATTATATATCACACAAAAAAGCAGCAACGCCATATCGTGTAAAGGTTTTCATTCCCTTGAGAAAGAATATTGTTATAAAATTATATAAAATATCGAAAGAAATAAGCAGAAAAATAGGATATTATTATAATATAAATAACTGAAAATTTAACGAACGGAGGTACACAAAATGCGTGAAATGAAAGAAAAAATGCATACCGGAGACCTTTATCTTCCGGGGGACGAAGAAATCATGAAGAAGCAGGTCATTTATCAGGATAAGCTGTGTGAATACAATATGACGAAGCCTTCCGAATTCGATAAAAGAATGAAGCTGCTAAAGGAAATGCTGGGGGACTGTGGCGAGAATGTCTATATCGAGGCACCCTTCTACTCAAATTTTGGCGGACATCATTGCCATTTTGGAAATATGGTCTATGCAAATTATCATCTGACCTGTGTGGATGATACCCATATCTATATTGGTGACTATACCATGCTGGGACCGAATGTTACCATTGCCACTGCCGGACATCCAATCCTGCCGGAGCTTCGTGAGCAGGTGTATCAATACAATATGCCGGTTCATATTGGAAGAAACTGCTGGATTGGTGCAGGTGCCATTATTATGCCGGGAATCACCATTGGAGATAACACGGTAATCGGTGCAGGCAGTGTGGTGACAAAAGATATTCCCGCAAATGTTGTTGCCGTTGGAAATCCCTGCAGAGTGATGCGTGAAATTAATGAGCATGATAAAGAATATTATTACAAGGACAGAAAAATCACCATAAACAAATAGCATTCCAGTCAAATACCCTGCAAGCAGCCACTTGGCTCGTTGCCTGCAGGAATGAATTGCCGATATCGGTACAAATGCACAACAAGCCCTGAAATTACAGCGGGAGAAGGGGAATCCTCCCCTGCTTCTCCCTTTTCTTATACTAGTTTCTCTCCTGTGCTAAGCCCTCAGCAAGCTTCTTTCTCTGTCTGCGCTCGTGCTCCAAATTCTTTTGGATTTCCTCTATGCGGCAAAAAATATCGGCAATTGCCTCCGTCTCGTCCCTTGGACGTTCTACCTGTGGTACACTTGCACGTGCCTTAATATCCCTTGCAAAAATAACCTTAAATAAGGTTCGTACGCAGGGCTGGATGAAATACATCTGTGTGAAGAATGCAAATGGAAAATTAAAGCATACAAGCTTTAGCCAGTTTGCAAGTAAGGTCCATATGTTAAAGCCTGCATAATATGGAAAATACAAAAATGCTGCAATGAAACTCATTGCCGGGCACATAATACCTACCGTTGCATTGATAATTGCACTTTCAAAAATCATTGGATGATTGTTCTTAGGGTCAAACTTTCTGCAGGCAAGCCGGAAGGATACCGGACTTCCCACTAAAATTTCTAACAGATAAGCAAAACAGAACTCCACAAGCACCACCGACCAGATTGGGCACATCCTTCCAAGCATATACACCCCGCCCTGGGCACGAATCGCATTTAAGACACTGCTCTCTCCAGTAATATTCATTAGTGTCTGTCCGTTTACCACATAAAGACTGTAGAATACATAAGCATGTACAGTAATTACAACTGTTAAGAATGCAAATACCATTCTTTGAAATTGATTTCTTGGCATAACTTTTCTCCTTTTTTCGCACAAAAAAACACAAGCAGGAAATGCAGGACAATCCGGTTAGAGTATACATATGTACCGTAATCAGATTTACATGCAATGCACTACTTGTGTCGTTTATGTGTCGTTATTTAATTTCCGTATAGTAATCTAGCATAATCCATAAAAAATTTCAACGGGCATTTTTCACAAAATTCGTATTCTCTTTGTAATTACAAATCCAAGTATCGCCGTCAATAATTCCGTAACCGGATAAGCAAGCCACACCCCTGTCATTTCCCATATGGCTGATAATATCCATGCCATTGGAATAATCAGAATAAATCCCCTGAGCATAGAGAGTATCTGTGCAGGCAGAGCCCTTTCTATTGAAGTAAAATATATCGCCAAAATGCTATTATACCCAACAAAGACAACCGACAGAAAATATAACTTTAACCCGGTTACTGCAATGCGCTGTAATTCTACATTGTTTCCACTGTTAAAAACAGCCGCAATCGGTTGCGCAAAAACAAAAATCATAAGATACTCCATACCAGATACTATCAGCATGGTTAGCATAGCATACCGCAGCATCGTTTGAATCTGTTTCCTGTCTCCCCTGCCATAAAACCGGCTGATAAGCGGCTGGACACCCTGTCCAATTCCCGTAAATACAGCGACAACCACCAGTGATATATTGGCAACCACACCATAAGCTGCAACACCTGTATTTCCTTTTAATCGTAATATAATTACATTGAATGTTATCATTACAATTCCAGAGGAAACCTGCGCAATCAAAGACGGAAAACCTAAGGACAAATCCTGCCCGACAATATCAGCCTTCAGACCCGTTCTGATAAAATGAAACGTATTCTTCTTTTTTATCCAGTGCGGAAGCATCATCATAATACTGATAACAGGTGATAAGCCTGTTGCAAAGATGGCACCGAAAATTCCCATCTGCATTGGAAAAATAAAAATATAATCCAACACGATATTTGCAAAGCTGCCTACAAGCATTGCAATCATGGAAAGCTGCGGATTCTCATCATTTCTTACAAAGCAAAGCAAAACATCATTTAAAATAAAGGCTGGGGCAAAAAGCAACAGCCAGTTCAGATAGATGTCCGTCATTTCCAATATATCTGCATCTGCTCCCAAAGCATAAGCCAGACGTTTTGAGAAGAAAAAACCAAGCATGGCAAACACCGCAGAAAATAAAATGGCAAGATATACCGTATTCGTATAAATCTTATTTACTTCCTCTTTTCTATTCTGGCTTTTACGAATCGAAAACCTTGTTGCACCACCCATACCAAGCATCAGACCCGTACCGTGAATAAAGTTATACACGGGAATAGCAAGGTTTAAGGCAGCAAGACCGTTTGTACCCAAACCTTTCGACACAAAAAAAGTATCGGCTAAAATATAACAGGATACCCCTAATGTACCCAATACACTTAAGATTGTGCAGCGGGAAAATTCCCGAAAACAAGTTTGCTGTTTCATTTCATCACTCCTAAATTTATTTCAAGCATCTACGCCCTTTGGGCTTACTTTCTGAGCTTTTTATAATAAGAAAAAAATAGCGCCAGAACTTTCTATCTTCAAAGGCCTAACGATAGAAAGCCTGACGCTCAACTCTTTACCCGGCGGCAAAGAAGTGTCAATTCATATTCTTGCGTATTGTACCATGCAAGTACAAAAAAATCAAGAACCAATCAAAGCTCTGTCACAGTCTGTGCCATACTGACAAATTGTAATACATCCTCCGGTGCATCAAGGCTGTACAACAAGCCATAAGGAATACTGTAATCCCAGTCCACAGGGATAGAAACTAACCCAGGGTGAACATCCTGCCAGCATCCTAGTGTGAGCAGGACATTTCCTGTTTCTGCACAGCGGTTAAATACAGATAAATCGTAAAACTGCTGTGTATCCTCAATATGAATCCGCGGATGATATGTTTCCAAATCATTGCGCAGGAAATCATTTACCCCCGAATCTCCACGCTTTACCATCATAAGCGTTTCCCCGTACAAATCCTCCATATGTATCAGCTTTTTATTCGCTAAAGGATGCTCCCTCGATACGGCGACCATCTTTTTATATCTGCCAAGAGGCAGAAAATTACAGCGAGACAGCCATAACTTGGAATCACACACACCAATCAGAAAATCAAATTTTTCTCCGAGCTTCTCAATTTCTCCAAGGATTCCCTCACAGTTATCTTCAAAGGGAACGAGGTGCAGCTTATAGTCCGGAAAATCCTTATTGATACGATACCACAAATCCATAAACGGCTTGGCAGGATTTAAAAGCGATGTACCGACACAAAAGGTGGTAGATTCCACATACAAAGCCGCCTTTGCACTGGCAACGGATTTCCTTGAGTAATCAATCATAAATTTCGCATCCTGGTAAATAATAGCACCGGCATTTGTCAAACGGATACCGGAGGAAGTCCGCTCAATCAGCTTTAACTCCAAATGGCTTTCCAGTAAATTCATCTGCTTCATAACAGCTGTAGGCGAAATATACAGACGTTTTGCCGCCTTTGTAAAACTGCCGCAGTCACAGACTGCAATAAATGTTTCAAGAATAGGATTATACATAATGCAACCTCCAAACATACTATAACAGACATATTGACAGGCAACTGCATATAGCCTGTATTTTAAATCTAGCCATTTTGCACGTTTTTCAATGTATAAACTATTGGTTTATGCAATAATAACATATCAGAAATTCCCAGTCAAGAAAAGAAATGCTACAATAAATACATCATCGGAAAAGGAGGAATTGAAATGGCAAATACACTAATTGCCTTTTACTCGAGAGCGGATGAAAATTATGTAAATGGCACAATAAAAACACTGGCTACAGGCAATACGGAAATTGCAGCAGGTATTATCCAGGAGTTGACTGGCGCAGATATGTTTAAAATCGAGCAAATGCAGGAATACGCAAAGGATTACAACGAGTGTATTTCGCAGGCACAAGCCGACCAGAAGCGGAACGCCCGCCCGGAGCTTAAAGCATATCCGGAAACTCTTCAGCAGTATGATACCATTTATCTGGGATTTCCCAACTACTGGAGCACTATGCCAATGGCAGTATTTACTTTTTTAGAACATTTTGATTTCCGTGGCAAAACGATTAAGCCCTTCTGCACACATGAAGGCAGCGGGATGGGTAAAAGCGAGCAGGATATCAAAAGACTGTGCCCGGATGCAAAAACAGAAAAGGGGCTTGCCATACGGGGAGGCAGTGTAGCGAAATCGAAAACAGACATTGAAACATGGATAAAAGGAGGACGATAAAATGATATCACAGGAAATGAGTGTATTCCCTACGGGAGAAACAAACGATGCATTCGCAAAATACTTTATCGGACAAAGCTATTTGAATATGTTGTCAACCGAGCAGGTAGGAATTGGCAATGTGACTTTTGAACCAAAATGCAGAAATAACTGGCACATTCATCACGCAGATAAGGGCGGCGGCCAGATATTGCTGGTTACCGCCGGCGAGGGCTGGTATCAGGAATGGGGTCAACCACCAAGAAAGCTAAAACCCGGCGATGTAGTTAATATTCCTGCCGAAGTTAAGCATTGGCACGGAGCGGCGGCAGACTCATGGTTCCAGCATCTGGCAATCGAGGTGCCAGGTGTGAACTGCAAAACAGAATGGTGTGAACCAGTCTCAGACAAAGAATACAAGAATTTATAAGAAAGAGGTGTGACATATGGCAGAGGTAACAGCAGGAAGAGATGAATTAGGGGAATTTGCTCCTCAGTTTGCCGAATTGAATGATGACATTCTGTTCGGTCAGGTTTGGTCAAGAGAGGATAAGCTCTCCGCAAGAGACAGAAGTATCGTAACAGTAACTGCACTGATGGCAGGCGGCATTTTGGATAGCTCGCTGAAATTCCATCTTCAAAATGCCAAAAATCATGGGGTAACAAAAGAGGAAATTGCTGAAATCCTTACCCATGCCGCTTTTTATGCTGGATGGCCAAAGGCATGGGCGGCTTTCCGTATGGCAAAAGAGATTTGGGAGTAAAATAGAAGCAATCAATAGGTAATTGCGAAACTCATTTTTTGAAAGCCTACGTTGTACAAATGTAACAAATATGTTTTTCGGACTGTTTGCACTTAATTGAAAACGTAGCAGTGCTAAGCTCGAAAACACCTCGCTAACCACTGACGTTCTCAAATGTCCTACAAACATAAATTTGTTACATTTATACAACTCACATTTTGAAATAAAGAGTTTCGCAATTATCTAAATAAAATCAATAAAAATAAGGAGGAATTATGGATGGAATATGTAACACTAGCAAATAATGTTAAAATGCCAATATTGGGATACGGCGTGTATCAGGTTACAAAAGAGGAATGTGAGCGGTGCGTACTTGACGCATTGAAAGCCGGATATCGTTCCATCGATACGGCACAGGCTTACTTCAACGAGGAGGAAGTCGGTACGGCAATCCAAAAATCAGGTATACCAAGAGAAGATATTTTCCTTACATCCAAGGTATGGATTGAAAATTATGGCTATGAGAAATGCAAAGCTTCTGTGGAAGAATCTCTGAAAAAGCTACAGACAGATTATCTCGACCTTATGCTGCTTCACCAGCCATTTTCCGATTATTATGGTGCATGGCGGGCATTGGAGGATTTGTATGAGAAAGGAAAAATCCGCACCATTGGTATTTCCAACTTTTATCCGGACCGGATGGTAGATATCGCTTCTTTTGCCCGGATACGTCCTATGGTAAACCAAGTGGAAACACATCCATATAACCAGCAAATCACAGCAAAGCAATATATGGATAAATATAATGTGCAAATCGAAGCATGGGCACCTTTTGGAGAAGGCAGGGGAGGTTTGTTTGAAGATGCCACCCTGAAAGAAATCGGTGAAAAATACGGAAAATCAACGGCACAGGTCATGCTCCGGTGGCACATTCAGCGCGGCGTTGTCGTAATACCGAAATCCACCCACTATGACCGGATGGTAGAAAATATTAATGTCTTTGATTTTGAACTAACCGATGCAGATATGGAAAAAATCACGGCTTTGGACAAAGCAGAAAGCTCTTTCTTCTCTCACTATGACCCTGCCATAGTAGAATGGTTTGTAAAAATAGTGGACGAACGCAAAGAATAACCTGATTCACCGGACTATTTTCTCATATACTGGTAACACAAAACCAGGCATTCCTATGGATTATCTTATCCAATGAATGTCTGGTTTAAATTTAGCTCTTTGGATGTTCTGCCTGTAATGCACTTGCACGATTTGAATGCTACAAACCAAGCCACTCTCTAATTTGGGAATCTGAAAGATTATTCCCATTGACTGCATCTGTAACATTTGCTCCTGCCGCACTCTTCTTAATATCATCTGTGCTGTTTCCGCAGCCACCGCCACCATTGGTCACAAAGGCATAAATGTTTTTCCCACTTAAATCATACGCCTCTAAAAAGGATAAAACCGGCATTGGACAGGTTTTGCACCAGTTTGGGAAGCCTAAAATGAGCGTATCATATTGACTCATATCCTCCACCTTCCCTGCAAGCTCCGGTCTTGCATTCTCCTGAAGTTCCTTTCTCGCCTCATCCACACAGGCCTGGTAATCAGCAGAATAAGGCGTTTCCCGCTTAATCTCGAACAAATCTGCTCCGGCAATATCCGCCACTTCTTCTGCCACCTTTTTAGCATTTCCCGAATACGTAAAATACGCTACTAATGTTTTTGACATATCCTTTTCCTCCTTACGTTTAATTGCTTATATTATAGCTTTTTTAACAGAAAATGGGAATACCCGTATGAATGAATTCAGCTATTTTGCTTATACCCTTAAAGGTTCAACACATAGCTCATCTCATACCACTGTTCCCCGCCCCAGGAAGATTCAGATATTCCGTTATTATGGAATCCCATCTTCTCGTACATCTTAATCTTGGACTTTAAGCATGTCAAAACCACCATTTCCCTGCCTCTTTCCCATTCCCTGCGAAGATATTGGAACATAATTTCCCTTGCTAAACCCTGTCCACGATATTCTGGAAGTACATCAAGTCCAAGCACCATTACATTCCTTCCTGCCGGGTCATGCAGCTTGACATTTGTAAAAAACGCATCTCTGAAAGAATGCTCATTGGTGGAAATTCCGTTTAAAAATCCTGCAATCGTTCCTGTCTCTTTATCAACGGCAGCCAGAAACAATTCCGGTACCATAACCGCCCTTTCTTTCATCGAAGCCTCTGAGCACGCCTCATTCGGAGGAAAACATATTTTCTCGATTGCTGCTGCCTGATCCGCTTCTTCCGGCAGAATATCTCTAAATTCAAACTGCTCGTTCAAAGCTTTATCTGAAAGACCATATTCTTTCAAGAGTTCCTTTGCCTTCATGCGTCCCTGCTCGGTCAGATAGAGATATTTTTCATAGCCTCTGCTGTTTTTGGGCTGATAAATCTGCTCATCATTTTCAAGCTTGCCAAGGGTGTCAAAATCGTAGCCTTTCCAGCTTAATTCCCGGTAACGACAAAATTCATTACTATCCTGTGCTCTTGTCAGATACATCAGCATCAGAGATAATTCTTCTATTGCTTGTTCGTATGTTTTTTGCTTGTTCATATTTTTAATCCTCCTTATTATTGGGGTTACAATTTTTAAGTTGTTCCATTCGTTTATATCTATCCTTACAAATTCAATTAAAACAATCAACTCTTTAATCAAATTTTGCAATCCGCTCAAAAAATCCATCCCTTGAAATAATTTCTGTAAAAAACTCAGGTTCACAATTTATTTCTTTAATTTCAAGAATGAAAGCTTCTGTGACAAATTATACCACCATCCATTTCCTTTTTCCACCATGTAAAGAATCGAAATAAGGAAAACACGTACTTTAACTGTTACTACCAGATTACTTAATTTTGTATATCCATCAAAACATATTTCACAATTTTATCCTTCTTTTAGGCAATTGCCTATCTTTTCTTTGTAACATTTTTTATATGTCACTCGGCACTGTCATAAGATTCGTGGAAAGAGCAGGCAGAAGTGAAAACTTCACCTTCACCACACCCTTACCAAACATCCTATTTCCCATCATTCAACATTTCCTCCAGCTTCTTTTGTTCATTCGGATATAAATGCCCATATGTATTAAGAATAATCTGGATATCCTTATGCCCTAACCGCTGTTTGATTAACAAAGGGGCTGCTTCCTGATGAATCAAATAAGCAGCATGTGTTTCACGTTCTAAAGAATAATTCCAGGACACATAATAACTTATCAATACAACCGCTTATCTGTAATAAAAATGAAAGGATGAAAAGCTATGAAACTTATATATGCTACATATAACCAGTATTGATATAACACTTTTGATAATATTCTTTTGCGAATGGACTGTAATAAGGCAGAGGACGGATTGAAAACCACTCCTAACCCACAGTGTGCGTTGAATGTTCTTGCCGTTGACAACCCTATGGAGTATGCTCGGTTGGCTTTAGACAATGAGATGCAGACTTGGGTGGATGCGGAGGATAGTCTGGAAGTGTGGTAATATTACGGGTGGATTGCTATGTAATGATAGTCCACCTTTTTAAAAATCTTTAGTAAAAATCTATAGAAAAATATAAGTGGAATATATGAATTGTGTGTGATACAATGGGAAGTGAAATTTGAATTTGATGGAGTGTGCTTTATAAAAATCAGCATGGAGGATTAATAAGTGAAGATGGAAGAGAAAGAAAAAAGTAATCTTTTACGGATGACGATATCGGACCCTGAACTGGTTCAGAAGATCCGTGAAAGTGGAATAGAGAGTCTTAGTCCTGATGAACTTAATTCGCTTGGTATAGAAGTAAAAAACGGGCATATGTCTTTGGGTGATGCAAGCCAGACGGATTTGGAAGGAACTAGTAGAATTAGAATAAAACCGATTGCAGACAAAAATTCAGCACCATCGCCATTAAGACGGGGATTTGTAGGATTTATTGCGATTCTGATTGCCTTGCTCATTGCATTAAGCACTATAGGTATTATCTACCGTAAAATGAATCCGCAGCTTGATTTAACAAATAAGGATATGTTTTTTTTATCCCTGGTTTTGGTAGTAGGCTTAGGACTCTGTTTCAATGAATTTAGAGTCGCATCTGCCGCAAAGAAATATCTGACGGAATGTGTTCAGGGAAAATGTATCTCTCATGATATTTCCAGGCAAAGCTCTAAATTTACAAAGAGGTCAATATTTGAATATACATACAAAGATAAAGTTTATCGAAGCTGTGAAAGTGTCTTGCAAAACAAAGGGTATGCAAATATTGGAGAAGTAAGAGAACTTATGATTTCACCAGAGAATCCGAGGTGTATGTATGATCCTATCGCTGGAAAAGCACGGAAAATCGGTTCAATTATGATTGGAATGTTTTTCATCGTTATTACTGTAGTTATAGTGTTTGGATGTATAAATGGTTAAATATTTGAATTTTACAGATGGATTACCTGCATTTTTTATCATTATAATTTTGAACATATTTTTTTAATTCACTTGTGCTTATATGTATAGGCTCATTATTTAGTCCATTTATTGGTAAATGGAAAACCCTGTTAATATTTATTATTGGTGGAGCCGTTGCAGAAATTCCATTTTCTCTAATTGTTCATTATGGTGAAGCAAATTATGGTGGTGGTTCATCAGGTGGGATATATACATTGATGGCAGCTTTTCTGGTATGCTATCTGCGTTTTCCAGATATGTTTAATTTGAAGAAGTTCAAAATTGATTTATTAGTGGTTGTAATTTTCTTTGTTTTTGCTAATAATAATCAAAGTTCTTTTTTGACACATGTTTTTGGTTTTACTGCTGGGATTGTGATAACAACATTAATGGTTGTATTGAATAACATAAAAAAAGACAGTAGACAATAAACTTGAAACAGTCTCCCTAAAGTTTAACAAAGCATTTATTCTCGGGACTGTCCCAGCGTCTGAAAGGCAGGAATCTGTAAATCCAGTCTGATACAGCCCAATTCATTGACATACAGAGAAATACCTGTATAATACAGGTTAGGGCAAAACCACAGGGGCGGCAGTTTTTTCTTGTCTTGAGCCTGACACTTTACACATAAAAGCATGAAGTGTCAGGCTCTCCTAGATTATAATATTCTTTATATTACTTAATCTTCCATGTCTTTACATATCCAATTGTTTTCTTCTTAAGCTTCTTCTTTAAAGCCTTTTTTGCTTTTGACGTACCCTTTACAGTAATCGTCGCCTTCTTATGAATTCCCTTAAAGGCACTCTTTCCGATAGTCTTAAGCTTTCCAGCTGTCATGGTTACATTTTTAAGCTTCTTACAGCCATAGAACGCCTTGCTGCCGATAGAAGTTACATTTTTGCCGATTGTAACCTTTGTCAGCGCCGTACATCCGGAAAATGCATTCTTGCCTATCGTTTTCACGTTGCTTCCGATGGATACAGTTGTAAGCTTCTTATTACCTTTAAAAGCATTTGATGCAATGCTGGTTACCTTATATGTAACACCATCCACCTTTACGGTAGCCGGAATGGTAATCTTCTTTGCAGTACGGCTGGTAACCTTTGTAACTGCTACTGTAGGATTTACCGCACTGGTTGAGGTAACCTTAACTTTAATTTTTTTGCTTGAAACAGTGAGTGTAGTACCCTTTGCTGCCGGAGCATCACCTGTATTGACCGTTATTCCATTCTTTGTTGCCCAAGTATATGCATAGGAATCCTTTGAACATGTTATTACAAGTTTTTTCGGTATCATTGTACCGTCTGACCAGAAGCCAAAAGCATTCCATTCAATATTCGTAACACTATCTGGTATGGTAACGCTGGTTAAATTGGTGCATCCTAAAAATGCCCCATCACCTATCGTTGTTAAGCCTTCTTGTATTGTTACGCTCGTCAAACCAGTACAGTTTTCAAATGCCCCCTGTTCAATACTCTTTATGCCTTTAGGAATAACAATACTTGTCAAGCCGGTATGGGCAAAAGAAGACGCACCAATGCTTGTTAAACTGTCTGGAAGTGTAATACTTGTCAAACCAGTACAGCCATTAAATGCACCATATTCAATACTCTTTACGCCCTCGGAAATGACAACACTTGTTAAACCGGTACAGTTACAAAATGCCTCTTTCCCTATACTTGTTACATTTCCTGCTATCGTAACCTTTTTCAAAGAAGTATTATGTGCAGAAACAACATAAAATGCATTATTCCATACACTTGTCGCACTTCCGTTAAATGTTACATTTGTCAAACCGGTACAATCGGAAAATATACGCTCACCTATATTTGTCAAATTTGCAGAGATTGTAGCGCTTGCTAAACTGGTACAGCCATCAAATACACGATTTCCCATCGTTTTTACACCGAACGGTATCGTAATACTTGCCAGGCTGGTGCAATCTTCAAAGGCATAGCCCTCGATAGTAGTTAAACTATTTGGAAGCGTAATACTCTTTAAAGCTTTACAGTTGGAAAAAGCTTCGTTTCCGATACTTGTCAAACCTTCGTTAAGCTTTATACTTGTTAAACCGGTACAGCCGTTAAATACATCTCTCTCTATCACGGTAACCGTCTTCGGTATGGTTATGCTTGATAAACTGGTACAACCGGAAAAGGCTTCAACACCTATACTTGTTACACTATTCGGTATAGTTATACCTTTCAAGCTGCTGCAGTATCTAAATGCGTTACTCCCTATCGTTGTTAAGCCGCTTGGAAGTGTAACGCTAGTTAAACTGGTACACTTATAAAAGGCTCTCCATCCCAAGCTGGTTACGCCCTTTCCGATTACTACACTTTTTAAATTCGTGCAGCCCTCAAATATAGCGTTATCCAAAGAGATTGTTACATTGTCGGGAATTGTTACGCTCGTCAAACTGGTGCAGTCCTTAAATGCAGCGCCGGTTATTTCAATTACTGGCTTACCATCTATTGTACTTGGGATTTCAATAACTCCGCCATTGCCACTGTAACCGGTAATACAAATTCCCGAATCATCTGCATAGTATTCAAAGCCGTCATTTGTAGTCTCTGATGCTTCTGCCCTAATTACAGGCAGTATGTTTAATGCGAAAAGCAGCAGGCATACCTTTACCACCCAAATACATTTTTTAGTTTTTTCCATTTAAAATCCTCCTCGCAAGACCTATCATTATTTGCAAGTATACTTGTATAATTACAGTCTACTACTCTTACATAATTTGTAAAGTAGCATATTTGGCACGTTACAAGCTTTTTAAAACAGGCTGGTGGATTTCTTTTTAGGAGTGCTGTGCCCGGTATATCATCTTTTGAATCGATTCATTTGCATTTTCAAATTGCAGGTCAACCTCCGGATGTTTTCTGGCAAATACATAAAAAAGTTCATGGGCAAACGCCTGACCAATATCGCTTACATCAGAAAAATCAAGTATGACCCGTTCAAATTTTTCAAAGCCAAAATATAATCGCTTTGCCTGAGAGCGTGATACCGGATAACCTGTATCACAAACATTCTTAATTGGAATCCGGGTTATAGTAAAACCACCATTATCATTACTGTACATATCAAACACCTCCTTGATTTGGTGATTTGAATTGTTAGAAAGGGCAAGCATAACTAATGTGCCTGGCTGATTATAAAATTGTTTTAAACCTGGAATACCGGCATTTATAACCTGTTCTTTCATATTATGCTGTGAAAATCTTTTGTTACTGGATGTAATCGAAAAATGGTCTACTAATTTAGAAGTAAAAAAAATTCCCTCTCCCGAATGATGTTCCTTGTCTGTTGTCAATTTTCCCTTAAACAAACTTAGAATCGCATCATTTAAAGATGAATATTGATAATAGTCGGAAATCTTTTTAAATATTCCAATTCCATTATCTTGAATATTTACCCATGTATAAATTGCATTTTGTTGAATTGAAATACCAACCCTTTCAGCTTCAGAGTGGTCAATTACATTATTAAACATTTCCATAAAGGAATATTCCCAAATGTTTACTACATTTTTTGGGAAATCACTTACGTATTTCTGCAGCGTTTCCTGATATACAATATCCTCCTGTAAATTTTTTTCTTTTAGATTATACCTGAATTTTTTGTTTATGGTTTTTCGCAGTTGATAGGAACCGTCATCATTTTTCGTAATTTTACCATCTGCAATTAATTCTTTTATATAATTGTATATTGTCGTTGTTGATATATTGAATGTTTCGGAAGTTCTCTTAACAAAATCTTTTTGGTTATAAAATATCTTTTCCATTATATAGTATTTTATTCTCTCTCTTTTTGCAGATGTTAATGACATATAATCCCCTCCTTGTCAAGGTTTACTGATTATATATTATATTAAAATTCAATTTATTTCAACAATATTTTCAATTTAAATCCCAAGAATATTCAATTTATATCCATATCTTTAAAACTTATATTCAATTTAATTTTAATTCCCCAAGATTCATATCTTATCATTTTCCCTATTCTATGTTATACTGGAAAAAATTATATTCTAATACATTTTAGGAAAGGAGCTTCTGCTATGTCTTTACAAACCACAAATCCTATACGGACAAAAATATCTTTGCGGAGAAAAATGATTCTGGTCATGATTCCACTGGTCATTTTATCCTTTGTTATTGTATTTATTTTTACCTATCTGAATACGAAAAAAATTATTGAAGATAACTCTTATAAACAGATTGAACTGGCAGCTGCCGCAATTGACAGTAAAATCGCCAAGGAAATTAGTACCACAGCGGGTATTATCAACAATGTCAAAGAAACGGTAAACCGTACCTGCAACGATACCGAAGCAATCCAGGCTTACATACTAGGCATAGCAGATGCCTATCCGGACATCATTCCCACCGGCATTTACTGCGGCTTAGAGGACGGTACCTACATTGATAAAATGTGGACACCGGATGATGACTGGGTTATGAAAGAACGTCCCTGGTATATCGAAGGAATCCAGGCTGACGAAGTTACCTTTGGAGATATGTATCTAGATTCTGATACCGGCAAATATATTGTTTCCATATACACAAATATCAGTGATAAAAGCGGCAATGTGATTGGTGTTATTTCATCCGATGTGCAGTTAGACGCAATGGATGCCTTATTAAGGGAACAGACGCTGTTTACGAATGGCTTTTCCTATGCGGTGGATGCCACCAGCGGTATGATTTGGGGAAATAAAAATGATGAAAGCACAAACGGTAAAATTCTGGAAGAATGCAACAGTGCCGTTTTTCAACAGATTACAGAAATGTTAGAAAATGAGACATTTGATGAAACCATTCTGGCAGACGGACAGTATCTGAACCTTCACAAGGTAGAAGGAACGAATTTTGTTATCATTTGTCAGGTAGCAGAAAGTGATGTAAATTCTGCCCTGACACCAATTATGCGCACCTCTTTTATCACCTCCCTTGTGGGAATCATTTTCTTAGGGGCAGCATTATTTATTATTCTGTTCGTGCTTTTAAAACCAATAGGCAATATCAACACGATGATTGATTCCATGAATACTCTGGATATTACAAAGCGTATTGATATCAGTTCTTCCGATGAATTAGGAATGATTGCAGGCAATCTGAACCAAATGTCAAACCAGCTAAATGAAACCCTTATAGCAATCGAAGCATCTGCACATACGATTGACGGCAAGGCAATGGAGAATGAAAAGACCGCCAGACATCTCTACTCTTCTGCCCAAACCCAGTATGAAGCTATGGAGAATCTGACCAACTCCATGACCGACCTATCGGAAGCCGTCAGCACCATAGCAGAAGGTGCATCTGTCCTGGCAAGCAACGTATCCAGCACCAATGATGCTGCAGATACCGTAAAAAATACCATCAGCAATACTGTCACGCTGGCGAATTCCGGTAAGGACAATATGAATAGAATGATTGATAAAATGGAATATATTACCCAGATATCCGACAATCTACAGGAAGCAGTTAACAATGTACACGCCGGGCTGGATGGCATTAACGCAATGGTTACCGTAATTCAGGATATTGCAGAGCAGACCAATCTCCTTTCCCTCAATGCCAGTATTGAAGCCGCAAGGGCGGGAGAATCCGGAAAAGGCTTTGCAGTGGTTGCAGACGAGATTCGAACACTGGCGGAAAGCTGCAGCACTTCTGTCACGGATATTGAGAATACCACAACCAACATGCGCAGACTGGTAAATATTGTACTGGATAAATCCACAGAGAGCAAGCATGCAATTTTAGAGAGCTCTGCCGTTGTAAGTGATACAGAAACCACTTTTGAAAATATACGCCGTACTATTACCGATATCAACTCTGCCATGGCTACGGTAAAGAATACCATTGCCAATGTGGAGCATGTGGCAATGGATATTGCTGCCAGCACCGAGGAACAGACTGCCGGTACCGAAGAAATATTGGCAACCTGTGAACAGGTTATGAATATTGCCAATGAATTCCGCGATGACGGCTCCCAGATGTCTGCATCCAGTGAAGAATTAAAGAAACTGTCAGATTCTTTGACGGAACAGATTGCAAAGTTTCGGTTGGATTAAAATAAATTCCTTTCCCTACCAGCATAGCACCTCATTTCCATCCTCCGTCACAAGCACCATAATTTCCCACTGGGCAGAAGGCATTCCGTCCTTTGTATGTACCTCCCATCCGTTTTTGGGGTCGGTGAAGATTTCCACCCTCCCCATGTTAACCATGGGTTCAATGGTAAATATCATACCCGGAACCATCAGCATTTCTTCTCCCCGTCTGGAATTATAGCCAACCCATGGCTCCTCATGAAATTCCAATCCTACTCCGTGTCCTCCGATTTCACGAACCACCGTATAACCATTGGCAAAAGCATGGTCATGAACTGCTTGTCCCATGTCTCCTAAAAAGCCCCACGGCTTCACTTCCTTTAAACCCAGCTCCACGCACTCCTTTGTTACCTGTACCAGCTTTTTCTTTTCCGGGCTTACCTCACCGATACAGAACATTCTGGAGGAATCCGAAAAATATCCGTCCAAAATAGAGGAACAGTCTACATTTACAATATCCCCTGATTTTAAGATTACGTCCTTGGAGGGAAATCCGTGGCAGACCTGGTCATTTACGGAAGTACACACACTATAGGGATAACCCTCATAATTCAATGGTGCCGGAACACCACCCATATCCGTTGTCATATCATATACAATCTTATCAATCTCTGCCGTATTCATTCCCTCATGAATATGTTCTTCAATATAATCCAGTACCGCTATGTTAATCTTACAGCTTTCCTTTATTTTCGTAATCTGCTCCGGGGTCTTAATAATATTGTGGGGCGGTACCTCATGTCCCTCCCTTTCCATTCGTTTAATCCGGTTATCAAATGCCTCATGGCACACCTTGTACTTTCTCCCACTGCCGCACCAGCATGGGTCATTCCTGTTAAGCTTCTTTAACATACTATGCCTCCAACTTTTTCATATTCATTGCCTTAATCAGCTTACACCGGTATATTGGCATGTTTTTTGGAAAGTCCCTGTGATACCGGCCTGCCGCTTAGACGAATTAAATCCTGGTACAAAATTTCCCTGGTCTTCTCCGGCTTTATCTCGTCATCTACAAAATGCCGTTTTAATACCATGTCACTGTTCATATAATGCTGCTGATACTGGGAAAGCTGCTCCCTCAAATAGTCTTCCTTTTCCACCCCCTCCAATTTGCCGAGCTGGCTGTGGCATATAACCGCAACAGCACCCTCTGCCTTCATCACCGCAACCTCTGCCTCCGGCCAGACATAATGCCTGTCAGCGCCCAGCTGCCTGCAGCCCATGAAAATATAGGGACCTCCGTAAGCCTTCCGCAAAATAACCGTCAGGCGGATGGTTGTGGCATTGGCATAGGCCTGAATCATTTTTGCCCCGTGACGAATCAGTCCCTTATGCTCCTGCTCTGCCTCCATGACAAAGCCGGTGGAATCTGCCAGAGTGATAACAGGAATATTATAACAGTCACAATACTGTACAAAACGTGCCGCCTTATCCGCAGCATCTACATCAATGGAGCCGTTTTGATAGAGTGTCTGGTTTGCAACCACACCCACGGTAATTCCACCAAGCCTGCCAAAGCCCACCACAATATTTCTGGCAAATTCCTCATGCACCTCAATAAAGCTGTCATCATCTAATATTTCCCCGATAACCGGCTTAACATCATATACCTCCTGCTTGTTCTTCGGCAGAAATGTACATATATCCGTAATATCCTTTTCATGATACATATCTGTGCGGAAACACCGTTCTTCCATATAGCATGGCGGTAGAATATCTATCAATTTACGGACCCGGTCATAGCAGGCTTTCTCGCTCTCCATCCGAAAATGCGCCACCCCACTGACAGAGGAATGAATACCGGCGCCCCCCAGCTCTTCAATCAGATAATCGGTCCCCTGCACTTCGTTAATCACCTTGGCACCCGTCACAAAAAGATTACTGATTTTATCAATAGTAAAGACAAAATCCGCCAGTCCCGGAGAATATACCGCTCCTCCGGCACAGGTTCCTGCTATAATGGCAATCTGCGGTATATATCCCGATGCCATTGCATTCATCCGGAACAATTCTCCACACCCGGCAACGGAAGCCGCTCCCTCCTGAATCCTTGCACCGCCTCCATCATAAATTCCTATCACCGGTTTTCTATCAGCAATAGCCTCCTTTAAGATAGCAATTATCTGTTTGCTGTGCTGGTAACCGAAGGTTCCTCCCATACAGGTAAAATCCTGTCCGTAAAAATATACCTTTTGTCCATATATATTCCCATATCCGGTAATAACACCATCATATCCGGTACTCTTCTTTTTTATGTCCCCTATATCATCTGCTGTTTCCTGTTGGAATGCCGGAGGAAAAGCCTCCTCCGGATAATATTCCGTAAAGCTCCCTTTGTCAAAAAGCAGGCGTATCCGCTCTATAATATGAAGCTTGTCGCGTGTATGCTGCTTGGTTATGCTATATGGGTTTACATTTTTTAAATACATTTTCCCCCTCCTTATCCTTCGAACTTATATATACAGGCATTCTGTGTTGCCATGCAGTTATTGTATCACACAATAGGCATAAAATCCCGAACTTTTCATTCCCTTTTTACTTATTTTATTGTATAATAAATCTAATTGGATTTTTTGATGAAAGGAATTTTCTTATGGTTTATATTGATGGGCTCGGATTTATAGACGAGAGTACATACAGCAAATCAACAAATACAAGCCGCTCCGGCAGCAGTGATTTTGATTCCATATTAGAACAGGAAACCATAATATATGCCCAGCCGGAATTGGGTAATACGGAAAAACAGCAGGACAAGTCTGGTTCTTTGACCGTCCCTGCGTCGTTGGAGTGTTATTTCACAAAGGCTGCCGCCAAATACGGAGTGGATGTCAATCTTTTAAAGGCCGTTGCCAAACAGGAGTCCGGCTTTAATCCGAATTCCGTTTCCGGCGCAGGCGCTGTTGGCGTTATGCAGCTTATGCCCGGCACCGCTTCCGCACTGGGAGTTTCCAATCCCTATGATGCTGAACAGAATATCATGGGAGGTGCAAAATACCTCTCCCAGCTGTTACATAAATACAACGGCAACACCTCTCTTGCTCTTGCAGCATACAATGCAGGTCCGGGCAACGTGGACAAGTATAACGGAATCCCCCCATTTAAAGAGACCCAGAACTATGTCAAAAAGGTACTTGCCTATATGGGCGATGGTTTTTCTTCGGATACTGCCATTTACGCCGCTGCCGCATCAGAAAATGATAACAGCGTTGCAAGTACCATCTATGCACTTGCCTCCAATGACGTTACCACTCCTGCACGGGTTTATACCATTTCAGCAGTACCAGACACAATTGTATAAGCTTTCCGGTTACAAACTACTGCATCCATAAAAATTATTATATTAGGTAATTGCGGAACTTGCGATTTTCAAAGCCTAGTTGTGCAAGATAGGCAATATCATAAGCAGAAAGGAACTTTACATGATTCAGATTGAGAATGTCACCAAAACCTACAACGGAACCATCCGTGCTGTAGACAATTTAAATCTCACCGTAAATGATGGTGAAATTGTGGGATTTATCGGACCAAACGGTGCCGGAAAAACCACAACCTTAAAAATGCTTACTGGTATCTTAAAGCCGGACTCCGGTACAATCAATATTAATCATTTTGATATGCAAAAAGAACCCTTGAAAGCAAAACAGGTTATCGGCTACATTGCGGACAGTCCGGATATGTTTCTGCGCCTTAAGGGTCTGGAATTTATGAATCTGATATCCGATATATACAAGGTTCCCACAGATGTGCGAAAGGAGCGCATCCAAACCTTTGCCACACGCTTTGATTTAGCGGAGGTTCTGGATAAACCTATGCAGAGCTATTCCCACGGTATGCGCCAGAAAATGATGGTTGCCGCCGCGCTGGTTCATGACCCTGCTGTCTGGATTCTCGATGAACCGCTGACCGGTTTGGACCCGAAATCCGCCTACAACCTGAAAAACATGATGCGGGAACATGCTGATGCCGGTAATTCTGTTTTGTTTTCTACCCATGTACTGGAGGTGGCAGAAAAGCTCTGCGATAAGGTAATCATTATTAACCAGGGAAAGGCTTTATTCTATGGCACCTTGGAAGAGCTGACTACCCGGTATCCGGATATGGACCTTGAAAAAATCTTTTTGGAGATGACTGCCCATGAATAGTTATTTAACCCTTACCAAAACATTTATCGCTGCCATCGGCATGAGCGAGCCACAGGATAAGCGCAGGAAAGTTATGATTGTTATCCTTTCCCTGTTTGGTATGTTCGGCGTACTGCTTCCTGTCGCCGTAGGAGTCGGCATACTGGTAAAGCTGATGACGGAAACCCTGCTGCCTATCGGCTGGGGGGGGGGGGGG
>URMF01000044.1 GCA_900548855.1 uncultured Eubacteriales bacterium
TTTCCACTGTCGCCACTAGAGCATCCCGTTCTGCAGTCACCTCCGCCAGTGCCGCCGCTGCCTGCTGTGCTTTCTCCTCTGCAAGACGCGCCTTTTCTTCCTGCTCCTCCTGTAAATCCAAGCTCAGCTGTACACTACCGTCCTCATATTCATCCGAGTTCATTCTCGCCTTCATTCTGGACATATGCAGTTCACTGGACAAAAGCTGTCCAATCTCTAAAATCTGCTGGCTCCGGTCCTCTGTATCCATCTCCTGCAAACCGTCCATCAGCTCTGCACGATTATTGTTAATGATATCTAATTTCTCTTCTAACACCTGCAAAATAATCTCATAATCACTGCGGATATTGTGATAAACATCAGAAATCAGCTCTGTAACCTCCGTCAGCATTTCGTCGGTATAAATAAGGGAAGCTCCATATATTTCATTGGCATTACCAAGTGCACTGCGTTCTTCGTCATTTAAGGTATTATAATCAAGAGGCGGCACATCCGTTGTATGACGGCTTACACGCATCCGGCTTGCACTGTGCTCTGCCTGATAAATAATCTTTTCCGCTTCCTTCTTCGCCTCACTGATAATCTTTCCCTTCCGGTCATTCACCTCGTGATAGGTTTTTAATTCAATCTCCATCTGGGTTGCCAGCTCTGTCAAAAGAGCTTGTACTTCATCCTTAAACACGGATATTTTCCCCGGTGCAAGGGGAACTGCGGAAGCATTATTAATAATTCCCTGTAAGCGGTCAATAATTTCCTTGGTTCTACTCTTTTCAGCAATCGTTGCCATTGTACTTTCCTCCCGATTTTTCCTGACAAAATCTCTCTCATCCAGTGTTTTTTGCAAATGCGCTATATGTACTATATAAAAATATTCATAATTATTATAATTATAACAAAACTATTACATTTTCGCAATTTTTTTGTAACATATAATCTCCCCTCATAATTTATAATATTTCTGCATATCCTAACAGCAGGAAATTGCGAAACTCTCTTGAATTTACATTACAGTTTGCAACATATACAACTGAAGAAAGAGAAAATCAAGTTTCGCAAACACCTATTTTATCTTTTATCATAGAAAGGAGAACCTTATGAAATATCCTTTTGAGGCAGAACCTCTTCCTTATCCTTATAACGCATTGGAGCCTTATCTTTGTGAGGAAATCCTTCATTTCCATCACGACAAGCATTACGTTACCTATGTAAATAAATTAAATGAAATTTTAAAGAACTATCCTAATCTTCAGAACATGTCCTTAGATGAACTGCTGATTAACACAGAAGAACTGCCAAATGAAGCAAAGACATCAATCAAAAATAATGCTGGCGGCGTTTATAATCACGAACTGTATTTCGCCTGTATGAATTCCGCTGATTGTGAACTTCCAACAGATAAGCTGGCGCTGGCTATCAACTCTTCCTTCGGCTCCATCGACCAGTTCCGTGCAGAATTCACTGCAGCCGCAACAAACCAGTTTGGCTCCGGCTATGCATGGCTGATTCTCAGCAATGGCAAACTGGAAATCATTGCCACACCAAACCAGGATACTCCGATTTCCCTCACTGTCACTCCCCTTCTCTGCATTGATGTCTGGGAGCACGCCTACTACCTGCAATACCAAAACCGCCGCCCGGATTATATCGACAACTGGTTTAATCTGATTAACTGGGATTTTGTAGGCGCCCGGTACATGTCATTAGCCAAAGAAGCCACGGTATAAGTTTTCCGTAAGGCTTCCGCAGGAAAAGTGGTGTTTCGGTATTTCACTATCACTTTTCCTGTGGAAAGCAAATATCTGCCATACTATCAGGTAAGCATTCCGCTAATTTCCGGCAATATCTCCACACTTCTTTTTAAAATTCTGTTCATATAAGCGATAGTAATTCCATAGTTAGAAAATGGTACATCCTGCTCCACTGCACATTTCATACGGTAATGCATCTCCCGTTCATTTAACATACAGCCGCCACAATGCACCACCAGCCGGTATTCGGATAAATCCTCCGGAAAACCCGTTCCGGAACAGAATACAAATTCCGGCTTCTTTTGTGTATACCTCCGTATCCATCCCGGCAGCTTCACGGTACCGATATCATCACATTGTCTGTGATGGGTACACCCCTCTGCTATCAATATTTTATCCCCATCCTGTATAGAATCCAATGTCCGGACACCCTGTACTGAAGTCTCCAAAAATCCTTTCCACCGTGCCATCAGAATAGAAAAGGAGGTTAACAGAATATCCTCCGGCGTGTCCGCTGCCACCTGTTTAAATGCCTGGCTGTCTGTAATAACCATATAAGGCTTTGTTCCAAGCTTGTTCAGAGTCTGTTTCAATTCCGTATCCCGGACAACAACAGAAGCTGCCCCTGCTTCCAAAATATCTCTTATCACCTGCTGCTGGGGCAGGATAAGTCTTCCCTTCGGGGCAGCAGAATCAATCGGAATCACCAGCACTACCATATCCATGGGATGGAGTAAATCTCCTACAATCTGAAACCGGCTCTCCTCCACCTTCACCAGATGTGCAATTTTTTCCTTTAATTCCTGAATCCCCTCTTTCATCAAGGCGCTTACCACAAGCTCGTTATCTTCATATTCCCTCTGTCCCGGCTCTCCGGCATGATTCTCTCTATTTGTCTTATCCTCCCCTAAATCGGATTTATTATATACAATTAAATATGGTACTTCCCTTTCCTTGAAAAGAGCCACCATTTCCTTCTCCAGCCCAGTCACACCCTCCGTGCCATCCACTACAAGTACTGCTATATCCGTTTTATTCAAAACCTGCTTCGCCTTTTTTACCCTGAGCTCACCCAAAATTCCTTCATCATCCATTCCCGGCGTATCGATTATCACAACCGGACCTAGCGGCAACAGCTCCATTGCCTTGTATACCGGGTCTGTTGTCGTTCCTTTCCGTTCTGAAACCACTGCTAACTCCTGGCCCGTCACCGCATTTACAAGACTGGACTTGCCTGCATTTCTTTTTCCAAAAAAACCAATGTGAATCCGGTTACCGGATGGTGTACTGTTTAAACTCATATCAAGTCCTCCTTTTCCAACAAAAACAGTTGCTGTACTGATTCATTATAGCACATCCTTCTTTTCCGTTTCCCGGAAATTGAATTTTAAAAAATCTTTTACTTTTTTTAAGAAAATATTTTTCTTTTATTAACTATTTCATGCTATACTATAACCATAAAATGGAAGAAATGTGTCAATAGCATAAATTTCAAATATTTAACATTTACAAAAAGGAGGAGCATTTATGGATGGATATAATGGGGATAATGGATATAGCGAAACCACCAATACTTATGGACAGCCGGCAGACGGATACGAACAACCGGTAGATGCATACGGACAACCGGTAAATGCATATGGACAGCTGGTAAATGAATACGGACAGCTGGTAAATGAATACGAACAGCCAGCAGATGCATACGAGCAGACAACTGACGGATATGAACAGACGGCAGACAACTACAGTCAGACCAACAACTTGTATGGTCAAATGGCAGAGACAGCCAGACAGACATCTGACCTATATGAGAATCCATTTAGCCAATATAATGCGTCAATGGAGGAAGAAGAGGAACTGACGGAGGAAGAATTAGAGCAGCTCCGCCGCAAGAAAGCAGCTGCCAGAAGACGAAAAATTGCCGCCAGAGAAGAGCGTCGCAGGAAACGCCGCAGACAGGCAATTATACGTTGCAGCATACTTCTTCTAATCATCATTTTACTTATTGTGGGACTTGTAAAAATGATATCCGGCATCTGGAACCATTTTCATCAGGACAAAAAATCAGATAAGATAACAGAGCAGGTGAAGGAAGATGCCACAGAAGAACCTACCACAGAACAAATTGTAGCGGATATTGACGAGGCAATCCTTGCAAAGGATTTGCCGGCAGACAGGGAAGCTGCATTGGAAATCCTTAAAATACAGGCAGAAACAGACCCGGAGATACAGGGAATCTGCGATAATGCGGCAGTTTATCCAGACAATATTTTAATGAACCTGGCTATAAATTCAGAAATGAAACAGTTTGCCATTGATTATCCTGCTAAAATCAGCATTACATTTGATGGCGATTTTAACATGGATGTTACAGGAGATACTGTCCCACTGTATTTACAGTTTGACGAACAATGGGGCTATGCAGATTATGGAAAGAATATTGTCGGATTAAGCGGATGTGGTCCTACCTGTCTTTCCATGGCATATACCTATTTAAAACAGGACGGTAGCATGAATCCAATTAAGGTTGCTGATTTTGCCACTGAAAAGGGATATTTAGACGAAAGTGGTGATACATCCTGGACTTTAATGACCGAAGGGGCAGCAGAGCTTGGTCTGGATTCCGAAGAACTGACTGCCAGCAAGGATGCCATGACAACAGCACTGGAAAACGGCAGCGTAATTATCTGCTCCATGTCCTCCGGTGACTTTACAAAAAGCGGACATTTTATTGTGATTCGGGAATATAAAGACGGGCTATTCTATGTCAACGACCCAAACAGTGAGGCACGCAGCCAGGTTGGCTGGGACTATGAGCGGCTGGAATCCCAGATTGCAAATATGTGGGCAATCAGCGCCAAAGCCGGAGATTCCCCACAGACCACCCAGAGCGATAGCAGCACCCTGACGGAAAATCCGGATAGCAGCCAGACCTCTGAGCAGTCCCAGCAGTAACATTTCCTTTAAGATAAAAGGCTGTTGTAATAGAATGTCTCTTTCTTTACAACAGCCTTCTTTTTGTTGCCAGGACTTTCCCTAATCCTGCTGGTCAAGTCCATTCTTTACTGCAAAAACTGCCAGCTGGGTTCTATCCTTTAGTGACAGCTTTTCCAGCAGCCTCGATATCTGGTTTCTTACAGTGCCCTCTGCTAGAAATAATTCCGATGCTATTTCCTTATTATCATAGCCTTGGGCAACCAGCCTTAAAATTTCCCGCTCTCTTTCGCTGAACTGCTCCTCTGATATATGGGCAGACTGCTTTTCCTGAGTTACTTCCGGCATCTGCTCCATACGGTTTTTCATAACCTGATAGACCCCTCCCCCAAAAATACTCAGCCCGGCATATACACTTTTTACAGAAGCAATTACCTTCTCATCCTCCAGCTCCTTTAAGATATAACCATCCGCACCGCTTCCTAATGCATTCTCTATTGTTTCCTCATCATCAAAGGTGGTAAGTACCAGCACCCGGATATCCGGACACTGCTCTTTGATGGCTTTAATCCCATAAGCACCATCATAATCCGGCATCCGCATATCCATCAATACCACATCCGGCTCATAGACCTTGCATTTTTCAAAGGCCTCCTTCCCGTTTTCTGCCAGCGCCACAACCTCGATTTCCATATCCTGTTCCAATACCGCTTTTAACCCCTGTCTCAATATCATAATATCATCTGCAATCAAAACCTTAATCCTGTTCATAATCCGTCTCCTCCCCCTTTATTATACCGGAAGCTTAACTCTGGTAAGAAAACCTTCCCCAGCCGATGACAGAAACCTTACCGTTCCCCCTGCATTTTCTATCCGTTCCCGGATTCCCCGGATACCATTATTTTCCTGAATAACATCACAGCCCTTGCCATCATCCCCTATTACCAGTTCAACAATGTTTTCCTGAAAACGGATAATAATCTCGATTTTCGTTCCCTCCGCATACTTTAATGCATTGGTAAGAGATTCCCTTACCGTATCATATATTATCCTGGATAAATGGGAATATTTCTCCGAGTCATTTCCCTGCACCGTTACCGTCACCGGTATCTCCTTCACCTGGTCTGCCAGCTGCATAACACCCCGGGTTACCAACTCATAGGACTGCTCCCTGCGAAGCTGATTGATGGATTCGCGCAGCTCCCTGATTCCCTGGCTGGTAAGAACACGTGCCTCTGACAAATAGGTTTCTGCCTTTGCATTTTCCTCATTTTTCACACATAGTTCAGCCAGCTTCATATAGGACTGTATCATGGTAAGAGTATGTCCTGCTGTATCATGCACCTGCTGGGCAATACGATTCCGCTCTTTTTCCAGCAGCAGTTTTTCATTGGTAATCGCAAGCTCTCTTTTCAAATCTATAAACTGGTATTTCACCGTGGCAAGCATAACAAAAATAACTGATATTGCAAACCCCAGCGGAGTGATATCGAATGACGACTGAATAAGACCGGTCAGATATATGGCATTAAACAAAACCGGCACCAGCACGGATGCCACAACAAGAATTTTAGCCGCCCTTCTATTTCCCTCCGTTGCCGATTCCCGGCTTTTTGCTGTCATGTCACGATATAAAATCACGGCTCCTGTAATGACAAAAGCATAGGTAATAACCACATTTGAATAAAAAAATTGACCATGGACAATTTCATCCGATGAAAATACAGTATAATACAAATGGTGCCAGCTATTGGTGAGTACCAGCAGATAGTGAAACAGTGACAGTGTAACTGGAACATATTTATTAAATCCTTCCAACCTGCCTCCGGTGTATAATACCGCAAAATAATACCAAAATGCCCCTATAAAGCAAATTCCAATATTGCCAATCAGATAAGCCGCTGTAAGCTCCCATTTCGTCTCAGCCAGCAGCACTAAAATTTGGGAGCCACACCACAGGGCTGCCATTCCCTGACATACCATATAAACATGATTACAAAGAGTTCTTTCCCCGCGGAAGAACAGCGCTGCCATACTGGCAAGCACTGCTCCCGTCACAATCAGATAAATCAATCCCAACATAAATGACATGCTTTTTTCCTCCCATACATTCTCTGGCACTTGAGAACCACCGATTCTGCATTACCATATCAGAAGTCTGTTATTTCGCTTCCCTTTCCTTTTTCACGGCAAATCCAACCATAACTACACCTGCCACAAACAGATAAACCCACCATGCAATATTAAGCCAGAAGCTTCTCGTAATGTACAGAGCTATTAAAATCAATGTTATACTGGCAGCTATGACATATTCCTTATGGTTACATACCGCTGCCACCAAAAGCATAATGACACAGACAATTCCAAGTATCAGAACATTTCCCAGTTCCCCACCCAGCAGATTACTTAACAGCAGCACTGCAAGCAGGAAGCAGGTCAGAATAAATTGTACCACTCTTATGCTTTTTTTCTTATCATACCAAATGAAGCCTAAAAGAACAATGCCTAGTGCAAATAGAAAACCCATCCACTCTACACGATATCCGGCAGGTATATCTAGAAATGGCTGCTTACCGACTGCCAATTCCCCTGCCACCAATGTGATGGTATGCCAAACTGCCTTCGCCCTGTGGCTGCTGAAAAACTCCGCTATAATCAAAACGGTCAGAGCCACCAGCAGATGAAAAGCCATACCCAGATAATCGTAGTGCTTAGACGCAAACCACATATTCATGCACATTACCATCTGAAAGATTGCAATCCGCTTCAAGGTAAGACCTGCTTCCTCCGTGTATGCTCCCGTTTTCCTGTCTCTTGCCAGCCAGATAAACAAAGCCGCCATTAATGCAAAAGTAAATGGATAATATGTTTCATTTAAATCTGAATGCCACCCAGTTATCAAATATGTGAAATGCTGGATATATGTCATAAAAATACCAAAAACCAGCTGGATATAAAACATCTCTTTCCGCATCATACATACCATAATTACCAGATTCAAAACAAATGCCATAAAGATAACAGGGGTAATTTCATCGGTCCATACTAAAATTTCATTCAAAGTATTCACCACAGTGTAGACCATCCAGAATATACTGATACTGTTTATGACACGATAGATTGTCTGCGGCCTGCCGGCAAAGGTAATTCCAGTCGCTGCCACAATGACTATCGCCTGCAGTATTACAACGGCATAAGAATCATTGTCTGCTATATTTGCCCATACAACAAATGGCAGGCCCACAATTCCATGCACCAGATAGTTTATGCTTACAGCCATATCCAAACCGTTTTTTTCTGTAAAATGCTTTTTTGTATAATAATCCAGACCTGACAACACCAATATATATCCGGCTAAAATCAGGGTAAATATCTGTATACCGCATTCGGTTGCCACTCCCATACATAAAAGCATACAGTCTCCGAGCGCCACACTGATACTGAAATCAATCCCTTTCTTCTTCAAAACTACCCTGATTACTGTGGGTATCAGCATCACTCCAACTGCACATAGCATTTTTACAGCATTCATCCGCTGAAGTGTCCACTGCATATCCGGCTGCATCACCCCTGAGACTCCCCCAAGCAAAGAAAGGGCAAAAAATCCTGTAAATGCCACTCCCAAATAATAAAAGCCTGCCTCTGTTTTTCTGAGCCTTCCTCCTTTTGCCACAGCATGGGAACCGGCAAACAGCCCTGCTGCTGCCGAGAGCAGACAAAGCTGCTTTACTAATTCCGGCAGATATTTCCACGCTGTGGATACAAAAATACTGCCTGCCACCATAATAAAAATTACTCCTACCACCATCAAAAATGTAGAAATGTGATTTCTTTCCATAATAAACACCTCTTCCTCTAAAATATAACTGTCCTCCGTTACTATTTTCTCTGATGGTTACATTATAGGAAGAATCTCTCTGCCTGGCAGGTGTCATTTGTCACGATATAAAGAAAAACAGACAGTGACAAATGTCACTATCTGCAAAAATCAATCACACATTTTTCTATTATCCCAGCCGCTTCAGGCACTGGTGTATATATCCCGCCGCAATTCCTTTACCACCATTGCCGCCGACACGAAAGCCGCCAGACCATCCGCAACCGGTCCGGCATACATAACGCCGTCAATTCCCATAAGTAATGGAAACAGAATCACCAGAGGAAGCAGGAATATAATCTGTCTGGTCAACGCCAGGAAGCTTCCCCGTTTCGGCTTGCCAATTGCTGTAAAAAAATTAGAGGTAATGGGCTGCATAAAATTTACAAAGGTAAAGAACAAAAAGATGTGAAAATAGTTGACTGCAAACCGAAAATATTCCTCTGAACCGTCTCCAAAAATGGATATAATCTGCCGTGGGCAAAGCTGGAACATCAAAAATGCCACCACAGCCAGCACTGCACCACAGCTAATTGCCTTTAAGTAAGCTTCCCTGACACGGTTATATTTTTTCGCCCCGTAGTTAAAGCTTGCAATTGGCTGCAGACCCTGGGAAATACCAATCACAAATGACATGAACACCATATTTACTTTCGTTATAATTCCAACACAGGCAATGGGAATGGACTCACCATACATGGATTTTGCCCCATAATATTTCAGGGATTTGTTCATAATAATCTGTACTATCATCATTGCAATCTGGTTGCTGCAGGGTGCCATTCCCAGGGAAGCAATGCGTCTCACATTTTCTACCTGTATCCTTAAATGCTGTTTTTCTATCCTTACAGTTTGGCAATGCGCCAAATACCAGATTGCCATGCCGCCGGAAATAAACTGTCCAATTATTGTGGCAAATGCTGCGCCAGACATTCCCCAGTCAAAGCCAAATACAAAAACTGCATCTAAAATTGTGTTGATTATGGCACCGGTAAGATTGCAGACCATGGCAATCTGCGGCCTGCCATCTGCACGAATCAGATGCCCTCCGCCCGTTGACAAAATCAGGAATGGAAATCCTATGGATGTGATTCTGGTATATTCCATGGCATAACCCAGCACATTATCCGGTGAACCAAAAAAACGCAGCATCGGTTCTAAAAAAATCTGGGTAATCATACAGAGCACTACTCCGCAGCTAAAAAGCATAACCGCCGCATTTCCAAGATAGTAAACCGCTCTCTTTTTATCCCCGCTTCCCAAAGTAATATTAAAAGCAGATGCTCCGCCAATGCCAAATAACAGAGCGATTGCCACACATGAGGTTGACAGCGGAAAGGCAATATTCGTGGCAGCATTGCCCAATTCTCCAACCCGCTGGCCGATAAAAAACTGATCCACAATATTGTACAGTGAACCTACCAGCATAGAAATAATACTCGGTATGGCAAACCGGCAAAGCAGCTTATTAATTTTTTCTTCACCAAGAGAATTACCGGCAGCCTTCTTTTCCTTTTTCTCCGTTTCGGTTTTGCTCCCGTCAACCGGCTCCGTATTCTTTTCTGTTATATTCATGTTACACTTTCCTCTTTCCTTCTAAGTACCAGTTCAGTATAACATATTTTTCTTTTTCATTCCAACCACACCAAATAGAAAAAGATGCTAATATTTTTAGTTGAGATAACAAACCTTAAATGCTATAATGAAAAAGCAAAAATATGGACAGAGGAGAAAAAAGATGGGGAAATATTTTAATCCAGAGATTGAAACAATGCCAGTAGAAGAAATTAAGAAGCTCCAAAGTGAGCGGCTGGTAGAACAGGTAAAACATGTGTATGAAAATGTTAAATTTTACCATGACAAAATGGATGAAGCAGGTGTTACACCTGATGATATTCACGGAATTGAGGACTTACATAAGCTTCCATTTATCAACAAGGATGACTTACGGGACCAATATCCATATGGTCTGGTTGGTGTCCCACTTTCAGAATGTGTTCGCATTCAGTCAACCAGTGGAACGACCGGACGCAGAGTAGTTGCCTTTTATACACAGGAAGATTTAGACATCTGGGATACCTGCTGTGCCCGTGCAATTGTTGCCGCAGGCGGAACAAAGGATGATGTAGTGCATGTCAGCTACGGCTATGGACTCTTTACCGGTGGACCTGGATTAAACGGCGGTTCTCATAAGGTTGGATGCCTCACCCTTCCGATGTCTTCCGGAAACACAGAGCGCCAGATTCAGTTTATGACAGACCTGGGCTCTACTATACTCTGTTGTACACCATCCTATGCAGCTTATCTCGGCGAAAGTATCGCTGAAAGAGGTGTAAAGGACCAGATTAAGCTAAAAGCCGGTATTTTTGGCGCCGAAGCATGGACAGAAGAAATGCGTCATAACATTGAACAGTCTTTAGGTATCAAGGCTTACGATATTTATGGTTTAACAGAGATTACCGGTCCTGGTGTATCCTTTGAGTGTGAAGAACAGAGAGGTATGCACATTAACGAGGACCATTTTATTGCGGAAATCATCAATCCAAAAACAGGAGAAGTCTTACCGGAGGGTGAGAAGGGGGAATTGGTATTCTCCTGCATTACCAAGAAAGGATTTCCACTTCTTCGCTACCGTACCCGTGATATCTGTGTTCTGTCCCGGGAAAAATGTTCCTGCGGACGCACCCATATCCGCATGAGCAAACCGCTCGGACGCAGTGATGATATGATGGTTGTAAAGGGCGTAAATGTATTCCCTTCCCAAATTGAGACTGTTTTGTTAAACAAGGGATATGAAGCAAATTATCAGTTGACCGTTGACCGTGTTGGCAACAACGACACCATTGCCTGTGATATCGAATGGCTGCCAGACAATCCACCGGCAGACGATACAGATAAGAGCGCCAGAGAAAAGAAGCTTGTATCTGGATTAAAGTCCATGCTGGGTATTGTTGTAGAAGTCCATCTGGTGGCGCCTAAAACCATTCCTAGAAGCGAGGGTAAGGCGGTCCGGGTTATTGATAAACGAGCCCTGTTTGAAGAGAGCCAGTTTACAAAATAGAAAAATCCTGAAATCAATCTAATAAACAACACCCCGCCGGAAAAATCAATACGTTACCAGTTTTGATTTTTCCGGCGGGGTGCTCTTTTTCCCCAAATATCTGAATTTTACCTCCCAAGATATTCCATAGCATACCAAAGCACATAATCTTCGCCGTCATCAAACATCATTTTTACTGCCTTTTCATCAAATGGAATCTGTATATCCAGAGGAACCGTCGATTCCCTGTTATAATCTGTATCCACAAATACCGTACCGTCCTCCTTAAGCAGCAACACCGCAGAATAGGATAAATATCCATAATCAAACTGAACACTGCTGATTCCCTGGGCAGAACAATTAGAATGGGTTAATCCCATTACTGTTACATTTGGAAATGCACTGGCAAGCTGGGTAAAATGGTCCCCTGCACTGACTGTTTGTGCATTTACCAGAATAATGATGTTTCCATGTGACCACAGGGCTTCTCCCTGATAGGTTTCACATTCTCCCACCTCCCAGGTGCCCGGTTTGGCACCCTTCTTGTATTGTAAGCTCTCCACGTCAAACACTCCGTCGCAGGCATATACATGCTCTCCCTCCGGCGCAATCAGCTTTATAATATGCTCCACATAAGAACCGGAGCCCCCACCATTGCTCCGCAAATCAAAAATAAGATTTGTAACCCCTGCTTCCTTTAGCGCAAGCAGCTTTTCGCGAATCTCTTTCTCCATCTCGCTAAAATTTTCCTTTGCATCATAGCTCATGAACCGCATACGCATCAATGCTGTCTTATCATCTATATTTTCCCATTCAAGATTGGAAATTTCCACACCCTTATTCAGTATTTCCATACTTTCTTTCCACCGGTCTGCGTAAGCCCCAAGCCTGTCTGCCATAATGGTCTGCTCCACTCCACTGTCATCCACATAGCAAATGGTAACACGTTCCCCACCTGCTCCGGCAACGGCAAGGGTACTGTAAAATGCTTCATTTTCCTTACTTGCATAATTTTGAAGCTTTGCGGCAGTTTCCTTTGACTGTGCAGCTGCCTTCTCAATTGGCATTCCGTCCCAGGCGGTAATTACCGTTCCGTTATGAATTCCCGCCTTCGCAATGGCGCTGTCTTCCTCCACATTCACTGCCACCGTCTGCCCATTTGTAAGGGTCATCAGAGATAATCCATAATCATTCCCACAAATCTGCTCGGATGCCTGTTTTTCCACATTCTCATTATTGGGACTATATGCCACATGTCCGTCATGAAACTCCATGGCAAAGGCATTCCACGCCAAGCAGTCTGCAATCTCATCATGGTTTTTATTTGCCTCTTCAAACTGTGGCAGATACCTTTCATAGAGTGCATCCCAGTCGATTCCTTTATGTTCTGTCAACGCATAGTGAGTCTTCATTTCTAGAAAGCCATTTTTAAAATCCTGCACATAATCCGGTGCCCGGTAGCCTTTATATACATTGCAGATAACAACCGAAAGCAGAAGCGCTGCCCCGCAAATACCACATGCCGTTTTTCTGATTTTTACGGAATCCTTTATATAACCTGAAAGCAGCACTGCTGTTCCAAGATATGCCGGAAGCATGGATTTTTCAAACCCCGAGCCTGCAATTACGAAAAGGCATACGATTAGAGGGACTGCATAACAAAGTCTCCATTTCGGGCTCAGTGCTTTTGCGGCATAGCCGCCAAGCAGATAGAGCCCAACCACAAGTAAAAGCTCTAATAGTATAAATGCCAAATCCTTGTATAGCATAGCGCACCTCCCTAATTCAAATCATCCTTTTCAAAATACAGATATCCAAGTATTAAAAACAGCCCCCCAATCAGAACCGAAGCCAGAACCGTGCCTGCCACATCTCCTGTCGAAAGTGCCGCATCATATACCATAATCTCCTTTTCCCCCACCAGTGTATAAGTACTCCAAGATGTAAAATCAAATAGCATCTGTAAATTTCCGATTCCCAGAAAAGTTAAATCCCCTGTCTTAAACAGCTCCATCCATGCACTTCCTGCCATGGGAACAACAAATCCCAATGCCATTACAGCATAGGAATTTTTTACAATATAGCTTATAAATACAAATTCGCAAACCAGCCTTAAAACCGGCAAAACAGACAATATATAGCGAAGGAATACCTCCCAGGCACTCAGCTCATCTCCCCATCCATTCATTATGCAGGCAGCGGCAATTGGCACTATATTTAATATTATGGTTCCGGCTGTTCCAATCAACAGACTTAACACTGCCCTGCCAAAATACAGCTCCTTTCGCAGATGCCCGCTCATCAGTTCATAATTAACCGTCTTGTCTATAAAGTCCTCTCCACAGATGCTCCCGGTAAGCATCAGTGCAAACATAAGAGCAACAGACATTATATACCCTCCATTTCCAGCCACATAGCTTCCGGCGGTAACTGTCTTAGAAGAAAATCCTATTTCTCCCAGCAATGTTGTACACTGCATAAATACCAGACCCACAAATACCACATAATTTAATTTATTTCTTTTCAGCTGGTAAAGCTGTGCTTTCATAATCTGTCCCATACCGCACCTTCCTTTGCTATTTTGTATTAATCTGTCAATTCATATCCTGCTTTTTAAACACCGCATATCCGACAGCCAGACATGCACCTCCTGCCAGCAGAGATACCAGAATGGTACCCAGCACCAAAGATGCATCCATTCCCGTCATATATACCAGAATATCCTCTCCACCTATATATTCAATCTTATAATTACCAAAACCAATTACCTCTCTCATATTTGTAATCACCAGTTGTACCGTTAGAGCCGTATCCGCAAGCCCTTCATAAACCATAATTCCAACCATCGATACCGCAAAAAATGACCAGCCAATCAGCATTGCCTTATAGCAATCCCTTAGTAAGAAAGCCAGCATTGCAAACTCGCAAATCAGGCGAAGCATCGGGAACAGGAAAAGCACACATCGAACTGCCGCAGCACCCAGATTCATATTATTTCCCCATCCATTTATCACAGTAATCCCTAAAACCGGAAGCACAAGCATTGCAATACCGCTGCCCAGCCCCCAGATTACACTCATAATCACTCTGCCAAAATAAACCTCCGCTCTGGAATGTCCTGCCAGGACTTCATAATTCATCGTTTTATCACCGGCATCCCAGCCACAGATTCTGGAAACCAGTATCACCAGCACCATTCCTAAACAGATTGGAAGCACTGACCCCAGCTGTGCCATAAAAAAACTGCCTGTCAGCTCACTTATATCAAAATCCATTAAAAGAGTCCCCGTGGGCAGTAACAATCCAGCCAGCAATACCAAAATGACAAGATTATCACCTCTTATTTGATAATTTTGTGCCTTTATTATATTCCACATTCTGCTCACCTACCATATCCATATAATACTGCTCCAAGTTCGCCTCTCTCATGCCAAGGGAAAGCGGAATCACGCCTCCCTCATATAACGCCTTGGAAATCTCCCTGATACCCTCTAAATGCTCATAAAGGCGGATACTTCCGTCCTCTTCTACATCATATTCTGTCACACCAAGACGGTCCTGCAATATCGCTAACGCCATGGCATCATTATCCGTGTGGATGTGATAATGCTCCCTGCAAAGTTTTTTCAGCGCATTTGCAGATACAGACTGAACCAGCTCTCCATGGTGAATGAAGATATAATCCGTACACAGCAGGGATAACTCACTCAAAATATGGGAGGAAATAACAATTGTGATATGCTCCTCCCTGTTCAGTTTTAATAACAGCTCCCGGATTTCCACAATCCCTTCCGGGTCTAATCCATTCACCGGCTCATCTAATACCATAATCTCCGGCTTTGTAAGCAGTGCATTGGCAATTCCCAGACGCTGGCGCATACCGAGGGAAAAATTCTTTACATATTTCTTACCGGTATCCGCAAGTCCCACAATTTCTAACACCTCATCTACACGGTGTTTATCCGGAATCCCCTTTTGCAATCTCTGCTTTTCCAGATTCTCCTTCGCAGACATTTTCTCCTTGGCATAAGGGGTCTCAATCATAAAGCTCATACGACTTCTTGCCTTTGCCAGACCTTTTTCTGTATTTTCACCATAGATAGAAATGCTGCCGTTTGTCGGAATCACCAGTCCACCTAACATTTTCATAATCGTTGTCTTACCGGCACCGTTTGGACCTATGAAACCGCATATCATTCCCTCCCTAATCTGAAAGGAGGCTCCTTTCACAGCCTTTTGCTTCATATACTGTTTTTCTAATTCCTTTACATCAATTAAAACCTTTGGCATCTTATCCTCCTTTTATATAAATCAATTCAGTAACTGCGAAATTCAAATATCTGATATCTATAATAAAAAAGAAATTTAAAGAATTTCTTAAATCTTGAAAAATTCCTTAAATTTCCTAATTAGCCGTATTTTATCCCTTTATGTGACATTCCATTCCAACCGTTAATTCATCCGTTTCCTTCTTTGCAAAAACCTCTATCTCCTGCCTGTCAGCCAAAAGCTTTACGATATAGAGCCCCAGCCCTGCCCCGGAACCCTGCCTTGCCCGATTTCCCCGGTAGGTACGCTCAAACAAATGGTCCACATCCGGATTTGTACCCGGCTGCAGTCTGTTTGAAAATGCAATCCGGCACACCACTTTTTCATGGACTTCCACAATCTCCATGGACAGACGAAAGGAACCCTCCGCATATTTTATCACATTACTCAGCAAGTTACTAAGCATCCGTGAAAACATCTGCTCATTCACAGACACTATGACGCTTTTTTCCGGAAGCTGGATATCCGGCACAAGATGGTGCGCCCGGATTACCGCCTCATGGTCCACAATAAACTGCTCCAGCAGTCTGGTAACGTCCACATCGGAAAGTACCACCGGTATACTCTCACTTTCAAGCACGGACAGTTCAAAAAATTCATTCACCATATTTTTTAAGGTTTCCGTCTTATCCTGACAAATAGACAGATAACCCTTTTCTGTTTCACTCATGGCACCATCCCGATCCATCATCTGCAGATTTCCCTTTATCACCGTAAGCGGTGTGCGCAAATCATGGGCTATATCGGAAACAGACTGCTTCAGCCTTTCTTCTGTCTGTTCTGCCTGAAGCTTTAACTGCTTCTGATAATCCAGATTACGGTTCATTTCCGCAGCCAGCTCCGTTAAATCCCTGTCAAATAAAGACACCCGGAGCTGACGGTTATATGTTTTCTCTCTCGTTAAAAGGAGCTCCCTTCGGAAGCTTTTCATTTCCCTCTTTACGAAAAAAATGTATAGCAGCAACATGGCACAAAGCAAAAGCAGTATCACGCTAATAACCATCCACATTTTACCTGTCCCCCTTTGTCCCGCTGCTTAACCGGTATCCGATTCCCCACACCGTTTCAATATAATCATGACCTGTAGCCTTTTTTAATTTGCTCCTCAGATTACTCACATGTACATTAATGGTATTATCCTCATAATAATAGGTTTGCTGCCATACCGACTCATACAAATTCGCTTTTGTAAATGTCTTTGTGGGGTGCTCCAAAAAAAGCTTAAGCAGCTGCATTTCTTTTGAAGTAAGAGCAATATCTTTACCCTGGTATTCCACCCGGTGTTCCGCCAAATCCATCCGCAGCTTGCCACAAACCAAAACATCTTTCTCTCCATCCGCATTTTGCTTTTTTGCTTTTCCGGACACACCGCTTCGCCGCAGAACCACTTCCATCCGTACTAACACTTCATCCAAATCAAAGGGCTTCAATATATAATCATCTGCCCCCATGCGAAGCATTTCCAGCCGGGTTTCCCTATCAGACTTAGCAGACAGACAGATAACTGGTGTGTCCGCATGGGTTCGGAGCTCTTCAATGAGACTATCCCCACTCTTATAGGGCAGCATTAAATCCATTAGGATAATACTGTATTCTTTATTCCGCAAAAGACAGGATGCCTTCCGCCCATCATAGGCGCACTCCGCCTCATAGCCGTGTTCGTTGAGAAATGTTACCAACATATCACTTATCTCTTTATAATCCTCCACAATTAAGACGGTTCCTTTGTTCATTCTGTCCTCCATCATACAATCTAACCAATGGCTTCTGCATTTATCCTATCAAAATTGCGAAAAATCGTCAAATCGACAGCGTTTTAAGACAGTTTTCCCTCATTCATAATATTCTTTATCTTCTCTATAACTCAAAAAAGGCCGCTCACCATATAACGACCTTTCCGGATAGTTTCCAACAGGATGTCTTTACTTTATTTATTGATGTTCTTCCAGCCAACGGACCGCACAGTGCGCCAAACAAGCGGAGCCGATTGGACAGACGTCCTCATTAAACCGAACCTTCGGATTGTGTGCTGGAGCATCCCCCCGCTCATCCATATATCCTGCCGAAAGATACATAAATACGCTGGGAACTTTCTCCGCAATCGTTGCAAAATCCTCAGAAGCACTGGCTGACGTGTCGGGAACAGGAGTCAGTCCGGGAATCGGTAGTTCTTCCATATAACCTACCATCTCATTCGTCATAGCAGAATCACATACTAGCGGTGGCACCTCAGAAATCATCTCAATCTCCGCTAATCCCCCAAATACTTCCGTGGTCTTGTGAACAACCTCCTTCAGCCGCCGGACCAGTTTCTCACGGCTGGTGCTGTCATTGGTGCGCAAGGTTCCCTGGAGGACAGCAGTATCAGGGATTATGTTGGGTGCTGAACCTGCGGAAAAATTGCCAATGGTCAGCACACAGGCTTTGCTGGGGTCTGCTTCCCGAGCAATCAGCGATTCCAAGCCAAGATAAATATGGACACCGATATTGATTGGGTCGATGGAACTGTGCGGATATGCGCCGTGGGCACCCCGCCCATGAATTGTGATTCGAAAACCATCCACAGAATACATCATGGTTCCGCCGCTGTTGTACATGAACAAGCCCACGGGCATCCTGCCGGAACTAACATGATAGGCCAGGGCTGCATCCACACCCTCCAGTATTCCATTTGCTATCATATCTTTGGCACCCTCAAAGGTTTCTTCCGCAGACTGGAACATAAATCGAACCCTGCCAGACAACATGGATTCATTTTCTTTTAACATCTTTGCCGCTGTCAGAAGCATGGCCGTATGGAAATCGTGTCCGCAGGCATGAGCCGCCTTGCCGGTTGGGCAGGCAAAAGGTTCGCCGCTTTCCTCTGGCATGGGCAGCGCATCCATATCTGCTCGGAGCAGGATTGTCCTGCCCCCTTCCTGACCCAATTCTGCAGTCACTCCATGCCCGCAGGGATGTGCATCCAATCCATATCCTCTCAACTGTTCCATAACATAGTTTTGTCCTTTTGGCATATGAAGACCCACTTCTGCGTTGCTGTGCAGCCAGCGGCGATGGGAAACAGTTTCCTCACGCAGTTCCAGTGCCCGTTTATAAAAATCCATAATCGTACCTCCTTAATTTTTTTCTCTATCTTCATGAGCATAATATACAATCATTATTATCTACTCCGTTAAGATTTCTGATTCATTTATAACACCTTTTTAGCATCTCAATATCCTAATATTATCTCCCACAAATTCCAGCCTACTCTTCAATAGTATGACAAACCATAGAAAAAAACAAAACCCCCTAAAAATGTATTCGATATTGTACTTTACACCTTTCATAACTTACAAAATCGTCAAACTTGCTTTACAACCAGTGCATCTGCTTTAGGCTTTCCCACTCCAACAAAACAAGGCATAAAATAATCTTCCTATATTTCAAACAGTACCTTCTCACTCACACAATTCGATAACCAGCATCGGCCAGAAGCTGTAGCGCCTCAAAAATTTTTTCTTCCTTAACAAATACATAATCCGTATTATATGTAGATATTACAAATATTCCTATGTTGTTTTCAGCCAGCAAAGTAGTTATTTTAGAGAGAACTCCAATTAATGAAAAATCTAAAATCCCCTGAATTCTAAATGCTTTCCAGCCATCTTCCTGTTCCATAACATTGTCTGGGACATTTTCCGTACGGCAAACCAATGATTTTTCTTCATCCGTTTTTCCTATAAAATAATACGCATCATCCATATTTACCAGCGTATAGTCTTTTACCTTACATACTGTAAAATCATAATCTATTTTCTTTATTTCCATCTCTTTTTCCCTTATCAAATCTAAATTCACCTGTAATCTCTCCACTTTGCAAAAGCAATTCCCTGTTTTGCATTTTCAAGCGAGCTAACACATTTTCCTGCCGGAATAGCTTTTCCAATTACCTTTGCTGCTGGTATGTTCCAAATAATCCAATGCGTAAATTCTTTTATCGGATGACTCAAATCTTCCAAAGTGATTGCAATAGTTTTAGCGCTCGGCGAAAGATTTTTTATGACAAACTCAGGCGAAACATCTTGACCATATCCTGTATGCTCAAGAAGAAATATACCCTCAGCATTTATTCCTCTACATTCAAATTCCAGAAGCTTATTATTTCCCAATTTTATTACATTCCTTTCCATTAGCACTTCCATTTTGAGGAAATAGCTCTATATTCAGTCATATTACTATATCGGTTTTAACAATTGTTAAATTCAATTTCGACCCAACAAATCTTATCATTTTTGTAAAACTCTCTTTTCACACATTATATCACAAGGGCGTATATTCTCAATAAACTCCTGCTTCTTTCTCGTTAAGTGTTCATACTATACCATCTACAAAATATTACCACAATCAACAAAGCACAGACCTCATACTTTAATCGTCAAGCATCCTTCAACCAATTCTTCACAATACTCTGAAATAATTCCGGCTGTTCTATCTGCAAATTATGCCCTGCTTTGTTTAAAGCACAATAAGTAGCATTCGGATATTTCTCTAGTAATTTAAATTGATCCTTGTATCCCACTTCCGTATCCTGCTTGCCAACTACAATCAGACAAGGCTTCATAAACGGAACATCCAATGCATCCACATCAAATGAAAATGCTCCATCCAAGACATAATCCAGGAAATGTCTGTCCTGCATTTCAATAGCCGGTAAAATATCTCTTTCATACAATTTCCAAACTGGTTCTGTCAGCACCACATTCATATATGTAAAACTATTATATTGTTCTTCTGATAAAGTCTGTAAAAATGTCTCATCCCACTCCATTACACACAAGGATTCTACTTGTCCATTTCTACATCCCGGATACACCAAAGGACATAGCAGTATTAAAGATTTTACCATTGACCGATACTTATTGACAAAACCTCTTGCCAAATATCCACCGTAGGATTCACCAGCTAGTATTACTTCATCACCTATTACATCTTTCACAAAATAATATAGTGCATCTAACATATCATCAGATGTCTTTATATCTTTACCAGCAACAGAATTTCCCATACCCGGCAGATCTATATAAATACGCTTATAACATATTGACAGATCTTCAAAAACAGGCTCAAAACATCCAGACATAATCCGTCTGTCCATCCCCCATCCATGAAGGAATAACATAGGCGTACCCTGTCCTATAATTTCATATTCAATTATAGTGCCATCAAGTTTATATTTGTCCATATAACTCTACTTCCTTATCTCAATACAATTTTCATATTATGATATTTTGCTTTGACATCCTCAAAACCAACGGATTTATAAAGTGGATATCCATCCTCCGTTGATTTTAATTCAATAACGCTCACATCCTGTGCTGCAGCATCCTCCAACATCATTGTCATAAGTTTCTTTGCGTAACCCTGACCACGACATTCCGGCTTCGTATAAACATTTAAAACGGTTCCCGTTTTTCCCGTAATAAATGATGGGCTCATCGGTTTTTCCACTATCAGCAAAAATGCGCACGAAACAATATCATCCTCGTCCCTTGCAACATACACCAACAAATCCTTGTTTATATGTTTTTCATAATAGACCGGCAACGATGCTTTTATCAAATACAAATCGTTGTCTATAATCGTTCCTAAATCCTCTTGCAGGTATGCAATTCGCAAATTTGTCAATGCACTTATATCTTGTATATCTGCTTTTCCAAATGTCATTGTTATCCTCCCTAAATTCTTGTCTGTATTCCTGAAAGTTTCCTTTCTATTAATCACTTATTGAGATTATATTTTGTCCCTGTAACCAAACACAAAAATGGTATTCTGATACTAATTTCACAGCAAACAAAGGTTGCCAAATAGGACAATAACACAGTACCTAATAAGAACAATTAAACTTATCAGCGATATATGCCATTATTGACATTAAAACTATTGTTCCAAACAGAAACGGAATAAACAATCTTTTTACTCTTTCAATAATATATTCCTTACTTGCCCTCTTTTGCAGTGCAAACTTCGTACTTATCCCTGCCAACACAAATAGTAAAGGCATAAAATAGGAACTAAAATGCTACTTATGTGGTGCAAATCGTTGATTTTACGTGGTGTTTTTTTAATGAATTTACTGTTTTTTAATGGAATATAATATGGTTTGAAATTTTTTGGGGTCAAACCGAGGCGAGTCCTCATATTTTAAATTGCTTTACCTCATCCTTTATCCATACTATTCACTTTTTTTCTCCAAGAAGCTCTCTTGCAAAGATGTAATCTTGCTTGCATATTGTTCTCTCCTCACATTCATCTATCCCTGTATTACAATCTCTTTTTCACTATCTATACGTCTCGATATATACCGAATAATCCTATCTATAATACAATTATTCCTATGCTGATACAAGTTGCCAAGCATATCGATTTTCAGATTTACCCATCCATCAATTAATTCAGTATTTGATTGATTATATTTCAGTTTATATGCCTTATTTGTCTCCAACACAGATATAGCCTCGCTCGCCCATGCACGCAGTTCGGTACTGATATAAGTTTCCTGACTCATATTATAATTTTTATCTAATTGTTCTTCACCCGAAATAAAGTCATGGGCATGCGACAATTCATGACAAATATTAGACAAAAGACTGCTGAGCACTTCACAATCTCCGTTTTCCTTTGCACAGAGTATTTCTGGGATTATAGAACTACGAAAAGATAAAGTCTTTGTTTTAGCTTCATAACTTGATGTATCAGCATTAAGATCAAGTGAAATCTTCTCATCCCTTTTATTAAGCCATAGAATAAGCTCTTTACATGTACCTTCCGGAATGATTTCGGCAATAGCCCTTAAAAGTTTCCCATTATCCCCATCCAATTTTCTTTGCACAACAGGAGTGGAATGGCTTTCTGCACAAGGAAATCCATTCCTATGCCCTAGCATATCACCAATATCCGATTCATATTTTAAATATTTTTTTAGCTGAAATCGAATATCAATATATGAGTTCTGTGAATCAGTCCTAGCATCTGGCTGCACAATCTTACCCATGCGGTAATTCATCCGCACATCATCCATGTGTTGTCCTGTCCTATCGGATGTACCTGTAGTATTCCGATCTCTTTTTTCTCCCTCTAACATCTCTTCTTGATTTTTAATCCGAATTTCTTGATGCATACTCTATCAGTCCCCCATTCACACTACACATTCTGACAAGCATAAGTAAGCATTACCTATATGTTCACTATATCATATTAGCCATGCTATTTCTACCAACTTTAATAACTGATTGTCTTTAAATGTCCGCTAGTTTCTCTGTTCATTTCCATACTTTTCCACCACCCTGCAAGAAGCCTGCTGTTTCATAGCGGATACTTTCTTCTTTTGATTGTTTTAAGCAACAAATTAGGAGATGTGAAATTCATCACATCTCCCGGAATACTGGTTCTTATTCAATTCTATAATATATCATTGCTATATAACCTCTCCACAATTATAAAAAAATACCCCCAATAATTAATTATATATAACTCCGCACACAGAATCAGCTATATTCATATCAAAAAATTTCTCCTCTAAATAAATATTTTGCTATTGATAGTAAGTAACTATTTTTTTACCGAAATTTTAAATGTTGCCTTTTTCCTGCTTCCATCCTTTGCAGTTGCTGTAATCGTAACCTTTCCTGCTTTCTTTGCTGTTACTACACCTTTGGAATTAACCGTTGCAACCTTGGTATTAGAAGATTTCCATTTAACCTTCTGATTATCCGCAGTTGCAGGTACAAGCTTCACTTTCAAGGTCTGCTTTACCTTTGCCTTCATGGTCTTGCTTCCGGTAATTTTCAGCTTGGTAACCTTAACCGCTTTCTTGGTGGCATTTAATTTTACAGCTGCCTTTCTGCCATCTGCCGTCTTAGCTGTAATCGTAACTTTTCCAGCCTTCTTAATCGTTACCTTTCCCTTGCTGGTTACGGTTGCAATTTTTTTATTTGATGACGTCCATGTAACCTTTGCATTCTTTGCATCTGCATTATCTGGCGTCACAACCGCTTTGAAGGAATAAGATTTCTTCACCCTTGCCTTGAGTGTTCCTGATACACTTTGACTGTTTAATTGAATGCTTAGTTTAGTCGTCTTCTGGCTTACCGTTACGGATGCTGTGGCTGTCTTTCCATCTGCTGTTTTTGCGGTAATGACTGCCGTACCATTTCCAACAGATGTTACCACACCGTCCGTTACGGTTGCAACCTTGGTATTGGAAGATATCCATGTAACTGTCTTGTCTGCTGCGTTAGAGGTTACAGTTGCTTTCAATATCTGTGTTGCACCAATCCTGTCAAATGAAAGGGTTTTCATGTTTAATGTAATTTTACTTTCCTGTGGATGCGTTACCGGATTTTCCGGATTATCTTTCTTTTCACCGCTATAGGTATATGGGATATTATTTACCTTTGCATATGTTTCAGCATAAGAATCAGGAGAAACTACTAATGCCAAACTGCTACAGCCGTAAAAGGCTTCATCTCTGATACTCGTTACACTTTCCGGTATCACTATACTTGTTAAACTGCTACAGCCCCAAAACGCACCATACCAGATACTCGTTACACTTTCCGGTATCTCTACACTTGTCAAACTGCTACAGTTTCCAAACGCAGTCTGTCCGATAGCCGTTACACCGTCCGGTATAATTACATCACCTTCACATTTCTTACCATCAATCACTATATGATTAACAATTACAATAGGATTCTCGTTTTGTTTATTTCTAAGCCACGGTGTATCATAAAACGCTGCAGACCCAATATTCGTTACACTGGCTGGTATCTCTATACTTGTTAAACTACTACAACCTTCAAACGCACTATCCCCGATACTCGTTACACTTTCCGGTATTTCTACACTTGTTAAATTGCTACAGTCCTCAAACATGCGTGCCCTGATACTCGTTACACCATCTAATATCTTTACACTTGTCAAACTATTACAACCCTCAAACACATCAGCCCCGATATACATTACACTTCCTGGTATCTCTATGCTTGGTAAACTGCTACAACCAGCAAATGCACACTCATCGATACTCGTTACACTTCCCGGCATCTCTATACTTGTTAAACTACTACAGTCTTCAAACGCACCCTCCCCGATATACATCACACTTCCTGGTATCTTTACACTTTTCAAACTACTACACTCCCAAAACGCATACTCATCAATACTCGTCACTGCCTTCCCGTCAATCATGCTCGGAATTACAAGCACCGTATCACTCCCACTATACCCTGTAATCGCTATTCCTCCACTCGCGCTCTCCGCATATGTAAAGTCTTCATATGCCTCCGCATGTACAGTTGGCATATTTCCTACCTGCACGTACACCATACATGTTATAAGCCCAATTAGCATCCATATATATGCTTTTACCCTTTTCCCCATAAAAATTCTCCTTCCCACAACGTTATGGCACATTAAATCTTTACCACTTGTCTTGTTCATCACAAATAAATTCCGCAAAATCTTCAATATCTGCTTCTCCTTTCTTGAAAATGGATCTTTTGGGGGCCATTCTAGAACTCCTCTATCTGCCATTTTAGTACAAATTTTTACTAAAATCAATAGTAAAAATTTGTACTAGATATAATATACATATCATATCATAATAGAGGGGATTTGTATGGATTATATCAGACAAATAAAAGATTTGAGACAGGATTCCGATTATACACAGGACTATGTTGCACACTATTTAGGCACTTCACAAACTATGTACGCACGCTATGAACGTGGTGCAAATGAATTACCAATTCGACACCTAATTGCTCTTTGCAAATTATATAATGTCAGTGCCGATTATATTTTAGGACTCGATTCAAATAAAAGGAACAGGAGATGAGGAATTCATCTCGTCTGAGAACATTTAAAAAGAGGGTCGCTTTTTCGACCCTCACAAAATTCGAGTGCTGTTTATATGGTGCAAATCCAGCTGAAGCCACATTATCAAGGGGCCATGGAACTTTATTTACAACAATACATAGCGTACTTTAATATTTAGGGGAAAAACTCTCCAGATATTTCCAAAGCTGCCCTTCACCATCCCTGTCACAGGCGCCAACAATATATACCACATTTTCATCATCTGCACTATCCAATATATAAAATGAGAGAAATTTCTGATGATAATCAACAGCATCTCTACCAGCCCATGTAACCTTATAACTCTGCTCTTCCCCTAGGGTAACTGGAGCATACGCAAACGAGCCATGTTCACCCAGACATTGTTCCATCACACTTACAAAAGCTTTTGCACCAAACTTTGAATCTTCACCCTCTAATTCTACATTGGAAAAATCCAAATAATCCAAGCAGTAAAAACTTCCAAATACATCCGTTATATTTTTCTGCATATAAGACAATAAATTGCTATCGTACTCCTCACTTTTTGTAAAGCTTCCCATAATTATACTTTCATAAATCGGCAGATTTTTCTTCTCTCTTTCCTTCTCTATAAAATGGTGCAAATCAGAAGATTTTTCCCTGTCATCCATCCATTTCACAATCGCCCATGGGCTAGCCTCATAATATCCTTCCGGGATATTCATATAACCGCTGGAAGGGCTTCCAACCCTTTCCTCTATCCCTGTTATCGGTGCCTTTTTCTCATTTTCTTTCTTCAACGAAAATGTGGAGAGCGAATCCAGACATTCCTCATAACCGGTTTTGTATTCGGCAGTAATACAGTGAATTGTGTTTTTTCTTTCCGGATTTTCGATAAAATAGATTAGATAGTGACTAATTTCTCCCTCTTCTTCCAAATCCCACCGACAACTCATGCCTAGCAAACCATTTATTTCAACTAGACTGCCGGTTGCAACCGCTCCATCTTTCTCTACTACTAAATTTTTTCTATCTGCCATCCTATCCGTAGTATGGCGCCACGCTTTCTCTGCTGTCAGCAGCCTCTCCTTTTTGCCATAGGTAAAATATTGATTCAGTCCCAAACCAATATAATCCTCCTGTTTCTGGTCTGCGGTCAATAAAGAAACAGTGATACATGCTTTTCCGGAAGGGTCATACAAATGTACCCCCTCCTGAATGCCATCTTGTTTCCCAGCATAATTCTCATTTTTCTCGTCAAATGAGCCTGCCATCACAAAACCTTTCGGCACATCAATATAACCATATATATTATTGCCCACTCTGGGAGCCTGATTGGAATATTCTAAAACCGTATCATCATAATGTGGTGTATCTATCCACATTTTCCAAAAAAACAGCCCTAATAATACTAAACTGATTATTGAAATCATCATCCATAAAATTATTCTCTTCTTTTCCATTCAGCCTTCCTCCCTGCTTTTCGCAGTTACTTTATACGCCTCTGTAACACCTATCACCAGATAAATACATTTTTACCATCCATCATTCCAATAAGTTCTTCTCCATTCCTATTTTATCTATTCCATCTGTTTCTCTCTCTGCCATAATACATAAAGAACTTTTCCATCCTTATCACAGTAATCAATTTCCTTCACTCCCTCTTCTTTCAAAGGAAATTGATAATCCATAAGCTTCGTATAGCAAGTGTGCGAATACCATGCCATACGAAAGTGGTCAGGAACATTTTCGCCGATATAGAACTTCAAAACCCCTTCTCTATTATCCACAATAATAATATCCCCTCTTGCGCTTAATTCTTCACGCCTTATATAAACTCCATCCTCCATAAATACAACTTCCATGTCATTCATCAAATCTTCTCCCACATATGTTACCGGTATCCAGATTACCTCACAGGCGATATAAACAGCAGCAAGCGCAATGAGCAGAATCATAATAATAACTGACCTTGCCAAAAGCTTTTTTCTAATCTTCTTTAATGGTTTAACATCTTTCTCTTCAACAATCGGAACATCACTCCTCATCTTTTCCAGTGTTTCCTTGCAGCTCTGACAACCAGAAATATGTTCTTCTAACATCTCTTTGCTGTCCTTGCTCAACACATCATCTACATATAACGGCATTAAATCATTGATAATATTACAGTTTATTTCTCTCATAAGCTTCCTCCTATCCCTTTTTATTTTTCTACTTATCGGTTACATCCTTTTCAGAGAATCCAAAATCTTCATTTTAGCGCGGTAATAAATTACTCTTGCCCAGCTTTCCGTTTTTCCATAAATTTCCGAAATCTTATAATAGGGCAATTCATGCAACACCCTTAACGTAAATACCTCCTTATAAGGCTCTTCCATTCCATCCAGAATCAAACAAATTTCTCTGGCTGACTCTTCATCCACTATACGGTTTAATGCCGGCTCCTTATCATCCTGCATATTCGACAACACATCCTCCACCCAGCAATCAGTTGCAATATGTTTTTCTTTTCTTATGTAATTTAAATAGTCATATTTGGCAATTTGACATAGCCAGATACGGATATCGCACTCACCGCGAAACTTATTTACCGACTGAATTGCCTTGCAAAAAGTATTTTGTGTAATTTCTTCTGCAACATCCCTGTTTCCAGATAATGAAAGGGCAAAAAACAACACGTCCTTATAATACTTCCTGCAAATAACATCTATCTCTTTTTCATGCTGTTTCACCTTCTCACTCCCTTCTGGCAATATAATACTTAGCTTGCAGATTCACCGGTTCTATTAATAAGACACACAAATTCACTTTGCGTTACAAATAATTAGATAAAAAAAGTAAAAAAAGAATATAGCCTTTCCTATTACTTGAAATTTTTTTACAATATAATACGTTTTGGAATTTTTTAAGGTCAGCGAGGTCAGAACACTCTTCATCATCCATTTTTCACCATACAAAAAAGGCTTCCCGATTTCTCGGAAAGCCCTTGAATTTACTCTATTACCCATCATCCACTCAACTAACCTCAATCTGTGCTAATGCTTGATTTCGCTAAGTTTCGGGATGGGCTTTCGTACTAAGCTCATGCTTCGTCAAAGACTCACATTCGCTGAGTGCTCAATGCCTACTCGATGATAGTAGCAACACGACCAGAACCTACTGTACGTCCACCCTCACGGATAGCGAATGTAAGA
>URMF01000045.1 GCA_900548855.1 uncultured Eubacteriales bacterium
GTACGAAAGTACACCTGCACACTTGGTGTGCAGAGTGTTACATTGCTTAGCACTGTTGCGTTATCAACTAAGCGCAAGCGGTCCGAAAAACATATTTGTTACATTTGTACAACGCAGGCTTTAAAAAAAGCAGATACTATTCCGATAACCATTGCGGCAGTTCACAAAGCCCCATCAGATACCCGTCACAGACCTCTCTTATGTTATCCTGAACTGCCGCAGAGGCTTCTTCATATATTCCTACTACTGTAAGCCCTGCTTTTTTAGCCGTTACCATGGAATGCAGAGAATCCTCTACCATAACCAGTTCCCTGCACGGTACTCCAATACGCTTCGCAACCTCCGCAAAATATTCTGTGTAATTTTTGCTGAAGCCAATCTCTGTACACGTATATATATCCTTAAAATATTCCCATACACCAAGATTATGCAGCGCACCCCTTACATTTTCTTCTTCGGAGGCCGTGGCAAGATACATACGATAGCCCTCTGCCGCCAGCTCCTTTATGGTCTCTGCCATACCTGGTTTTTCCTGGACCTTCCAGTATTTCTCCCTGATAAATTCTGCCACCCCGTCTGCCAGTTCCCTTGCAGATAATGTTATCTGCGGATATAATTCCTTCATATACGAACCAGCCTCTAAAAGGCTCATGGTTGCACAATCCCTGTCAACCTCTGGCGGCGCATCAATTCCATGCCGCTCCAGCAAATAAAGATTTGCAGAATTTTCCCATATAGGCATGGAATCAATTAAAACGCCGTCTACATCAAATACAATATTTTTCATTCTTCTATAAGCTGTTTTGCTATCGTTAATAATTTTTTTGTTTCTCCTTTTATATCCTCTGCCGCAAAAATAGCGGATACCACTGCAATTCCGTCTACATGGGTTCCCTTTAAATCTAATATATTACCTGCATGAATGCCGCCAATGGCCACCACCGGAATCGAAACTGCATCACAAATTGCATAAAGCGTGTCAAGTGACACATCATCCGCATCCAGCTTCGTAGATGTGTTAAAGATGGAACCAACACCCAGATAATCTGCGCCGTTCTTTTCCGCCTCCAATGCCTGTTCCACAGTCTGGACAGACACCCCAATAATCTTGTCCGCCCCTAATATGGCTCTTGTCTCTATCAGTGCCTTATCGCTCTGTCCAATATGCACACCATCCGCATCAACCGCTTTTGCAATTTCCACCTCATCATTTACCACATAGGGTACATGATATGGGTCTGTCACCTTCTTAACCTCTTTTGCCAGTGCAAGAAATTCATCATATGGCAGCTCCTTTTCCCGAATCTGCACAAAAGTGGCACCGCCCTCTAAGGCTTCTCTTACCACCTCTGGAAGGGTTCTCCCGGCTAACCACATGGAATCTGTTACTGCATACAGGCACATGGCATCCTTGATTTCCTGTTCTGTATATGGTTTCAAGCTATTCCCTTCTTTCTATAATTGTTCTGTCTTTACCCCATCTTCCAAGGTCTTCCCATCCAAGGTACTCATGGCATCAATTAAGTGCATGCGCAGACTTGAGGTTCCGCCTCCCTCTGCCTCTACCTTCCCGGCGGCAATTTCACCGCAAAGTCCCTCCGCGGCAATAGCCGCAACAACTGCATGTATCCTGTCATCTGGATTTGCTGCAATATATCCTGCAATAACACCATCTAACATACAGCCGGTTCCTGTAATCTTGGACATGGCAGCTACACCATTGCGGACAGCATATGCATGTTCTGTATCTGCAATCACATCAATTGCACCGGTAATTGCAATAATAGCACCTGTGGTTTTACTCAATTCCTTCGCAAATGCCGCTGTCTCTCCAAGATTATCGTCTGTTACGACATCTGCAACATCTGCGTCCACACCCTTCGTGGAACCGCTGCCGGAATATACAGTCTTTATCTCTGAAATATTGCCACGGATAACTGCAAATTTCACCTCCTTTAACAGCCTGAATGTGGTCTCTGTCCGAAGCCTGGAAGCACCTGCCCCAACCGGGTCCAAAATAACAGGATGTCCCAGCTCGTTAGCCCTCTTTCCTGCCGCAATCATGGCTTCAATAGTATTTTTATTCAGGGTTCCGATATTGATAACCGTTGCATTACAGATAGCGGTAATGTCCTCCACATCTAAAATTTCATCACTCATAATCGGAGAGCCGCCACAGGCAAGCATCATGTTTGCCACATCGTTTACTGTAACATAGTTTGTGATAAAGTGTACTAATGGAACATTTTTTCTAACATTTTCTAAAATTGTTTTCATATTTTATTTCCTTCTTTCCTTGTATTAAAAAGAATATAAACAGGAGATACCATGCCCATCTCGTCTTCACTTCGTTTCGACTCGATGGAGGGCTGCTACAGCTTTTTCGCCATGCCCATCTCGTCTTCACTTCGCTTCGACTCGATGGAGGGCTGCGCCCTATATAACAATATTTGCAGACCTGCTTTTGTAAGCAAGCTTACAACGCTGGTCTGTAAATATTGTTATGCATGGCTTGGCTTAATCCATGATATCGACGTCCTCGCCCCGAAGTATCTTATTGATGTTTCTCACTGCACACATCTTTCCGCACATGGTACAGGTATCCTCCCGCTCCGGTGTGGACTGTGCCCGGTATGCCCTCGCCTTTTCCCCGTCCATCGCAAGCTCAAACTGCTTTTCCCAGTCAAGCTCCCGGCGGGCTTCACTCATCCGGTAATCCCAGTCCTTTGCTCCGGGAACTCCCTTTGCAATGTCTGCCGCATGGGCAGCAATTTTAGAGGCAATGATTCCCTCCTTTACATCCTCCACCGTCGGCAAGCGTAAATGCTCTGCCGGTGTAACATAGCACAGGAAGGATGCTCCGTAGGTTGCCGCAATGGCTCCGCCAATTGCTGCCGTAATATGGTCATAGCCCGGCGCCACATCTGTAACCAGTGGCCCTAACACATAAAATGGAGCACCCTTGCAGATAGTCTGCTCAATCTCCATATTGGCGCGAATCTGGTTAAGCGGCATATGTCCCGGTCCTTCAATCATAACCTGTACATTTCTATCCCATGCCCTCTGAGTCAGTTCTCCAAGGGTTACCAGCTCCTCAATCTGGGAAATATCCCCGGCGTCCTCAATACTGCCCGGGCGGCAGGCATCTCCAAGGCTCAAGGTCACATCATATTCATTACAGATATCTAAAATCTCATCATAGTATTCATAAAATGGATTCTCATTTCCGGTTAATTCCATCCATGCAAAAATGATGGAGCCTCCTCTGGATACAATATTCGTATGGCGTTTTGCCTTTTTAAACCGCTCTGCAGTTGCTTTATTGATACCACAATGAATTGTCATGAAATCCACGCCATCCTCGGCATGCATTTTGACAATATCAATCCACTGTCTTGCAGTAATGGTTTTCAACGCCTTGTTGTAATATACCACTGCATCATAAATCGGAACCGTACCAATAATGGCACTGCATTCTCCCGTTAATTTTGTCCGGAATTTACGGGTGTCGCCAAAGGAACTCAAATCCATAATGGATTCTGCTCCCAAACGGATGGATTCCTTTACCTTCTCCATCTCCACATCCAAATCGAGACAATCCTTTGAAGTGCCCAGATTCACATTAATCTTGGTCTTAAGCTTCGTTCCGATTCCATATGGTTTTAAACAAGTGTGATTCTTATTTGCAGGAATTGCCACCTGTCCCTTTGCCACCAGGTTCCTGATATCCTCTGCCGGAATCTTTTCGTACTCCGCAACTACTTTCATTTCCTTTGTGATAATGCCCTTTTTAGCGGCATCCATTTGTGTTGTATAATCCATTGCTATACCTTCCTTTCTGATTAATCCGCTTGGTGTTTCGACCCGGCAGCCATACACCTCAATTCCGCTTACTCTGTATACCTTTCTGCTAAGCTCACTTTGTCTGCTAAGCATCCAGGCGCTGCTTCATCTGCCTTGTATCGCTTACGTGAAAAAGCTCCCTGCTTGTACAGGGAGCTTCTCAAAATAACCAATTCTATTATTATACACATACATTTTGAATCCCTACGTTAGCATTACCTAAATCAGGTTGCGGGTCGAAGTTGATGACTTCCTCTCAGCCTGCTGCACAAGCTCCCCGTTCATATTCAGTTCCTGATAAGTGTAGCATAATTTAAATGAAATAACAATACCAAACTGTGCGCAATAAATATCTTCTTTTGCGGGAAAGTTACAACTCAGACCTGCCTGGTGCTGACGGCAGGTCTGAATTGTAACAAACATAGCTCCGTTCTAGTTTAACGCCTGTTCCCACGAAGTTTTTTCCGGCCAGCCGGTGGTATCAAAGCCTTTCCGAATCTGTTCACAGATATACTCTAATTTTGCCTGCAGTCTGGGCACTTCAATCTTTTTTCGTCTCGCATCCGCTTCGTCCAGCATGGCATATTCCATGATTCTTGCCCGGTCCTCTCCCGGAAAGCTCTTGGAATATATATCAACAAAATAAGCTTCATGCTCAGCGTCATCTAAAGTATAATCAAAATCATAATTTGCACTGTTTTCCTGGTAGTCGTAATCATATACAAAGTCCTTGGGATTCAGGCTGTCCCACACCTCATAGTCAAAAAATGCTGCTTCACTGTAATTCAGCTCCCCCTCAATTGCATGAAATATTTCATGATATATTGTATTTTCCAAATCTGTAAAGCTGTTTACATCCAGCACGAGAAAAAGAATTCCATCCAAAGAATTCTGAATCCCAATAGAATCAATTCCCGTCTCATCAACCGGTGTAATCCCGCCGGATAGATAAACATGCAGCTTACTGCCAGCATTCTCCTTCTGTCCCAGCTGTTCCAGCATTCCCGCCGGATATTTTCCCAACGCCTTCTCTAATAAATCCAGCATTTTGTCAATCCGTATTGCATTATTTGTAACCTTATAGTCATAAATATCCCTTGGACAGTTCTTAATATCCTCCCCAAAATATATTTCCACTCCATTTTCTTTCCCAATTTTTTCAGCCCGCTCTTTCAAAAGTGCCAAAGCCTCTTTATCCGGATTGGCCGGATCCTGCCATTTGCAAAAATAATTTTTTTCATCCTGTGTTTTACTGCTTTCCTTCGTCAAATCCCATACCAGCCAGCATTTTACAGTTCCATCTATACAACAGATAATACATTCTGTTCCTTCCAGATATAATGTCTGGCAGCTTGCAAAATAACTGTCCGCATCCTGTATATAATAAAAATCCATTGCATACTGGCGTTTACCTGTTTCCAAATTATACTGGTTTACCGTAAACATGGTAACCTTCTGTCCTTCCGCCTCCGGCATTTCTAACTGCTGCTCCTCTGCCAGAATCTGGTATGCTTCATCAGCGTCCTCCGTAACCATGCTGCTGACTACTGATTTTGATGGCAGGTCTGTTACCACCTGCTGGTATTCTTTATAATCCTTTAAAGCTAATACCTGCGGTGTTCCTCCATTTTCTTTCCCATATAGAATTTCCAAAAGTCCTTCCTCAAAATGGCGGAGCAAATAAGAATCCTCCTCACACTCTATTCCGTCTATTTCCGCCTCATCCTGATACAGAATACTTCCCGAGGAAAGCTCTCGCACCTCATAGATTATGTCTTCTGATTCAGTTCGGGCATAGTATAATGCAATACATGTATCCTGTCTGAGAAGTCCAATCACTCTGCCAGTCCCAATGCCGCTTATATCTGGAAAAATCTTAGCCTTCTTCTTTGTATCCGTCCCATATTCATAGAAACAGCCATCCCCATAATCCCAGAAATAACAATATTTATGATTTTTAGAAGCCACAAAATAGTCTGTCTGTACTCCTTCAAGGGAAATCCGTTTCCTTTCCCGCAATTTTTCATCGAATATCATGAGCTCATATGTCTCCAGATTCAACACCTCTAACTGATTCTCATCATTTATCCGGATTTTGTTCCCATCATATATGCCTGCAGGTAAATCGACGGCAGCAGTAATTTCCGTAGTAAGAGGATTAACCAGATAAAGCTTAAGCTGTGAATACCCATTATCCAGAATCACCGCAAATTGATTTCCATACGGCTTCATACCAATAATCCATGCATCCGGATTAGATAGTTCATCCATGGACAACTCATACAAATTATCTGTTCCGTCTATCAAATAATCCTTAATTTTCCAGTTCTTTGCAGCAATACTATATTTCGATACTTCCTTTTCGGAAATTCCCTTTTCATTATTTCCGGCTGCGTCCATACTCTCAGTTGATGCTGTGCTGTCTGAAGCTGCTGTCCGCTCTGGCATTCGAGCATTGCAGCCTGTCAGTATCTGCATACAGCCAAGCATAAGCCATCCAGAAAGCAAAGCTCTTCCCAATACTGTTTTTTTGCAAAACCCTCTGTGTCCGGCCATTCTTTTTCCCCTCCTATCCCTCCGCTCCTTCGGGCGTTTTGTTTAATAATACATGAAAAGGATTGCTGCCCTAAGAAATGCTTACCGCAACAATCCTTCTTATATTCTTTATCACATTATAATTATTTTACACAGCTTTGTCTACTGCTTATTCTTCCTCCTCCGTATCAGAAGAATCATCTATCTCTATATCCAGCGTATCACCATCGGAGCCATCTTCAAGCTGCATATCTTCCTCCGGCAACTCCTGCCCCTCATCTGCTTTTGCATCTTCATCCAAGACCTCATCGCCCTCAAAATACATATCCGCCTCCTGCTCCTGCAGGTATTCCTCCTCAGAAATCTCGTTAAATTCTGCGTTTTCACAGAGAAAATCAATTACCTTTTCATAAATCAGTTCATATCCAATTTCATCATTAGAATAGTCAGCTGAAAATGCATCCTCACTCTCATATCCATAATCCGCATATACATCTTTGATAAAATCAGTAATTTCCTTTTCTGTACAATCAATTCCCTCTGCCTGCGCAATGGCTCCAACAACTATTTCATATTGAACATTATCCTCAATATCCTGCTTCTGTGTTTCCTCGTCCAATCCAAAGGTATCCAGATAATCCTCTAATTCCATTCCGTACATAGAGGCATAATACTCATTACTACTGTCATAGTTTTCCTTGCACTCGTCATACAATTCCTGCGGATATCCGTCAAATTCCGAATTATCAACAAGGTATGCCATGATTTCCTCCGCGGCAACATACTTGTATTCCTCTTCCTTGGATTCCTGCATCTCCTTTTTGACAGATTCCTCATACTCTTCCGTAGTGTTAAAATCCGTATTCTCCTGCACAAATTCTTCGTTATACTCCGGAAGATTTTCGACGCTGATTTCATTTAATGTTACCTTGACAGAAAGCTTCTTTCCAACGTCCTCCTCCTCGGCATACTCGTCTGTCAGAGTCACTCCTACTGTTTTATCCTCACCAGTTTTCATGCCCACCAAAGCCTCTTCTACCTCGGGATAAATATACCCTTCTCCAACCAGAATATCCTCTCCTTCACCAGAATAACCCTCTGCTTCCTCATTGTCCATCGTTGCCACATAATCAATATTCGCATAATCTCCGGTTTCAATTCCCCGGTCAGTCACCACATCATAGGTAACATAATCGTATAAATTCTGCTCAATCTGCTCCTGTACATCCGCTTCCGTAATATCAAATTTTACCTTGGTTGCCTCCACTCCTTTGTAATTACAGAGCTTTACATATTTGGAATATTTTACATCCAACAGATATTCGGAAGATGTATTGCCACATCCACTTAATAATGCTGCCATCAAAACAGCCGTCAATCCTAATGCTTGTGTTTTTTTCATTCATTATCTCCTTTATCCTAAATATATCCTTCACAGTTTCATGTCTGTGAAACTATAACAGATATCTTTATGAGAGTACCATGCTTTTGTGAAAATGTAAAGAAATTCATTTCTACAGCAGCGTATGTCCCGCTGCCTCATACAACTCATACCACTCCTTCCGGCTTAAATGAACGTGAACCGCAGTACATAATTCTTTTAAATGCTCCACATTCATAGTTCCTGCAATCACCTGGATATTAGCCGGATGCCGTAAAATCCACGCTACCGCAACAGCTGTCTTTGTCACACCAAAGGCTTTTGCCATCCGCTCCAGCGTTTCATTTAATCCCGGAAATTTCTCATTATCCACAAAGCTACCTTCAAAAAAACCATATTGTAATGGCGACCATGCCTGAACTGTAATGCCCTTGAGCCGGCAGTAATCCAGCACTGCCATATCCCGCATGATACCGCCCTCAGACAAGGTATTGGTTTCCATCCCTTGTGCCACCATTCCCGCATGCATTAAACCAAACTGCAACTGATTCACCATTATAGGTTCCCTGCATGCTGATTGCAGCAATTCAAGCTGTGCAGAGTTAAAATTACTGACACCAAACTGCCTTACCTTTCCACTCTTTTCCAGCTGATGAAAAGCTTCTGCCACCTCATTTTCATCCATCAACGCATCTGGTCTGTGCAGCAGCAGCATATCAATGCAGTCAACCTGCAGACGCTTTAAGCTGTCTTCTGCTGCCGATAGAATATATGCTTTTGACAAGTCATAATACCCGTCACGGATACCGCATTTTGTCTGAATCCGCATTCTTTCTCTCATGCCCTTATTTTCTGCCAGCACCTTGCCAAAAATCTCTTCACTTCTTCCCTGCCCATAAATATCTGCGTGGTCAAAAAGAGTGATTCCCTGTTCTAATGCCACATTTACAAGCTTCGCCGCCTCCTGCACAGAAAGCTTTTCCATCCGCATACATCCCAGTGCAATACGGCTGGCATCCATATCAGACTTACCCAGATTCATTGCCATTGGTCCTCCCAACGGCTTAATTCCAGTCCTGTCATAGCCAATCTTGTTTGCCATGCGGATTAAGAGATTCCGGTGAGTTTTCGTAACATGATAATAGATATTTTCCACTCTTGCGGCAAATTTTTCAGTGGAAAACTGTTCTACACTCTCCGCAGCATTTTTCTGGTAATCTATCTGACTTTCATTCCATAATACCTGTTCAATGCCATAAATAAACGACTCTTCATCGCTAAATTCATAGCCATTTATCCCCTGATAAAGAACGCCATCGAGACACGGGTCCTTTCTTGCCACTACCGGCAGCCCGGATGCCAGGGCTTCAATATAGGTAAGTCCCTGGGTTTCACTGGTAGAAGCCGAAACAAAAACATCTGCCAGCTGATAGTAATGCGTAATCTCATCCCATGGTTTTGCACCGGCGAACACCATTTGCTTGCGGTGTTTTAATCCCTTTGCATTTTTTTCCAGCGTACTGCGGTACGGACCGTCCCCCACTGCCAAAAATGTCACATTCGTATGGGAATCCATATAGTGATTCAGATATTTCATAACCTCATCAATATTTTTCTCCTGGGAAACACGTCCTAAATAGAGAACCACTTTATTCTCCTTCGGAATACCAAGGGAGCTCTTCAATTTGTTCTTCTGGGCATCATTGTCCCTGGTACGAAAGCGGGTTAAATCAATTCCTGTGGGAATCACATTAATATCCGGCTTCACCCCATAGCGGTGCATCAGTTCTTCTACCTTCTTTGTGGGAACTATCAGCTCTTCTGCACCTCTTACACTAAATTTACTGTACATCTTGGCAAGCTTTTTGGCACGGTCTCCATTGGAAATATATTTTTTAATATAATGAGTATAGTCTTCATAAATCGTATGGTAGGTATGCACTACCGGAATGAACAACTCATGTGCCATAATTCTTCCAAACATACCAATTGCAAATTCCGTATTGGTATGAATGATATCCAGCTTCATTTTATGAATTTTCACAGCAATCTTAGGATGATAAAATAATCCAATCCTGCGTTCCGGCACAAAGGAACATGCCTTTGATGGAACACGCAGTACGCCTTTTTCATTGGCTGGCGCCCCCGGCGTTTTTGTCGTAATCACATAGACGTTATGTCCCTTTTTTTCTAACTCTTTTTTCAATAGAAATACCGAATTGGCAACCCCGTTCAGTTCCGGGTAATAGGTATCGGTAAACAATCCAATATTCATAGTAAATAACTCCTTTATCCATCCAGTGAAAATGCTTCGATATCTTCCTTTGCAGCCTCTAAGCATTCCTTCATTTTGGGTGAAAGCTCTCCACACTCCCCATTCATCAGCATATAGTAAGCCTTTTCCTTAGAACAAACCTCCCTATTGGTTGAGGAATTGACCAGTATATCATACATATCTGCCAAAGCAACCAACTGGGCTTCCACAGGAATCCGGTTGCTTTTTATCCCCTTTGGATATCCTGTACCATCATATTTTTCATGATGGTATAGACACACATTGCAGCAAATCCGACTGTATTCCTCCGATTCAAATTCAGTCATAACCTTCATTATCTGACTGCCCTTTATAGTATGCTCCTTTAACATTTCCATCTCTACATCCGAAAGTCTTCCCGGTCTGGAAATAATCGAATCAGGCATTGTAATTTTGCCTACATCATGCATCTGCGCCGCCTTGACAATCATGTTAATCTTTTCCGGCGTCATTCTGGATTTCGGGAAAACCCTGGCATAGTGTTCTGCCAAAATTCTGGTATATCCCTGTACATACCGGACATGCTCCACAGATTCTGCATTCCGGTAATTAATAATATCCCGTAACACTTCAACCAGATGCTCATGGTGTTCCTTCAGTCTGGTGTTTTGTTTGTTCAGTTCAAAAGTCTGTATTTCCACCATTTCCTCTAAGTGATTTTTATGACGGTATAGCTCAATTAAATTATTTACACGTTGTACTACAATATGATGCTGAAACGGCTTAAAAATAACATCACTTGCTCCAAGAGCATACCCCCGTTCCATGGCATCTCCATCCTCGTCACTGGTAATCAGCATAACCGGAATACGGGACATCCATCCGGATTCTCTCATATATTCCATCACTTCATAGCCATCCATAACCGGCATCTTAATATCTAAAAGCACCATCACAACCTGAGCTCTGTTTTTCTCTAAATAATCTATACAAATTTTTCCGTTCTCTGCTTCAGCAATCTCATACGCCTGTTCAAACATTTGTCTCAAGAGAGCACGGTTCATCGCTACATCTTCAACAATCAAAACTGTATTGCCATTTTTCATGTCTATACCTCTTTGCAAATGTATTCCATTGTATCCTCATATAATTTTATAAAATGCTGTTGTACGCCTGCATCCGGCAGTTCCCCATCTCTCAAAATTTCCACAATATTGCACAATTCCTCATAAAGCTGCGGCAATGCCAGATTGGCTGTAATCCCTTTCAGCCGGTGCGCCCAGTCAAAGGCCGCTTCCACATTCTTTTCATTTAATGCCTGCAGCATCGAATAGTAGGCATCCTCCGCAGGTAACTGCCTTAAAAAATAACGGAACATCTCCTCATTTTCCATAAACCGCTCCATGGCTCCGTCAATATCAATTCCATCCTTCTGCAATTCCTGCAATGTTTTCATTATTACATCTCCTGAAAACTTCTACTTAAAGGCCTCCTCTGCCTGTTTCCTTGCCTCCTCAATCTCCGCCTGCTTTTTTGCCTCATCCTCTGCAGCTTCCCTATTCAGTCGGTCAATAATCTCCTGTGCCCGCTGCATTTCCTCTTCCTTTCTGCGTTTCTCCTCTTCCTTGCCAGAGACTTCCATTGCTGCCTTTCCCGCCGCAATAAATGCATTCACATCTACCTTGTTGGCATTCATTATGGATGCAATACGCTCCTGTTCCTGTGCCTTCTGTCTTCCCTCTTCTATCTCTCTCAGACGTTCTTTTTCCTTTTCCCGGTTAATACGGTTCAATACCTCCAATGGATCTTCACCTTCCGGAGTCTGTGCTTTCGCTGCTTCAACAGGCTCGTCTGCATTATGTACTGCGCTATCGGCAGCATGCTCATTAACCTGTGTATTGACAGCAGGAGTATCCGGAACAGCCTCTCTGTTTTCCTGAATCACATACCGTTCTGTCTTCTTCGACACGTTATTGTTAATTCTAAGCACCGGCAAAACCACCAATTGCCACCATTTAATTAAATTTCCCTTTACCCTGCTAAAAAATCCACTACTCATAAAATAATCCTCTCATTTTATAATCGTTAGTATTGTAACACAAAGCACACAAAAAAAGAAGATACTTTCCCATTTTCATCCTTACCCCAGTAAAAGCAAGCTTTTCAACTCAAAAAGGTCCACTGGACCTTTTTCTCACATGCTTGGCAACAAAAAGAACAACTTCTGTAACCACTACAGAAGCTGCAGGAACATTGAATTTAATTTTCCTTCATCTTTTCCATAAAACCTTTCTTCATTTTTGTACTTATTTCTAATATTCCATAATCATTCTTCAGTGTAATTATCCTGTTTACAAAATCAATTGAATTGATAAATGCTTTATTCACTATCGTTCCCCGATTACATTGAATAAAATTATCCGAATCTAATTCCTTTAATATCTCTTTGCAGTTTCGATAATAGACTACCAATTCGTCCTTTCCTGTCATGACCGTTACCTTTCCACCATGACTTTTCGTATAAATAATGTCTTTCTTATCAACTGCATAAATTATTCCATCTTTCCTAAAATATGCAGTTCCTTCCTCTTTTTGTGGAACTTGAAATTTTAACGCCTGGTTAATCAGCTGTTTTGTTTCCTTCACAAGCAATGGCTTTTCTAAATATCCATAACAATGCAATTTACGATATGCATGCAGCTCCGGGTCAACCAATGCTGTAATAAAAATTACCGGCACAAATGCATATTTCTCAATCTCCCGGATTTTCTCAACAAATACTAAACCGGATACATCATTCCGTATGGAATTATCAAGCATAATATCCACAATGAAAAGCGTAATATCATGTTCTACCGCTGTCTGATAGGCCTCCGGTAACGTCGTAATTTTATAAACTAAAACATTTTCATCCATTTCATGAATTAATTTTTCAATTGCTTCAAGTGTTGCGTGGTCATCTTCTAGTACTAGTACTTTTTTCATCTCTTTAGTCCTTAAATGATTCTTTTAAATATTGTATCAGCCTTCTCAGCCGTTCTTCATCGATATCCCTATTTGCAATTGATTTATCATCTAACCCAAAATGTGCAAATAATCTATGAAAAATAACAAGCTTCTCCCATTCGTCCAATACCAGAATCTGTGCCCACAAATCATTGATGCCCTTTTGTTCTCCGAACAAAAGATATTCCATTGAAACATTATTAAATGTATTTTTAATTTTTCTCTGTGTGTCCAGCGATATATTATATTCTCCCGTTTCCATTTTCTTCACGGTTGAAACGGAAATATCTAACTTCTCGGCAAATTGTTCCTGTGTATATCCCAGCTGCTCTCGTAACATTTTTAATCTATTTCCAGACGCAATTTTTTCTTTCGATACTGCCATATATCTTTCCTTTCTAAGTTAAAAGCATATACAACTATTTTAATAATAAAATTTCGTCCAATCCATGTTCATAATATGCACTGCTGGTATATATTTTATACACTTATTGTCCTACTGATAAATAATTTCTCCTCCCTGTTTCGTATGTGTTAACCTTTTTCTCCAATATAGTATACCATTCTACTTAAAATCTCTTTGATCAAAATAATAACCTGTATGTCTTTCTCCATCATCATACATTCGATAAATTGTTTTAACAAACTTCCAATTTTCCACTTTAAATATTTTATTATCGTAATTTCCTTTTATTAAAAGCAAATTACGATAATGTCGATAACCGTCCTCACCAGCTTCATCCTCATACACTTCTTCGTCTAAAAACCCATCATATTCCTTCCCCGGATAATCACCAGACAATTGAATTTTCTCAGATAATTTTTGGTATTCATTTGGTATACCATCTTCACATATGTACCATTGAATTTCTCCATCTTCTTTTTTAGGTGAGACAAGCAGGTAGTCAGTTTTGTTATCTAAACAATACTCGACTTCAAAATAATACAATGCCTCATCTCCTATTGTATCTGGAATAAAATCTCCACGTTCCACATCATAATCATCTATAAAATTTGGAGGATATAGATATCGATGATCATACTCATCTATGTAAGCTCTTTTAATAGGATAAATAATATCCCATGATTCTACTTTGATTACTGTTTCTTCAACAATATCTTTATATTGCTCTTCGATTTTTCCCTTCACTAGGAATCGATTACCTGCCGCTCCGCAAAATATTGCTGCATTACCATTCCCGCTGTGCATCTCAAAAGGATTTTTCCCTGTCAAAATAACAGAGCCTTTCTTTTTTCCATCAAAATAATATTTTGTTGCAACATCATCAAAGAAACCTTTTTTAAAGTAAATAATAAAATAATCTTCTTCTGTGTATACTTTTGCCAGTGCCTTCAGATAAGAAATAGCTTCTACTCTCGCATTCTCTTTGTGGAAAATATGATTAAATAAAATATTCTTCCCCACCCAAATTAAATTCACTGCTATGAGTATGACTATTATTATTGTCACTTTCTTTTTCGTCCTCTTTTTCATTCTAATCACACTCCTCAAGGAAAAATCTTTCTAATTTCCATCTATTCATCAATTTTATTCACAATTTTAAAATTTTCAAATAATTCTATTAATAGCTTCTTCAATTCTTCTTTATTCATATTCTGTACTTCTTCCTTTGATTCAACTCTTTTCCACTTCCAGCACATTTCCATTTTGTCACAATTTACATATATTTTCTCAGCCATTTTATTATAATCTGCTTCTGATATTTCATTTTGTGCAGTATCCCAATAACTTATTGATTTATTAGCACCATATGGTTCATCACAAGTTGTCTGTTTATATGCTAATAGATTCACTTTTACTATATTATCTTCCAATGACAAACTATATACTTTATCATATGCTTCATATGGGGTGTGTCCACTATAATCATGATGAATATAATAATACATATTATCGTTTTTATCATAATAAACCGGAACATAAGTTACCCCATTTTTAACAATACGATGTGTACCATCATTGACCTGTTCTCCTACTAGAAAATTATTAATCAGCGCAACCGAACGCCCATCTTCGTGCAATTGCTTCAATTTTGCTTTCTTACTTTCAATTACATAATAATCCGTATATGCATAATCAGCACTACCCTGAATGGTAGAAACAATCAATTCTAATCTTCCATCTTGATTCAAATCTGCTACTGTAAAACAAAAATATCCTGTAAAATTATTGCTCCATTCATCTACTTTTTTTGTAAATATTTCAATTTGATTATCTATACTAATTAAAGAGTTCTTTCTATGATTTCCAAAAGCAAGTCCAAACCCTAAAATAAATAATATTGAAAGTATCATTATCAGTTTCATTTTTCTCTTAACTCTTTTACGTTTTTTAATTTGCATTATCCTCACTTCCACTTATTAAAAAATTTTAAAACATTTTGCAAATACTCTTTATTCTATACTGCAATTAAAAAAATCTAAATCTCTTCAGTTATTATAACATATTCAGTTGTCGTATGTCCCTGCTACGGTATTTCTCTGATATCCCGTATAGCCAAATGGCCGAAATTGTCCCTGGTTTCCCGAAAGGTCTGTTCCAAATTCATCATAGCAGTATTGTATTACTTTTATAATTTGTATATATCATCAATCCTTAAATTCTGTCATCCTTTCTTCATGATATTCTAATATCCAATTTTCATTATATTCAACCACACTATATTCCATCATCTTTTTCATTAACTTTTCTGCTCTTTCCCTATCACCTCCCAGAGGATCTGGAACATTTACTAACTCCCATGTTTCATTTTTAGCAATTTCCCACACCATAATGTCACAATCTTCCGAACTAATGCATTCTCCTGTTTTATCAAGGCGATGAATATAATATGTTATCACTAAAGTTCCTTTATCTCCCTGTATATCTGCTACAATGATATCTGCGTCTGCATCAATATACGACACATTCTCATAATATCCATCTGGGCTAAAATTATATAATGCCATCTCCCCCGTTTCAGTCTTTTGTCCTCTCATCACTTTTTTTGCCTCTTCCATAAACGGTTCCAGTTCTTGTTTTAACTGTTGTTGTTTAAGCAAATATTCTTTCCTATCCTTCTCCCATTTTTTTCTTAACATTTTATGAACAGGCACTAAAACAATACATATTATTATAACCACTATTCCTATTATAGCGACTATTTTTTTCTTATTCTGAACATACATTTTCTTTAAACACCTCATCTTTCAGGCGAACAATATAAATGCATTTATGATTACTGATTAAGTGTTCTCCCTTCTTTTACAATTACATTGTTATCTTTAATATCCAATCTCTACTTCGTGGAAAAAAAGCTTATAAGAAACATAACTATCCCGAAGGACTTATGTTTCATTCTGACCGAAGATCACAGTACACAGCCTTTTCATTCCGGCAGTTATTGGATCTATACTAAATAAGTGGACACGAAAAGTAACTATGTATTACAATAAAGTAGACACCAAAAAGGAGGTATCTACCATGTCCACAAGTAAAAACGGAAATCGGTATGACGAAAAATCTAAATGCGTCTTCATCAACCTGTATCAATCCAGTGGCAAATCTCAAGCTACACTCTGTAAAGAATACGGGGTGTCTGCCACTGCTCTTGCCCGCTGGATTAAACAATACTCAACTGTTGAAAACGATGATGGCAAAATCCTGACCGCCAAGCAGATTAAGGAACTTCAAAAACGCAACGCCCAACTTGAAGAGGGGGTTCTCATACTAAAAGCGATTGCCATCTTCACGCCACACTCAAACAACGATTAAAGGCTGTTCACAAGCTTCTATGTAAAGTCTTAGGTGTCAACAGAAGCACTTATTACAAAGATTACAATTCACAACCAGCCACACGCACCATCCAAAACCAGGAGATTGCAAAAAAGAATTTGCAAATCTATGCTGACAATAGCAAACGTCTGGGGGCTTACAAAATTACTTATGTTTTCCAACGTGATTATGGCATTCACATCAGTGTCGGCCGAGTGTACCAATCATCTTCACCAGGATTTTAACCAAAAATCTCCAAATCTGGTTTGGGCTAGTAATTTTACATATATAAAAATAGCCAGTAAAGGTACTATCTCTAGATGCTACAAATCTTCTTCATCTAGCTCTATGTCTCTGGCATACCCTTTTCCATGTACCACGCCTAGCTCCACTTTACAGCCATAGTCCCAATAATACCCAACATAGTCAAAATCTGTGGGAACTGTTTCTCCCAATTTATCCATAAATACATGAACCATTTCTTTTGCTCTATCTGACTCATGGTCTTCTTTTCCGATTCCGACCGCCAAACCTGTTGCCCCATAATAAATGTTAAAATATATTGAATAATTTTTATTATCAATAGCTTCTAAAAAATAGCTGAAGGCTTCCTCCATATCTTCTGCCACATATTTAGTCCGACCAAATAAAGTAATCAGACTACCCCAAACCTCTGCTACCTTTTCCATGGGTCTATCCAAATCAAAGGTCTTTCCTGACGTATGAAATCTGCTTTCATCTTCCAGTTTTTTAAATACATACTTATTCTTCATCAAAATTCTATCCCCCTAAAGATTTCTAAATCAATACACCTCGTATTATCACTTTGTACAATTAACCGAAATCCTATATTTTCTAAGGTCGTCATTATAAAACAATACATTAATTTGGGATCTACATCAACTTGGACGCCTGTCCATTTTGGAACACCTTGCATTACTATCCTTGTATAATTTTCTTCCAAATCGCTTTGTTTCTTTCCTGCACTCCCTATACTTACATCATACCATATACAATTTATAAATCCATTTATTATAACGTCAATACTATATCTTAACCCTCGCACTTGCCGCCTATCAAGTAAATCCACCAAACCGTAATTTTTATATTCCATACACAAACGAAGCCACGCATCAATTAATCCATACACACTAAAAGGATCTTCTTTGGGGTCACATTTGGGATAATCATCTAATACCTTTTCCAATGCTTTCTCTAAGGATAATTTCCCCACCGGAATCAAATCACTAATGACAATTGCCATAAAGTACTGATATAATTCCGTATTTTCATCTGCAATAAAACTATCTAATTTGTCAAACTCTGATTTAGTTAATTCCCTCATAACAAATTCTTCCAAATATCATTCCCCCTAACTTTCACATTCTTCTTTATTTTTAAATAATCCTTAATTTTGTCTCCTAGTATGGCTATTAATGTTATAATACAGAAGCTACCGCCACATCATCCGCTACAAATCCAACTGCATCATTCGCTACTCCAAGGTTTTTCTAATAATTGTGTCTACTTACTTGACTATGGTTCAAATGTATTTTCATCGTTCATTGGTTTCATCACAAGCATAAAAAAACCCACAAACAACCAAAAAAAGCAAATGCCGAGAGAAATTACAATATTTACTATATATTGCATATTCATAGTTAGATATCGCACAGAAGCTATTGTACACAATACAATACCGCTCAATGCTCCATCCTCAAGCTTATGACCGCTTTTGTCACCTATTTTTTCTCCTAACGACAATTTTTCATAAAGTTTTCTACTTACTTTTCGAGATAACAAATATGCTATTATACTTAAAATAACATATATACATAACAATTTATAATTCAACATTTCATATATATTATAATATCCTTTCATTATCGAAACAAACAGCACCATAGAAAATATTAGGATTTCTATTCCAATTACATGACCAAATGTTTTACGTTTGATTTTTAATTGAAAAAATAATACTATAATACAACTTGACACTAATAATAAAATAAATATTTTAATACTTTCTACTTTCCATTTTTCCCATGAATTTAGTCCTTGGAAAAAAATTATAATTATAATATCGCAGAAACCGATTATCATTACCAACACCGCATTTAACTTCATTAAATTTTTTGATGTCCAATCATTTTTCATAAAATTCTCCAATCTATATTGTCACTAAAACATTTCAATCGCAACAACTAATTAATCCGTTAAAAAATTCCTCTAACCAATTGATATCTGACCACAACGCTTCCTTCATATGCTCACTTATCGTCTTTCATTTATAACCGTCCCATTTATTAAATAAATAATTCAATCCACTTGCAACTAAGATAGATATAATGGCTATACTAATTCCCGAACCTAATGCTGCACCTAATACTGCACCAGGACCCGAGCCAAAAAACACCCCAACAAGACCACCTAATACTGCACCAAGAACTGCTGCTACAACTGTCGCAATCGGCACGGCAACAGCAAAAATAAATAAACTAATTGTTAAATCAACAAAAGCATCAGATGCTGTTCTTTTCCAACTGGTACCTGCCTGTCTGTTTTCATATATTCCGATAAAAACATCAAGACCAACCCCTATATATCCCAGCTTTTCTAACACTTTATTTGCTTTAGAATAAAATTTAGACTGTTTTGCTAATTCTTTTGCTATCCCTTTATCCCAAGTCCCCTTTCCTATATTTTTCGGTCTAGGCTGTTCTTTTATGATTTTAGGCATAGTTATGTTATTGACTTCGTTCATGACAGAAAGTCCATCTGTAGTTGCATCATATGTAGTATCAATTAAATCCACGTCGCCTACTTCTATGCCTACGTCTTGATTTGTTATAATTGGCATACCATTTTCAGCAGTCCCTATTCTTACATATTCATCAGCTGGAACAAAATACTGTTCTTCTTTCTTTACAACTGGCTGTCCGTCTTCTACATCACCTGTATAATAATCATCATCCTCAGATACAAACTGTGCTTCTCTCCATCCCTATCCACATACTTCACTGGATTTCCCCAGCAATACCCATACGCATTCAAAGTCTCCGGATATGCCACACTTCCCTTCACCACATCCTCACTGGTAAACTCCCCTCTCCACGCATCATACTCCCGCGCCTGAGCATAGTATGTCCCCACTATGGTATCGCTCTGATAGCCTGTATAATCAAATGGCTGGAATTGTCCCTGGTTTCCCGAAAGGTCTGTTCCAAACTCATCATAGCGGTAGGATATTACATCCTCTCCTCCATGGTTCAATAACCGCATAGCGCTTCTCTGCATGTCATTTAGATAACTGTAACTCTCTCCGTTTTCTTCCATGAACAGGACTTCACTGTCCCAGATATAATTCTGGATAAATTATAACCTTTATTTTATATATTTTTGTTTATTTTGTTTTCACTCTATATTTAATCGTATTTAACTTCCATGCCTAATACTTCTACGACAAAAAATCTCGTAATCCTTCTAAATCAACAATCATAATTCTTCAGACTTGCAAGCCATAGTTTACTGTTTTTCCTATTGTATAAAACATAAAGTTCTAAGTATTAATCTTTTTTAATTGTAAATTCCAACTCATCATACTTTTTATCACTTTGCAAATCGTTATAATACCAGAAATACCATATTTTACCAAATGATTTATATTCTATGATTTCATCCGGTTTTTGCCCTTCTATCTTTAAATTTTCTATGCTTTCTCCTTCTTCAAAAAAATCCTCACATACCTCTCCATAAATAAAGCGTTCTTCCTCTGGATTTATACCAATGCTCCCAATTATTTCTGAGGCAATTATGTAGTTTTCAATCACATCTCTTGCATCACCCAAAAAAAGAGCATTATAGCAATCTATTGTTCCATCCATCTGTTCAAATTGATACATTTTTTTTCCATTTTCCATCGCTACATTAAACCGAACATAATTAAATGCTTCTTCTTTTTTATTCTTTATAGAACGATAAAAAAGCAATGCATATTTATCATTTTCAAATAATTTTATTTCTTCATCAATATTTCGCCGGTACTGTTCTTCTACATCTAGGGAAATAGTTGAATTTAATAGTGCTTCCTGCATACTGTCATAACAAATATTTTCTTTCCCGCTTTCCTGCTTTGAAAAAGAATTTCCAGTCACATTGATGGTCAATTCTGTACTCTCCCCATCATGGCTCTCTTCCTGACTGCTAGACGTATCTGCCTCAGTTTCCTTTGCAGTGTTTCCTAATCCCTCTGTTTTTAAATTTAAAACAAAAATAATACACACCCATACTAATATCCAGATAAAAATCCCCAGACACACTGCACCTGCTACTTTTAATATTTGTTTCATCGCCAGATTCCTTTCATCACTTCAATTATTTTTATCTTAATCCTTTGACTACATCTTTTCATATCATTAACGTATGTATGAACGATGCAGTTTTTGTTTAATGTTATTTTGAAACCGATTCCCTATTCCAGCCCACATGCAAGACTGTTTGTAAACTGCGGTAAATACTGTCCAAATTGTCCAAACAGTTCTGCCGGAAGTGCAAGTACCCCCGGAATTGCGCCATCATCTAATGCGCCTACACCACTGGCATTATTTCCTATCAGCCATCCAAGTCATCATTATAAATGATATCTTCAGCTTTTACATCTGTATAATCAATATTACAGTATTTCCATATATACCATTCAGTTTCTTGTAATTCAATACATTCTATCTCTGGAAAATTTCCTTGTACTTCTATCTTTCCGATTTCCTTATCGCTATGAACTCCTATACATGGAAATGAATATCCTTCTTTTTTACTGACTTTTCCATATTTTTTTATATAATCTTCTATATAAAATTGCAGAAGAGTCATTCTCACATCTTCAAATGCTTCTTCATTTAAATAACCATTAAACTCTTGATACTCTTCCATATCTTCCGGACTAACCTTAAAGCATTCTAATAGATGGTAGTACTTCCCTTCTTTTTTCAAAATACAATAATAAAAAATATCTTTTTCAACTAATACTCTCCAAAATTTCCCATCATATTTTTTTTGATCTATAAAAATTTCAAACACATATTCATCATATAACTCTGAATATATTTGTTTAATATCTCTTTGATTTGTCATAAAATTATATTTTTTCAAAATGTTTTCTGTACTTGTATTAAAACGAACTATCCACATCCAACATATCATTGACATCGAAAATAGCAATATACCTACACAGAAAAAAATACTATCAAAATGTTTACGTTTCTTTATTACAACAGATGTCTTTTGCGATATATTTGTCTTTATGCTCTCTTGTGCCCATGTAGAATATATTGTATATTGTCCATGTGACAAAACATAAGCATAATACATATCCGCCTCTTCTTGTTTCCCAATGTTTTCGTTTGCCTTTGCATACCAATATGACAAAACTATTTTTTGCATTTCATTTTCAACACACACTTTCTGTATTAAGAAAATAACATTTTCCCAATTTTGATTTATAATTTCATTCCAAAATTTTATCTGCTTTAGAAAATGTTGTCTTTTTCTTTTACACATCTTATCCAAATGCTTTTGAAGCCTTGTTTCGCTATTTATAAAATTTTGCCAGTTTTCTAATTCTCCACTTTCAGCAAAATATTTCAAATTCAAAATATATACTTTCAAATATTTTTTTGAGTTCAAAGCAGACATTTTTTTCTCCAGCTGATTTATTATACCCTTCGCTTTATCATACATTCCTAACATCAGATATGTAGTAAGCAGATTTATCTGATGAACTGTTTTGCATGAACCATTTTTTAAAATTTTATTTAAGTATAATAAATTTGCCTCATAATCACACTCTTCCAAAATTATTTTCTGAATTCTTTTCTTAAGGATATAGAGAAAAATAAAAATAAGAGAAGTACAACTCACCATTTTAATAATAGTAAGGTTTAAATCATAAGGTTTTCTTGATAAAATTATAAATATTATCGAGACTATAAAAATAAGTACTCCTAGTTGAAACTGTTGGTTTATTTTTATAAGTTTTTTATAATTACTATTCTTTTCCATTTTTCCTCCACTATACTTCACAATCATCCTTATATTTTAATTGTTCTTTATATAAATTTGCTATTAAAATACACATTGCTAATCCTGTCACTGCAACTGATACACTACCAAATATTGATGCCAGTTCTGGTATTGAAACTACTACTGCCACAACTGCTAAAGCCAGTGTTTGATTATTAAGATAACTCCCTTCTTCTTTTCTTATTGTTGCCTCTTTTGTATCATCTGTCCTAAATGTATATATTTCTGATGTAGAAAACTTCCCCATATTTATTCTAATTCCAGACCCGTACAGTTCTTTATCACTTTTCCACTCAATTCCTACACTTTTAAAATCTGTCTTTACTTTAATACTATGTTTTTTATCATCTTTCCCGGTCCAAGTATAACTATATGATGTTTGAGGACCACTTCCTGAAATACCTACATTACCATTTATATCAATACCGCCAATATTATAATTTAAACTCACAGAGCCAGAAATTAGTGATGCATTATCCAAAGTCACATTATATTTTTTATTATTACCTTTTTCGCTAACAGTAACTTTTTCATAATGTCCCACTATGCCAAAATTTTCTCTTGTAGTCATAGTAACACTTTTTTTAACATCCACATTATTTACTACCCACTCTTCTGCCTTTTCGTAAGCCTCTTTTATTGTTTCTTCTATATCATTTTTTGTCGGAAACTCTCCATCCCTATCCACATACTTCACTGGATTTCCCCAGCAATACCCATACGCATTCAAAGTCTCCGGATATGCCACACTCCCCTTCACCACATCCTCACTGGTAAACCTTCCGCTCCACGCATCATACTCCCTCGCCTGGGCATAGTATGTCCCTGCTACGATATCTCTCTGATATCCCGTATAGCCAAATGGTTGGAGCTGTCCCTGGTTTCCCGAAGGGTCTGTTCCAAACTCATCATAGCGATAGGATATCACATTATCTCCTCTATGGTTGCTTAATTTCAAAATTTTCTTCCATAAACTTAACTCCTCGCACCATATTCCCTCGTCTGGGCATAATATATCACCAATATGATATCTTTCTGATATCCTATATAACCAAATGGCTGGAACTGTCTCAGATATAGTTTCATGTATTCCGTCTTGCTCCTTCTATAGCAGGTTGTCATTTCCCCACTCTGAAATTTCACATAAATATTGTTTATATGCAGATCAACTATTCATCAAATTTATTCATAATTTTAAAATTTTCATATAATTCCATTAATAACTTCTTCAACTCTTCTTTATTCATATTCTGTACTTCTTCCTTTGTTTCAACTCTTTTCCACTTCCAGCACATCTCCATTTTGTCACAATTTACATATATTTTCTCAGATATTTTATTGTACTCTGCCTCAGATATTTCGTTTTGAAAACTGTCCCAATAGTTAATAGATACATTAGAGCTATATGGCTCATCACAAGTTGTTTCCTTATATGCCAATAGTTCCTCCCTTATACTATTATTTTCCAACGACAGACTATACACCTTATCGCGAGCTTCATATGGAGTGTGACCACTGTAATCATGATGAATATAATAAAATATATTATCGTTTTTATTATAATACACCGGAACATAAGTTATCCCATTGTCAACAATACGATGTGTGCCATCATTGACCTGTTCTCCCTCTAGAAAATCATTAATCAGAGCAACCGAACACTCATCTTCCTGCAATTGCATTAGTTGCACTGTCTTATATTCAATTACATAATAATTCGTAAATGAATAATCACCGCTTCCTTCTATAGTCGAGACAATCAATTCCAAGTTTCCATCTTGATTCAAATCTGCTACTGTAAAACAAAAATATCCTGTGAAATGATTACTCCATTCCGCCACTTCATTGGTAAATATTTCTATTTGGTTTTCTATGCCCGTCAAAGAGTTCTTTCCATAATTTCCAAAAACAAAAATCCACCCAAAAATAAGTAATATTGTAACTGGCATTCCCAGTTTTATTTTTCTCATAATTCTTTTACATTTTTTAATCTGCATTATATTTATTCCTCAATTTGAATATGCTCTTTATTCTATGTCACAATCATAAAAATTTGAATCGTATATACCTTCATTAAACATTTTTGCCTCTGCATATCTTCTTTTGAGAGTTCCGAGACCATCTTTACTCGCATTATAATATGTTAAAAACTCTTCTTCAATCTCCTCTTTAGAATAATTGCCTGATATTAGCATTTTTTTAAAATGAGGAGAATCATCATTCAGTGTGCCTGCACCAACATTAAATGCTAATGCTACTATTGCATCAATTTCATTTGGAGTTAGATATATCCCCTCATCTTCTAATTTCCGAAAGAAATCATATGGTATTTGATTTATTATATCCTGTAATAAAAGTTTTTCTGCTTCTTCCAATGTAATATATTCTTTTGTCAACCACTTATCACTATCACCATTTTTTTGTAAAATCATGTCCATAGCCTATTGTATCTAGAATACCATCTTCATTTGAATCATATGGTTTCTCCCAATACTCTCCTTCCGCATATTTTATAAACTCTATTAAATCTTTTCTATCCTCGACATGATAATCATCAATACTAATACCAACATTACTCTCCTTCGGAATTTTTTCAGTTGTTGTTACATATTTAGTTGTCGTTATCTGTTCCGTTGTTGTCTGATTTGATTTTTTCCCACCATTCTTTTTATTACTATTACATCCATATAATACCGCTACCATAAAAAGGGCTACTGGCACAATAGCAAGCAACAGAAACTCTCCATCTCTATCCACAAACTTTACGGGATTTCCCCAGCAGTACCCATACGCATTCAAGGTCTCCGGATAGGTCTTACTCCGCTTTTACGTATCGTAGTGATAGGACATTACAGTCTCTCCTCCATGATTTATATTACTAACTTACATAATCAAGCCTCTTAAACACTAATTGTCTCCATCATTTCATATGATGAAAATTTTCTCCCTTTTATAATATCTTCTTTCTTTCTGATTCGAATTAACTTTTTATAGAATTCATTAACATAGCATTCCAATTTGTCCTTTTCACAATATAATATCGTATTCTGTTCTTTCTTATATCCAATAAATACAACTTCATATTCCCAATATCCTATTTTCAAAAAATTTTGCCTATAATACCCTTTTTCATTTTTTGCTCTTACTTTTAAAATATAAAAAATTGCGTCATCTTTCTCTTCTTTCTGTAAGCCATATTCTAACCAAATGTCTAATTTTTCCTTATCTGCAAAAAAACATTTTAAATAATTCGTGAAATACTTATAATATTCTTTTACATTGTCTTCCAATTCATCTTTTGAACATTTAGCAATACTATGTTTTTTATACAAAACACAGTCGCTTAATTTTTCTAAATTAATCATATTACTTTCAATTTTACAAATTTTATTACCATAATTGTCATAAATAAAAACATTGTCATTATCATTTAACACAATGTTTCCTATGCTATCAATAGAGAAAAATTTTTTCCTACCAAACATATTTACATACTTACAACTTCCCTCTTCTACTACTATTTTCCGCAAACAATAATTCGACCATGTTATATACATACCAATACATAATATTAATATTATCATAAATATAGATGGTAAATCTTTTATACATGGTACGGCAAATCCTTTAGCTAATAAGAATATGATAAGTAAACAAACCGAAATAAGCAATCCCAAAAAAAGTGCTCCCTTTAAATTATGTTTAATTTCGAAATTTTCTTCCATGCTATTAATTCCTTTCTGTCATCATATTTTTGTGAATAAATCTAACAAAAATTTTATTTTTATCAATCTGGGCACTCCTCTTCTTCTTTAACAATATCCTCTAATATTGTTTGTGCAATAGCAGAACCCATGTCGTATCCATAAACAAAAATTAAAAACTTTGTCAAATCCTCTTTAAGACACTGTTTATAAAAACCTTCTAAACCATATTTATCATACTTTAATCCAAACAAATCATATTCTATTGTTCTTTTCAGAGGTTCAAAACTATGATTATAAAATTCCCATCCCAATAACAGCATACTGAATATTGCACTAGACACTCCACTAATTATTGCATTTTTTAGCATTTGATTTTTATCAACATTTGCCATGTAATCACTCAATACACTCATTGATGCACCAACAACAAAATTTCCTACAGCAACAACGCCTATTGTTACTGCTCCAATCATTCCTGCACTTGCCCCAGCTCCCACAATCGCTGTTGCAATTGTTGGTGCTGCCATAAAAACAACCGTACCAAGCATCGCTCCCGTTCCGGCAATACATGCTTCGTTTAAATTATAATCATACCATTTTTCTCCATTTTTAACGTTATCTACTGTTTGAAATCCTAAATCAATCACTATACCTAAAATTCCTGCAACAAGTATACCTACTAAAATAGGAGATTGTCCATCCCTATCCACAAACTTCACCGGATTCCCCCAGCAATACCCATACGCATTCAAGGTCTCTGGATATGTCACACTCCCCTTCACCACATCCTCACTGGTAAACCTTCCACTCCACGCATCATACTCCCTCGCCTGGGCATAGTATGTCCCCACTACGTTATCTCTCTGATATCTCGTATAACCAAATGGTTGGAGTTGTCCCTGGTTTCCTAAAAGGTCTGTTCCAAATTCATCATAGCGGTAGGATATGACATCTTCTTCTCGCTGTAACAGATTATGGTAGTTCTTGGTAAAATCCAGGATATACGCTGTCTCTTTACTCCATACCTCCGGTGTTTTATTTTAGACATAAGAATACGGCATTATCTATTCAATTCATAAAAGGTCAGAAATCATTCAACATCACTTGTTGAATCATCAAGATATTTCTTCTTTGCTTGAAACATAAACCACCCTAGGGCTAACCATCCACAACTGAACATCAAAGAAATAATCATATTTACCACATAATGTTGTTGAACAGTAAGATGTCCTGCAACTCCTATTACACTAGCCGCTACTGCATATGACAATCCTCTTTCTGGTTCTTTCTTCTTGTTTCTCTCTGGTTCTTTTTCTGAAGGTAATTTTTTATAGAAATTCCTATGTAATAAAAACAAGATCACTGCTACTGCACTATAAATATATATAATTTCATATCCTAGTCTTTGTTTTAACTTATAATACCTTCTCAGTACCTCATATAACATAACTAATGAAAATATTATGCATTCAATTCCTACAAGGCAAGAAAAAGCTTTCCGGTTATCTAATCTGTTTATAATAGTAAATAAACATGTGGTTAAAAAAACAGTCACCATAATTATTACAATTTTTTTACATTCTGCTTCCCAATTAAATGGTTCGTCTACATCTAACAGGCCCATGCAATTAAAAAAACTAATCACTATATACATAAACATTAATCCTGCCTGTGCCTTAAACTTATCCTTTAATTCCATTTTTTTCTCCATAAATACTCCCTTAAATAACTTTTCATAGCCAACTCTGCTATATGATTTCACACTTTTTTACCATTATGATTGCATATGCATCCATTCTACTATTTATTCAAAACATTCATATGAATCACCAAACAAATTTTCTAACCAATTAATATTATACCACATAGCTTCCTTCATCTGTTCATTTATTGTTTTTCCATTATCTCCTTCTCGTTCATTAAAAAAATAGCCTAGCAAACCTGAATAAGCAATTGTCAATACTATCATTCCTATTCTGCTCCCCAAAGCTGCACCAACAGCTGCACCAGGAGCTGAACCAAATATTGCTCCTATAATAGCACCAAAAACCACTCCCGATATTTCAGCTAGAAACGCTGAAGTAGTCAAAACAAAAAGGCTAATTGTTAAATCAACAAAAGCATCAGATGCAGTTCGCTGCCAACTGGTACCTGCCTGTATG
>URMF01000046.1 GCA_900548855.1 uncultured Eubacteriales bacterium
TACCACTTCATTGGCGGCATTGACGATACATGGCATATTTCCCGCGCGATGCAAGGCTTCGTATGCCAGCGCCAGATTACGGAAACGTTTCGTATCCGGTTGCTCGAATGTCAGGTCTGTACATAGCTTGAAGTCCAGTCGGGGGAAAGACGCTTTCAGGCGTTCCGGATAAGAGAATGCGTATTGAATGGGCAGTCGCATATCCGGCATTCCCAACTGTGCTTTTACCGCTCCGTCCTCAAACTGTACCATCGAGTGAATGACGGATTGCGGATGTACCACTACTTCTATCTGGTCGGGGCGTACGCCGAACAGCCATTTTGCTTCAATGACCTCCAACCCTTTATTTACCATGGTCGCCGAATCAATGGTAATCTTTCTTCCCATGGACCAGTTAGGATGCTGTAGCGCCATCTCTAATGTAACCAGCTCCAAATCCTTCTTTGATTTTCCCCGGAAAGGTCCGCCGGAGGCGGTTAACAATATTTTATGGATTGTATTTTCCTGTTCACCGTTTAGGCATTGAAAAATGGCAGAATGCTCGCTGTCCACCGGCAGAATGGATATATTATTCTCTCTTGCCAGAGGCATTATGATATGTCCGGCAGTGACAAGCGTTTCCTTATTTGCCAGACCGATATCCTTTCCTGCCCGGATTGCAGCAATAGTTGGCCGGAGGCCAATCATGCCCACAACAGCGGTAATTAATATGTCAGAGCTCGGGACGGTAGCAACCTCCAATAATCCGTCCATGCCGGAAACTACCCGGCAGGCAGGCTCCACATCTGCAATGGCAAGTCTTAATGCATCTGCATTGGATTTACTCCACACCGCTGCCACCTGTGGATGAAATTCCCGTATCTGCTCCTCTAACAGTTTAATATTACTGCCAGCAGATACTGCCACCAGCTTCAAATCCCCATTACTTCGGATTACATCCAGGGTCTGGGTACCGATAGAGCCGGTGGAACCTAAAATGGCTACATTTTTCATCTTATCCTCCTAAAAATTTATGCCAGCTTATGCCGGCATATTCCTATTGTATATTCTAATCCACTATACGATATTAAATAATATAACCAGATAATAAATAATCGGCGCTGTGAAAAGTACACTGTCAATCCGGTCTACCATTCCGCCATGACCTGGTATTAAATTACTATAGTCCTTGATTTCATTATCCCGTTTTATAGCGGAAGCTGCCAAATCACCGATTACAGCCGGAATGGAGCCGATTGCTGCAATGACAGCACAATACAAACCGGAAAATGGTACTCCTTTACCAATACCAAATATAAGGGCGAACAAATAGCCCAACAATGCCGCTCCGGCAATGCCGCCAATAAACCCTTCCACACTCTTATTCGGGCTCACCTTCGGAGAAAATTTGTGTTTGCCAATGGCACTGCCTACAAAATAGGCGAAAATGTCATTTCCCCAGCTTGAAATCAGAATAAAGAAGCAAAGCAACAAACCGGAATCCATAGCCCGGATGCGGAATACATATGACAAAAAAATGGTTATATATACAAATCCAAAAAAGGATTTTGCAATCTCATGGTCCTTATATTGGGGAAAACAAATCACATAAATTGACAGCGTAAGCATTAATAATAAAATGAGGAAAGGAAACAGAAACCTGCTCTGTTCCAGATAAAGCAATCCGTAAACAACCACGGTTCCAATATAGTTGAGAATAGCTAACGGTGTTTTTTCCAGTGAATACACTCGCATAAATTCATATAGTCCAATTAAGGATACCACTGTCAGAATAGCTGCTGTTACAATTCCGCCTGATAAAAAGATAATCAACGTGATGGCTGCAACAAAAAAACCACCAATTAAACGCTTTTTCATATACTATTTCACCCCGCCAAACCGACGTTCCCTTCCATTATAATACCGGATTGCACGAAGCAAATCCTCTTTGGTAAAATCCGGCCATAAGACATCTGTAAAATAAAATTCTGTATATGCCAGCTGCCATGGTAAAAAATTCGATAAACGTTCTTCTCCACTGGTGCGAATCAAAAGCTCCGGGTCTGGTAATCCTGCCGTATCCAGATTGTCATGAATCATAGCTTCCGTAATCGCTTCCGGTTTTAATTCACCGTTTTCCACTCTTTTCGCCAGCTTCACAAATGCTCTTTTCAACTCGTCACGTCCGCCATAATTGATGCCAATTGTGAATTTAAGGCCTGTTGCATTTCTGGTAGTTTCTTCCAATTCATTTATTCTTGCCACCAATTTTTCATCCAGCCCAGTTTTATCTCCGATGACACGAACCTGCATATTGTTCTTTGTAGAACGTTCAATACAATCTATCAGATATTTTGCCAGCAGCTTCATCAGCGCATCAACCTCTTCCTTTGAACGTTTCCAGTTCTCAGTAGAAAAGGCATACACTGTAATATATTCAATTCCCATTTTGTAGCCGTCCTCAATAATCTGCTCCACTGTTTTAGAGCCCTGGACATGACCATAATTCCGCGGCATATTTCGTTTTTTTGCCCATCTACCGTTTCCATCCAGAATAATTGCTACATGTTTTGGAACATTTAAATTTTCTTCTTTTATTGCTCTTAAAATATTCTCCAATACTGCCTCCAAATAGAATTATTACCTTGTATACCCATATTATACAGTCATAATCTCTTTTGACTTGTCTTCAATTGCAGCCTCAATCTTGTCGATATATTTGTCAGTCAGCTTTTGTACTTTATCCTCATAATCCTTCTGTTCATCTTCGGAAATCTCATTTGCCTTATTCTGTTTCTTAAAATAATCATTTGCATCACGGCGGATATTACGGACAGCCACCTTTGCATTTTCTCCTTTTTTCTTAATATCCTTTACTAAATCCTTACGGCGTTCCTCGGTAAGTTCCGGAAAATTTAAAATAACAGATTTACCGTCATTATTCGGGGTAAGTCCTAAATCGGAACAGAGAATCGCCTTCTCAATCTCCTTTAACAGGGAACTCTCCCATGGCGTAATTACAATGGTTCTCGCCTCTGGTACACTAATATTGCCAACCTGCTGTAATGGAGTAGGCACACCATAATAGTCCACCTTGATTTTATTCAAAATATTTGGGTTTGCCCGTCCCGCACGAATATTGGAATATTCATTTTCCAGACTTTCTAAAGATTTTTCCATCTTTTCTTCAAACTGCTTTAACATAAATGACTCCTCCTAATATATATCTTGTTTAAAATTCGTATTTCATTTCTATTCCCAAAGTACTATAAGCTTCTATGCCTCAATATAAGTACCGTTGAAGCTGCCAGTCATTGCCTTGATAATACTGTCTTGTTCATTTAAACCGAACAGCATCATCGGCATATGGTTCTCCATGGCAAGTACCGCAGATGCCAAGTCAATCACTCCCAATTGCCGGTCTACAATATCCTTCATCTGCATGGTATCATACTTCTTCGCATTCGGATTTGTCTTCGGGTCACTATCATAGACACCGTCAATTGCCTTTCCAGATAAAATAACATCTGCTGAAATTTCAATTGCCATCAATACAGTAGACATGTCCGTTGAAAAATACGGATGTCCGGTTCCCCCGGCAAAAAATACCACTTCTGAATTCTCCAGGGCTGCAACTGCTGTATCCTTATGAAACAATTCCGTTACATTGCCACAGACAAAAGGTGACATGATTCTGGTCTTTAAACCAACTGTCCGAAACATATCTGCAGCATAAATGCAATTCATTACAGTCGCCAGCATTCCAATCTGGTCAGCCTTCACCCGGTCCATATTCTCAGAGGTTCTCCCTCTCCAGAAATTGCCTCCGCCAATAACAATGGCAACCTGTTTGCCGGAATCCACAACTGTTTTTACCTGACGTGCTACCTCCAGCACAGTCTTTTCATCAAATCCATGATGCTTATCTCCAGCTAATGCCTCGCCGCTGAGCTTTAATAAAATACGATTCATTTCCATAAAAATCTCCTATCATTTTTGTCTGACATATTTTTATGCAAAGAAGCTCTTTACATCAATATCCGAATAGCTCTGTGAACAGAAGCCCTCGATTACAGCTCCATTGTTAATCTGAACGGAACGGGATTTGATATTACCCATGATTACTGCAGTGGAATCAACGATAACAGGTCCTTGTACATCTATATCTCCATTTACAGCTCCTGCTATTACAGCAGATTCCCCTTCAATTCCACCGATTATCATAGAACCAACACCAACCTTAATGCTGCCATAGGACTTAACATCGCCTTCAATTCTTGCATTGTTTGCATACAGTTCACCTGCAACAATATTTCCAACCACTTTACCGCCCACAACGACCTTGCCCTTACAGTTCACGCTACCTTCAATCGTTCCGATAATATCAATGGAACCATCTGTTTCCAAATCACCTGTTAATTTTGAACCCTTGGTAATATAGGTCGTTTCCGTATCTTCGCCCTCAGAATTATATACAGGCTCTTCTCTTACTGTTTCCTGTTTTTCCTCTACCTGTTTGATAGCTATTACATCCTTTTCTGCGCTCATTTCATTCTCCTCCAATGCTTCTTTTATTTCTATTTTCACCTCTTCTGCAACCGGTTCGTCTTCCACCTGGGCGGAAGGAATTTCCTCCGGCTCCTCTTCTGGTTCTTCTTCCCATTCTTCCGCTGCGTCCTCTTCTGTCTCTGCAACATATTCCGGTTCTTTGTCAGCTTCTATAATGTACTCCGATTCTTCGGCTTCCTCTGGGATATATTCCAAATCATCTTCCATGAAATCCTGTGGCGCATCTACGTCCTCAGGTTCTTCGGCTTCCTCCGTAATACCTTCCATATCTCCATCATCTTCTATGACAGTCTCCGGCACTTCGGTCTCTTCTGCGGCTTCTTCCTGCGCTTCAACAATCTCCTCTTCCTCCGGTTCATCCTCCTGCGGCTCCGTCTGGACTTCTGCATCATTGTTCTTCGCAGCAATACTGTTTAATAAAGCCTCCAGCCCTAAATCCGTTTTTGCTGTATGGGAAACATGCACCGGCTCCTCTTCCACAATATCGGAAAGTTCTTCCGAATGTGCCGGCACAGTACTGTCTAGCTGGCTTAACAAATCATCTATAGATAATTCTTTCGATTCTTCAATGGTTTCCTCTTCTTCCGGTTCATCCTCCCATGAAGCTGTTGCAGAAGCCTCCGGTATGGCTTCTTCCTTTGCCGTTCCCTTCTTTTCCGACAGTTGGTTCAAAAGCTCCTCCACAGACATGTCCATGGTATTTACTTCCGTATCATCATCCAGAAGTGCTGCCGGTTCTGCTTCATCACTGTATAATTCCCGGTCCAACAAATCATCTATCTGTTCGGACATATCTTCCGGAGCAATATCCAACTCGTCCTCTTCATGCTCTGCTTCCGTCACTCTTGTCTTTAACGGTATTTCCTTTGGTGGTCTGGACATTCTTACTTTACGATTCTCTGTCTCTTCTTTTTCCGATTCTTTATCTTCCTTCTTTACGCGAACCGTTTTCTTTTCTTTAACCGTTTTTTCCTTGACCGGTTTTTCTTTTGCAGGAGCTTTTTCTTTGACCGGCACGTTTTTCACAACCGTTTTCTCTTCCGGTTCTTTCAATGCCTCCTCCAGGATTTCATCTTCCTCATACATTTCGTTCCCATCCGGCATCAATTCATTCATTGCCTGGGTAAAATCTTCTTTAAAATCTTTAAAAAAACTCATTTTTTCCTCCAATATTTTAATAAGCAGTCATCCTTAGCCATCCTCTCACAAGCACCACAGATTCTGTAAAACTTGTACAAGATTCAGCAAATATAGCTGATTAATCTGACTTTCCATGTGCAGCACCTTAAATACTAAAACAAAATTCAGAATAACGGATGTTACTAGCAAAATGACTGCACCAGCTACAATAATTCTCTTCAAGCGGTTAACCCGCTTTCGCTTTGCTGCCTGTATCCCTTTTGTGTCTTTTCTCTTATTATTAGCTGGCATATTACATTTCCTTTCATATATGGGTTCTTATTCTTCGGAACCTTTACACGATTAGTATCAATTATAACATAGTTTAGTTTAAAAGAAAACGACAATTTCATAAAAAATAAATCAGACAGAAAATCATAAGAAATCCTGCCTGATTTGTATTTACGCACAGTTAAAAAACGGCGTCTTCTAATCAAGAACCGGCTTTTTACTCACTGAACGGAGAAGCATCCCGCTGAACCCGGATAGGTATGTCCCCTGCTTTACCACTTAACGCAGATTCCATCTCCCTAGAAAATTTTTCTAAGGCTCTTTGTTTCTCAACTTCATGTTCTTTATCAACATAAGAACCGTTCTCATCAAATTCACTTTTTGTACCAATCCTTAGCACCATCGTATTTACTTTTACAAAATCACCATTGTTATCATACATGGTTTCCACTTGTGTAAACCTCTTCCACGTCTAATGATTCCTCTGCTTAATACGTTATCTGTTGAAACTATACTCTATCATATGATATTAAATTTCCATATACTCTAACAACTCATTCCAAAAAGGAGGATACGCATCACCCTCAAAGCCTTTCATATTATAATGTTCTTCTCCTGCCCAGACTTGAATACTCCATATTAGCCTCATTGTATCTGAATCATCATCGTTCCGACTGTGTACTGCTATATCTGTCAATATATTTTCTTTAATAAATGATTGAAATTCTCTGTCTGTTGAGAAGCTCTCTTGCTTTTCCTGTTTTTCATTTCCGTATGATTTTATAGCCCTTGTGTGTGTTTCAAAATCTATATTCACGCACTCATAAGTATCCTTTTCGGCTTCATAGATTATTTCAATTTCTTTAATTTCTGTTTCATCAATATCTACTGTCTTATTACAGCCTTGATTAACAAACAAAGGAATTAACCACACTATCATAAAAAACCATAATGACTTTTTGATATTCATTATCGTCTGACACTCCTCATTAAATTTTTTAAAATATTGTTTTTTTCCATTTTTACATCGGTATAGTTACCTTTTCCTGCATAATTTTTCGCCTTTCCCACTAAGAAAAACAATAATTCCGAACATTAATTTATATATTATAACATATTTTGATAACTATTTATTATTTTATGAACAGACAACCAGTTTTCGGGATAGATAACCAGCTTTACAATTAAGGTGCAACCGCATTAGCTCATGTACTGTATTTTTCAGACCAACTGATAAATTTGCTTCAGCAGGCAGACTGCATCCTCAAAACCCTGGTAATAAGCTGTTTTCCCATACAAAGAGCTTCTATTATTACAAGCCGACAAGGCATCATCCACCACAAACCACTGTTCCCTGCTCAATCCGATGTCATCTATTTTCTTTATTTTCCTTCTGGTTTCCATATTGATTTTCTGATAATTCTCATCTTTTAAAACCCTCTTCTCCAGCACCGCTTCAATACGTGTCTCAATAAACAGCTTAAGCATGGAGCTCTGGTCTTCTGTTATACTGCTTTCTTTCCCCTGCCTCCAAGAGAACGCCTCTTTCCTATATTGGGTGTCTCCACATTCGTTATCCTTGAATAACTGCACTTCAACTAATGTACCAGTTTCAAAGTAAATGCAGTCATAGCTGACTATATTTTCCGAAAAATTTTTATCCAACCTGTTCATCCGCCTTTCCTTTCTTTTTTCTAACTTATATGTTTCTGATTTACATGCACACTATATTTTCCTTTTAGCAACATATTAATACCTTAAAGATATTTTGTCAATGTTTTTGTTTCTTAAAGCTACTTTTTCTTGACTAATATTTTCTTCTATGCTAATTTTTATGATATGGAGGTAAATAATTTGAACGAACGGGTAAAAAAATTAAGAAAAACTCTTGGTTTGACTCTTGAAAAATTCGGAGCGAAGCTAGGTGTTGGAAAAACGGCTATTAACAAAATTGAGAATGGAACCAATTCTTTAACTGAGCAAATGATTATATCTATATGTAATATTAGCTGGAATGGACAGTTTGTAAGTGAACAATGGCTTAGAACCGGCGAGGGTAATATGTTTTCAGACATTTCAGATAATGAAGCATATTTCAATGCTGCTACAGATTTAAGCAGTGACCCTTTGATTGTCTCTGCCCTTATTGAATACCAACGACTTACGGATAAAGAAAAAGCAGTAATCAGCCAATATGCTATATCCATATTAAACAGATTAAAGGAATATGAGTAATTTCATATTTACTAACCATATTTTAATTATTCAACTCTTCTCCCAAGAACGCAAAAACCCCTGAAAATGCCCATTTCATTGGATTTTCAGGGGTTCATAGTTATTTTTATTCAGAAATCTACTGATTCATCTGTGTCCTGCGGACTTGATTCACCTAGTTTCCAGCCATCTGTGCTGCAACCTCAGCCGCAAAATCCTCGTTTTTCTTCTCAAGACCTTCACCTGTCTCAAAACGAACAAATTTCTTGAGAACAACAGGAGAACCAACCTCCTTAGAAACAGCCTCTAAATATTTGGCAACGGTCTCTTTGTTTTCAGCCTTAACATACTCCTGCTCTAATAAGCAGACTTCTTTTAATTCCTTGTTAAGACGACCCATAATCATCTTCTCAATAATATTCTCCGGCTTGCTTGCATTCTTCGGGTCATTCTTAGCCTGAGCCATTAAGATTTCCTTCTCATGCTCCTTGTAATCCTCTGGTACCTCATCTGTTGAAACATACTTTGGATTCAAAGCTGCAATCTGCATAGCCACATTCTTAAGTGCTTCCTTTACTGTCTCAGAGTTTGACTCTGTCTTAGCCTCTACTAAAACGCCAATCTTGCCACCTGCGTGAATATAAGAAACAACGATGCCATCCTCGGAAACAATCTTCTCAAATCTTCTGATATTCATGTTCTCACCAATTTTGGCAATCATTGCTGCTAATTTTTCCTGAACGGTCATGGAAGTATCAACTGCCCAAGGCTCCTCTTTAAATGCCTCAATGTCAGCTGCATCTGAATCAGCTGCCTGCTCTGCAACTTCCTTAACAAAAGTCTGGAATACTTCATTCTTTGCAACAAAATCTGTCTCTGCATTTACTTCTACGATTGCGGCTGTCTTATCCCCATCTTTAATGGTAGTAGCCACAATACCTTCAGCTGCAATTCTTCCTGCCTTTTTCTGTGCAGTTGCAAGTCCCTTCTCGCGTAAGAATTCAACTGCTTTATCGAAATCACCATCAGTCTCGGTAAGTGCCTTCTTACAATCCATCATACCGGCACCGGTCTGCTCTCTTAATTCTTTTACCATACTTGCTGTAATAGCCATTTATAATTATCCTCCATTATTCTTCAACTGTCTCTTCTGCTTCAGCAGCTGTCTCTTCTACTTCAGCATCCACACCCTGATTTGCCTCAATAACAGCATCTGCCATCTTTGCAACGATTAACTTAACTGCACGAATTGCATCATCGTTACCAGGAATTACATAATCTAACTCCTCCGGGTCACAGTTTGTATCAGCAATACCAACTAAAGGAATTCCTAAAGAATGTGCCTCCTGAACACAAATTCTCTCCTTACGTGGATCAACAACAAAAATCATATCCGGAGCACCGCCCATTTCCTTGATACCACCTAAATTCTTCTGAAGCTTATCCATTTCCTTTTTAATATTAATAACTTCTTTCTTTGGAAGTACGTCAAAGGTTCCGTCCTCTTCCATCTGCTCATATTTCTTCAAGGTTGCAATACGGGTTTCAATGGTCTTCCAGTTGGTAAGCATACCACCTAACCATCTCTCGTTTACATAGAACATTCCACATCTCTCAGCCTCTGACTTAACAGAATCCTGTGCCTGCTTCTTTGTTCCCACAAATAAAATCTTTCCACCCTCAGCAGCACACTTCTTAATTGCCTCGTAAGCTTCATCTACCTTGCCAACTGACTTCTGTAAGTCGATAATGTAGATACCATTACGCTCCGTGTAAATGTACTCAGCCATTTTAGGGTTCCATCTTCTTGTCTGGTGTCCGAAATGTACACCTGCTTCCAATAACTGCTTCATTGAAATAACGCTCATAATTTACCTCCTGGTTTTTACCTCCAACGGTTTCTGATTCCAAAAACAAATCTATAACATGCGTTTCTGATTATAAATCTGCACCATTTTGGGAAATTCACCGCTGTGTATTATTTTTTACCGAGTGGTATTATATCACAAGAAATCAAATACCACAAGGATTTTTTATATTTTCTGATGAAAGCTCATCCAAACCTCTATACCGTTTCTATAACGGGTCAGAAATTGCCTCTGCAATCTCCGCATAGCTCATTCCTTTTTTCAACCTATGTGTTCCAACCCGAATCCGGCTGGCATACCCATTTTCCACTAAATAAGTGTCAAACTCGGATGCATCGCTAATCATTCCAAGCTCCTGCAGCCTCTGGCATACCGGATAAGAGGAAGCGCCTCTTTCTATTGTAAGCTCCACCGTTTCCTTTTTAGAGCTTTTTTCATCTTCTGTATTTTTTTCTGTAGTCTTTTCCTCCTCTGTAGTCTGTTCCTGCTCAGTTGCGGACTCCTTTTCTGTGGTCTCCTTTTGAGAAGAAGCAGCATCTTCACTGTCAGGCTTTGAAGTCTCCTGTTCCGAAGTATTTTCTTTCTCTTTTAACAAATCACCTATCTGATTCTCCGGTTCGGTCATTCCCAGCTTTTTCGCTCTTTCTATAATCTCCGCATCCGTCATTTGACCGGATACCTCTCCTTGAAATGCCATCAGACATACAATCGATGCAAATATAATTCCAACTCCTAAACCTCTTAAAAAATACTTGAATTTCATTGTTATTCTCCTTGGTACAAATCAATCACCAGTTTAACCTCACCTACGCCAAGTCCCAGCTGCTTTGCAATATCAAGAATGCTATTGCCCTTTTTGTGCATCTCCAGAATAATGTCGTTCGAATTCTCACTATCCTTAAATTCTTCCTCTAGCACCTCATCAAAGTCAAGCTCCGTTTCATCAAGCTCTGCAAACATGTCATTTATATTCTGCTCATCTAAAGGCTCCGTAGCAGCTAATTCTTGCTCGATTTCCACATCGGATATGATTTCCGGCATACTCTGCTCCGCTATTGGTTCTTCAGCTGGTGTCTGTACCAAATCCATTTCCTTTTTCTTCTTAGAAAGAGCAGTCAACTGGTCGATTGCAGATACTTTCTTTTCTGACGGGTTTTCCTTCTTTCCGTCTTCTCCTTTGAAATCCTCTACGGAAACCATAATATGCTTCTGTGCCTTGGAAATGGTATCCTTGACCTCCCGGTTTACCTCATCCACTGCCTTCACCGTATTCATGATTTCTTTCTGCTTGTCATCCAGCATACTATACAAAAACATAACTTCTTTATGGTTTTTCTCTATTTCCTCACAAACGGCAACTGCATAATCTCCCAGTGCAAGGGTTTTCTCGTTTGCCATATTGGAAAGAGATTCATTTGTCTCATATAATATATCTTTTGCCTGATTTGCAATTACATCCTCTATTTTCCTCCGGATAATCCGAAGCTCACGCTCAGAAAATTCATAATTTTCATCTACTGTGAGTAAATCAACATTAAAGCTGTCCTCCTTTTTTGTGATTTTTTCCGAAATAAAGAAACTGGCAATACTTAAAATCAAGCCAATTATTATCATTACGACTACTGAGACTGTCATTTTATTCTCCTCTTCTCATATCTGTATATTAATTCTGGGCTGTTTGTCATCGATACTCTGCTTCCCTTTATCCTTCGTTTCTTCTTTGGCATCCTGCCTCCGCTTACGGTTTCTTTTTTGGGGATTCCTATAGGTTCCGTTCCCCTCTTCCGATGCATCATACTGATATTCTGCAAATTCGTTTGCATCCTTCTTAATAACCGTTTCACTGTTATGTTTTACTTCCTTTGCCACTTCCTTCGCCGCATTTACATTCTCATTAACCACTCTCTGGTTTTCTTGCTGCTGGGTATTTCCCAGAGATTCTGTACGCGGTAAAAGCATTTGCATTTCTATTGGACGTATCATACTAACACCCCATCTGTCTTATTATCATTTCTTTCTCTGGCTATACCGGCAGGCTTACCACATCTGCTTCGGACATGCGGAACTGGCATCTGCTCAAGACATCCTTTATCGGATAAACACGGTTGGAGATAATAAGCGTTACACCCGGATAAATCGTGTGGTTCGCAACAATGCGCCCATCTGTGTTATTTTCTATTTCCTGCTTTAAGAACATATATTCAGCAGAATCTTTTTCCAGCTCCTCACTCAGCTTCTTAAAATCAGCCCCTGCCTGTTTCGCCATGGTAATCTGGATTGGAAGAAGCTTATGTCCCTCTAACATTTTCTTTTTAAACATTTCCAACATCTGCCGACTCTCCAGCTGCTTATCTTGCTTCTCTTTTATAATTGCCGCCAGTTCCTTGAACCGCTTCATTACATCCGGTTCTACACCAACCTTTAAGTTGGTTGCTGTATTCATTTTATTGCCAAATACACTGGCTTCAATCCGTTTTCCTGCACATACATTTCCACCAATCAAAAAACCCTTTCGCCCACTGACGATGACGGAATCGCCCGCAATTAAATTGGAGTGCAGACTGGAACCGGTATTGATTGTATGTCCGGCTTTTGCATTACAGCTTTCCATAAATTTTGTGACGATATCGTTTCCTGCCTGAAGGCTTCCTTTTCCCATCCCTTGGACACCACGCTTCAACACGATATTTCCTCCGGCAATTAAAACAGCCCCTTCCACCACACCATTTACTTCAATATCTCCGCTTGCCTCAATGGTAAAGCCAGTACGTACATTACCGGTTATAAACACGTTACCGGTATAATGAATATCTCCTGTAGAGGTATCCACATCCGCCGGCACCGTATAAGTATTGGAAACAAATACGGTATCTCCTTCTAATTTCACATCGCCATTTACTTCGGAATATAATTTTGTCTTATCCTCGGATAACTGAATATTTCTTCCGAATTTTAGTACTGCCCTCTGTACCTTGGATGGATAAACAACATTACCAAATATATCTTTTCCCGGCTCACCTTCTGACTCCGGAATTAACTCTGCCAGTAAATCTCCCTCTTTTACGCTGGTAAACAGGTTAAGTTCATGAAAATCAACGCTGCCGTCTTCTAACAATTTCGGTTTTGCTGTAGGTGTCGTGTTAAACTGATACACTATCCTTGCATTCTTTCCTGGAACTACTGCTTTTCCCTTGGCAATCGGAATATCCCGGCAATACTGTTTTGCCACCAGGCATGCCTTCAAAACCTTAGGTGAAATACCGTAGATTACTTTCGCTTTTGTAAGCTCATCTAAAATGTCTTGTTCCGACATATAGTCACCATTTTTTGACGGCGGATAAAACCGGATGAAAGCCATCATTTTATCATCTGAAATACGAATCTTTGCCATCTCTTTCACCTCAGGAACCCTATTGAATGTTACAAACAGGTCAACCTCCTGTGATGCCTCTGATATCCTCTTGTTTAACTCAGGCAACTGATAATCATGAATACCGCATTTTTCTAAATATTCTGCAAGTTCCTGGGTTGCTACCTTTTTACCACCGTCTTTCTCAGGATAAATATGAACATACACGCCGTTTTCCCGGATATCCAGTTGAAAAAATCCATTTGTATATTTCATAATTTGCTCCTTTCTCATATCACATAATAATTACTGCCAATTATCAACCCATCAGCAATTCAAAATATTTTCCTAAATGCTTTTTCATTTTCTCAAGTGCCTTAGAATGCAACTGGGAAATTCTTGATTCCGATACCTCTAAAACACTGGCAACCTCCTTTAAGGTTAATTCCTCATAATAATATAGTAATACGACCTTTTTTTCTTTCTCTGTCAACAATTCCAATGCTTCCATGAGCATCCTCTTTTTCTCGTCACGGTCAACAGCCTCCTCCGGTTCCAAATATGTAGTATTCCGGAATTCTTTCACTGTGCCTTCCGCTCCCTGTTCCATAAATTCATCCAGAGATGCAATGTTGGATATGTTTGCCATGCCTTCCCAGTTCCGATACTCATCCACTGAAATTCCCAATTCCTCTGCAATATCCTTATCCTTTATGTTAACACCTTTTTCTTTTTCCAGCTTTGCAACGGCATTCTCAATCTGTTTTTGTTTCTGCCGGACAGAACGAGGAATCCAGTCCATTTTACGAATCTGATCCAATATAGAGCCACGGATTCGCAAACTTGCGTAAGTTTCAAATTTGATACCTTTGTCATAGTCAAATTTGTCAATGGCATCAATCAAACCGAACACACCATAACTGACCAAATCATCATACTCCACTGTATATCCTAGATACATGTTCAGACGACCAGCTACCAACTTAACCAAAGGAACATATTCTATAATAATTTGTTCACGCAGCTTATCGGATTTTGTTTTGATATATTCCTCCCATAGCTTGTTCTTCTTTGCATCGTCCATTTAACACACCTCTACTACATTTCATCTTCATCAAAAGAAGCATGCGGCTCTGCCACAGCCTGTTCCTCTTCTGCTACATCTGGCTCTTCTGTCATTTCAGTGTTATCCTCTGATGGGCTGCTGTTCATATAGTGCTGTAAAATTTCAACAGCTAAAGATGCCAGAAAATAAAACACCAGAATAACCACCAGTAAAATTAACAGGGAGGTGGTAACCGCTTTTCCTGTTTTGATGTTCATAATCAGGGTAATCAGTCCTGCTACAAGCACAATAAATGCCCTTAAATACTGTAATTTCATATTCTGCCGCTCCTTTTTTCACTTATATGTACTTATCCGCTTTTCCTGCGGAGCGGATAAGCAGTTTTTTAGAGACAGAATCAAAAATAATTGTGCGGCCATAATCCTCTCCTGTATCCTCTGCAACAATTGGAATTCTATAGAAAGCCAAGGTTTCTTTAACCGCTTTTACATTCCTTTCTCCCACATTTCCCAACTCGGTTTTGCCCGAAAATTGGAACATGGCGGCTCCTCCTGCAATCTTCGCAGACAGCACATTCCGATGTATTCCATGTTTTTCTAAAGCACCAAGCAAATCTTCAATGCCTGTATCTGCAAACTTTGCCCGGCTGGAATTATTTTTTATTTCTTTACTGGACGGCAGCATAATGTGCAGCAGTCCACAATAGTCACTAATGTTACTATATAATACAATGCCAACACAGGAGCCCAGCCCTATTGTTGTAATTTTATTCGGTACTTTACATAGCTTCCACTCAGCAATTCCAACTCTAGTAATCTCTTCCATTGCTTAACACCCGATTCCTAAAGATTCAAAAATATGTTCAAAAGACAGCTCATCCGTCACAAACATTAAAAACCCATTGATTGGACGCTGGTTGTCCAGAAACTTAGAGTCAATTATTAATGCCTGGTCGCTAACCTGTCCTAATTCACTAATCGGCAAACTTAAGACCGCTCCTGCCATATCCACACAAATTGCCGGCGGCTCTGTGCGAAGCTGTAAATTGGTTAATGTTCCAATTGAAGAAATATAGGAACTCATCAGAATATTTCCTACTTCCTTCAACGCCGACTTATCCATATGGTCAAACTCCTGAAAATCCTCCGGATAAGTTTTTGACAGCATGGTTCCTGCCAGGTTCTTCGCTTCTTCAAATTCCAGAATAAACAGAGTCATTCCCTGTAATTCACCGGTAAAATGTGTTAAAACCGCCGCAACGATAGTTTCCGGTCCTCCTACCATATCCGATATTTCGTTAAAATCTACAAATTTAACAACCGGGACCTCCATGCGGAGATTAGAATCCAGCATAACCGAAAGCGCCGTAGTGGCATTTCCTGCTCCGATGTTGCCAATTTCCTTTAATATATCTAATTTCATACTTGTCAGTTCATGATTCGCCATACTATTCACCTACACATAATCCAATTCTGAAATAATCCCCTGAATGTTCAAAAGGGAAATTAATGTGTCCTTATATTTGCCGACTCCCAATAAATTCAATCCCTGCTCGTCATAGACAGCCTTTTCTATATTCTCTTCCTCCAAAGTGACAACCTCCCGTACTTCATCCACTAAAATACCAATCTTGGCATTGCTTTCCGGTTTAATTATAATAATACGAGTGGCATTTGTATGCTCCTTCGGTTCCAGTTCAAACCGGAGCCGCAAATTCATGACCGGAATAATCTCACCTCGCAGGTTAATCACTCCTGAAAAATAGGATTGTGACTTAGGCACCCTGGTAATCTGCTGCATCCGGACAATATTATCAATAAATGAAATATCAATACCATACTGCTCACTGTCTAATTTTACTACAATATACTGTTTTGCTTCATTTACTACTGCATTTTCATCCATGATAACTCCCCCTTTATACTAACGAATTTGAGTCAATAATCAGTGCAACTTCACCATCACCTAAAATAGTTGCTCCGCTAATCATCTTATGAATATTAATATATTTTCCAAGCGGCTTAATAACAATTTCCTGCTGTCCTAATAAATTGTCAATTACAAGACCAGTCTGCTTATCACCCTTCTTGACAATAACCACAACAAGATTTTCAGGCTCTTCCTCTCTTGGGGCACAGTCTAATACCTCATCAAGACGTACAATCGGAATAACGGTTCCTCTTAAATTAATCACTTCTTTCTGCTGTACATACTTAATGTCACTTACCATAACGTCTTCAATGGTAACAATGGAATTCAGTGGAATTGCATATTTTTCATCACGGACTTCAACCATAAGCGCCTGGATAATGGCAAGCGTTAACGGCAGACGAACTGTAAATTTTGTACCCTCTCCAAGCTTTGTGGATACTTCAACATCTCCACCGAGACCTTCAATTTTGTTCTTAACAACATCAAGTCCCACACCACGTCCAGATACATCTGAAATTTTCTCTGCCGTGGAAAATGCCGGCTTAAACAGTAAATCTATAGCTTCTTTTTCAGACAGCATTTCTGCCTGCTCTTCTGTAATATGTCCCTTCTTAACAGCAGATGCCTTTACCTTCTCTACATCAATTCCGGCACCGTCATCAATAACCTCAATGGTAACATTGTTGCCATCCTGATATGCGTTCAGCTGGATGGTTCCCACCTGCGGCTTACCCAGCTTCAGACGGTCTATGGTGGATTCCAGTCCATGATCTGCGGAATTTCTCAGCATATGCATTAATGGGTCTCCAATTTCATCAATAACCGTACGGTCAAGCTCCGTATCTTCACCAGTCATAATCAGCTCCATCTCTTTGCCAAGCTTTTTAGACAAATCCCGAATCATACGAGGGAACCGGTTTACCACACTCTCAATTGGCACCATTCGGACCTTCATAACGGATTCATGAAGATTCGTAGTAATTCTCTCTAAGTATTCAATTTGCTCATTAAAGCTCTGCATGGAGGTCTTACTATCCTCCTGGTTGCTGACAGAGACAAGCCCGTTCTTGGCAATGATAAGCTCACTTACCAGATTCATTAAAACATCCAGCTTCTCAATATCTACACGTACAGAACGGTTCGCCACCGGCTTGCTGCTGGTTTTGGCAGGCGCTGCAGCCTTTTTCTTTGTCTCTTCCTTCTTTTCTGGATCTTTTTCCTCTTTGGGCTGTACGGAGCTTATCACCTCCGCATCTACCGGAATCTCAAAATCTTCTATCACAACATCCTTAATTTCTGATACATTGGAGATTACCTTTTTCACCTCATCCAGAGATTTGTCCGAAATAACCAGCATGGAAAAATCAAAGTCAAACTTTTCATCCTCAATGTCCTGTACCACTGGAACGGATTTAATCATCTCGCCAACGCTTTCTATACCCTTAAATACAAGAAATGCACGAGCAGCCTTTAAAATACAGTTCTCGTCAATATATACGGTAACACCATATACATTTTTGTTTTGTGCCTTAGCCTCCTGAATTGCATTTTTCTCAAAGTCCGCAATACTGATATGTAAAAATTTACGCTTGTCCTCATTATCGGAGGATTCTGTTTCCTTTTTTGCCTCTGCTTCCTTTGCCGCCGTTTTCGGCTGTTCTCCTTCAGATTCTAAACAGGCATTCAGCATGCCTATAATCTCTTCATTATCATTCTCCCCCTCATCAGAGGTTTCTACGATACAACCTAAATATTCTTCAATTGCATCCAGGCATTTAAATACAATATCTACTAAATCAGGTGTTACGCTCATCTTTCCATTCCGGATTTCCGAGAATACATTTTCCATGTCATGGGTCAGCCGCTGCATACGTTTAAATCCCATTGTTCCCGCCATACCCTTCAGGGAATGGGCTGCCCGGAAAATCTCGTTCACGGTATCAATATTATCCGGTTCCGCTTCCAATACCAAAACCTGGTCATTCAAAGTCTGTAAATGTTCCTTTGTTTCATCAATAAAAATCTCAAGATATTGACTTAAATCCATGTTAAAACACCCCCACCTTTTTTATTATTTCTTTGCCAATTTCTTCTAATGGTAACACTATATCTGCTATGCTTTTTTCCACAATGACCTTTGGCATGCCATAAACGACACAGGATTCCCTGTTTTGTGCAATCGTATACACAGGCTGCCTGGCTTTCAGGCTCTTGATTCCCTCATAGCCATCGGCCCCCATACCGGTAAGTACCACACAGATAACCAAATCTACCGACAGGGAAGCCACGCTTTCAAGTGTAATATTCGCACAAGGCTTCAGTCCATTCACCGGTTCCGCATCATATTCAGAAAAAATGATTTTCCCGCCGGAATCCTTTTTCAGTTGTAGATGGATTCCACCTCTTGCAAGATACACGTGTCCTTTTTTTAACACCTCACCGTTCACTGCCTCACTAACTGAAATCTCACTGACATCATCCAGACGTTCCGCCAGGGAATTGGTAAAACCCTTGGGCATATGCTGCACGATTACAACCGGTGCATCCAGATTCCTGTCAAGAGTGGGAATCAGTGTATGTAATGCTTTCGGACCGCCCGTAGAACAGGCAATAATGACAAGTTTATTCTTACTATTTGCTGCCATATCCTCACTCCGTCAACTTTGTATCATAAATTGGCTGCATATAAGCGCCATTTATATGTTTTTATTATACCAAAATCCCATCTGCACATAAGTGTATAATAACATTTTATCCAAAAAAGGTCCACTAGACATTTTCCCATATGCTTGGTAACAAAAAAGAAAGTATTATATTACACTTTCTTTTTTGTAATATAATACTTCTAGTTCATCCCCAACTGCTTGGAACGGTTTCTTCTCTGCTCATGGAAAATATACCGGATGATTTTCTCCCGCAGACCCTGGTCCATGCGCCAGAACTTAATATGATGGTCATATACGGAATTGTTGTTCTGATTACGCAGTGAACGAAGCACCCATGCATAAGCATACACTACTTCTGTTTTATCCTCCATTGTAATGCCAAATCGCACCTGAACCATAGTGTTCTTTTCTGCCTGGAAGGCAGATACATAACGGATTCCTCCTCCGCTTAAATCCAGCATTACCGCCTTCTTCCAATCTAACTGCTCTTCATCTGCATTATATGCATTTCCGGCTTCTAACATTTCCTGTTCTTCCTGTTCCAGTATTCGGTATTCAATAGGCATACGACATTCAAAACGGAAATATTCTCTCCTTTGAACCTTCTCTAAACCGGTTTTTTGTTCGATTTCCAACAACAGAAGGGAATCCTTTTTATAGCGGCCCATAACCTCCGCTTCACAGCGTAGCAGACCTGATTTTGTGTAAAAAGTCGCATAAAATCCCTGTCCCACGCTTAAAGGAATCACCTTTCCCTCCTTTATTGGCATTGCAACAAAAATACGCTCCGGCTCCTGGCCTTCATCCAATACCTGACTGACATAGATATCCGGTTCTTTATCCGGATATACCGAAAGACGCGTTTCAATTTTTTCTAAATCCAGTTTGTCTCCAATCTCAATTCTACTATCCATACGCTCTCTCCTACCTGCTATTCTTTTTTGATTTAATAAAGTTAAGCAGCACCTTTGCAACCCCCATTTTGGTCTCTTCTTTCTCCGGAACATCAAGCAGCTTATTGCAGATTCCCCGGATGTGAACAGCTGCTTCACTGTTCGGAGCACTTAAAGAAACCGGTTTTTGCTCAATCACTGCATTTGCAATCTTTTTGTCCAGTGGAATATATCCAATATATTCCAGCTGGATATTCAAAAATTTTGAAACAACAATGCTGATTTTATTATATATTTCCTTTCCTTCTTCTTTATTTTCTACTCTGTTGGTAATCACTTTAATGGATTTCTGCTCCCGTTTAAAATCCTTTTTCCGGTTTACTGCCTTCAACAGGGAATAGGCATCCGTAATAGATGTAGGTTCCGGGGTTACAACCAGTAAAACCTCAGGAGAGCTCAGCACAAATTCAATTACAGAATCTGCAATTCCGGCTCCAGTATCAATGATTATCACATCATAGAGGCTGTCAAGCTTCACCAGCTTGGCAATCAGCTTCTTAATCTGCTCCTTATCCAGATTCACCAAATCCTGTACACCGGAGCCTCCGGAAATAAACCCGATTCCCATGGGTCCCTCTGTTATTATCTCCTCTATGGTTTTATTGTTATAAATCAAATCTACCAGATTATATTGTGGTCGGATTCCCAACATTACCTCTACATTCGCCAGTCCAAAATCCGCATCCAGAATTACCACATTTTTTCCCTGCGCTTTAAAATGCAGCGCTAAATTAACAGAAATACTGGTTTTCCCAACACCACCCTTTCCACTGGTAACGGTAATCACCCTGGAGGACGGAACACGGTCACTTAACATTTCCACTTTTTCACGTAATTTATCAGCCTGGTCCATAGCCGTCGCCACCTCCTAAAACCTGTTTGGCGATGATTTGCGGATTCATAATTTCTATATCATCGGGTACATTCTGTCCGTAGGAAACATAAGATAATGGTCTTCCTGTATCTAACTTAATATTCAGAATATTTCCAATGGCATCCGTTTCATCCAGTTTTGTAAAAATCAGATTATAATCCGTTATATCTTCATATAAGGCTGTAATCTTCTTTAAATCCTTATATTTCGTTGTAGCACTTAAGACAAGATATGTCGTCATGCTGTATTCCGAAAATGCATCGAATAAATTCTTCAGGTCGTCAATCTGTTCCTTATTTTTATGGGAACGTCCGGCAGTGTCCATTAACAGATAATCATAGTCTTTATACTTTGACAGAAGCATATCTAAATCATCTTTCTCATAAACCACCTCTACCGGAATTGATAAAATATTGGCATATGTTTTAATCTGCTCCACTGCAGCAATCCGGTAAGTATCAGAAGTAAAGATAACAATTTTCTTTTTCTCTTCCAATAACAGCTTAGAAGAAAGCTTTGCAATTGTGGTGGTTTTCCCTACACCGGTGGGACCAACAAAAAAGATTACTTTTGGTTTTTTATCTTCCTCATTAAATGATATCGGTCTCATTTCTCCGATTTTTAAGATTATCTTCTGATATACCAAAGACAGCATATCCTCCAACGTACGAATATTACCAGAGCTGGTAATTTCGTCCATTATCTGATTTGCATAGGTATAAGACACCTCATTGCCGGTGAGCTGCTCAATAATCAAATCAATGGATTTGTTTTTCAGGCTGTCCTTTTCGGATATTTCATCCTCCTGCTTTGAATGTGCTTCCTTTTTCTCCTGTTCCTTGTCACCGGCTTCTTCACTGGAATCGGAAGTCTCCTTCACCGGTTTGTTTCCAGCTGATTTCTGGTTTTCCTTTTTCTGGTTTTCAATCTGCTGCTCCAACAGCATTGCCAGACTGTTTAATTTTTCTTCTAATTCCTTCGCCTCTTTGGCTTCCTCTGACTCCTTCTTCGTTTCCGGATGAAGCTTTTCATCAATCTGGGCATTAAACTGAGAAGTTACCCTGCTCTCCTGTTTCTGCTCCTGGCTATTTGCCTCATCTACAGCAGCTGTCACTTCCACCTTAGTTTTCCGGAAAATCTTAAACATTCCCTTTGGTTTAATTGTTTTAATATTCATGACAATCGCATCCTTGCCGAGATCCTCTTTGGCAAGCATAATCGCCTCTGTCTCTGTATTTGCCTGAAATTTTTTAATTATCATTAACCGTCACCACCCCAATAGATTGTAATTCCACATCCGATTCTATTTCATTATATGATATCACAATTAAATCTTTAAAATAATCCTTTGTCAGCTTCTTAAAATACATTCGCACAATCGGAGAAGTTATAATAATCGGCGCCTTGCCCTGACTCTCCAGCTTCTTTATCTCTGTTTCCACGGAATTCAATATCTTTTTCGTTACGGCAGGATCTAATGTAATATATGCCCCTTGCTCTGTCTGCTTGATAGAATTCATAATATCCTGTTCTATCTTCGGGTCTAAAGTAACAACGGTTGTCATCTCTCCATCTGAAAAATATGTATTGGAAATAGCACGCTTTAACCGCTGTCTGACATATTCTGTCAATACATCCGTATCCCTTGTCGTAGATGCATAATCTGCCAGTGTCTCAAAGATTGTAACCAAATCCCGGATAGAGATACCCTCCGACAGAAGATTCTGCAATACCTTCTGAATCTCACCAACTCCAAGCAGCTTCGGCACCAACTCGTCTACCAGTGTTGTATTATTTTCCTTCACATTATTAATCAGGTTCTGTACATCCTGTCTGGTTAACAGTTCATCCAGGTGTGCCTTGATAATTTCTGTTAAATGTGTCGCTATGATAGACGGCGGGTCTACAACCGTATATCCCATGGACTCTGCCCGCTCCCGCTGGGCCTCTGTAATCCAGATGGCTGGAAGATGAAAGGAGGGTTCAAAGGTTGGAATACCTGTAATCTCCTCTTCTACATATCCTGGGTTCATAGCCATATAGTGGTCAAATAAAATCTCACCTTCACTAATCTGGATACCCTTTATCTTAATAATGTACTGGTTCGGATTTAACTGTATATTGTCACGTAAACGAATAATTGGTACAACCGCACCCAGTTCCAGTGCAATCTGTCTCCTTATCATTACTACACGGTCCAGCAAATCACCGCCCTGGTTCACATCGGCAAGAGGGATAATACCATAACCAAATTCCAGCTCTATCGGATCCACCTGCAGGAGCGCATTCACATTCTCGTGTCTTCGAATTTCGTCTGCCTGAACCTCTTCCTCCTGAACCTCATCTTCAATTGCTGCAACCTCCTCCGTATGGGCAATAAACCTGCCAAGAACAATAATTCCAAGTCCCATAGCCAGGTATACCAGAATTCTTCCCTCACTTCGAAGAGGTGTGAAAACACCTAAAAAACAAAGGGTTCCGCCCACCATATACAATACCTTAGGTACATGGAACAGCTGGTCAACCATAATATCACCAATATTATCTGCCTTAGATGCTTTAGTAACCAGAATACCGGTTGCCAGAGAAATCAGCATGGAAGGAATCTGGGATACAAGACCGTCACCAATTGTTAAAATAGTATACCGGGACATTGCCTCCGAAATTTCAAGTCCCTGCATCACAACCCCTGTTATAATTCCACCTACCAGGTTGATGACAGTGATAATCAAACCAGCAGCCGCATCTCCCTTTACATACTTGGTGGCACCATCCATGGAACCATAAAAGGCTGACTCCTGTTGGATTTTCTCTCTCCTCTCCATAGCTTCCTTATCTGTAATTGCCCCAGTATTCAAATCTGCATCAATTGCCATCTGTTTACCTGGCATGGCATCCAATGTAAAACGCGCCGTTACCTCAGACACACGCTCAGAACCCTTGTTAATTACAATCATCTGTACAATAACCAGCACAATAAAAATAATGGCACCAATAACCAGATTGCCGCCGCCGACAAAATTACCAAAGGTCTGGACTACGACTCCGGGCGCACCTGTCTGCAGAATCAGACGGGTAGATGATACATTCAGGGAAATTCTGAAGATTGTCGTAAACAGCAAAATAGTTGGAAAGCTTGACATTGCAAGGGTATCCTCTGCATACAGACAATTAAACAGAATAATCAACGCTATCATAATATTAAACGTAATTAATATATCTAAAAGAAGGGAGGGAATTGGAAATATGAAAAAGATAACGGCTGCCAATAAATACAAGCCAACAAATAAATCTGCCTTTTTCATATGAATCCACACCTCCTTATCTTTTTTATCGTATCATATCAAAACAAATTATAAAATAGTAATATCTAACAAAATCTTTAGTATTTCACAAAATCCGTTTATGCCGGATTAACTAACCTGGTTATGCAGCTGGTATACATAGGCAAGTACTTCCGCAACTGCCTGATAAAGCTCCGGCGGTATCTCTGTATCCAAATCCACATTATAATATAACATTCTGGCTAAGGGCTTATTTTCTACGATATCTACATGATTTTCCTTAGCAATCTCCTTTATTCTCCCAGCAAGGAAATCTGCTCCCTTGGCAACCACCACCGGCGCCTGATTCTGACCGGACTTATAGGATAGCGCAACTGCAAAATGGGTGGGATTGGTAATGACCACATCTGCCTCCGGTATTGCCGACATCATACGCCGCTGGGATGCCTGCTGCATTCTCTGCCGCTGTTGTCCCTTAACCTTCGGGTCTCCCTCCTGATTTTTAAATTCATCCTTTACTTCCTGTTTAGTCATTTTATTATCTTCTTTAAATTTCCATTTCTGATACATAAAATCCGCAGCTGCAATGACAAAGAACAGCATGCATATTTTAATAAGCAGTTCCATGATGATATCATACATCAAAAGAATATTCTGGCTTAGGGACATATCATATAAAAGGAACAAATCCTTTGCATGCTCTGAAAACACACTATATGCAAGATAGCCGATAAATACAATTTTTACAAGGGATTTTAACAGCTCCATCAGGGTATTCAGAGAAAAAATTCGTTTAAAACCATTTATGGGATTCATCTTACTAAACTTTGGCTGCAATGGTTTTGCAGTCACTTTAAACTTAAACTGCAAAAAATTTGCCAAAAAAGCAACCAGTCCGCCAATCAAAAGGAAAGGAAGAATTACAAGTCCCAAATTCAGGATTCCCTGGAATAGCAAATAGGAAAACCCAGCCACATCTATACCATCTTCCACATACCGTGGAATTAACGTATAAAAAATAGAAAAAGCTTTTATTAAACGATTGCCCACAAAACCCATTGCAAATTTCATGCATATATATAGGGCAAGCAGTGTTGCCGCAGTAACAATTTCCTTACTTTTTGCAACATTACCCTCTTTTCGGACATCACTTAATTTTTTCGAGGTTGCTTCTTCAGTCTTCTCTCCTCCGGGACCCTCTTTTGCAAACAACTGAAGATCCAGCGGCATTCTGATTTTATAGTCATATTTCATAGGTCTTAACACTCCACCCTAATAAAACACTTGCAGCATATCCATTACAATTTTCTGCATCTGCTCATTTATATATTCTGTAATACTTGTTATAAATGGTATAGTCAGCAGCAAAACGCTGAAGCCAACAAATATCTTTAGCTGAATACCAATTACAAACATATTCATCTGCGGTGCCGTTTTTGCCAAAACTCCCAGTACGACATTCAACAGCATGATTGCAATCATAACAGGAAGGCTGATTCGCAGTGCAATTACAAAATAATCCAACATATATTGAACCATCACGTCATACATCGAACCACTGTCAAGCTTTATGTTCCCTATAGGAATCAGGGTAAAAGAATCCGACAGGGCAGATAAAATATAATAGTGCATATTGGAGCACAACATAATAATCATAACAAGCATGCTGTAAAATTCTGCTGTAATGGTTGTATCTGTATTAAAATTCTGGTCAAAATTGGATACCATGGAAAAGCCCAGCTCCCTGTCAATGAACTGTCCCGCCATATTAATAATCGTAAGCGTGATATTCGCCACAAACCCAAGACTTAAGCCCACCACTAATTCTTTTAACAAAAGCACGGTATATTCCATAAATGTGGTATACGGAAGCGGCTCATAGGGATTTGTTGTAAACATCAAAAATGATACCGCAATTCCCAGCATAATCCGAACTCTTCTTGTCACTGCTATATTACCAAAAATGGGGGCAAAAGCCATTGCTCCCATCACCCTGACTAAAATTGCCAGAAAATATTCCAAATGCAAGATTGAAAATGACTGCTCAATCATACGTCAGCTACCTCACATAAGTGGAAAAATCCTCAAATAAATGCGTCATAAAGGTTACGATATTATCCATAATCCAACCGCCACATAACATTAAGGTAATAAAAATACTTAATATTTTAGGAACAAAAGAAAGGGTCTGCTCCTGTATTGATGTAACCGTCTGAAAAATACTTACTATCAATCCTACCAGTAACGACACCAGCAGAAGCGGTGCAGCACATTTTATAATCAACCACAATGCCTCTCTGGCTATATCAACCACAATATCCGTTGTCATACAATCACATCCAATCTAATAATCCGTCAGTAATTAAAGCTCCTCACCAATTCGCCAATCACTAAATTCCAGCCATCCGCCATTACAAATAGTAAAATTTTGAACGGCATGGAAATCGTTGTAGGCGGCAGCATCATCATACCCATCGCCATCAGGGTAGAGGCCACTACCATATCAATAATAATAAAAGGAATATATATCATAAAGCCTATAATAAATGATTTTCTAAGCTCTCCCATCATAAATGCAGGAATCAGCACAGAACTTGGAACATCTGAAAGCTCTTCTATATTATCAATCTTTGCCATATTCAAAAAGAAATTGATGTCCTTTTCTTCTGTATTACCAAACATGAAATCCCTTAAGGGTTCCATACATGCTTTCAATCCCTCTTCCTGCGTAATCTCGCCCTTTGACAGAGGCTCAATTCCCTCCTTATTGATTCGTTCCATAGTAGGAGCCATGATAAAAAGGGTTAAAAACAACGCTAGCCCTACCAATACATTATTAGGTGGCGCCGATTGTGTACCAAGAGCGGTCCGCAAAAAATGGAACACAACTATAATTCTGGTAAACGACGTCATCATGATAACGATTGATGGAGCTAATGATATAACTGTAATCACCAAAAGCATCTGAAGGGTACCTGCAAGAGTACCTTCATCATTGGAAGTATCCACGGTTACTCCCATAGAAAAAGGCACATCATTTTCCAGGTTCGTCAGACTCTCGGTTTCATTATCAATTGTATTATCCGTAGTTCCCGTTGCTTTCACATGATACCCTACACATAATACAGAAAAAATAATAAAATATGCAATTATGAATTTTTTAATATGAATATGTTCTATTATCCGTCTTTTTGTTTTATTTATCTTTTTTCTGTTTTTCATTTTTCATCTTATCCAATATATTTTTAAAATTAATCGGTTCTAATGATGTTTCCTGTTCCTTAATTTCTGTTTCATCCAGCCTGGTCAGTAAAGTAACATTATCCTTACATACTGCTATGGCAAGATATTGATTGCCAATTTTAACAATCTCAATCACCTTGTTGCCTGATAACCGAAACACCTCGATTACTTTTACATTACTGCGCTTATTCAATACATTAGATTGAAAACTTCCAGTAATCCGTGCCGCCATATATGCTAAAAACAACACAAATACAAACAGCAAAATCAGACAAACTAACTGACCAATGTTTTCCATACTGGAAGTATTACGAATTAAGAACATATTATCCAACAGCCTTCTTCACTGCTTCCAATACCCTGTCTGGCTGAAAAGGCTTAACGATAAAGTCTTTTGCTCCTGACTGGATACTCTCAATAACCATAGCCTGCTGTCCCATAGCAGAACACATTACAATACTGGCATTTGGGTCAGATTCCTTAATTTTTCTCAATGCCTGAATTCCATCCATCTCCGGCATTGTGATATCCATTAATACCAAATCCGGCTGTGTTTCCGCATATTTCTCTACTGCCTTTAGTCCATTTTCTGCTTCCCCTGCAATGTTATAGCCATTCTTCGTCAGAATATCTTTAATCATCATTCTCATAAAAGCTGCATCATCACAAATTAAAATACTCTTTGCCATATTATATTCTCCATTTCATAAATATTTTATTATTTAATGATATCAGTTACCCTGACACCAAAGCTCTCCTCAATAACAACAACTTCACCTTTTGCAACTAGCTTGCCATTTACCAATACATCAATTGGCTCACCAGCTATCTTATCCAACTCAATAATTGTTCCTGGCGCAAATTCTAATATCTCTTTGATGGATTTGCTCGTTCTTCCCAATTCAACAGTAACATCTAACGGAACATCCATAATCAAATCAATATTTTCCTGCTGTGTAACCGGATTAAACGCCGCATTGAATGGCTGGAACTGAACCGGTTGTACATTTACATCCTGTACAGGAGGTGCATAATTATAAGGTACTCCCTGTGCCGGCTGCCCCATCATAGGCT
>URMF01000047.1 GCA_900548855.1 uncultured Eubacteriales bacterium
GCAAATTCTTTTCAGGCAGCAGACACGGAATTGCAGTCGAATGGCATCAAGGTTCTTTTGCTGCAAGGGCAGGTTTTCAAGAATGGAGCACTTTTGGATTTGACCGCTGCGGAATACAAGCTGCTGTGTTTGTTTATGCGAAACCCGAACATGGTACTGACAAAGGAGCAAATTTTAGATAAGTTATGGGACTGCGATGGGAATTATATCGACAGTAGTACCCTTACGGTCTATATGCGTCGGCTTCGTATGAAGATTGAGGATAATCCGAGTGAACCGCAAATGCTTCTGACTGTTCGAGGCATGGGCTATAAATGGAGCATTACCGGATGAGGTGCAGAATGAAAATACTGGCAAATAAAGAAATCAAAAATCTATTTCTTTCGCTTTCGCTGATTTTGGGGTTCGCATTTCTCTTAGCTGAGGTTTTTCTATGGCTGTCTTATCACCGACTTTCCCTGTCCTTGCTAATCCTTTTTCTATTGGCTAATGGTGCTGTATGGGCAGCCTGCTTTGTGTATTTTAATCGGCAAAATCAGATCATGGAGCAGGCGGTATCGCAGATCAATGCGTATCTTGATGGAGATCGCAATGCCCGTATTGAATGTGACAATGAGGGCGAATTGTACCGTCTGTTTCATTCCATCAATTCTTTGGCGGCAGTGTTAAACGCCCATGCAGATAACGAGCTACGCGAGAAGGAGTTTTTGAAAAATACAATCTCCGACATTTCACACCAACTGAAAACGCCACTGGCAGCTCTGAACATTTATAATGGGCTGCTTCAGGACGAGGATATAGAAGTGTCCTCCGTGAAAGAATTTGCTGATCTGTCCGAGCAGGAGCTTGACCGTATTGAAGTTCTGGTGCAAAGCCTTCTTAAAATCACAAAGTTGGATGCTGGTTCTATTGCATTTGAAAAGGAAATACAAAATGTAGCGGATATGATGCAGGATTTGGAGTTACACTTTGCGTATCGTGCCAAGCAGGAACAGAAAGAGATCGTCTTATCTGGTGCAGATGATATTTCCCTTTTCTGTGACCGTGATTGGTTGAGTGAAGCGATTGGCAACATTGTGAAAAATGCGCTGGACCATACAGAAAAGGGCGATACCATTCACATCAAATGGAAGACACTGCCCTCTGCTGTTCAAATCACAGTAAAGGATAACGGGTGCGGGATTCATCCAGAAGATTTACACCACATCTTCAAGAGGTTTTATCGCAGCCGCTTTTCAAAGGATACACAGGGGATCGGGCTTGGCCTGCCGTTGGCAAAAGCAATTATCGAAGCTCATGGGGGTCTAATAGAAGTGGAAAGTGAATTAGGAATTGGAACGAGTTTTATAATGAATTTCCCAATTCCTACAAAATTGTAGGCTGGTTGTAGGGTTACAGTAATATTGGGGTGCTATTCTTTCCATCGTAGACAGGCAACGAAAGTCCACCCGTTTACGACAGCAAAATTATTGAGAAAGAGGTGTTTGCACTATGAACTTGTTAGAAGTCAAAAATATTTGTAAAACCTATGGCAACGGGGAAACCGCGGTCAAGGCTTTGAAAGATGTTAGCTTTTCTGTTCCCAAAGGAGAGTATGTGGCAATCGTTGGAGAATCCGGTTCCGGCAAAAGTACACTGCTGAACATGATCGGCGCATTGGACACGCCTACGTCAGGCAAGGTGCTGATCGACGGCAAGGACATTTTTTTCATGAACGACAAGAAGTTGACCGTGTTTCGGCGTAGGAATATCGGCTTTATCTTTCAGGCGTTCAACCTTGTGCCGGAGCTGACCGTGGAGCAGAATATCATATTCCCTGTGTTGCTGGACTACCAGAAGCCGGACAAAAAGTATCTGGAAGAACTACTGGCGGTGCTGAATCTGAAAGAACGCCGAAATCACCTGCCGAGCCAGCTTTCCGGTGGTCAGCAGCAACGTGTGGCAATTGGGCGGGCACTGATTACCCGGCCAGCCCTGATCTTAGCTGACGAGCCGACCGGCAATCTGGACACGCAGAATAGCAGCGAGGTCATTGCCTTGCTAAAAGAGGCGTCGAAAAAATACGAACAAACCATCATTATGATTACCCACAATCGCAGTATCGCGCAAACGGCTGACCGGGTTTTGCAGGTATCGGACGGTGTACTGACCGACTTCGGGAGGTGCCGCGAATGAAAAGCTATCTTAGCCTTATTCCGATTTCTGCAAAGGTGCGGAAGAGACAGAATAGGATGACGATGCTGTGCATCATTATCTCAGTACTGTTGGTTACGATGATTTTCAGCATGGCAGATATGGCGATCCGAATGGAAAAGACACGAGTGATCAAAGAACATGGGAACTGGCATATCATGTTGAAGGAGCCATCCGAGCAACAGATTGAGCAAATCGCACAGCGAACAGATGTGATGACGTCCTCCCGTTATGACGGACTGAACTTTGATTTATCCGAAGACTATACGATCAATGGAAAAAGCTGCGTCATCGTAGGTGGTGATAATGCGATTCTAACGGAGATCTATGACAATTTGACTGAAGGCCGATATCCCACAAAAGAGGATGAAATTTTACTTTCGAATCGTTCAAAAGAACTGCTTTCTCTGAAGATTGGAGAGGCGATTACCGTACATACACCAGCTGGAGATTTTGGCTATACGATTTCCGGTTTTGGAGGAGATGTTACCATTACCACAGATGCCGACATTGTGGGGGCTTTTCTAAATTGGGACTCCTTCCAAAGTCTTGCAAAAGCAGAAGGAAGTAAACTTGCTCCCGTTTGTTTTGTGCGCTTTTACGAGAATATCCATATTCGTAAGGTGATTGCAGAGTTGCGGAAAACATATGGCTTTACCGACGAAACATTATCCGAAAATACGGCTTTGCTGGGATTGACGGGCTTCAGCAGTGATTCTTATGTCATGGGAATGTACCTTGTAGCTGCAATCTTGTTTGTTCTGGTTTTGGCTGCGGGAGTCTTTATGATTGCGGGAAGCCTGAACAGCAGAACCGCAGAGAGAACACAATTTTTTGGAATGCTTCGTTGTATTGGAGCAAGCCGGGCACAAGTTATGCACATAGTCAAGTTGGAAGCACTCTATTGGTGCAAAACAGCGGTTCCGATTGGCGTGATAGTTGGGATTGTGGGCACATGGATGCTTTGTGCACTGCTCCGGTTGGGTGCGGGCGCTGAATTTGTACAGATTCCGCTATTTGGGATTAGTAGTGTCGGTATCATCAGCGGAATTGTTGTTGGTGTTTTGACCGTGCTGTTATCTTCCATCTCTCCCGCAAGGCGGGCGGCAGGTGTTTCTCCGGTTGCGGCTGTTACCGGAAATCTTTCCGAAAATTGGAACACATCCCGGCCAATCAAGCAGAACTTTTTGAAAATTGAGATGGCCTTGGGGATTCATCATGCCGTATCCTCTCCCAAAAATCTACTTCTCATGACTGGCTCCTTTGCACTCAGCATCATTATGATTTTAAGCTTTTCCGTTCTTATACAATGGGTGAATATGGCACTCAATCCCTTAAAGCCATGGGCGCCAGATGTCTTTTATAGTAGTCCTGATAATCTGTGCGACATTAAACAAAGTTTTGCCAAAGAGGTGGAAAGCCGGCCGTATGTAAAGCGGGTATTTGGGCGGATGTATCAAAGCCTTCCTGCAGAATATGAAGGGAAATTGGGGCAAATTGATTTGATTTCTTATGAGAATCAGCAGTTTCAGTGGGCAGCTGAAGATTTGATTGCAGGTGATATATCGGCTGTCTCTGAAGGCAACGGTGTACTGACGGTTTTTGATAAAAGCAATTCTTTGAAGGTTGGAGATACGATTCAGCTGGAGCAGACAGAGCTTACCGTGGCTGGAGTCTTGAAAGATAGTCCCTTTGATACATCGGATCAGCCAACTGTGATTTGCTCAGAGAAAACGTTCAAGGAAATTACAGGCAAAGATGCCTATGCTGTTCTTGACGTACAGCTGTCCAAAAAAGCAACAGAGCAGAATGTAAATGAGCTTCACGTATTGGCAAATGGACATTATCGCTTTTATGATCGACTGGCGCAAAACAAAGACACACAAAATACCTATTTTATGTTCTGCCTGTTTGTTTATGGATTCCTCGCCGTGATCACATTGATTACTATTATTCATACGGTAAACAGTATTTCTATGAGCGTGTCTGCAAGAACAAATCAATACGGAGCCATGCGTGCAGTGGGGATGGATAGTTTACAAATCAAGAAGATGATTCTCATGGAAACCGCCACGTACACTACGCTTGGACTCCTCGCAGGTTGTGGTCTGGGGTTACCGCTGCATCATTTTCTCTATTCGCAGATGATTACAAATTATTGGGGAACGGCATGGCAAATCCCTTTAACATCTATTGGAGAAATACTGGTGTTGCTTGTGTTCACTTCTCTTCTTGCACCTTTCGCTCCGGCAAAACGCATCTGCAACATGCCGATTACTGCAACCATCAATGAATTGTAATTCAATATTTTAATCTGCCGCACGACGGCAAAAGAAAAAAAGCCGTCGTAGAGCAGAGGTATTTTCACACGCCTATGAAGCGAATGCGCAGATATTATCTAAGGGGGATCGTTTACTTTTGCTAATGCGATTGCAATATTGCTGATTATAGCCGGCATAGGACAATTAGTTTTTAGAGAAAATGCAAAACGGAGGTGTAGCATGAAAAACAAGAACCTTAGAGATGATTATTTTGAAAGCAATTTGCAACAATTCCAAGTATGATGGGAGAGCCTATTATCAGGGGATGGTAGATGCAGTACAGATACTTGCTGGACTTGGGATTGTTAAAGAGAGTGTTAAGGTGAAAGAGTTATTGAATACAATAATGAAATAAGTAAGCAGGGTGGAGCGTTCCGGTCATGGAAAATCGGCTCTGCCCATTTGTAACTATTCACAAATCTTATATCAGTTTTTAACGTTTACACAAAACTTGAAACGGTCTCAACTTCCACCCTGTTTTTCTCCAAAATAATTCAGAAACAATCAAGTTAAAATCAAAATCTTTCTGCTATTCTAATTTGTGGGTTTGTTATATGTCCGAAGATAGGCTTCCACAAGGGGTATAATGCACTAATAGAATATAGGAACTTTGGATATTGCATATAAAAAAACGCAGTATTCAAAGGTTTTTTCACGTTGTTTTGTCCTTTGAATATGTTTGGGAGAGTTATGTGTTCTGAACAGTTTAGAGGATATTTTTATGTTATTAGGAACCTGTCTGGCATTTTGCGTGGAAAGGTAATTTTATAGGTCGCATCTTCGCAGATGCGGCAAAGTATATCATTGAAAGTGCACTATACGCACTTGTACTGTGTGGTAAAAAATTAATATCGGCTATAGGAAACGTCCTGTGGGTATGTACCTGCAAGGGCGTTTTTTATATACATAATATTTCTTTCAAAAAGTTGTCGATTTTTCGACGCTGCTCATATTTCCATTCGTGCTACGGAGTGAAAGGTACAGGGTGCATACACACCGATGCGCATTTCGGAGTTTTGTGGCTTACAATTAAAGATGTTGATTTAGAAAATCGAATTGTAAATATCGATCACCAGCTTCAGAGATTATCCGATATGACGTTGGTTATTGAGCCAACAAAAACTTCCGCTGGAACAAGAAAACTTCCGGTAACAGAGGAGGTTGCAAAATGCTTTCAAGCCATCATCGAAGACCGGGAGAAACCAAAGGTAGAAAAAGTGGTGGATGGATATACCGGGTTCCTGTTTTTGGATGACAAAGGTCTGCCATTAGTGGCAATGCATTGGGAACATCGCTTTAACCACATGGTGAAGCGGTACAACGATATCTACCGGGTACAGATGCCGAATATTACGCCGCATGTTTGCCGGCACACGTATTGCAGCAATATGGCGAAATCCGGTATGAATCCAAAAACGCTGCAGTATCTTATGGGACATAGTGATATAGGAGTTACACTTAATACCTATACGCATTTAGGCCTTGAGGATGCAGAGGATGAATTGAGAAGGCTGGAGGACTTGCAGAATGCCAGAAAAGAACTGGAATGGACGCAATGGGAGAAGCCGGTGTCACAGAAGATGTTTAAAGCAATATAATGTACGAGAGAAAGTCAATGCTAAAAAAGTTGAGCCCTTAAAATTGAAAGGATTATCCAAACTAGCTAATTTTAATGATAAGAGATTTGCTGATCTTCCGGTAGGTGTACAAAATAAGTTTAAATTGACTAGTATTAAAGTTATTACGTTGAGTGATAAAAGTGATAAAAACGTGCGCTTTGATTTGTTTGAACGATTGAATAAAGGAGGCGTAAATCTTACACCTCAGGAAATTCGTAGCTGTGTTTATCGAGGCGGGTTTAATGATTTTTTAAAAGAGTTATCCAAAGATTCTAATTTTAAGAATTGCGTGCATTTATCTGAGAGTCAAGAAAATGATGGTACGAGAGAAGAACTTGTTTTGAGATTTTTTTGCGTATTTGTATGATTTGGATTCGTTTGAGCATAGTGTAAAAGACTTCTTAAATAATTATATGTCAAAGGCTGACAAAGGATTTAATTATAGTGAAAATGATAAATTATTCAGAATAGTATTCAAAATATTGAATGATGCCTTGCCTCATGGTATAAGTAAAGGAAGGAAAAATACACCACTTAATCTTTTTGAGGCTGTGTCAGTAGGAGCTGCATTAGCATATATGGATAATGGAAAAATAAACACTGTAGGGATAGATGAATGGCTAAAAGATAAAGAATTATTAAAATATATTACAGGAGCTACAAATTCGAAACCGAGAGTAATAGGTAGAATTGAGTTCTGTAGAAAATAATTTGAGGGATAAAAGTGTTTAATGAAATAAAAGAGGAATTGACTCGTAAAATATGCGAACTAAGATTATGGCTTAGTAATATTAATGATAGCGATGATTTTTCAGCAATTAATAAGGGTTTGTTTTACGTGTATATATATGGGATTTATGAAGAAACAGTTAGAACTGTCGTTCAGAAAACGATAGAGGAATTAAATGCTAAATCTGTAAAAATTGATGAGTGTATATATGAGCTGTATGCACTCATTTTTTCCGCCGAATACGACAGTATATATGGTGTGGGTAATGAACATAAGTGGGAAAAAAGGTGGAATATTTCAGATAAATTAACTCGGAATCCTATCGTTTCTATTTCAAATGAAATAGTACCTACTGATGGCAAAAACCTACGATATAGACAATTAGAGAGTATCGCAAAATCTTTTGGTATTCATAATGCAATTCTTCCTAGGGCGGAAATTGGAGGAAACATTCAGGAAATGGTTGATAATAGGAATTATATTGCACATGGGAATAAAACTCCAAAAGAGGTGGGACGTGAAGTTTCGGTTAATGATTTACAACGTAAATTAGATCATATCTCGGAGGCGTGTACCTATATTATCGAATTATATGAGAAATATATTGAGGAACAAATGTATTTGAAAAATCATTAAACACAAATCACCGAAACATAAGAAGAATAACATGTTTTAAGGAGTGAATTGGTGTGGATAGCTTGAAATTAAATCCTGTACAGAAGGCAGCATTTTCTTTGATTCAGCAAGACCTTCGATATATTTATACGGTTATAAAAAATATAAATTCGAAAGCATCTAATTACATACCTTCTATGCTTCCGTATTTGGGTGTTGTTATAGATGGAGCAGAGGATTGGCTAAAGGCTATTAAAAATTCAAGTAAATGTAAATTCTGCATGCCATTATTTAATGAATCACAAACTATTTTTTATGAACAAATCAGAGCATCGCTTTAAAAATTAATTCGAAATGGAAATCAGATAGACTTAGAAATTCTATGGCACACTACAAGTTGGGAATAGTGTTAAAGGAGAGTAATTTGATAATTAGCGATGCAATGTTTGGCCTAACAGAAAAAATATTTGGAGAGGATTATTATACTATAAAAAAGTCAATTTATAAGGAACTAGAAAAATTAGCCAAGCAGATAGGTGCGTATCTTGACTTACCTCAAAGAATGGTATATTTGCAGTAAGAGAGAAGTAGTACCCCCACCTTTTACTACGTTTTTACTACGATTGCTGTACACATCTTGCAAAATTTTGCTAAGATTTGCATTTTATGTACAGAAATGACCAATACATAAAGAAAAATTAACACCGCGCAAAACGCTGCAAATGGCAGCAGAAAAGCGCCTTTTGAAAGGAGTTTATATGAGTATACGAGTGCTCTTCGTTTGCCACGGCAGGATTTGTGAATAGCGCCAAGAATGGCTTAAATACGCGGTTTCCTGTGTATGGAAGGTTTGTTTTACACCTTGCTTACACCTTTTGCAGAGCATGATTTTAGAGCATAGAAAAGAGAGTATGTGATAATGATAAAAGTACTGTTCGTCTGCTGAGGCACTTTGCATGCGATAGGCTGAAAATGCAGTAAAATCAATGCTTTGAGAAAATATAATGATTTGTCTACACCTCGTTTACACCTTTTGGTGCGAGGAGAATATGGACCATCCCGGAAATATGAATAAGGTCATCTTATCTACTAAATACTTAGTGTGATAGAGTGGCTTTTTTGATAATCAAAACAGAAATGCCTAAAATATAAAAATAGGCAAATTACGGTATTCTATGATTAATATCGCATTTAAAAATATTCAACAGATAAAATAAATGTGGAAAATATTGAAATTTCATTTTGAATGTAGTATTATGATTCTAGAATAAATCTATGTAAAGCAGAGTGTTTGATATGATGAATATTTCAGAAAAAAAGAGGCTATATACGACCACTGAGCTATTGAGTATGGGTGCAACTTACTATGAAATTGAAAAGATGGTCAATGCTGGAATCCTTTATAAACTGGATAAAAGTGTATATGAGACAGTGAAATATAGTGGTGAAGAGTCCGATTTTTACTATGCCATGGCATATGCTCCAAAAGGCGTAGTATGTCTGATGAGTGCTGCAGTTCATTACGGCCTTTCTACTTACAGACCAAGCGAAGTGGATATAGCGATTCCGAGGAATCATAAGGTATCAACGCTACCTGAATGGCCGCCCCTGCATGTTGTATCTTTTACCGGGGACAGGTATAGTGTGGGCATAGTTGAACAGATTGAGGATGATAATAAATATAATATTTATGATATTGAGAAAACCATAATTGATATTCTCTTTTATCGCAACAAGGTTGGGATAGAGGAAACAAAGGAAATTCTTATTAATTATTTGGGTCGGTCTGATAGAGATTTGAACAAACTGCACGAATACGCGCAAAAGCTAAGATGTGAAAAAATACTACGAACTTATTTGGAGGTTCTTATTTAATGAATGCTGAATCAGTTAAAGCAAGACTTAAAAATGTTGCTATGGAGACTGGACGAACATTTCAGGATCTTTTGGGATCATATGGAATGGAAAGAACACTTTATAGATTATCAATTTCAGACTATCGTGAGAAGTTCACGCTAAAGGGCGGTATATTCTTGTACGCATTATATGATGGAGATTATCCAAGGGCAACAACAGATATCGACTTATTGGCGAGGGGAATAGGAAACGATATTGATGAGATGAAAACGGTGTTTACGCACATATTTTCTATCACAACAGATGATCCATTAAAGTTTGATTGGGAATCATTGGATGTTAAGTCAATTACGGAATTTAAGGAATATCATGGAGTTAATGTGTCTATAACCGCATTTATGGATAGGACACGTATTCCAGTTTCGATAGATATAGGATTTGGAGATGTAATATATCCTGATAGGATACTTATGGATTTCCCGGTACTATTATCAGAAGATGCTCCGGAAGTATATGCATATTCTTTATATTCAAGCATTGCGGAGAAGTTTGAGGCAATGGTTTTATTGGGATATGATAATAGCAGATTTAAGGATTTTTATGATATTTATGTGAATGCACAGAAATATGATTTTGATGGTCAAATATTGGTAGAAGCCATAAAGGAAACCTTTGATCATAGGGGAACTTCATTACATACAATAGTTGCATTTAATCCAGAATATTCCGACGATGCGATACGATTATCACGGTGGAAGAGCTTTGTGAAGAAAAAGAAGGTTTCTTTAGATGTTACTCTTCCGGAAACCATAGAGGTTATTAAGCAATTTCTGCTTCCTGTAACAAATGCGATAGAAACAGGAAGAAGCTTTGATGCAAAGTGGGATAGCAGGGAACAGCAGTGGAATGATAATTGCCAATAAGATGATATAGCAGAACAGGAGGGCGAAGTTTATGAATATTGAAGCATATGATATTGATTCATTACGAAAGTTGGTTCGCTCATTACAGAACGAAAATACTGTTCTCAAAGCTCAATTACAAAAGGCTAATATACCATATGAAGATTATAGTCACTTTGAGGAAAAGATAGAAAACTTGGAAAACTATGATCCGGACCAAGGCGAAAGAATTATCAATCCGGAATATATAACAGATGACATGGCAAAAAGGTATTTTGCCATGTTTTGGGGACGGCAGGATGTATTTGCAAAGAGAGGCAAGAATGGCGGATATTTTCCTCAATGCAATAATCGTTGGAATAACACTCTGTGCCCTAAACAAAGAGGCGAAAAAGTATTCTGTGATGAATGTGAAAATACACAGTGGACACCATTAGAACTGTGGAGAATTAAGGAACACCTAAAGGGCACTAAGGAAGATGGAACCGATGTGCTTGGTATTTATCCGTTATTAGCAGATGGTACTTGCAGATTTATTGTATTTGATTTTGATAATCATGAAAAAGGTGCAGAACAGACAGATTATGCTAACGTTGATAATGAATGGCATGCAGAAGTAGATGCGCTTAGGAAGATGTGTGAGCAAAATGGAATAAAGCCATTAGTGGAGCGTTCACGTTCCGGCAGAGGTGCACATGTATGGATATTTTTTAAGAAACCGATATCGGCATCACTAGCGAGAAACTTTGGTTTTCTGTTGCTTGATAAGGGTGCTGCGACGGTTAACATGAAATCATTTCATTATTACGACAGAATGTATCCTTCCCAGGATGTTGCCAGCAGTATAGGAAATCTTATTGCTCTTCCTTTGCAAGGACAAGCAGTAAAGAATGGTAACAGCGCGTTTGTGGATGAGAATTGGAATGCTTATCCTAACCAGTGGGAAGTACTCTTGCATGGCACTGAAAAGCTTGGTGCCCTGGATATTGAAGCTTACATGGAAAAATGGCAACAGGAATTGGCAGAAGCACGCGGAAGACTTGCAAGCCCAGATAGTTCCAATAGGCCTAAACCATGGAAAAAGAAATGTGAGTTTCTTAAGGCTGATGTTGTAGGTAAACTACATTTGGTTTTATCGGATGGACTGTATGCGGATACTTTAAATATAATGCCAAGATTACAAAATCAAATCCGAGGCATGGCAGCCTTTGATAATCCTGAATTCTATAAGAATGCCAGAATGGGATATTCTAATTATTACAATTTTAGCGCTGTCTATCTTGGAAAAGATGTTGATGGGTATATTCAGGTGCCAAGAGGACTTAGAGAAAGTATTCTCGATGAATGTGGTAAAGCAGGAATTGCAGTTGATGTGTCGGATCAAAGAGAAAAAGGTCGCCCGATTCGTGTTTCATTCAAGGGTGATTTGAGAACGCAACAGGATTTGGCAGCACAGAGGCTATTGCAGCATTCAGAGGGCGTTCTTCAGGCGGCTACAGCATTTGGGAAAACGGTTGTGAGTAGTTATTTAATATCTGAGAGAAAAGTAAGTACCTTGATATTGCTTCATAGCAAGGATTTGCTTTCTCAATGGGTAGAAGAATTACAACGTTTTTTATGTATAGATGAAGAACCGCCTGAATATGAAACAAAAACTGGCAGGAAGAAGAAACGTGATAGTGTTATAGGAATTCTTCATGGCAGCAAGAATACATTAACCGGAATTATTGATGTTGCTATGGTGCAATCACTTAGCAGTAAGGATAATCTGACAGAAATATTAGATTCTTACGGAATGGTAATAATGGATGAATGTCACCATGCAGCTTCTACATCTTCGATGGAAGTACTGCAGAAAGTCAAAGCTAAATATGTATATGGAGTATCTGCTACTCCAAAACGTGGTGACAGCATGGAAAAAATTTTATATATGCTTTTAGGACCGCTCAGACACAAGTTTACTGCTCTTGAGCGTGCTGCAGAACAGGGAATAGGACATTTCTTTGTACCTAGATACACTAGGGTAGTTGATAATTCTGAATCGAAGGATGATATCAATAAAGCTTATGCGCTTATTACATCAAGTGAAGTACGTAATAATATGATTGTCGAAGATGTAAAATCCTGTGTAAAAGAGGGAAAGACACCGGTTATACTAACACGAATGAAAGAGCATGCCAAAACCTTGGCAGACAACCTGAAAGGTTCTGCGGACCATGTATTTATTCTTTATGGGGATAATTCAGATAAAGAGAATCTTGAAATACGTACAAAATTAAAACAGGTTCCTAAGAACGAAACACTAATATTAGTTGCAACAGGACAGAAAATTGGTGAAGGCTTTGACTTCCCGAGACTCGATACCTTAATGCTTGCGGCGCCGGTATCTTTTGAGGGACGTTTGGAACAGTATATTGGCAGACTTAACCGTGATTTTGAAGGAAAAGAAGCAGTATATGTTTATGACTACGTTGATTCTCATGTAAGATACTTTGACCGTATGTATGGAAAGCGTCTGAGAACGTATAGAAAGACTGGATTTTCATTATGGACCGGAGAAATCAAATCTAAACAGATTATAAATGCAATATATGATTCAGGTAATTATATAGAAAAATTTGAGCAGGATTTGGTTGAGGCAGAAAAAGAAATTATCATTTCAAGCCCGGATATACGTGCTGAAAAGATTGCAAGGTTTATAAAAATTGTAAAAGAACGTCAGGAAAAAGGGGTTAAAGTGACTGTCATTACACTTAATCCAGACAACTCAATGTATGGAAATGCAGCAGTATATTATGAGCTAATTTGTGAAATGCAGGGTGTTGGAATAACTGTCGTTGAAAAAGAAGAGATAGACGAGCATTTTGCTGTAATTGATAATCAGATTGTATGGCATGGAGGTATGAATCTTTTAGGCAAGGAAGATGTCTGGGATAATTTGATGCGTATAAAGAATGTAGAGGTTGCAGCTGAATTGCTTGAGATATCTCTTGGGAATGTTGATAACTAAGACTGTTGGAGTTGGAAAAATAATGAAGATAGAATTTGGAGATTTTGAATTTACAGAATGCTGGGACGGAGTTTTATACAAAAAATTGTCTGGTTACCCTGAGATGACGGATTGGGAAATACAGACAGTCCTGGATTTTATAAAATACGAAAAAGATAATGGCCGCGAATGCGAGCTGGTTGGAGATGAAAACATACTTGCTAAAGTGCGAGATGCTATTGCAGATCGAAATAGAGCTAAGGTATCTGTACCCGAGAAGATTACAGAATGTACAGCATGTCCGACATATAAAGGATGTATGACTGATTTGGTGTGCCACACTTCACCAGTTGAAAATGCAATTAAAATATTGGAATGCGGTTCACTACTTTCACCGGTGTTAGCAAGGAAGATGAGTGCAGCTGAGCTTGCTAAAGAAGCAAGAAATGCAGCCAATGATCCTGAAGATTACTTTGATTATATTATGTTTGCATGGGGAAACTGTCAGGCAGGAGACCGACTTGTGATGGAAAGGAAACTCGGCCGTTTTCCTGATGATAAAGATTTAAGTATAGGTTTTACTCCCGGAGTCAGATTTTTCTTTAAATATAATGAAATAGTTAAGCATCCCAATGCAGTATTTGAGGGTGTGTTGCCTTTAAAAATCAAAAATGAAGTTGTGTTAGCGGACTGGATACATGCAATTATTGTTCCGGAAAAGGAGAAGAATAGGATTGAATCATATGTACCGGAAGCACTGAAGGAAAAGGTATATTACATCGAAAATGATTGTTCTGATATATGGGAATGGTCAGAAAAGGTATATGAGTATGCCAAGAATATAGATTCATAAAATGGAATCTATTATGGGGAGGGAATAGAATTGTTTACCAATGAAGATATTCTTAGGGTTGCGCTGGAACAGTCGGCAATAGACTCAAATTGTAACTGGGAAGATTTTTTGAAAAAAGATAATGTGATAGTTACTTCTGTGGCAAACCCGTCTGCAAGAAGATACTTAAAGCTTCCACATGTGTGTGATTTAACCACTTATGGAAATAATATAGTTGCTACCATTTCAGAAGAGTATAGGGACATTGTGGAAAAGTATATTAGTAAATATGCTGTGGAGCACTGTTTTGAAACACCAAATATGCATGTTCTCAATGATGCATTCAGACCACATGGACTTGGGGTATGCTTCATGGCTGAGTATTTTTTACCTGATATGGATGTACTTAAGCCTTTGCCATGCAAGTTAGAGACAAAAGTACTTGAGCAGCCAGATTTTGCAGATTTGTATAAGCCTGAATGGAGTAACGCCCTATGCGAGGATAGAAAGCATTTAGATGTGCTTGGAGTCGGAGCATATGATAATGGAAAACTTGTTGGACTGGCAGCTTGTTCAGCTGATGGTGATACTATGTGGCAGATAGGAATTGACGTATTGCCGGGGTATAGAAGGCAGGGAATTGCATCGGCACTCACAAGCAAGCTTGCCATAGAGATTCTTGAAAGAGGTAAGGTACCATTTTATTGCTGTGCATGGTCTAATATCAAATCAGCAAGGAATGCGATTAAGAGCGGATTTAGGCCTGCATGGGCGCAAATGACGGTAAAACCTCTTGAAATGATTAACGAAATGAATGGAATAAAATAGTATAAGATGGAAAAGTATGGTGTTTTGGAAATAGCGGCAGATTATTGCAATAAAGGTAAATTGGAGGAATGGATTCAGCTTTTTCTTCGCAATGATGGACATAACATTGCTTTGGCGGAGGGGCTGTTAAAAGAAAAACGCTTTTATACAGGAATAATTCTGTTTGAGCTTTCGTTATTAAATAATATCAGAGCCGGAGCCCCGGAGTACTTGACCGAGGAAAATGATATAGAATACTTTTTCAGTCATGTTAATGAGATGATGAACGCGGTAGATAATTGGAATCCGCCGCCACTTATTATTGAGTACAAGGATGACGGTAGTTTTTACGTCTGTGATGGTAGATATCGACTGGAAATGTTTAGGCAAAAGGAAGCGAAGTCTGCTCCTGCTATTGTGTGGGCAACGGGAAAAGAAAATTTTGATAGATTACAGGAGATTATAAAATGTTAGGAATATGTTCTGCATGTGGAAACACAGAATGGGATAAAGAGGTTACAGGAAATGTGATAAAGTGCCCTAAATGTGGTAATGAGTGGAAGTTTGATAAGTTACCTATATTTTTCCTGACTGGTTGTAGCGGAGTTGGTAAAACAACCACAGCAATTGAATTTCAGAAAATAACGGATGAGTATGTGATCATTGATGCTGATTGGCTTCGGAATATTGCCTGGCCACAAAATGATGAAGAAGAAAATGATTTTATTGAACAGGTATATTCTGTTTCAAAGAATATATCTCAATGCAAAAAGCCTGTAGTGTGGACTATGGCAGGTGGTATTGACAGATTGCATCATACATACGGGAAAAGATTTTTCTCTGAAATAAAAGTTTTGGCACTTACAGCTGAGCCGGAGGTTCTTAGAAAACGGATGACAGAAGGCAGAGGGATAGACGATGCGGGTTGGATTCAAAGCTCAATCGATTATAATAATTATTTTAGGACTCATGACACTTTAGGAGATACAGAGTTTGATACATTAGATTGCACAAACGGGACTCCTACGGAAATTGCAAAAAAGGTTCTTGAATGGCTGAGAGATTGAAATTGATTAATATTAAGAGGAATTTAGGAGGGAATCATAAATGGCATCGGATTGTACAGTAGCCATTGATAATGGGTATATTAATATACGCGTTGGAGCAATTATTATGAAAGGTAACAAATTTCTGATGGTTGGTAATCAGAAGGATGAGTACCTTTATTCTGTTGGCGGGCGTATCCAGTTTGGAGAAAGTGCTGAGGAGGCAGTCGTTCGAGAAGTGTTTGAAGAGACAGGTGTGAGACTGGAAGTGGATCGTCTTGGATTTGTTCATGAAAATTTTTTCTATGGTGATTATGGTAAAAAAGAAGATAAATTAATCTATGAGATTTCATTTTTCTTTTATATGAAAACACCGGATGATTTTGAGCCGGTATGTGATAGTTTTACTGATGATGAGTCAAAAGAAAGGCTTATATGGGTAGATGAAAAAAGTGATATAACTTACTATCCTACATTTTTTAGGGAAGAACTTAGAAATCCCAGTTCCTCTGTAAAACATATTGTTACTGATAATAGGAAATAGAATTGATATTCTTTTTTTAGGCTCAATGAGATGATAATGTTTATGAGCAAAATATACCTAATATGAGGCAAAACATATAAGAATAGGGATATGTTCAAATGAGCATATCCCTGATTTTTTATTTTCTTTTGCCTCTTCCGTTACCTTTTGGCACCTTAAATGCGTCTGAATATCTCTGAAGAATTTCTGTAAAGGTCTTGAATTCATATGGCTCCATCTTTGTGAAGTTAATCTTAAACATCTTACTGTACATAATCATTTGAGCCTGTGTAGCATTATCTGTTTTCTGAATCTGTTCAAAGGCCTCTTCAATCTCATCAACTTCTGTTGTGTCATTTCCGGTATTGGAATCCTTTTTATGAGCTTCTTTAATATCCTTTGCAATCCCGGCGATATCGCTACCGAGAAGATTTGCAAAATAGTCATCTTCCTTGATGGTGGCTGCTTCAAGGGTTTTCATATAATGGTCGGTGGTGCTTGTCCCTTTTTCTTGAAGTTTTGCTCTGGTAAATTCAATGTATTTATTCATGTTGTGAATCTGCATAGCGGCCAGATTATCAACATAAATCTCCATATCTGACATGAAATTAGCAAAAGCAGGATTCTTAATCAGCTCACAAATAACCAATTAAAATAGAACAAACAGAAAGGAATTCAAAATGAAAGAAGTATTATTTTTGCAAGAAATTAACATGGCACCAAAAGCAATACCTGCATGCATTCCGTTAGCTTATGATGCAATAGCAAGATTAAATGGCAAACTTGCAGAAGCGGACAAAGCGTTAAAGAAGTCATCACAGACAATCCCGGTATGGAAAAAATATCTGCTTACCATAGAGGAAGCAGCTTCCTATTTTGGAATTGGAGAAAAGAGATTAAGACAGCTTGCAGCAGAGAATGCCGGAGCGGAATATATTATGGAGATTGGAACGCAGATCAGAATAAAAAGACCTGAGTTTGAAACATTTTTAAGCACAGCGTATGTGGTATGACAACAGAAAATATGATGACACAAACGGCAAATGTCGTGACACTAAGGACCTCCTATGGTAGAATTACAACCACGGGATGGTCCTTTCTTATTTGTTTGGAAAATAGAAAGGAGACCGAATATGAGCGAAAAGAGAAGAGATAATAGAGGACGTATTTTACACACAGGAGAGGTTCAGCTTTCCACCGGACAGTACAGATATAAGTATGTAGATAATTATGGTGATGAGCGTTATTGTTACAGTTGGCGACTTGACCATAATGATAGAATGCCAGTTGGAAAGAAGCATACAGAATCTCTCAGAGAAATGGAAAAGAAAATCGAGGCAGATCAGTTTGATCACATTGTTGTAAACGGAGGCAAGCTTAATGTGCTTGAACTTGTAGAAAAGTATATTTCGGTAAAGACTGGAGTAAGACCTACTACAATGGCTGGATATGGAACAGTAATTAATCTTCTAAAGAAGGATCCGTTTGGCAGAAAGAGAATTGATACTGTGAAAATTTCAGATGCAAAGGCATGGCTTATTAAGCTTCAGCAGAAGGATGGCAAGAGCTACAGCTCCATTCGCACAATTCGTGGAGTGCTAAGACATGCATTTCAGTTGGCGGTAGATGATGATTTGATTCGCAAAAATCCATTTGGATTTCAACTTGTTGATGTGGTTATCAATGATAGCATTAAAAGAGAAGCTATCAGAAGAGAAGAAGAACGCAAGTTTATGAAGTTTATAAAAGAAGATGCACATTACTGTCGATATTATGACGGAATGTATATTCTTTTTAAGACGGGACTTCGAATCTCTGAGTTTTGCGGTTTAACTTTGTCAGACATTGATTTCAAGAATCACAGAATTAATGTAGATCATCAGATGCAGAAAAAGGGGAAGCGTGGATACTATATTGAGGAAACCAAGGGATGTAAGTGGGAGAGTAAGAATCAATGGGGAAGAGATACCAGATGCCTACCTTTCCCTAGATACAAACAAGAACCGATTGGAGTACAACACTCCCGAAGAACCATGGGAGTCCTTGGATATAAGAAAGTTGTATATAGAAATCAATATCTATGGAGAGGTTAATCCAGAATAAAGATAGTAAAATCATTATGCAAAGCCTTGTAGCAGTTCCCTTGTTGCAAGGCTTTTTATTATGTTTAGAGAAAATCCGAAAAGACCAAGGTAAGAAGTAACCCAGATTTTGGGATAGGGGTAGTTTAATAAAATTTTCTCAAAACGATAGAAAAAGGAATAGAAAACAAAGGATTTCAGAAAAAATAAGAGAGAGTGAAAGAAAATAATGTATGTCCTAAGCAACCCAATTTCTTACCCAGTTCCCGAACAAGTTCGCAAAATCTTCCAAGCACTCCCACTTTTTATTCAGCAGTAAATTTCCCGAAAAAGAATACTATCAACTAATAAATCCAATTTTCCTATCCTGCTATTTTCCTATGAATAGCAGCTGTCAGAAAGCCCAGATAGGAAAACCTCAAGTGACGTATCAGGGTAGCGTGAGGCGTTTCGGAAAATGTAAGCGTGTTTGGAACAAGTTAGCAGGAGTTTTGCTACACTCCCTAGGAACTTAAAAATGGGGGATAAAGATTAGAAATTTTTATAGCAAGAGATAGGAAAAATGAGAAGGGAAAAAGGGAAGTTTATTCTCCCAGCGTACCCCTCAACCCCTCACAGCATTATAAATTCCCCTCATAACATACCATCTCCCCATGGTAACAGTACCCCACACCCTAAAATGTTTGAAAAACTTTCCCATAGCATTACAAAAACACCCGACACATCCCCTTAATCAACCAACCTCTTTAACTGGATACTTTTTATCTATAGTCAACCAGACTTAATAAAGTTGAGGTAAAACATCGTTAAAAATTTAACGAATGCATATTGATTTGGAACTAAAGTAGGGAAATCAGTAAAAAAGTCTTGCATTTTGTGTTTGTCAGCGTTCCAATGACATACACTGTAAAAACCTCGTCTGGAGGATTAGATGGAAAAAACATCTAAATTATCAAAGAACAGGGTAGTAACAGTGAAGAATGAGGGAGCAATCATAGGAGGGATTATCCGATTGCTTTATCAGAATAACAGTTTAACAGAAGAGGAGTTCATAAACATTATGAGTCTGGTAAACACAGGGAGAAAAAGTCAGGAGGACAAAAGCGTATGAGTGAACTAGCGAATTTCCCACCCGAAACAAGGGTGGGAATCTACAACAGAGTTTCTACCGAGAAGAAGGTGCAGTTAGAAGCCTTGGATAAACAGGTAGCGTACACAAGAAAACTGGTCTTGGAGAATCACTTAACCTTAGTGAATCAGTATGTAGAACCAGAGTCGGGTACAGAGGCAGAGCACAGATATGAATATCAACGTATGCTGAAAGATATTCAGGCAGACAGATTGGATTTAGTTGTCGTGAAGTGTTCAGACCGATTATGTAGAAGTCAGGTGGAATGGCATAACTTTATCAGTCTGATATTGCATAAAAATGTGAGTTTATACTTCTATCTTGATGACCATATCTATCAACATGATAAGGATGATTTACTTTATTCCATGCAGGCAATTGTAGATGCAGAGCAAAGTAAAGTAACATCTAAGAAAATCAGGGATATTCACAGTAACAGACAAATCTATGCAGAGGGCCAAAAGGCTTTAAATATTACCAGACCTATATTGGGGTGGGATAGGAAAGTAGAATTGATTGATGAGCGTAATAAAAGGGTTTGGTGGGAAGTAAATGAGAAAGAAGCCAGTGAGATTCGATATGCAATGTCACTGGTGGAAAATGGAGTAGGCTTTTACCGATTAGCGAATATCATGTTTGAACGAGGGGTATTAAGTAAAGGTACGAATGGAACGAAACAGTGTCAACCTGATAGAATCAGTGCTACGGCATGGAGAAATATCATCACATCCCCCTTATTGCATGGTGATTGCATTGTACATAAAACAGCATTAAATTTTTACACTAAGAAATCAATTAAGCTATCTGAAAAAGATTGGATATACAAGGAAAATGTGATTCCACCCATTGTCAGCAGGGAATATCATCAACAGGTTTTGGATTGTCTGCAAAGCAGGACTTACAAAGTGGAGTGTGACAAATCCATGATTGGAAGGCATCGTTGGAGTAACAAAATATATTGTACAAAATGTCATAAGCAGTTTTACAGAAATAGTATCGCAACAGATTATGGTAAAAAGATGGCCGTATGGAAATGCTCGAATCAATTTACCATGAGTCGGAAAGCCTGTGATACCATATCCGTAAACGAGACAACCTTAGAGGAACAGTTGGAGGAGTCATTCAAAAAGAAGTATGGAGAGGTATTCCATATTTCCAGTGACCTGATAGAGAAAACAATGCAGTTGGTTGAGAAAGCCTTATTTCATACGAACCATGATTCAGAAAAAAGAAGCATAGAGGGAAAACTTAATCAGCTTTCCAAGAAAAAGAATATTCTGTTTGAAAAGTTAATGAGTGCTGTCATTTCTGATAACGACTTCAAAACCTACAATGATAAGCTCGATGAGGAGATTAGGAGTTTAACAGAGAGAATAGAAGAATTGAAAGAAAGTGAAATCTCCATGGAAGATAAGTATAAGAGACTCAAGAAAATCAGAGCAGATATCAGGAATTATCAATGTGATACGCAGGCAATTTTACAACTCTTATTTCAGTGTGTAAAGGTAATTGAGATAGGAAACAGCGAAGAAATCAATGTTACGATGGATAAAGAAGAAATGGAGAAAAACTTTGAGTTATATCACCTCTTAGATATGGAGGATAGCTTATACACTTTTTCATTCAACTATCACAAAGAAACCATTCTCACCAGAAGAAGGAAAGAGAGTAATGAAAAGATAATTGGTTTAATTCGGAAAAATCCATATATTACAATTCCTGAAATGGCGGAACAGTTATCGGTAAAGTACAGTTATGCATGGACAAGTGTAAAGCTGTTAAGGGATGAGGGAAAACTAAGATATGTAAAACCCAGCTTTCACCATGAAGATTGTTATTGGGAGGTTATAGGGGAAGAAAAAGGGGAATATACATAAGGAAGGGGGGTATCCCCTTCCAGTCGTAGAAAACTCATAGAAACAGAATACTTGTAACCCGGTATTCATCACAGTCGGACTCCGGCTCGGTGTAGACAATTATTACAAATACTTCAAGCAGTTTGGTTTATTGGAAAAGACCGGCGTGGATCTCCCGGGAGAGGCGGGGACCATTATGCACAAAAAGGAGGACATGAAAGCGGTGGAGCTTGCAACGGTTGCTTTTGGGCAGTCCTTTCAGGTGACGCCGATCCAGATGGCGGCAACGGTTTCCTCGCTGGTAAATGGAGGAAAAAGAATCACCCCGCATTTTGGCGTAAAGGTGGCAGACCGGCAGGGCGAGAACATTCGGATGCTGTCTTATGAAGAGGGCAGGCAGATTGTATCGGAAGAAACATCGGCAACCATGCGGATGATCTTAGAGCAGGTGGTGGAGAGCGGCTCCGGGAAGAACGGCTATGTGGAAGGCGCAAGGGTAGGAGGAAAGACCGCGACCAGCCAGACGCTCCCGAGAGGAACCGGGAGATATATCGCTTCCTTTATCGGATTTGCACCGGCGGATGATCCGGAGGTGCTTGCGATTGCGATCATCCATAATCCACAGGGTGTATATTATGGCGGTCAGGTGGCTGCTCCTGTCGTGCGTCAGCTTTTCGAAAATGTTCTTCCCTATCTGGACAAAATGGATTATAATTGAAAGGTATGATTAATGAAAATGCAAGATGTTGTTTTGCCGATTCTTTCAGCCTTTTTACTGAGTGCACTGCTTGGTAAGCTGCTGATTCCACTACTGAAGAAGGTAAAGGTACGTCAGACCGTAAGAGAGGATGGACCGAGCACCCATCTGTGTAAAGCAGGAACACCAACTATGGGGGGAATTATTATTCTGCTTAGCATTCTGCTTTCGACACTTCCATTTCTGCACAGGTTTCCGGAGGGAATACCGGTATTGTGTGTAACGTTTGGATTCGGATGGATCGGCTTCCTGGATGATTTTATCAAGGTAGTCCTTCGAAGGTCGAAGGGCTTGTCCGCATTTCAGAAGTTTCTCCTGCAGTTTCTGTTAACGGCAGGATTCTGGTATTACCTGTATGAGGTGTGTGGGATGGATTTTCTGATGCGGATTCCGTTTTCCAATGGGAAAAGCCTGTCTTTGGGAGCTCTTTCGATTCCGGTTTTTTTCTTTATTGTGATTGGAACGGTAAACGGAGTGAATCTTACCGATGGACTGGATGGACTGGCAGCGAGTGTGACTCTGATGGTTGCAATGCTGTGGCTGATCATTTCCGTATTCTGGCATGAGGGATTGTTTCCGGTGACGGGAGCAGCCGCAGGTGCATTGCTGGGCTTTCTTTTATTTAATGTGCATCCGGCGAGTGTCTTCATGGGAGATACCGGTTCCCTTGCACTGGGAGGTTTCGTGGCAGCCTGTGCGTATCTGATGGATCTGCCGTTATTGCTTCCACTGATTGGCATCGTGTATGTGATCGAAGTGCTTTCCGTGATTGCCCAGGTAGTGTATTTTAAGGTAAGCGGAGGAAAGCGACTTCTGAAAATGGCTCCGCTCCATCATCACTTTGAGCTGTGCGGATGGGAGGAAACACGCATTGTTGCATTATTTACCATAATAACAGCGGTAATGTGTATTGCTGCACTGCTGGGAATATAGGCTGACGCCGGATATGAATGGGCAGGGCTGAGCTGTTACGAATATAGAAATGAGGTTAAGAACATGGAGTTACAGAATAAAACCGTACTGGTAATTGGAACAGGAAAAAGCGGAATCGGAGCCGCAGGGCTTTTATCGAAGGCCGGAGCGAAGACGATTCTGTTTGACAGTAATGAGAAGCTTAATGTGGAAGCTTTAAAGGAGAAGACGGCAGGAATTGCTTCCTTACAGCTTGTGACAGGAACGCTTCCTTTAGAGCTGGAGGAACAGGTGGAGCTTCTGGTAGTAAGCCCCGGTGTCCCGATTGATTCCGATATGGTGGTTTCTTTTGAAAAAAGAGGAATTCCGGTATGGGGAGAGATCGAGCTTGCATATGTCTTTTCCAAAGGTGAGGTGATTGCCATTACCGGTACGAACGGAAAGACCACAACGACTACGCTCGTTGGAGAAATCATGAGCGCGTACAAACCGTCCGTTTTTGTTGTGGGAAACATTGGAAATCCTTATACAGATATTGCGATGGACACGAGAGAGGATTCTGTGGTGGTTGCGGAGATCAGCAGCTTCCAGTTAGAGACTATCCATACCTTTGCACCGAAGGTATCCGCGATCCTGAATATTACACCGGATCATTTAAACCGTCACCACACCATGGAGTGCTATGTCGAGACGAAGGAGAGGATTGCATCAAACCAGACGAAGGCGGATGTCTGTGTACTCAATTATGAGGATGCTTATACCAGGACATTTGGTGAAAAATGCCCTGCGAAGGTGGTATTTTTCTCCTCGAAAAGAGAGCTTGCCGACGGACTTTTCCTTCAGGGCGAAGAGATTATGCTCGCAGAGAATGGAAAGGTACAGAGGCTGATGAACATTCATGAAATGAATCTGGTTGGCTTATGCAACGTGGAAAACGTGATGGCAGCAATTGCCATCTGCCGTGCAATGGACGTTCCGATGGATGTGATTCTTGCAACGATCCGTCAGTTTAAGGCAGTGGAGCACCGGATTGAATTTGTTGCTACGAAGAACGGAGTAGATTATTACAATGATTCAAAGGGCACGAATCCGGATGCGGCGATTCAGGGGATCCGTGCCATGACAAAGCCTACCATCCTGATCGGTGGAGGCTATGACAAGCAGAGCGAATACGATGAGTGGATTGAAAACTTTGATGGCAAGGTAAAAGCCCTTGTCCTGATCGGACAGACGAGGGATAAAATAGCAGAGTGTGCAAGAAAGCATGGATTTTCTAATATTATTCTTGCAGATACCTTTGAAGAGGCATTCCGGATCTGCGTACAGAATGCCGTTCCGGGAGATGCCGTGTTACTGTCTCCGGCGTGTGCAAGCTGGGGAATGTTCCCGAACTATGAGGTTCGCGGTAAGATGTTTAAGGAAATGGTTTATAATTATTCGGTGCAGCCTGAAGCACTTGCTGCTGAAGGCATAAGGAACTGAACAGTTACATTGGTTCATAAATTAGGAGAGTAGGTTTGGTCAATGGACAGATTTAAGAGAGGAGCACGTAAAAATCAGGAATCCTTTTCCGATTATACGTTACTTTTTATAGTGTTGTTTTTGCTGGCATTCGGTCTTGTCATGCTGTATTCGACCAGTGCCTATGATGCAAATCTGACCTATAATGATTCCGCTTATTTGTTCCGCAAGCAGATTTTTTCAACGTTGGCGGGACTTGTCGTGCTGTTTATTGTGTCCCATCTGCCGTATCACCTCTGGGAGCGGTTCGCGGTTATCGGTTATGGTGTATCGGTTGCACTGGTGCTTCTGATTATTCCGTTTGGTATTGAAGCAAACGGTGCAAAGCGGTGGCTGCGTGTGTTCGGTATTTCCTTACAGCCGGCGGAGGTGGCAAAGCTTGCCATGATTCTGTTTCTGGCGTATCTCATCTGTAAGATGGGAAGAAATATCCGTACCATGAAGGGTTTCCTTGTGGTGCTTGGAGCGGCAGCGCCGATAAGTGGTCTCATCTATGTTATTACACGAAACTTAAGCTCTGCGATCATTATTATGGGAATTGCCGTTGTCATGCTTTTTGTGGCATGCCCGGATTATAAGAGGTTCATTATCCTTGGACTGATCGGGATAGCAGGCGTGGCAGGAATCGTTTTTCTGATTGTTAAAATGTCAGAGAGTGGAAGTGTCGGAAGCTTCCGTGGAGAACGTATACTGGCATGGCTGGATCCGGAGGCTTATGCAAGCGGTAAGGGATTCCAGACCCTGCAGGCCCTGTATGCGATCGGTTCCGGAGGGATTCTTGGTAAGGGTCTTGGACAGAGCATGCAGAAGCTTGGTTTTCTTCCGGAGGCACAGAATGATATGATCTTTTCCATTATCTGTGAAGAGCTGGGACTGTTTGGTGCCATTGCGGTTTTAATGATGTTTATTCTTCTGATCTGGCGCTGTATGATTATTGCCAATAATGCACCGGATCTGTTTGGAGCACTTTTAGTTGTCGGGGTGATGGGGCATATTGCCATTCAGGTTATCTTAAATGTGGCGGTAGTAACAAATACCATTCCCAACACCGGTATTTCCCTTCCGTTTATCAGCTACGGAGGATCGTCGGTTATGTTTCTTCTTGCGGAGATCGGCATTGTGTTCAGTGTCGGAAGAGGAATCCGGTTGAAAGACCTGTAGTACAGGATAGCAGGTAACCTTTTCTTCCATATCTACATAGTATAGAGTAGGTCATACTTTAAACCGGAAGGTGTTGGAAGAAGTGGATGCAATTCATATCAGAGGCGGAAATGCCCTTTTCGGGGAAACGACGATACAAGGCTCAAAAAATGCAGTGCTGCCGGTGATGGCGGCTGCCCTTTTGATCAATGATGTGTGTACCATTGAGAACTGTCCGAGAATTCAGGATGTGGAGCATATGAAGAATCTGCTGCAATCCCTTGGCTG
>URMF01000048.1 GCA_900548855.1 uncultured Eubacteriales bacterium
ATGCCTGTATACTTGGCGAAACGAAGTTGAGCCTAGTAGAAAGGTATGCACAGCTACGTACATGCGTTGGATTGTATATGTTGCACAATTGAAGAAAGAAAAAATCGAGTTTCGCAATCGCCTAATTAAAATTTATCATAAAGTTTATCGAAACTCAACAAATACTTATATTTGTACACAATCTGTATATTGACATTTTATTTAATACAAAATATACTATTTCTATTACATATGTAAGATTTTAGGAGAAGGAATCTAAATGAAAAAATTACCACAAATTTCCGAAGCTGAATTTGAAGTCATGAAAATCGTATGGAAATATGCGCCAATCAGCACCAATGAAATAACAGAAAAATTAGTACAGACTACAAGCTGGAGCCCTAAAACAATACAGACTCTGATTAAACGCCTTGTAACCAAGGGCGCACTCACTTATGAAAAGCAGAGCCGTGTATTTGTTTACACTCCTGTAGTGAAAGAAAGTGAATATATTAATCAGAAAAGCAATTCCTTTCTGGAACGTTATTATAACGGAGATATTACTGCCATGCTGTCTGCATACATAGAAAACGACAGACTATCCGAAACCGAAATAGACACACTCCGCTCCCTTCTTTCCAAGAGCTCAAAAAAAGGAGGCAATTAACATGGCTGATTTTATGATACGCTTTTTCCTATGCAACATGTTTGTCAGTGGTATCATCGGAGTTCTTTTGATTGCCAAACGGATATTCAAAAATCATTTGTCCAGCCGAATGCAGTACAATCTGTGGTTTCCATTACTCGGATTGCTGGCAGTTCCTTTTTTGCCATTTCGCTTAACCGGATTTCCTCAAATCTTCTCGTGGATTGGCAGACTGAAAAGTTCTTCCACTTCTGACACCGGAACCGCTATGGCAGAAGCGGCAGGTACAAATCTAACCGGAAATACAAATTGGATGAATGACTTTGCGCTTTCCGTAAATAGTATGACACCATCCATTGCCGGATATATTTTGCTGGGAATCTGGATTACGGGTATTATGGCAATGATGATACTGATAATAAAATCGGCTCTCCGTTTGCACACTTTGAAGAAATCGGCACTGCCTCTTCAGAACCCGGAGGTTCGCAGACTTTATAGACAATGCTTGGATGAGATGCGAATCACGCAAAATATTCCTGTTTACAGTACCGCTTTTTTGAAATCTCCTGTTATTGCAGGGCTGCTAAAACCAGGTATTTATCTGCCAATTCATTTAATCTCAGATTATGCCTCAGCAAGCAAAGCCTGCCAGTCTCAATGTGACATGAATTGCAGTATGCCCAATGTATATGCTGCAACGGATATGCGGTATATGCTGCTACACGAACTGCAGCACTACAAACACAAAGATGCTCTTGTAAGCTTCCTGATGAATCTTGCAATTGTGATTTATTGGTTCAATCCCCTTGTCTGGTACGCCTTGAAAGAAATTCGTAATGACAGGGAAGTTGCCTGTGACACTTCTGTTTTGAAAATGCTGAAGGAGGATGACTATGCGGATTATGGCAATACGCTGATTAACTTTGCAGAACAAATTTCTCTATTTCCCTTTGCCACCGGACTGGGAGGAAACATGAAACAGATGAAACGGCGCATTATCAACATTGCCTCTTATAAGAAACCGACACTTTGGAAAAAGCTAAAAGGTCTGGCTGCTTTTATGCTGACTACCGTTCTCCTTTTAGGACTCGCACCTTTTATTTCTACATACGCAACGGATGAAAGCCATTACCAATGGAAATCCTCATCAGAAAATATTTCCTATATTGATCTTTCTGCATATTTTCGAGAATACGAAGGAAGCTTTGTTCTATACGATTTAAAAAATAATGTCTGGAGCATACATGACATGGAGCATGCTGCCCTGCGGACTGCACCAGAATCCACCTACAAAATATATAATGCTTTATTCGGGCTGGAAGAGGGCGTCATTACACCAGAAGATTCCCTTATCGCATGGAACGGAGAAATCTATCCGTTTGAAGCATGGAACACCGACCAGACCCTGCAGTCTGCAATGAACGCTTCTGTTAACTGGTATTTTCAGTCTATAGACAAACAGGTTGGAGCCAAGAACCTTTACAATTATATTCAAAAAATCGGATATGGAAACGAAAACATGAGTGGAGATATGTCCACATATTGGATGGAATCTTCGCTAAAAATTTCTCCAATAGAGCAGGTCGAGCTTTTAACAAAGCTGCACAATAATAACTTTGGTTTTTCTTCCGAAAACATTGATGCCGTAAAAGACGCCATCTGCCTTTCTTCCTCGGATGCCGGAACACTCTACGGAAAAACCGGTACCGGACGTATAGATGGGCAGGATGTGAATGGGTGGTTTATCGGCTTCGTTGAAACAGAAGATAACACATATTTTTTTGCTGCAAATATTCGAGCAGATAACGATGCTACCGGAAGTAACGCAACGAAAATAACCATGTCTATATTGTCTGATATGGCTATCTGGAGAGAAAAATAAAACCTAATCCACACAAATGCGATACTGATAATTTGGTATATCTTGTATTCCGTCATTCAGGATTTCATTCCCCAAATACTGAAAACTGCCGTTCTCTGCAAACCGCACCGTAAGCTCATGGGTTATGACTGCATCATTACAGATGACCATATCACATACAGCGTCTACCGTTAAAGTAACTGTCCCATCTTCATTTTCTTTCATATCTGTAACCTCTGGCAAAGAAGTTCCAAAGTAAGTCGGGGAATAGTTAAAGCAGCCCAGCCGCACCCAGACATAAGTCTGTTTTTCCTCATCAAATACTGCATATTCCCGTATCTGCTCTGCTGTAACAGGAAGATACTCCATAATCAATTTTTCAAATTCTTCCTTCGGTATTCCATTTGGATAACCCTCTGGATTGAATTTTTCCTGATATTTCATTGCATACAGATATTCATACATCCCATTGTAATCTAATTCTTCTAAATGGTCTGTATCCCAATTGGAGCATAAAAGGTTATTTCCCTGATACCCAAGCCCCTGTACACATTTTTCAGACATTTCACGCTGTTTTTCTGTCATTGGTTTTACCCTCATCAAGCAGCTTCCGTCCATAATTTCACTGACTTCCGGTGGTTCTGGAACACACAACTCATAGCCAAACCACCCTTTATCTGTATATTTCCACTCCTTAATTCTGGTATAGGAAATGTATGACACCACAGGCTTATTGTCATTCCACACGCCGCTTGTGTTTAAAACGTACATATCTGTCCCATCAAAAATAAATTTCATTCTCCCTATGCCGCCATCATTATGTATCTGGTAAACTACTATAGAACCATTTTTTCCATCCTTGCATTTTTCAAGAAAATTATCGACACTTTCACAATTCCCCATATCAGAATACGTTACCAGTGTAGCAACCGGGTATCCTGTTTCCATCACCTTTTTCTGTATTTCAAAAACTGTTTCATCATTCAATGCAACATTAGATGCCGTACCTTTATCCGCATCTTCATAAATGTGAAAATAAAGTTCCATTATTTTTTTACAATCCTTCTTAGCTTCTTTCTCTTCCTGTTCCTCCACTGGAAGGTTATAACCCTTTTCCCATTGTTTGGATGCTTCTTCCCCGCTTTCCCTTTTCTCTGAAACCTCAATTACGGTTTCATCAACCAGTTTTTCTTCCGGGAGTGTATCACGACACCCCGAAACACAAAACGTCAGTGCCAGACTAATGACTACTAAACCACTCTTCCAAAACCATTCTGTCTTTTTCCACAACATAACCACTGCCTCCCCTATTTTTTACATCTTCTACCATGCTGATAAGCAATACAGGCTGTTCCACCGTTTCTTCTGCTGTAAAAACAGCAAACCATCCCAATTCCGTTCCCGAGTTATCCTCCTTCGATGCCTTGATTTCCGCTGTACCTGTTTTTCCTGCTAAGACTATGTCATCCCGATGAGCAGCATATCCGGTTCCTTGGGAATCGTTTACAACCTTTTTTGTTCCTTCCAACACCCGGTCTGCAGTTTCAGCAGAAAATGCTCCCGATATCCAATACTCGGCGGCTGCTTCGCTTTGATAGACCAAATAAGGCTTTATGATATTCCCTTCATTACAGAAAGCAGAATACATACAAGCCATATGTAATGGATTCACCAAAACCTGCCCCTGACCATAACCGCTGTCTGCTAATTGTATTTCTGTTTCAATCCCTTCTGAATTAGAATATTGTGATTCCGCCATCTTAATTTCAAAAGGCAGCTCCTCATTAAACCCAAGGCGTGACAAAGAGCTTTCCATTTCTTCCGCACCAATCTTTAACGCCGCCTTTGCAAAATAAATATTGTCGGAATAAATCAGGGCATTTTCCAGAGTAACCGGTTCGTATGCATGAAGGGTTGTCACATAATAGGAACCCCATGATTCGTCTTTTTGCCAGCTTAATCCTACATTTCCGTAATCTTCCGCCCAATCAATTGCTCCTGATTCTAAACCAACCGCAGCAGTAATCGGTTTAAATGTTGACCCGGGACACCATACCTGCCGGAACCGGTTATACATAGGCTTATTCTCATCCTCATTCAGTACAGTCCACTGCTCATCAGACAATCCCATTATAAAATCATTATTGTCATAGGATGGTGTACTGACCAAAGCCAGCACCTGTCCGGTATACGGATTCATTGCTACCGAGCAGCTCTTATCTTCCTTAAACCGTTCATACAGCGAAGCCTGCAAACCGGCATCTATCGTCAGCTGTATGTTCTCCCCATGCTGCACTAATACATAAGCAAGTTCATCTTTCTCATTTCCTTCTGAATCTATGATATAAATTCTGCAGCCATTCCGGCCTTTTAATTCTTTTTCAAACAGGCTCTCCATTCCGCTTCTGCCAATTACATCAGATACTGTATATCCTTCTCCAACATGCTCCTCTAAGTCTTCCTCCGTAACGCTCTGAACATACCCTACCAGATGTGCCGCCGCTTCTCCTAATGGATATTCCCGCACTTCCGTATCTGCTATCATCACACCGGGAATTTCCAACAGCTTATCCTGTCTTTCCTTTTCTTTCAACACTTCTTCATCCGGATTAACAGCCATCCATTCTATTTCTTCTACTCTCGGAATTGTCTTAATCGGTACAAACGAGTCCTCCTTTACCCACTGTTCAGACAGTTTCTTTTCTATGGTTTCCAGTGTGACTTCCAATAATTCTGCCGTTTTTTGAATTGCGTCCTCTCTATCTTCCATTTTCCCCGGAACAATTCCAACCGATGATGCAACACCCTTTCCCGCAAGGACTCGCCCCCTCCTGTCTAAAATCTCTCCCCGGTCTGCCTGTGTAGTAGAAACTCTTACCTTATCTGTAGAAGTCAAATTCGGAAAGATTAGTGAATCATCCCAAACCAATTCATATCCAGCTTCGCCTTTCATGAAAAGCGCCTCATTCTCAAAACTGATATTTCCCGCTACCGTATCAAAGGATGTCTGATAGGTAACCGTCATTTTCTCCTCATCATATGTAAGAATCTCAACCGTCATATTCTGTACCTCAATGCCTTCATAAATGGCTGCATTTCGTTTGATAAAATCCTCCTGACTGATATTGCCCGATGCCTCAATATTCAACATCACATACATCTGTTCATATTCCTGTTCTAAAATATGATTCATGTATTCAGTCAGAAGTTCTTCTGGTGTTTTCCAAACCTTTTCCTTTGTGAATCTTACTGCCACACATACCGCGGCAGTAATAGCAGCTATTGCTATAATAGCTGCGGCAATCCATAAGAATTTGCGGCTTGTTTTCTTTTGTTTATGTCTGCTTTTATCTTTCATATTGACCTCCATTCATTTTGTTTTGATGATATGCCTATACTAAATCTTCAGGCGTTTACATTCCTTTTCAAGTATTACACGTGTAAGATTTTAGGGTAAAATTATACTTTAAAAAGCCTGCTGCGCTTACCAGAATATTACACCTGTAGGATTTGCATGTCAAGTTTTCTTTGTACAAAAAAGGATATTTTATTAGTTATTCTATAATATCATCCAACATATATAAATTTTCTTATCCTGGAGCATATCATGAAGACTATTGTCGACAATATCCAATCGCATAATCAACACCTCCAAAATAATTTATCGCTTTATTTGTCTTTATGTACAAAGCTTCTCACGAACTTTAGCTCGTACATTTTTACCTTATTCGCCTGCATCTCTTTCTATCATTTCTTTTACCGCCTTATCGAAATCAGATTCAATCGGTTAAGTTCTATTAAAGATTTCATACTCACCATAAGCCTTATCAAGTGCTTGCTTATGTGATATTTTCCCATTGTCTCGGAGAAGCTTGTATTGTCTGAATTCCAGAAATGCATTAACGCTTTTCTCAAATTCATCCATGGTAAAAACATTCTCTCGCTCAATTAAATCTTCAATATAATCAAAGTATCTATCAAGCTCCTGTGTATCAATGCTGTTACCGATATGCTTTAGAATCTCAGTTTTGAACTTTGGATTGCTTACAAGCTTCCAGATAATCTCTTCCACCGCTGCATTGATTTTATCCTCACTCCACTGCTTTCTATAAATACACTTATGACCATTCACAAAGGTTCTGTACTTGCAGGCATAGTAAAAATAATCTCTGTAATGTCCACCGTCAGGATGCTTTTTACAATTAACATTTCCATGCATACCGCTACCGCACACCGGACATTTGATAATACCGGATAAAATATGCTCGTGATCCAGACTATGGGTTTTGATATTGGCAACACCTGTTTCCTGCCTTTTTTTGCGTACCTGATTCCACAATTCTTCTGATACAATTGCTTCACGGATGCTATCATTCAGCATATAATCATCCTGTTTCACCACATGGTATTCGTTCCTTATTCCTGGAATTTTCTCATTCTTTCTTCTGCCTAAAGCAAGCTTGCCACAGTACACCAAATTATCCAGCACACCTTTTATAAAAGATGTAGAAAAGCCTTCTATGGTATTGTTCTGGCGAAGTTTCTTCTTGTATCCGCTATTGTTAAGAAATGTGGCAATAACGGCAATGCCCATGGTTGTGTTGGCATACTTATCGTAAATAATACTTATTACCTCAGCTTCATCCTATGCTATATGTAGCTCGACATCGATAGGTTGATTACCATAAGGCGCAAAACCACCGTTCCACTTACCCTCTCTTGCTTTTTGCTTTCGACCTTCCATGGTCTGCACTAATATATTCTCTCGTTCAATTTCTGCCACCGCAGATAACACAGAAATCATAAGCTTTCCTGCGTCCTAGAACTATCAATACCATCCTCCACACAGATAAGATTAACACCAAAATCCCGCATTCTCTGAAGGGATGATAATACATCCGCTGTGCTTCTTCCGAATCGGGATAGCCTAAATACGAGCACGAAATCTACGTTATCTTTACCCGATTCAATGTCCTTAATCATCTGTTGGAACTGTGGATGCCCTTCTACACTTTTACCGAATTTACCTTCGTCGGAGTATTCTCCAGCAATAATCATATCCTGGCAATCAATAATGAGTGCCTATTTCTTCAATGAGATACATGCTATCTCTGTATAACTATTTTATTCTAGGCCCTCTTTCTTTTGCAAAGAAAATTTAGAATTAGCAAAAATTATTTCAACAATATCAGAAAAACACGAAAGTACATTATACTTAGTTATGGGCGCTTCGCCAGGGTGTCCAGAATGGCATCTCATTTCAAAGCAACTTACCAATCTTGTTTTTTGATTAACGTCAATCATTTCCATTCCCTCTAAAATTGCTAAGATATCACTATCAAATACCATTCGTAACTCACTTATAGAATGTACATTTTGATTTTTGTTAAATCTCTTAAATCGCCCTGTTGTTTGATTTTTCATATACTCTGACGCAGAATTAAATTTATCAAAACCTACATTCTCTATAACTCTATGTATCCTATCAATGGCAGCGCACCACATCAAAACAACTGCAGCTTTATAAAAACCATTTTCCCAACACCCCAAAGCTTCACACAAATACTCGTTTTCTTCTTTATCTTTGATTTTTTCAAGTAATTCTAAAACTTCACTAGACATTTTATTTACTACTACATCACTTTCATCAGTATGGGTTTGCAAGAAAATGATAATTTCACTTGTGTAGTTATGCCTAATTATATCCATTTGTCTCAAATACGAACTACGTCGACTATTAGTACTTGATAATTTCAACAATTCTTCAAATGCACCATTATATTTGTCCAATACTTCTTGTGATACACTATACGTAGATAATGACTTTGAATAATCCGAAAACCATTTCGCCGACATATAATTTATCTGGTTCCTTTGTTCTCTATTTGTAATTTGCACCGTACTAGATTTATTAACCAAATTCCACAGTGTTTCAAAATCATCAAAGAATTTCTTAAGGTTCTTTATTAATTCGTCCATATTTATATTTCCTTAGCCAACTCTGATATAATTTTTGCCAATTCTTTCTTTCCCTCTATCGAAAGACTATAATTTGCATTTTTATCATATCTATCATTAAAATTGTCAATAAAACTACTATTCTTTTTAAAATTCGTTGAGAAATTTGGCATATCGTAACATTTCATAGCCTGACATCTCTGACGTACTACTTCGCCATTAAAAGTCATATCTCCATTAGAATCGGAAAAAGAATTTTCAAATGCGGTCAATAAAGCAATTCTCATTTGACATTCATTCATTTTGGTACTTCCCAATGTTTCATATAAAGGCATTAATTTATCATTATCCTTATAATAAAGATTATTAATGTCCGAAATACTTATCCCATTAGTATCCATAAATCTCTGAACTTTTATATGGAAATCTGTTTGCTTTATTTCATCTGTTTGGATACTTTCTTCTGTATATCCAACATCAACATTTTTATTTTCTTCTACAACAATCTGATGTTGTTTGCTTTCACCCTTGATTTTAGACTTTTCCCCTCTATAATCCGTTATATACTGATTAAGCAAAATTTCAAAGCATCTTTCTTGAAATTTTTCTGGGCATTGTTGTACAATCTCAATAATATCCTTAATTTCTTCCTTCAATTCTAAATACATACTTATTCCTCCTTGTTGTGTATTTTTTCTTTTATTTCTCCCACCAGCTCATGCACCGTCGTACACGGGCACATCTCTGATGGCTTTGTTTTACCTTCTCTTTTACACTGCTCCAACTTCTGCTGTGCTATCTGAATTGCCTTTACCTCATCACCTGTTTTACAGAGCTTTCTGTACATCTGCTCATCAGCCTTGGAATATTTCTGTCCAGTCTTTGCTTCGTACACTCTTCCAAATTCAGAACAACAAGTCCAGGAATCTTGGATTGCCGGCATACAACCGAAGTAGGCATACATCCATATTTCAAAGCATGGATTGGACCAACCCACCTGAATTCCTTTACTCACTGCCTCTTCAATAATCTCGTCAAATCCCTGAACTTGATCTTTGTCAAATACAATCCAAGGGATACGATATTGTGCATCATAAGCAGTGAGTTCCAGACATTTATCAATCATGGCACGAGTTTTTGTCTCTACTACCTTTATGACAAGCTTGTTTCTTACATCTTCCGGTAGTTCCTGATGTAGTCCTGTGAAAAAGCAACGCTCCGTAGCTTCTGTATCTGTAGCAATCAAATAGTAGCCCAATTCCGGTACCTTATATTGTTTTCTATGTTCACGGGATTTTCTGTTACCTGTTCTGTCTTTTCTCGCCATACTCAATCCTCCTTATTCCGAGGTGATAAGCCGGTTTGCTCAGACACTTGTATAAGTGCATCCTTAAATATATCTATCGCCTTAAGCATAGGAATCGCACCATATTTTCCAATCAGGTAATTCTTCTCGTAGCTTTCATCCTTACGGATTCGAGTGCCGTTCTCATCCACAAAATCGGCCAATGAATACAACGTTGAAACACCTTCTTCATCCTTCTCTACAAACCATATTTCATCACGTCGTAGCAACTGATTAGATAACTGCCAAGTGTCATGGGTTGTGAATACAAGTTGTGCATGATTGATGTTAATTTGTGGATTTAAGAATGTAAGCAAGAAGTTTCTTACAAGTAACGGATGCAGACGGGCATTTAATTCATCAATGAAAAATACACTACCCTTCTCCAATACTTCCTGCAATTCTGGATATAATGCAAACATCTTCAAAGTCCCTGCAGATTCTAATTCTAACGGAATCTCTGCCATCTCATCAGAGCCAATCATTTTATGAAGTGCGTTAATCTTATACTTTTCCTCTTTGGAATCTCCCTCCTGAGGAACCTTCTCGATTCTAAAATTCTTAATATGCTCATCAAATGACGCAAAGTATTCTACAACCTTCTGCTGAACATTCTTGTCTTCCACAAACCCCTTGGGTAATCTGCGAGACATAAAGAAGTTTGTAAAAGGATCTCCAAAATCCGCAAACTCATTTGCAAGGAACCAATCTCTGATTGCCTTACACTTACCAATCTTCAGCTTTGCTCCCAAAGAAACAATTAGTACTTGCTTTTCCAAAGCCACTTGAATATTGTCTCTACTATTTTTAGGAAAGCCGGACAGATCTAACTCATTTGCATTTCGGTAAAAAACCGTACTATACTTTCTTGCAGTCTTTGCCTTAGAATTTAGCCATTCTTCTGTTACGCCTTCTTTATCAATACAGAACCCATAATTATAAGTCTTTTCAGCCTTATCTCCCGGCAATGTAAAATACACTTCAAAACTAGATTCAGCAGTCGCTGATGTAGTATCAAACAAAAACGGAGTTGGTCTGAAGTGGTCAAACTTCTCTTCTTCGTCACCATACTTGAAAGATTCAGCAACATAATCAGACATATACTCAAAAGCATTATATATATTGGATTTTCCACTAGCATTTGCTCCGTAAATGGCAGCAACTGGTAAAATCCTCTCACTACCAACAGTCACTACTCTATCCGAGAACTCTGTCATCTTCATTGCAGATAAATCTAAAGTAGCTTCTTCTCTAAATGATTTAAAATTTTTGAAATTGAATTGAATTAACATGATTACTACCTCACCTGTTTTTCTACTTTCTAGTATATACAGTTTTTTCAAAAAATCAACACGCAAATGTGATTTTTTCTCACTTTAATGTATTTTGAGTCACATCTCTATTTTTTCTATTCAATCAAAAGTATTTTTTATCATTCGTTATCTACTTCTAATTTTATATTCATTACCATTATGAGTAAGCAAACTTAATAATTATCCCAAATACTGTTTCGATTTAGCATTCTGTTAGCATTTGCGATACTTTCTGCTTGCTTTCTGGAATACTCTTTTTTCTTCTCTTTATCATATATTCCTTTCACATGGCAATGTGGACATTCAAATTGTCCATTATCTTCACAATTAAGTTGTATTACTATTTCTTCACTGTCCCAACAATGTGAACAATAATATAATGCCTGTGTATCTCCTTGAAGAGTAATAAAGGGCAGTTCATGCCGTACTACCTTATCCGATATATTTCTTTTCTTTTTCAGTTCAGCATTTTCTTCTTTTAATCGAGTAATCTCTGCCTGCAAAGCAAGCGCCTGAGAACTCAAATCCAAAAGTTCTTTATACAATTCCACATTGTCAGACTTTTGCATTACCTTTGCAACATCTTTTATGCTTTCATATAAACCCATGTTCCACATCTCCTTAGCAATCAAATTAACGTTTCATAGTTTTTCTTCTTTACAATTCCATATTTCTGTTGATATGTTTATCTGCGTTAAGTTTAGACAATAAACAGACACTCTCTACATGCCCGCTATGTCCAAACTGGTCCACCGCACAAATCCTCTCCACCTCATATCCCCCTTTTACCAGCATCTTGACATCTCTTGCCAGGGTCGCCGGGTCACAGCTCACATACACAATCCGTTCCGGCTGCATTTTAACCATAGTTAAAATTGCCACCTCGTCACACCCTTTTCTTGGCGGGTCTACCACAATCACATCCGCATGCTCTCCGGTTCTCTCAAACTGCTGTGGCAAAATTTCCTCCGCTTTTCCCACAAAAAACTCTGCGTTCTTAATCCCGTTTATCTCCGCATTTCTTCTGGCATCCTCAATAGCTTCCGGAACAATCTCCACACCGCAGACATGCTTCGCCTTTTGTGCCAGAAATAACGAAATCGTTCCGATACCGCAATAGAGATCCCAGACAAGCTCTTCCCCTTGCAGTCCCACATATTCCAACGCTTTCCCATAAAGCTTTTCCGTCTGCTCCGGATTCACCTGGTAAAAGGACAGAGGACTAATTTGGTATTTCACATTTCCGATATAATCTGTAATATAATCCTGTCCCCAAATCGTACGGCACTTATCTCCTAATATCCGGTTTGTTTTCTCCGTATTGATATTAATCGATATACTGGTGATACCCGGAATATCCTGCATACATTTCACAAATTCCGGTTCAATATTGATATACTTTCTAGACTTTGAAAAATCATATTTTTTCCTATTTTTATCTATTATATCCGCCTCACCACTGTCTGCTTTTCTATCCACCGTTATACCAATCAATTCCTTACCGTTAATAATCAGACAAATCATAACTTCCCCGGTCTTTCTCCCCACCCTGGTTAAAATATGGCGCACCAGTCCTGTATGCTTTTCCTCATCATAGGCTTCAACCTGATATTTCTCCATAAAATCGCGAAACCGTCTTATAATCTCATCATTTACTTTATCCTGTAAATAACAGACATCCGTATCTATCACAGAATGAGTTCTTCCGGCATAAAATCCAATCGCCAGCCTGCCATCCTTGTCTCTGCGAACCGGAAATTGAGCCTTGTTCCGATAGCGGATTGCAGGAAAATCTTCCTTTCTTCCCATCCCAATAATCGGCTCCATTTTCTCTTCCACATCTGCAATCCCGCCGATACGCTTCAGGCAATTTATTACCTTGCCCTGCTTCCACTCCAGCTGCTTTTCATAGCTTACCTGCATGATACTGCAGCCACCACATTTTCTTGCCAGAGGACAGATTGGTTCTACACGAAATGCAGAAGGTTTTACCAGCGCCATTAATCTTCCATAGGCATAATTCTTCTTCGCCTTGACAATCTTAACCCGTGCCACATCCCCGACAACAGCATCCTTTACAAATACAGCCATACCGTCAATGTGCCCGATACCTTCGCCTTCGTTTCCCATATCTTCTATTGTAATTTCATATTCCTGGTTCTTCTCTAAACTCATGTTACCTGTCCTTTTCCATATTCATTTCTAAGCTGCTGTTATAGCACTTCATTTTATGCTTTTTCCCTAACGCATATATACCACATCAGATTTTGTTTTCCTCTCAAAAAATCCCAGCAACCGATTTATCCTCAAACGTATTTTATCAAAAATTTGTCAACAACCGTCATGTCTCCACCGCATTTCATATTCCCATTCCTGGTTCTCTTTCTCTATCTGCGCCTTTGTTTTTACAAATCCTTCCCGCAGATAAAATTTGATTGCCCGTTCATTCTTCTCATAAACATGCAATACCAGCTCTTCTTTTCTTTCCTTCACATAATCGAGCAGCGCCTTCCCAATTCCTTCTGACTGGTATTCTTTCTTCACGAATATGCCTGCCACATAATTGTCCATCAGACCCACAAAACCCTGAATTTCTCCATGTTTTTCACACACATATATTTCTGCATCCTGCATCATCTGCCCGACTGCTGCATAATTTTTCTTCCAGTACTCCGATGAAATGAAATTATGTGCTTTTATATTGGTATCGATCCAGATTTCCATAACAGCCGGAATATCGGCTCCATTCATTTTCCGAATCATCATTCTGCCTTTCCTGTCACAGCCATATACACATTTCCAGTCTTAACATTTCTATATCGTAATCTCAATCTGATTCCCTTCCAAATCTACAATGCAGCTTTCATAATAACCATCCCCGGTGGTTCTTGGTCCGCTGGTTACCTGATAACCGTCTCCCTTTAACTGCTCTGTCAACTCATCCACCTTCTCTTTGCTTCCAACGCTAAATGCAATGTGAATAAATCCAGTTCTGACAGCTGTGTTATCACAGGACAAAAGCGCTTCCCGGTTCATAAGCTCCAAGCGGCATCCGTCCTCAAAGGATAAAAAATAAGACCGAAATCCCGTCTTCCGGTTATGATATTGTGTATTGGAAACTGCACCAAAATACCTTTCAAAAAAATGTCTGCTTCTTTCTAAATCCTCTACATATAATGCAACGTGCTCTATTCTCATATTTTACTTATGACACCCACTGCCGCTTCCGGCACAGCCGTGTTTATCCTCCTCACAGTTATGTTCCCCGCAGGAATGCTCGTGTTCATGATGGCTACACTGCACACCCGGATTATACGCAAGTTTACCGTCAAGATAAGCTTTCACTGCTTCATCTGCCGAGCCGGCAGCTCCGCCGTACAGAGCGATACCGGCTTCGCTCAATGCAGCTTTCGCACCGCCGCCGATTCCACCACAAATGAGAACTTCGACATTTACCTGCGCCAAAAGGTCTGACAATGCGCCATGTCCCTGCCCGTTGGTATCTACCACCTGCGTACCCACGATTTGACCGTTTTCAATATCATAAAGCTTGAATTGCTCCGTATGTCCGAAATGCTGAAAAATCTCTCCATTTTCATAAGTTACTGCTATTTTCATTTATTTTTTTCCTTTCTTTTACTTAGTTTGCTTTGAACCACTGATAGCCGCATTTTTGCGGCCTATGAGCGTATTATACAGTTATTATTCCTATATTTCAAGTAACTATTATATTTATCAGTGGATAATAAGTTTCTTATTTAGTTACGCAAAAAAGGAGCATCGCTTCATAACTATTTCTAGCTATTTTGCGACACTCCTTTATAGGTTTACGCGAAACGGTACAATTTATTAGCAGTTAACCTATCATTTTTTGATTTTTGCCTTGCGGCTCACCCCACGCTTCCACAGCATTTTCTTATATGGCTTTAACTTACTCTTTGGAACCTTAACCACCAGCTTCTTGTAATTCTTGCTGCCCGCCTTCGTAAAGGCTTTGCTTCCCACTGTCTTTGTCGTTAATTTTGACGTCTTAATCGTGATATTAGTAAGCTTCTTACATCCATAAAATGCCTTGCTTCCAATCTTCTTTACCTTCTTTGGAATGGTGATTTTCTTTAAAGTGCCACAATTCATAAACGCACTCTTTCCTATAGTCTCCACATTTGCCCCTATGGTAACTGAGCTTAACCCACTGCAACCATAAAATGCACTGTCACCAATGCTTCTGACTGTTTTCGGGATAACCACCTTTTTGAGTTTTTTGTTATTCTTAAATGCATTCTTTCCTATTGCACTGACATCATAACTAATACCATTAAGCTTAAGCATTTCCGGAATCGTTACCGAAGACTGCTTTTTGTCTGTAATTCCCATATACATTACTTGGGGCACCCCATTTTTCGGTTCCGTCACCTTATATTGTGCTTTTGTCACAGCATCCTTCAATATTGTTCCCGGTTTCTCAACTTTGCCGGCTTCTGTATCACCTTTTGCCGGTACCTCAACAATTTTTTTCCTGCCACATACTGTACAGGTCAGGGTCTTTTCGCCTTTAGCTGTCGCTGTCGGCTGCTTGGTAATCGTTCCCGCATTCCATGTATGGGCTGCCTTATTCGATATATTTCCACACTTGCATTTTTTCCAGTGGTTATTGGCATCCGCAATCCATCCATCTTCATATGAATGAGCATGGAACACCTTTACAGTCACCTTAATATTTTTTACTACATATTGTTCTTTATCCGAAGAACGGAAATTCACTTTTACTTCCATATCTTCTAACGTATTCACAACAACGGTACCGTCCGTCCATTCAAAAGCGCCATCCGGCAGCCCTTCCGCTGATATCACAGGATTTTTAATCTCCTGTTTATCAAGATACCATTTACCATTCCGAACATAAGGCAGCTTCACATCAGCTAATGGTTTACCATAAACTACAGTAATCTCTGCCGGCAGCCTGGACAGCTCCACCTTATAAGGAGAAACAACTGCTGTCACATTAAAGACAATTCCTCTGCGTGCCTTGCTGTATCCTGGTACCGCAGCCCAGTTATAATTAATCAAATCGTTCGGTTTAAAAATGACCTGATAAGATTTACCATTTTCTGGTACAATACCAGACTGGGTAACCCACTGATATCTTCCGCCTTCTACATTTGGAAGTATAATATCTGCCAATGTATCCCCTTGCACGGCATGTACACTTTTCAATGGGGTAAAGGATGCCTTTGCCGGCTGCACCGTCACAACAACCTCAATATTATTGACTGTATTATATTTATCCGTATTGTTCGGTGTATAGGTCAGCATAAATGTATGCTCTCCTGCATCACCTACCGGTGTTGCCGCATTCTCCTTCCAGCTAAATGTTCCATTTCCATCCTTCGGCAGAACAATGTCTCTTAATGTCTGTCCGTATACTGCGGTAAGACCTTCCGGTTTTTCAAATGTCGGAGCAATCTTATCTACAGTTAACACGATTGTAGTCGTAACCACTCCATCCTCATAAACACTATTCGCTATCGTTGACCAGTCATAATCCTGTGTGTTAACCGGTACGAATTCCACCTCAATTTCTTTTGTTCCTGCTGCTTCCCCTGGAATGATTGTATCATCCTTCCATCTGTACTCACCTGCACATCTTTCCGGTGATGTATATTTTGGAAGCGTAACTGTTGACAGTGATGCTCCGGCATCAATCTTAAGATTCTGCGGTTTGTTCAAATACGGTGTTCCCTTTGCAACGCTGTCAAAAGTAAGGGTAAAGACTGCTGAAGTCTGGTTCTTGCCCTTTACAATAATTTTCACTGCCTGTGGTATACTGCCTGCCTTTTTCGGTGTACCGTATATCTTCCCTTTTACCAGAGATAATCCTTCCGGCAATGGTGTTGCTTTATCTACCGTATAGCTGACATACCCATTCGCAATCTCTGTGTCACCTGTAATTTCCACATTAGTCATATCATACAGCGGATTATTTGCCGTACTCGTTATACCAACCTGTGCACCTGTCACGTTATCCTCCGTCTTTGCCAGACTGATTGGCACTGTACCGTCAAAATTCAATGTGATTACTGTCGGCTCTTTTCCCAGCGTGCCGGTCCATGTTTTGTAATCTGATGTCACCGCAGCACGGTTATCGCTTCCATAGGTAATGGTACTTAAAGTGATTCCATCTATTACCGTTCCCGTATTGATTGTAAAGCCTGAACCGCCTTTCAGATACTGGTTTGTATCTCCTTCTATTCCCGAAGATGCTAATTGCTGTCCACTTGTATCGGTTATATCTGCCTCATCAATACAATATTCCGGATAGTCCAGAGAAACCGCATAGTAAACATTTGATGGGCTGCCCTTTAATGTCGGAAGTTTTGTTGTATAAATGAAACCGGTTCCGGTCGTGCTTTTAAAGTTTGCCAGTGTCCCATAGTTTACGATTTTACCGGCATTGCTCATGTCACTGGAAAAATAGCATTCTCCTGTTTCCTTGTTCACGATTATTCCACCAGAGGCAATGGTAAGGATTGCCTTTCTGGCTGTTCCCACTCCCTGCCATTCAAAGCTAAGCTTTCCTTCATTTTCTATCATTCCACTTAGCGTTGAATAATAACCACAGTTCCACGTACCTTGATTATACAGCGTTCCTGTAATGATTACCTCCGAATTACTCGTCATCGTGACCCCTTCCGCAATGGTCACTTTTGCATCCTTAAGTATTTCCAATCCATTAATATCCAAATCCTTATCAATCGTATAATTACCGGCAATCTGTACAGCGCCGCGGTTATATCCATATGCATAACCGTTAATCGTTGTCTTGGAATTTGTATTTAACAAAATAAGACCAGGACTTTGCTTTACATTATCTGGTATGTAATATTGAAGGTTCCTTATTGTGCCTCCCACCGACATACTCATGTCTCCATATGCCAATTCTTCTTCGCCTACCCGCACATTCAGTTCATCTACTGTACTTTCACGCACAAAGGCAAAATTCAACGTATTCGTTCCATTACTCGTCACATATCCACTCTTCCAGTCTACATTTACATCTCCATCTACCGTAGATGAATAAACAAATTGATTCATCACATAAGGCACCCATCGTCCATCTATGGTATAATTTACATTCCCATTAATCTTTGACTGATAAACACCATAGTAATTCGTATATCTTCCTGAAAATCCATAATTTTCATTCGTACCAACCATTGCTTCTACATTTCCAGCAACCGTCCCTCCATTTACCGCATACATACGATAATTCAAACTGGAATTTGTTTTTTCATATCCGGCCCTTTCCTGGAATCGGAAGCGGACGCTACCTGCATTATTCGGCATATTCGCCCCATATACATTACCCTTAAATGTACCTCCTGTTATATCCAGATTAATCATCTTTGCACTTGTATATGTGGCACCGGATACCGCATAATATACCGTTCCTCCGGTAATAATAACCGAAACTTCATCAACAGTAACCGGACTACTCTTTGTGCCATAACAGCCATGCAGCTCTCCGACCTGACCGCCCTGCATATGGATGCTAATCTGCGCACTGTCTGTTAACTCATTTTTTGCCTGGCAGCCATACACTTTTACATCAGACAAATCCAATGCCATGCTTCCGTTTATTTTAAATCCTGCCATGCTGTCCGGTATTCCGTCACGATTTTCATCCAGATAAACAGAAGTCTTTTTACTGTCTCCCCTTGCCGCACAAATAACAACCGAATGTCCGTGCAAATCCATTATATTTCCAGAATACGTTACCACATTATTAATATCTGCCTGCCCACTGTCATCCGCTGCAATCTTAACCAGCAGCTCAATATCTACAGATGTGCCGTTCCGTCCGGTTACTGTAATCCGAACCTTCTTGCCTTCCTTATCTGCCACTTTCGGTGTTCCTACAATCTTGCCGTCTATTAGGCTTAAGCCTTGCGGCAATGCTGAGCCATTGGCTATTCGATAACGGATGTTCCCACCATATAGGGTATTGGTATCATTTACAATATTAAGTGTAGTCAAATCATACAGAGGTTCTTCCGATGTATACTTACACCCCACTACTCCTACCGGGTCAGCAAACTGTTTTTGCACCTCAATATCCGTAGGAACATAAATTATCTTAATGGATACTGCCTGTCGCGGCATTTTAAAGCTAAATTCTCTATCAGACACCAAAACCGGTTCCGTGTCATTTACTATATAGTAAGCATCAAAACCTGTAGCTGTCGTACAGGAAACAGCATATGAAATCCCCCCCACCGCATAAAAATCACTCTTATCATCTTCATTTACCGTGTAGAAATCACTGCAGGTAATTTTTGTGTTTTTCAATTCCGTTTCACATGTTACTGGATAATATACACCAGACCATTCATTGTCCTCCTGTACAATGGTTCCGCTGCACATAACTAATTTTCCGGAATTGTTAAAGGTTCCCGTACAGGAAAGACTTCCCTTATTTCTTATCTCTGCCTGTGTTCCCACCTTAATATCCGATGCATTCAGTGTGCCATTATTATACAATCTGGCAGAGCTATATGATGCATCCAAATTAACGGTGTTCAGAATTCCATCATTATATAGTTCTGCTTTTGAACCAATTGTTGTCTGTTCTGCTGTCAATGTCATCTCTTTTAATATTGTACAGACAGATGAAGCTTCCACTTTCATACTATCTGCCGTTAAAGACTCTCTTAACGTATAGCTTCCTCCTATGGAAACTATACCTTGCCGGTTCAGATAATATCCTATATACGATGAATTCCCTTTTTGTACAACCGGCGACGTACATTCCGCATCTTTCCTAATTGTCAGCGCAACCGTTCCGTCTACAATTGTATCACTTACCACCGCTACTTCAGTATTTATCTTTCCGCCTAATATTCTGATATCCACAGCATCCCTGTTTGCTGCCGTGATTTCCGATGCCATACTTCCGTAAATTGCCTTAACGTCTCCACCGTTCATTGTAATCCTTACAGATTTTTTGAAATCAGCATCCTTTATTCCATAAATGATATACTCTGATAAATCTTCCTGATATACTGGAACATCCCTGTCCGCTATACCATCCAGATTATCATCTAAATAAACTGCAGTCTGTCCGGCATTATTCTCAAGCACCACCGAACTGCCAAGTAAATTAATTTCCTTATTCTTTTCATCAATCAGAATACGACCATCCTGACCGGTCTGACCGGCATCATCCCCTGCAGTGACTATAATATTTAATGTAAGAGCTGCCACAGTATCATTTTTCCCAGTAACCTTAATCACTGTTTTCTTTCCCTGTTCATATGCTTTGGTCGGTGTTCCGTAAATCTTGCCATCTGCAAGCACCAATCCCTCCGGTAATCCGAAAGTTTTATCCAGCTCATAGGTAACCTCTCCTTCTCTGCCGTCATTGGAAATGGTGACATCCTTCATGTTATAAAGCGGTTTTTCTGCCGTTGTCTCTTTATTCAGCTTTGCCACCGGATCCTGTACGGTCTTCCCCAACACAATCTGCTTACCAGTAAAGGTAATCTCCACCTCCGCTGCCTCTTTTGTCATATCAAATCCGTATTTGCCTGATGTACCGGCATCCTCTGCCATATCACTTGGATTGTCCTCCGAAGCCTTTTTCACCATTGCAGAAGTCAGATGATATCCCTTATTCGGTGTACAGGTAAAGGATACTGTATAACCTGCTCGTCCATAATTACTTTTGCTCATAGGATGAACTGCACATCCTTCAGGGGATACTTTTCCGCCCTTAGCCAGATAATCCACCTTAAGGGGATAATACAGATAAGCTATATTCTCTGTATCCGTTTCCAATGTGCCCCCATTAATATAAAACTGAGCATATTGACAGTCTTCTTTCTGATTGATACTGCCTTTCAAAGTTCCCTCTACTAAAAGCATTGTTCCACTTTTGGCGTAAATCATTCCCCCATCTGCCACTGCCATAGTAATTCCTTCTGGTATCTGCATAATTGTCCCATTCGCAAAATAAAGATTCTCTGCGGTCACATCCTCTGTCACCGGATAAGCTCCAGCATAATATCGGTCGCCACCTATTGCAATTAATGTACCACCAGAAAATGTCGTATTACCCATATAATTATTAGCTACCGTATATGTTCCGTTTATTGTACAACTCTCATCCACTGTACAGGTAAAGAGTGCCTCTCCATATATACTATTCGTAAAATGCCAGGCTGCACTTTCTTTCCCTAATGTTACCTGACTAAATTCCGCCGTGGTATTTCCACATTTCTTACCTGCTCCAAAATCCTGAAGCGGAACAACATAATCTGTATAAGCTCCCCCATTTACCTGAATATCTGTCTTTCCTTGAATTTCACAGCTGCTTAATCCGTAAAACCCTCTGTATGAGCAATTATCAAGCTGCATCACCATATTTCCCTGTATCGTTGATGAAGAGCCCTGCACTCCGTAATAATCACCGGCACCGGCTGTTATTTCCCTATCCCCCGTGGTTATAATTTTTACATCTCCCATAATATTCACACTATTTTGGATACCATAAAACCGGGCAAACTGATTATTCTCCGTAGTAATCTCCACATTCATTCCATAGGTTCCACCACTAATGCCAACGCTTTGACTGCCATTAGAAGAATTGGTAATAGCAACCACTGCCTCTTTCTGCACCTTACAGCCATATATTCCATATAACGATGCATAGCTTGACTGTCTTATCTTATCCACCGTTACCGAAGCGTTCCCCAATATGGTCATATCATAAATTCCATAACAGTTACCTGTAACTTCCAAATCCTCCATTATTACCGTGTAATCACCTTTCACAACGGCATTACTTCCACCGCTTGAGACATTACAATAGCCATATTTTCCCCCATGCAGTTTACTTGTCACGTTCTTCTCCACCGTATTGGCAGAATAAAAGGTATAAAAGCTTACTGACTGGGAGGTGTCTGTATTATAAACCTCCAAATCATAAAATCCGCCAATTTGTGAACTGTAGCAGCCATAGAATGTTCCTCCATTCGTTAACTCTACAGTCTTACCGGTGCTAATCTGTACGTTCCCATCTACAGAAACTGACTGCAAACCGGTAAAGCGGGAAATTCCTCCCTCTAAAGCGCAAAAGGTCAGATTTCCCTTCACATTTGCCCCGTTTTCTGCACATTCAAATGTATTGACATATCCCCCCCGCATTGTTACTGTCAGGTTACCACCTATAGCATAGTCCTTGTTCGATGCACATCTATTTGCCACAATAATATTGCCAGCCCTGTTCGAGTTATCGGCTCCATAAACCTCCATGGTTACATTTCCCTCTACGGTAGAATAATCCAACCCATTCAGATAACCCTGGGATTTTTCTCCCATAATAAGGGATACATCTTCAGAAACCGTTACCCCGGTATGCAGAAGATAAAATTGGCCGCCCAATCGCATCTTCTCGGCATTGACGGTAACCGAGCCATCAACAACAATGTTATTTTGCAGCAAATAACCGCTATATACATTCGAATCACCTGAAGCCTCGGTTGTCACCGCAAGCTTCACGTCACCCTTCAGCATAAGCGGTGCGCTGCTGCTTAAGGAACCCTGGGCTGCGATAAGACCACCACTAATCCGCCCGTTCCCCGATATGACAATATCCACAGCAGTCTTTCCATCACTCTCTGATAAAATATCCGCCTGATCAACACCAAAAAATCCACTGACGGAACCACCAGTTACATTGACTGCCACCGCTGTGGCTGTTCCCTCTCCAATATGTACACTTTCCCCCTGTACACCATAATAGCTGCTGATATTTCCGCCCCGAATCGTTGTTTCAACCGCTTTTTCCACTGTTCCTGCAGTCGTCACTTTACATCCTTGAGTACCAATGCCTTTTCCTAAGCTGGTACAATCAACATCCATCACAACTGCTGCCGGTGCATTACCGGAAACATGAATGCTTCCACCCTGGGCGCCATAGCATTCTCCAATCTGTCCACTGCCGATATTTACAACAACAGCCTGTCCCGCTGTTGCTGTAATATTACTTCCCTGTGCCGCCGAACATGTAGACAGACTCGTACAGTTAATATCCATCAGAATAGCAGCTGCCTTACTACCGGAAGCATCAACTGTACTTGAGGAGGCTCCAATACAATTGGTAGCGGTTCCCTTTAAGGACATTTTCACGGTGGATACCGTTCCTGCCTGTACACCCACAGCCCTTCCCAAACTGTTTACATCCATATCCATAAATACTGCCGGTTCTTCCCCTGTCACAAGCAGTTCACCCGCACATACACCAACAATCTCTCCGTATCCAGTACCCGTCACTGTAATCCGGAGCGGAGTTGTGGATTTTGCCTGATAAAGACCATAAATTGGCATACCTGCCGGCAAATCTGTCACATCCGTTCCGTCCGGATACTGTAATTTCACCTTATTATTCTCATCCTCATCCAAAACACCATTCCGGTTTTTGTCAATATAAATGTTATGATACTTTGAAGTTTCCCCCTCTGCTGCCGGCACATCCTTGATAATGACAGAATTCCCATGAAGATTAATAAACTGTATCTGTCCTTCTTCATTCAATTCAAAGGTGACACCATCCTTTAAATTCACCATTTCCAAAGGCGTATCTTCTGCCTGCACAGCAAATCCTGAAAACACAAATCCTGCCATACATATCAAAAGACCAACTACTGCCATTCCTCTCTTTTTTCTCATCCTCTACCTCCTGTTCCTAACCCATCACCTTACCTGACAGGCAGATTACATTTTCCGCACAAACAAACTTCACTGTCTCTATTGTATATAATCAAGGCATTTTGTACAATTTATTTTTCTTTTATTTAAAATTTTTGGTGTTTTGCACAATTCCCATCGTGAATTCTGCTATATAAAAACAGGGACAAAAGGCTCACCGCAAAATCATCCCCCTATCGCCCTACACTAGAAATTGCTTCCGCCCCGGATAGGATTCCCATTACACCTGTGCTATTTTCAGTTGCGTTTTACAATAAAGATAGACTTTTTTCGACCAAAAAGGTATAATTATTAATAAGATGCATTTTAACCTTACACAATTATATAGTACACAAAAAAGGAGAATGTTATGGGATTAATCAAAGCAATTTCAGGTGCAATCAGAGGTGTTGCCGCTGACCAGTGGAAAGAATATTTTTACTGCGACGCATTAGAAACAGATGTATTGGTAACGAAAGGACAAAAACGTACCAACAGCAGATTTGGTTCAAAAAATGATGGTAATGACAACTTAATCACAAACGGTTCTGTTGTAGCAGTAAATGAAGGTCAGTGTATGATTATCGTTGACCAGGGTAAAGTCGTTGAATTCTGTGCCGAGGCAGGCGAATTCTTATACGATACCTCGTCCGAACCAAGCCTTTTATCCGGGGACTTAGGCGAAAATATTGGAAAGACCTTTTCTACTATTGGCAAGCGTTTTACCTTTGGTGGTGACACCGGCAAAGACCAGCGGGTATATTTTTTCAACACAAAGGAAATCTTGGGCAACAAGTATGGCACAGCCAATCCGGTTCCGTTCCGCGTAGTAGATGCCAACATCGGTTTAGATGTGGATATTTCTGTCCGCTGTAACGGTGAATACTCCTACCAGATTTTTGACCCGATTCTTTTCTATACAAATGTCTGCGGTAATGTAACAGACGAATACACCAGAGACAAAATTGACAGCCAGTTAAAATCCGAATTAATGACTGCCCTGCAGCCGGCTTTTGCTGAGATTTCCGCTATGGGAATCCGTTACAGTGCAGTTCCTGCACATACGCTTGAGGTTGCAGATGCACTGAACAAACAGTTATCCGAAAAATGGAGTCAGTTAAGAGGTATTCGAATTGTTTCCTTCGGTGTCAATACGATTAAGGCTTCCGAGGAAGACGAGCAGATGATTAAGGACCTGCAAAAGACTGCTGTTTTACGCAATCCAAATATGGCAGC
>URMF01000049.1 GCA_900548855.1 uncultured Eubacteriales bacterium
GACAGGCATGACGACCGCCGCTGGTAAAAGGTGATATTCAAAATCATTCCCAGAAATCCTTATTACTGGGGATGATTTACATAGATTCTTCAGGAAATGTTTTACTGGTTGTATAAGTGGTGCCTGCAAACTACTTCAAATCAATCTCTTTACGATGTTGCAGATGAATACCAATATGTCCGATTCCCAAAACAATACTGGCAATCATCATCCATATTACTTTTCCATAAATGCCAAGCAGGAAGAATGCAATTACCGGCAGCGTGGCACCTGCCACCGGAACACCTAAGAAACTCCTATAAAAATCGGCGAGTTCGCGCTCGCTCTTAAAGTATCGGACCCACCAAATCTCATACATTATCATCAAAACAAATGCGGCGGCAAGCCACAATGACCATTTAGACCATTCTTGCAAATTAAAATCAGAAAATAAAAGGGCGAAGCAGGTTGTCAATACCTCTCCCACTCGTTCTAACACAGATAAGATTTTATTTTCATTTTCAGCACTATAACCTTGAGGCTGTTTTTTCGTCCATATTAGATTAGGAATCAATAACATAAACATAAATAATAACCCTATATATGAAAATCCCAAATGTCCAGACATTCTACTTGCTCCCCTCACCTAGTATTTCTTTCGCTTCTTCACACCATTCTAAATATGCACGATACGTTTTCATACCAAATTCTACTGTAAGCAGATAATATTTGTGTGTATCATCGACATCGATATTATTTCTAAGAGTATCTGCTGCACCTCTAAGATAAGACAATTCTCCCTCAATCTTTTCTTGGAATGCATCGATATGGGCTATTGCCTGTAATTTTCCACCCTCATTGCCAAAAAATAATTTAAGCAATGTTTCATAACGTAACTCATCTTTCTCGGCAGGAATTTTAAGCCATTCTTTTAAATAAATTCTTCCCTCTTCCGTAATAGAATATATTATTTTGTTTCGCTTATTTTCTGCGCCATCACGTTTGTTTGCCAGTCCGCGTTCAACCAAGTCACTAAGTGCAGGATATATACTGCCATAACTCGCTCCCCAGAAATACTTTAATGACGTATCCATTCTTTTTTTTATTTCATATCCTGTCAAATCTTCGTGACTTAATAATCCCAAAATTACATAATCAATCTTTTTTTCTATTGCCATTGCTTTCTCCCCTTTCTATCATTCTGTAACCTAAAACTCTTTTGGGACAGCTATCTACGCAGGCACCACACTGAATACACTCCATGCTCTTGACTTGTCCCTCACCAATCGTCTCAGCCACTTGAATTCCCATAGGACATACCTTATTACATTTTCCACAAGAAACACAAGCATTCCCATGTTTCACCGCTATATGTACTCCTGGCAGATGCAAAAATCTGCGTATTTTTGTTCCTATTACCATAAATGGCGCCATCCAGCAAAAATAGTGACAAAATATTCTTTTCCCAAAAAGCACCGCAGGAATCAAAATCAGAAAAATTACTCCGTAGTAAATAATATAATTATAAATTTCAGCAATTGAAATTCCATGATCCGTCATATAAAAGAAATCTATAGAGATTTCTTCTTTTCTGAATAGAAAGCATATAATGACAGCAATAATCCAAATCATCCAGATAACATACTTTATATTGTTTTTCCAGCCCTGCTCCGGTGCCTTTTCATTTACAGAAAACAGACATTCCTGCATCCCTCCCATAGGGCAAAGCCAACCACAGAAAATTCTTCCGAAGAAGATAGAACCAAGTAACATACAAACAAATACAATAAAACTTCCGGATACAATACCTTCCATTGCTCCCTGAATAATCAGATAGGGAGACATATACCATATTGTTATTGGGAACAAAAGTAAAGAAATAATCAATATTAATTTTCTTATATTCTGTCTATTCATTATTTTCCTCCGATATATCAAAATGATACATGTATAATATATCAGTTTGATATATTTGTCAAGAAAACATTGAAATGTATTTGCGTATATGAAAACTCAAAACAAAACACCTGCCTATGATGACATGTACACCTTTACTCATAATCATAACCACCGGTTGAACCGGTGGTTTGTTCTAGCCCTAAAAGGGCTTGTTACCAGCAAAGCCTAAAGGCTTATCGATAAATATTCCTCTTCTGCAAAATGTGCTTCGCCGCCCTTCGGGCAAAAATACATATTCAAAATTATAAATTTTCTTATATATTTTACTTTTCCAATATGCTACAATACTTGCATCCATATTGGATATACTCCTGTAATCATTTTGTATGGTTGGCGAACCATTACTTCTTTGATTACGGGAGTTTTTTCAACTTGAAGCTAAAGCGTCCGTGGACACACCTTCATAGCAGGTGGTTTATTTGTATTAGATACAAAAAAAGGTGCCATTTGCAAGTAAACTTGCATGACACCTAATTCACTCTAATTATTATATTACCAACACATCATCCTCTCCACTACTGCTCCAGCTTCGGTCCCGCCTCGCTGTCACTTAGTGTCAGGATGGACTTTCTCACACACCCTGAGCTAACATAGCCGCTTCTAAGGTGTCAGCAGATTTACTGGGGTTTTGAGATCGGTTGTATATCACGTGTATAGAGTGATTGTCTGACAATTTCGATGAATGAGCATTATTCTATTCTTATATAGTACATAGATTGTTTATATCTTATGATTTATCCTTCTCCCAATTCGAATAATCAATGGTCAATATTATTTCTTGTAAGGCTTGTCTCAATTCAAATTTAAACCCATCAATATCAGTTTTTTTAGCCAAAAATCGGCGATTATGCGCACTTAAATCCCCATATTTTTTTACAATTTTAAGACAAGAATTGATATTACGGCTAGAATTCCATTTTGCAGATTCTAAATATCTTGGAATCAAATCACTCAGATAGAAAAAATTTTCATTTGCATCCTTTATTACATCCTCGATTCCATAACGTTCAAAACATTCAATAATTAACGTTTCTACTAATTTACGCATTAAAACTAATGTAGCATTATAAAACCCACTATCATAAGAATGTATCATCTCTTTTGCTATTGTTTTTAGATAATAAGGTGTTCCATCAAACAACGATAAGTCAATAAGCTCTGATGATATCGGAAGTTCTAAAATTTCTTTAACTTCTGCTGCAATGTGTTCTTTAATTACTCTATTCAAAACATATCCGCTTTTTCGTTTAATATATTTACCACTTTTTCCAGTATTTCTTGATAAATACGAAGATATGTTCGAATATGGTGTTAATGACAATTCGTCAAAACAAATCTTTATCTGAGCAGCAGTAAACACTTCATTACTATTTATCTGCTGAAGATAAAAAGCAAGGTAATCAATAAGCTGTCCCGATGTCTTGTTTTTAAACTCCGGAATTCGTAAAACAAATAGTTCAAGTTCAGTCATCATTCAATACCTCTAGCTTTCTCCAACTCTTTAGCACAGTCTTCCCCTAAATGATGCAACTTAAATTTTCCGGGTATTTCACCAGAGATAAAATAGTTTTTGTTTCTCTTTCCATTCTTTAAAGAAGCCTTTATATCATAAGAAGCTGGTTGATCCGCAATCCTAAGCGCAGTAAAAATTGTATTCTCGTCAATTTCTGAAATTCCATACTTTTTTAGTCCATAAGCAATAATAACTGCTTTTTCCATATTATTAAGCGAGTTAAATGATAAAATATATTGCTTAAATTCTTTTCTTTGTTCCTCATCCAAATCTAATTCTTGAATTTCATATGAAGATTTTACTGTTGAAACTGCTTTTTTTGTTTTTTTAGCATTATTTTTTTCTACAGTTCTCTGAAGTATCTCATAAGCAGCCTTTTTTCCAACTTCGGATAATAAATAATCAGTATTGTTAATTGCAACAAAGCAATCAGAAGTAACTGCTTTTTTTAGATTTGTAGAAAAATTTTTATTTCTAGTCTCAGTAAATCGATTAGAATCATGATATAATTGACGCAAGGTCTCCGCAGTAAATGCACTTGTACCTTCTTCAGATGCATACAATGCATATATCAATAACCACTCCATTTCTGTTTTTGGTAAGTCTTTCATCACAATATCTTTGATATTAGGAAGTTTTAAACTTCCAGTTTGGATTCGTTCTGCCCCATCTACTTGTCCATCGTTTTCACCCTGAGTAATATCGTTTTTATTAGCCACAACATTTTGACTCACTTGATGTGTATCAACTGGAACGGACAAATTACCTAAACCATTTTCTCTTAATTCTGAAAATATAGTATGTACCAGTTCTCCCTCTCCTTCCAATTCAATATTTGCGTTTCCTACGCACACTCTTAATTTAAAGATATCGCTCATTCGACATACTCCTTTCCATTTTATTTTTTGTCTTTCCTCTTATTTCATCCACCAACTCATGCACCGTTGTACACGGACACATCTCTGATGGCTTTGTTTTACCTTCTCTGATACATTGCTCGAACTTCTGCTGTGCTATCTGAATTGCCCTTTCTTCATCACCGAATTTACAGAGTTTTCCGTACATCTGCTTATCAGCTTTGGAATACTTTTGCCCGGTTTTGGTCTCATATACTCGTCCAAAATCTGAGCAACAAGTCCAAGAATCCTGAATTGCCGGCATGGAACCGAAGTAGGTATACATCCATATTTCAAAACATGGATTGGACCAGCCCACCTGTATTCCTTTACTCACTGCTTCTGCAATAATTTCGTCAAACCCTTGCACCTGATCTCTGTCAAATACAATCCACGGGATACGATACTGTACATCATAAGCTGTGAGTTCCAGACATTTATCAATCATGGTACGTGTCTTTGTCTCCACAACCTTAATAACCAGCTTATTTCTAACATCCTCTGGCAAAGCCAGATGGAGACCTGTAAAAAAACAACGCTCTGTAGCTTCTGTATCAGTAACAATCAGATAGTAACCTAATTCCGGCACTTTGAATTGTTTTCTCTGCCCTCGCGATTTTCGGTTACCTGTTCTGTCCTTTTTCGCCATACTCAATCCTCCCTAAATATATCAATACTCTTTAAGGTAGGGATTGCGCCATACTTTCCAATCAAATAATTCTTCTCATAGCTTTCATCCTTACGGATACGGGAACCATCCTCATCCACAAAGTCAGCCAATGAGTACAGCGTGGAAACGCCTTTCTCATCCTTTTCCACAAACCATATTTCATCACGACGTAACAACTGATTAGACAACTGCCATGTGTCATGAGTTGTAAATACAAGCTGTGCATGATTGGTATTGATTTCCGGATTTAAGAATGTAAGCAAAAAGTTTCTTACAAGCAGCGGATGAAGGCGGGCATTTAATTCATCAATAAAGAATACGCTTCCCTTTTCCAATACTTCTTGTAATTCCGGATATAATGCAAACATTTTCAATGTTCCGGCAGACTCCATTCCCAAAGGGATTTCTGCCATATCATCCGAATCAATCATTTTATGGAGAGCATTGATTTTGTAGGTATCCTCTTTTGTTTCTCCATCGTGAGGAACCTTTTCAATTCTAAAATCTTTGATATGCTCGTCAAAAGATGCAAAATATTCTACCACCTTTTGCTGAACATCCTTATTCTCTACAAATCCTTTTGGCAACCTGCGAGACATAAAGAAGTTGGTAAAAGGATCACCAAAATCAGCAAATTCATTCGCAAGGAACCAATCTCTGATTGCCTTACACTTGCCGACTTTCAACTTCGCCCCCAAAGAGATAATGAGTACCTGCTTTTCAAGCGCAACCTGAATATTATCCCTGCTACTCTTAGGAAATCCTGATAAATCTAGGTCTTCATCGGAAGTTCCACGATAGAATACAGTACTGTACTTTCTGGCAGTCTTTGCCTTAGAGTTGAGCCATTCTTCCGTTACACCTTCCTTGTTAATGCAGAAACCATAATTATATGTTCTCTCTGACTTATCACCCGGCAAGGTAAAATACACTTCAAAGCTGGATTCTGCACTGGCAGATGTGGAATCGAACAAGAACGGAGTAGGTCTGAATTCATCAAACTTTTCCTCCTCATCGCCATACTTGAAAGAATCTGCAACATAATCAGACATATATTCAAAGGCATTATATATATTAGACTTTCCGCTTGCGTTTGCTCCATAAATGGCAGCAACTGGCAAAATCTTCTCACTACCAACAGTCACTACTCTATCCGAGAACTCTGTCATCTTCGCTGCGGACAAGTCCAAAGTAGCCTCATCTCTAAATGATTTGAAATTTTTGAAATTAAATTGAATTAACATGATTGCTACCTCACCTTCTTTTCTACTTTCTATTATATACAGTTTTTTCACAAAATCAACAATCAAATTCGATTTTTTCTCATTTTTATGTATTTTATATAAATTCCCCATGTAACTTCACCTCCTTTTCAATGTTTACAAATACCGTGATGTGAACGTAATGTGAATCGTACATTATTTTTCATCGTAAAAATTTATGTCCGCCTTGTCTCATCAATACATAAAGAAAAGCCCCGGAAATTCAGCATTTCCAGGACTTTTCCATTATTATTTATTTTTCCCGCTCAATGTCATCCACTCCACTACAGTTCCAGCTTCGGCTCTGCCTCGCTGTCGCTAAGTGTCGGGATGGACTTTCGCACTAAATTCGTCCTTCGCCTTTGGCTCGGACTTATTAAGTGCTCAATGTCAGCAGACACCCTGAGCTAACATAGCATCTACAACCTTTTCAAAACCTGCTATATTCGCACCGGCTACATAATCACCCGCTACATTATAACGCTTAGCCGCATCATCTAAATTATGGAAAATGTTAACCATAATACCCTCTAACTTAGCATCAACCTCTTCAAAGCTCCATGAAAGTCTCTCAGAGTTCTGGGACATCTCTAATGCAGAGGTAGCAACACCACCGGCATTTGCAGCCTTACCAGGTGCGAATAATACGCCGTTCTCCTGTAAGTACTTTGTAGCCTCTAAAGTAGTAGGCATATTAGCACCCTCAGCAACTGCGATACATCCGTTGGCAACTAACTGCTTTGCATCCTCAAGGTCAAGCTCGTTCTGGGTTGCACATGGAAGAGCCACATCACATTTAACGCTCCATACACCACGTCCCTCATGATACTCTGCACTTGGTCTTGCAGCAGCATACTCCGTCAGACGTGCTCGCTTAACTTCCTTAACCTCTTTCAATAATGCAACATCAATTCCTTCTGGATCATAAATCCAGCCGGTAGAATCTGAACAGGTAACAGGCTTCGCACCCATCTGCTGTGCCTTCTGGATAGCATAAATTGCTACGTTACCAGCACCGGAAACAACTACAGTCTTGCCTGCAATATCGTTATTGTTGCACTTTAACATCTCTCTGGTTAAGTATAATAAACCATATCCGGTAGCTTCTGTTCTGGCTAATGAGCCGCCATAGGATAATCCCTTACCAGTCAAAACACCTTCAAATACACTGCGGATTTTCTTATACTGACCAAACATGTATCCAATCTCTCTTGCACCGGTTCCGATATCACCAGCCGGTACGTCGGTATCTGCGCCAATGTATTTGCAAAGCTCTGTCATAAAGCTCTGGCAGAATGCCATAATTTCTCTGTCTGACTTACCCTTCGGGTCAAAGTCAGAACCACCTTTTCCACCACCGATTGGTAAGCTTGTAAGGGAGTTCTTGAAAATCTGCTCGAAACCTAAGAATTTAATAATTCCAAGATTTACAGATGGATGAAGTCTCAGACCTCCCTTGTATGGTCCAATTGCATTATTGAACTGTACACGGAAACCTCTATTAACCTGAACCTGACCCTTGTCATCTACCCAAGGTACTCTGAACATAAATTGTCTGTCCGGCTCTGTGATTCTCTCTAAGATTGCCTCTCTTCTATATAACTCCTCATTCGCATCAATTACAGGTCTTAAAGAATTTAAAACCTCCTCAACAGCCTGTAAAAATTCTGGTTCGCTTGCATTTTTTGTCTTTACTTGTGCAAGCACTTCATCAACATATGACATTCTTTTATCCTCCTTAAATTTTATACGTCTTCACTTTACTGCTTAATATTTTGAGATAAAAAAAGCCTATATCCTGACAGGCAGAATACAGGACTTAATATAATTAAGCCAAAAAAGAACACACGAAAAGACGTGTGTTCTTTACCTAAGACGCCTTTGTCTGATAAACATTATACAAAAGACCCTTAATTTATGCAAGATATTACTTTTTTAATTAAATTTTATTATGTGATTAGGGTGCTTTTATTAATTTTATTAAGTATATATCCTATTTTTAAAGGTTATTCCCCTTTAATACTTAATTTTATTAAGCATTCCGTGTTATAATGCATTAACCATATATAACTCAAACATTATAATACTTGTCTGTTTATAATTATTATACAATAACTTGTTCATTTATTCATATATTTCATGTTATAAAGTCAATAACATTGATATAATTATATCAGCTTTATTTTTTACACATATCCATACAGGCCCCTTACAGACACTTCACCGGATATAATAGTCTCCCGCTGTCCGTTACTGTTTTCCACAATTAAACCGCCCTTGTCGTCAATGCCGACTGCAGTAAGAATCCGTTCCGTTTCTTTTTCTATAATCTTTACCTCCCTGCCACGGTTCACCAGGAGACAATTATATTCCTCCGAAAGCTTTGTCAAATCCTCCGTCTCTAAAAAAGTCTCATAATATGTCTCAAATACATTTAAAAAGGTTCCCAGCAGCTCTGCCCGGTTTACCTTTTTTCCCGTTTCTAACCGGATGGAGGATGCCATGTCTTTTATCTCCTCCGGAAAATCCGTCTGGTTTGTATTAATTCCAATTCCCACCACCGCATAGTTGATATATTCCAAATCCGTACTGCTCTCGGTTAATATTCCGCACAGCTTCTTTCCATTGGCAATGACATCATTGGGCCATTTAATCATTGTATCTAAGGCTGTCACCTGTTTGATTGCTTTTGCCAAAGCCATGGCAGACACCAGGGTTATAATAGATGCCCTGTCCACCAGAACCTCCGGTCTTAGCAAAACGGAAAAATAGCAGTTGCCTACTGGTGAAACCCAGCTTTTTCCGCGTCTTCCACGTCCCGCCGTCTGGCGTTCCGTCACCACCACTGTACCGTTTACCGCATCATGCTCCCCCAACCGCTTCGCCTGTATATTGGTGGAATCCATTTCCGGTTCATATACAATGGTATTTCCAAGCCATTTTGTGTGCAGATATTCCCGAATCCGCATTTCATCAATCACATCCGGCTCTGCCAACAGCTTATAGCCCCTGTTATTGACAGAGTCAATCCGGTATCCCTCTTGCTTCAGCACATTGATATTTTTCCACACAGCCGTCCTGGATACTCCTAACCGGTTGCAGATATCCTGACCGGATACATAATCTGCATGCTGCTTTAACAACTCTAAAATCTTCTCTTTCATGCTTCATCCTTCCCTGATTCCGCTTCTGCCTCTTCTTTTTTCAATTTCAGCATTTCATACAGTGCTTTTCCCACTTCACTTTTTCCCATAAAGGGAATTACATACTGCTCCTTGCCAATATACATCTGGATGATGCTGTAATCCATATTGTCATTTGGCACAACATATCCCAAATCCCGGATTTCCTCATAGCCAATCTTTAACTCCTTCCGGTGAAGCTTCAGTGTAAGGGTTTTATCTCCAAAAACATAGGTGATATCATACGCCTGCGCCTTAAATGTCTGCTTTAACAGTATGATTCCATAAGCCAGACAGCCTCCGCAGAGAATAACCGTAAGCAGCACACTTTTATGTTCTTTGCTTATGATTACAACCACCAGACGGAGAACGGCAATCAAAATGAAAACACTTGCTGTAAAACGCATTGCTATGCGGTTTGCTCTATTTTTTTTAACGGTATGCTCCATATCTATCACTTCTCCTCTGTTTCTTTTCAGTTTATCTTACTACATAAAAGAAAAAAAAGATAGCTAAATTTAGGCAGCCACCTTTTTTGATACTATAAAACATTATTTATGATTTGATGTGTCATTTGTTATGTGTACATTCAATATCTTTAACTAATCTATTTCCGAAATTCAAATTACTATCTGTATAGTAACCATCTATATGAGTATCGCCAAATCATTTCTTTTCTGTATAATATAATTATTATAACATCTACGGAGGATACCATGACAAAGGAAGATATGATTTTATTAATAGAAGTTTCGGACGATTTATGTGAAATGGACCAAACATTACAAAAACTAACCGGGCTGGGATACGCAAGTGGCAGTTTTGCCAAACTTGACAACATTTATGAAGTAATCCGGCACAATTCCCATAGCATTTACCAGAAGATGCCTACAGATGAATCCAGAGAAGCTTCCTACAATATCATTATGGACACCAGCTTAACTGTAGAGAAACGGGCAGATTTGTTATTGCATGGCAGAAAAAAAGAAGGATAACTGACCTCTGCCAGTTATCCTTCTTTTTTTAATAATTTATCATTTTATTATCTGTAAATAATATCATTTCTTCCAGGACCATTGGAAATCATTGTAATCGGGAATCCAAGCTGCTCCTCTATAAACTCAATATACTTTCTGCAGTTTTCTGGAAGGTCTTCATACTTTGTAATCCCTCTGATATCACTCTTCCAGCCAGGCAGTGTCTCAAGTACTGGTTTTGCTTTTTCAAGCTTACCGGTTGTTGGAAAATCTGTTGTAACCTCGCCGTCAATCTCATATCCCACACATACCGGAATCTCATCCAGATAGCCCAATACATCAAGAACAGTAAATGCCACATCTGTGGTTCCCTGAATCCGGCAGCCATACTTGGAAGCCACACAGTCAAACCAACCCATTCTTCTCGGACGTCCCGTGGTTGCTCCATATTCACCGCCATCACCGCCGCGGCGTCTCAATTCATCTGCTTCCTCTCCGAATATTTCACTGACAAATGCACCGGCACCCACAGCAGAGGAATAAGCCTTAACCACCGTAACAATCTTCTTAATCTCATATGGTGGAATACCTGCACCGATGGCACCATAAGCCGCCAGGGTGGAGGAAGAGGTAACCATCGGATAAATACCGTGGTCAGGGTCCTTTAAGGAGCCTAACTGTCCCTCCAACAGGATATTCTTACCCTCTTTAATTGCCTCGTAAAGATAAGCAGATACGTCACACACATAAGGAGCCACCATTTCCTTATACTCCATCATTGTATCAAACAATTCATCTACATTTAATGCAGGTTTATGATATAAATGCTCTAACAGTACATTTTTCTGAACTACTACACGCTCTAATTTCTCTCTTAAAGCATCCCCGTCAAATAACTCGTTTACCTGAAAGCCAATCTTGGCATATTTATCGGAATAAAATGGTGCAATACCGGACTTCGTGGAACCAAAGGACTTACCGGCAAGCCTCTCCTCCTCATACTCATCAAATAAAATGTGATATGGCATAACAATCTGTGCCCTGTCTGATACTAAAATCTTTGGCATCGGCACATCTCTGTCCACAATCTCCTTAATCTCTTTAAACAGAACCGGAATATTCAATGCCACACCGTTGCCAATAATGCTGGTTGTATGATTGTAAAATACACCGGAAGGTAATGTATGTAATGCAAACTTGCCATAATCATTTACAATGGTGTGTCCTGCATTTGCACCACCCTGGAAGCGGACAATAATGTCAGCCTCTTTGCTTAACATATCTGTAATTTTTCCTTTTCCTTCGTCTCCCCAATTTGCGCCTACTACTGCTTTGACCATATGCATAACCCTTTCTTCTATAATCAGTCTATGAATAAAAAATTCCTTTATCCTGTTACAGTATACTCTCTTCCTAGGCATAAGTAAAATTAATATTTCTAATATCTACCATAAGCTATGCTTATATCTCAAGGTAATATAACCCCATACTCTGCGAAAACAAAATTTTCCTATTTTTGAAAGCATAGAGTTGTGCAAACGTGCCATGTGTTGAATTGTTTATTTTACACAACGTGCGACATCAAAAACAAAGTTTCGCAACTGCCTAATTCTTATTCTCTTTTTCACCTAAAAACAAATAGACTACTCCCACCACCAGCATAATAACACTTAAAATATCCAGTAAACCTCCTGTATATTTTAAACCATCCAAAAACAATTCTTTATCCCAAGTCTGTACACCAGATAGATAAATAGCTGTTGTAAGATAATGGATACCCATTAACATTGCTGCCATAAAACAAAACATGACACCGGCTCCTCGTTTGTTCATTTATTATTTCCTCCTTTATAAACAAAATTAGCGGAGTCCGTTTCATGTCAAAAGCCAAAACAACTAACCCCGCCTACACATTGTTACTGTATCATTCTCTCCGTTATCTGTCAACAAACTCCACTCAAAAATGGTCCACTGGACCATTTTCTCATATGCTTGGCAACTAAAAAAGACCCTGCATTCCCAAAACTACAGAGTCTTTTTAACATAAAGAGAGGGCGTTACGCAATACGAATGTTCTTCTCTATAAATGTCTTTATCAAAGTTCTCTCTTTTTCTGTCTCAAGAGGGTCTAATACAATCCTTCCATTCTCCTTACTATACACACAGGCATACAAATCCACCTGCTTTCCGGAAACTGCATTGGCATTCTCTGCTTCCGTGTAAATCAGATAACGCTGTCCATTCTCCGGATTCTCCACTACACTTAACCCAACATAGGTAATCTCTTTTCCATCCTCATTCATTAATTTGAACGTATTATTCTGCTCCATTCTAATCTCCTCCTACTATATCCTGTTCACAAAGCATCTGAAAAAATCTTCTATCCATGTCCCAATCTGCAAAACATTGATAGCCAGTTATCGTTTTGTATTATGCCGCATCCAATAATTCCTTCAGCTTGGCAGCAGCGACCGACATTGTTGAACGCTTGTCAATAATCAGACACATATCCCGTTCCGGAATCTGTTCTTCAAATTCCAGCAAAAACAACTCTCCATTATCCAGCTGTTTTCTCGCGAAGTCCTCTACAACACATCCCACACCCAGATTCCGCAAGGCAAATTGTACAATCATATCACTGGTTGCCAGCTCAAACTCAGGTGTAACTGCTATCTTCTTTTTCTCCAGGTAGCTATCTACATATTTTCTCGTACTGGTATCTCCCTCCAGACATATCAATGGCAAATCAGCCAGTTCCTTGTACCTCAGCTTCCGTCCCTGCAATTCACGGAACTTATCCCCCGCCACAAACACATCCTGTATCTTGCGTACTCGGAAAACGTCAAACTGTGCATCAACCTCCAGGGGTTTGGTCACGACCCCAAAGTCGATTCGTCCCTGATGCAGGTGGTCAATGGTCTGCGGCGTCGGGGCATTTGTAACTGTAACCTTAATCTCAGGATATAGCTGATGAAACTGTTCCAGAAAAGGAAGCAGATAAAACTGAAGGGTCATGTCACTGGCACCAATGCGCACCTCTCCATACTCCAGATTTATCATCTTGGTAAGCTGCTCCTCCCCTGCCATAATTGTCTCATATCCATTCCCGACATAAGAATACAGCAAAGTTCCAGCGCGGGTTAAACTGACACCTTTTGCACGTCTGGTAAAAAGCTCAATCCCCAACTCCTGCTCGAGCTGCTTAACAGCTTGGGAGACGGCAGGCTGCGATATACAGAGCTTCCTTGCAGCACCAGTTATGCTAAGCTCGGTGGCTACATGATAGAAAATCTTATAGTATTCAAGATTAATATTCATATAATCTCTCCTTATGTCTAACAGATTTTCCATAAGCAGATTATATAACAATATATTGTGTTTGTACACCCCTAAATACTATTTTTTTACTATTTTGTCATTTTTTGTCTAATTCATAAAAAAATCCAGCCATAAGTAAAACTTATAGCTGGTCAAATACTTCTCCTATTCTCTCATTTATCAGCAAATCTGCATCCACATCCTTACTGGTCTTATCCATATTAATTACCACCAGATGCTTTCCCTTAAAGTAATCAATAAATCCTGCTGCCGGATACACCGCCAGCGAAGTACCTCCAATAATCAACACTTCTGCATTGCGAATGTAACGGACTGCTTTCTGCATCGTCTCATAATCAAGACCTTCTTCATATAACACCACATCTGGTTTAATTACTCCACCGCAGTCACATTTTGGGACACCCTCGGCATCCACAATATATTGCACCGGATAAGACTTACCACAGCTCTCACAATAATTGCGGTGTACACTTCCATGAAGCTCCATCACTTCTCTGCTTCCCGCTGCATAGTGGAGTCCGTCAATATTCTGGGTGATAACCGCTCTCACCTTTCCCTGTCGTTCCAGCTCTGCCAGCTTTAAATGTGCTGCATTCGGTTTTGCCTCCAGCGCAATCATTTTATTTTTATAAAACTCAAAAAACTCCTCTGTGTGACTCTGGTAAAAGCTGTGGCTCACCATGACCTCCGGCGGGTATTTATATTTTTGATTATAGAGACCATCCACACTTCGGAAATCTGGTATTCCACTCTCGGTAGACACACCTGCCCCTCCAAAAAATACAATATTATCACTTTCCGCCACAATCTCTTTCAGCCGTTCAAGCTTTTCCTTTGATTCTTCATGTAACATACTGTACCTCCTAAGCCACCGGACTTCCCAAACCTTCCTGCATTACCTTTACAATTGCAGCCAAGGCCTCCTCTTCATCTGCGCCCTCACAAACAATCTCAATCTCGTCCCCCTGCTGTACTCTTGCAGCCAACAAACCCAGCACACTTTTTGCATTGGCTATGTTATGTCCCTTCTTAATCTCTATCCTTGACTGATATTTCAGGCTTATTTCGCACAATGTGCCCGCTGGACGCAAATGTAAACCGGAAGGTTCGGCAACCACAACCTTTTGTGTTACCATACTATCCCTCCTAAACTTCACCGTCTACTCTTCACTTTTAATTTCCAATTCCACCATTAATGTATCTAATACCTCTACTCCTTTTATTTCCTTTAAATTCACAGTAAACGTATATATTCCCGGTCCATACCCCTCTACGTTAATGCTTGGAATCAGATTTGTAACCTTAAGCTTATCCAGATTATCTTTGAGACCCCTGACTTTTATGGAATAACCGCCCTCACTATCTGTAAATGCATACTGATAGCTCTGTTCCTTTCCCACAACATTAATATCATCCGCCTCTAAGACAAGTGTCTTCTCCTCCACTGCCTCAATCATTACCTTAATCATTACTTCTTCAATATCATCCGCAAGGGCAATTCCGCTTGGAAGATAATCTGCTATCACAACAGAAGTTTCCAAATCCTTGCTGCAGTCCGTCACATCAACATCATCAATCAGAACCTCATCTACCTTTGCCAAATCTTCTGCCTCACCTACTACCAGAATACTGGTTGGCTGATAATCAATACTTGCAATAGCGTATCCTTCCTTAACTTCACCTGCCGTCTTCACCCTTACAGAAAGCTTCTTCGTCTGCAGAATCTCAACAGAAACTGCAACTTCATCTACATCATATTCAAATTTTGTGGATTCAATCACTTCGCCGTTATGGTCTAAAAATACCGGTTGTGCATTAGCTGTCAGATTGTGATTCGCACCAGTGACATCCACATCCACAACCACCTCTTCTATCGTATTGACAACACTTTCCGCTCCTTTGACCGTAATCAGATTCGGGGTAGCAGTTTTATTTCGGATAGCATAGCCCTCCGCCACTTCCGCATCTGCCCGTACCGTGATTGGAAGCTGTTTTTCAATCTTATTCTCAACTGCAATGGTTACTGCATTATTGGTATAGGATATGGTTAAATCCCTTGCCACATAGCTGCTGATTGCCGACACCTCTACCGTCACGGCATTGGTCACCGACATTTTAGATAAATCCGCAGTGGCTTTAAAATCCTCGCTGGTCAGCTCCTCCACAACACTTCTTCTGCCCTTCACGACAATGTCAATCGTTGTACCTTCTGGAACCTCATATACTTTATTCTTTTCTGTAATGGCATTCCCATTCACAAATTCAATTTCAATCCCTGAAATCTGTTTTGTAGTCTTGTAATCATCTACATTTGCAACAATAATCCAGATTACAATTGCAATCACAAGGGACATCACCTTTAATCCGAAATGATCAAGAATTCGATTTTTCATGCTTACCAAGACCTTTCCACCATTTCATTCTTTTGGTAATTGGTTCATTCTTACTTAACTCTTCTATCTTTTCTACCAATTTATCCTGAGGCAGTCCCCGGTAAATCATCCCATTATGCGCCAGGGAGACAGCTCCCGTTTCCTCCGATACAATAACTGTAATGCTGTCCGATACTTCACTCACTCCAATCGCTGCACGGTGTCTTGTTCCCAAAGATTTGTTAATATCCAGATTATCCGATAACGGCAAATAACAGGTTGCACTGACAATCCGATTATTCCGAATCAGCACCGCGCCGTCATGCAACGGAGTATTATGCTCAAAAATATTAATCAAAAGCTGACTGGTCACCTCTCCATCAATGGTAATCCCAGTCCGTTCATAATCTCCAAGCTTAACCTCCTGCTCAAGCACAATCAATGCACCGGTCTTGACCTCAGCCATGGCATAAACTGCCTTTGCAATTTCATTTAGGACTCTCTTTTCCAGTTTTTTACCATTTTTTGCTTCTTCTGAATTAAAGAAAGAGGACAAATAATTCTTACGTCCTAACTGCTCCAAGGCTCTTCGAAATTCCGGCTGAAAAATAATGATAACTGCAATAACGCCCACACTAATTGTGTTTTTAAAAATCCATAAAATCGTATTAAATTGAAAAACCATAGCAAAACCAGTAAATAACAAGAGCACCAGAATACCCTTAATCAAAGTCCACGCCCGGGTCTTCTTAAACCAGTCCATAATATAATATATCAGAATTGCAATGATTATAATCTCAATCACATCTGTAATTGTAATTCTCGGAATATAGAACCAGTCAAAGTAGGTTCTAAAATAATTTATAATCTGCTCCAATAATTTTCCATCTCCATCTAATTATGCGTCTTTGAATTAATATGCTTCACATTTTTGTTCGATTCCGAAACCGATAATTTAGGAATCGCTTTCACATAATAATAATATTCATCATCCTCAAACTGTAACACCTCTGTCCTTTGATAATCCACAATGCCCTTACCAAACTGAAGTATGACAGCAAGCAAAACCCCTATAATGCTTCCCACCAGAATCGGTACAATTTCTACATCTACTAATAGTGTAACACTTCCCACCAAAAATAAAACAACATTTAAAAATCCGCCTGCCAAAAAAGCGACAATCCATGAATTTGAAAAAGATGTTCTGTAAATCACATAAGTGACCAGAATCACACTGGCAAACACAATAAAGGTCAGAAGCATCACTTTATTGTCAATCAGTGCATTTAAAATATACTGATATCCTTGAACAGCTGTGTCCTCTTCTGTAACTGCAGCCAGTACATTTACCAGCTCCTTCAGCCCCGCCTCGTAATAATATAATATCACACCAAAAATAACCGGGATAATCGCCGCAGGTCCCACCAAAAATCCAAGTACAATTGGCAGGATATAGACCCAATGCATCGTATAGCACAAAGGCACCAGTAATACAATAATTCCTGTCTTTGGGGAAAAACGCATGTATCCACAGTAAAAGATTAAAACAAGTGCAAGCCCTACCAACGCCGCATCAATCGCTACCTGGGTTGACTCCAGAATAATGATAACTCCACCAATACCTGTTGTAAATTCCACAGGCAAAAAAGCACAGATACCCGATAATAACAGCATTACTACAACGTTTCCAAAAATTGGCATATAACCCATCTGCTGTTTGATGGAAAAGAATACGAGCAACGCCAGAACGAATTTTAAAATAGGGGTAAGTATGTAATCATAACGGCTGAAAAATGCCTTTATATTATCCCTAAAAGTCAATAAAGTCGTCACCAATTACCACTCCTCCCTTTGTCTTCACAACCTCCTTGCGGTTTTCCTCCTGAAGCTTCTTCAAATTATGATTATAGATAATAATATTCGACCTGGAAGCCTCATACCTCTTTGCATAGAGGATTCTTGCAATCAGCCAGTACAGAAAAATCCATATGCCATATACCGCCAGAATCAATATTACCAGCTTCTTATAATCCATCTTTAGTACATTTGCCAGTATATACTCCAGCTTATGCACAATCACCAATGCGGCAACCAATACAAAAACAACCGTTGCTGAGACAACAGCCTTCAAAGAATTCAGTCTGACGTAATCCCCTTTGTAATAGGCATTCATCGGAATCTCTGTCTTTCCCTTGCGTTTTTCATAGATTGCAATCTTACTCATCAGCTTTACATTTTCTTCCCGAACCATTCCCCCACCAGCTTTCTCTAGTAGTATACCCATTTTGGACGTACTGCTATCTCCACATTAATTTTTATTATACTGAATTGTAAGATAGAAAGTCAATACCCTTTGTACCTTGAGTGATATGAATCGTTTCCCAAAAATTCCTGTCCTATTGTATGATTCTGCCACTTACAGCCTTTCTTTTTCCTCCATAACAAGCTTTTCTTCTTTGATACTTACATTGGCATCCATATCCTCCACTGCTGCAAAGAACGCCTCCACAACTATCGGGTCAAAATGCGTGCCGGATTCCTCCCGAATGATTGCATACGCCTTTTCAAGCGGCATGGCGCTTTTATAACAGCGTTTGGAAGTCAATGCATCAAATACATCTGCAACTGCCATAATCCTCGCACAAAGCGGTATTTCTTCCCCATTTATGCCATAGGGATAGCCTTTGCCGTTCCACCATTCATGATGATACGCTGCCATTTCCTCTGCCATATTCAGGTATCCCGACTCCCCAAGCTCCTTCTTTGCCCGGATAAGCAGCTCCTGCCCTGCTGCGGTATGCGTTTTCATAACCTCAAATTCTTCTTCCGTTAGTTTTCCCGGCTTATTCAGAATAGCATCCGCTATATGTATTTTCCCAATGTCGTGGAGTGGTGCAGCCACCACCATATCCCTCATATATCTGTCCGTCAGAATATCAAGATATTTCCCCTGCCTTTTCAGCTCCATTGCTATACACTCCACATATTTTGCAGTACGCCTGATATGTCCACCCGTATTATCGTCCCTGTTCTCCACAATCTCTGCCATGAGGGTAATCATTCCGGATTGCATACCGGAAACCCGTTCATGATAAAAAGAACGTTTATTGCCCTGTATGATTAGCACGATAATTGTAATTGTCATAATAAATGCGGCAATACTGCTGATGCCGATAAACGATGCAAGCCTGTGTCCACTTTCTACCATCTGCACACTATCTTTATCTGCTGCAATCTGGTCTGCCACTTCATTTGAAAAAAGCAGCATTAAAATCCCAATCATCCAAAGCAGATATTTCTCTGATTTACGCAGGCTCCTGTGCTGCATATTCTCCTGAAACCAAATCCGCCATTCCTTTCCTCTTACATAGAATAAAACAAACAGTACAGCCAACAGTCCATAAATAATAAACTGGTAGACCCACGTTTCTTGCACCGACAGAGAAAGCAGATATGGCGGCACACGCAACAGTGGAACTAAAAGTCCATTGATAATACCCGGAAACGGAATCATCAAAAACAGCCCCCGCAACCGGTGTTCTTTCCTGCCGAGACAGATATTAAAACCGATTAAGAGCAGTACTGCCATTGTTGCCGCATCCTTACCAAAAGCAAAAAACATCCCACAGATAACAAAAAAGCTGAACCAATAAAATATTCGCTGCTTCCCGGCTTCCATATCCGGCTCCAAAAACACGTACTTTTTTATCACAAAACCACTGACTGCAATTGCCATCGTTTCTAGCATACCTATAATTTCTGTTTCCATGTTACCCACGTCTCCTTTTCTATTCCCTTGCTATTACAAAAACATTTCAGCCAAACCATCTACTCCATATCTTGCAGTAATGTCTTTCAAACCTGCTTTTATTTCATCTCTGCTATAATTATGTTCTTCCAGAAATTTATCAGACTTATCATTTAAGTATGAATAAAACAGTAAAGCAATTTCTAAATCTATCTTTTTACCTTCTTCTGTTATTTCATAGATTCTATTTTCTGCTTCATTGATGAATCCATCATCTACCATATGGAGTAATTCATCGAGAGTCTGCTCTTCCTCTGAATCTTTTAATAATTCTGCTGATGGAGAATCAGTATCTATATTAAATAACAGTTTTAATATTGCTCTTACCATTTCCTTTATAAGTCTCATGACATAATCTTGTTCAAACAATTTTATTCTCCTTTCTGCTTTATATATTCGCAAAAAAATCAATTATCCATTGCTTTTTGTCTTTTATCATCTATTTCCTCATATTGAATCAATCATCATATATCTCTAAAAAGGATGTGATTTTCCCGTAGGTATATTCTCCCTCAATCAGTCCAAATTCAGGATCATAATACCGACCATCATATAGCAATGTTCAATGTGTATATCCTGCATCTGTATGGACTGTCAAAATAGAGTGCCTATACGGGACAGGATTCTTCTTGGAAATCCGTTTATTCTTCTCTGCGTGCTTAATGCCATAAAAATCCAGTATTTCTATCAGTTGTCCGATATTTGCAGCTCCGTCTGTTTTCATGTCCTTTATTACTTCTTCAACACTTTTTCCTGCAATCATGGCAATACATGCCTGTCCACACGTTGAAAAAGTAGGCTGCATAATCAATTCCATATATCTTCCCTCCATCAAATCCCATTTTCTTCTTTGTACTACTCTCTGACAAGCAGAAATTTATAGTAAATAGCCTACAGCGATAAAAAGATAGCTATACAAGCATTTCCTGTTTAACCTTAAATACATTACACCGCTGAGAACAGAAAATATCATAGTGGAAATTCCGTTCCATATTTCAAGTCCTGCTCCTCTCGACACGAAATGAAACACTCCCCATGTCACAGCCAATATAATACCGCCAAAAGGAATCGGGCTTTCTTTTTTCAACAAGGTTTCAATTGCTTTTTGCCCGTATATGATAATTAGAACAACAAGCATCACCTCAAATGTATAGTATAAATATTGTGCACAGAATTGGTATATATTTTTACCTTGAATTTCACCTACTAATTTTAGGGTATGCCAATCAATAAAAGTCAAAATTTTACAACCAATTAAGCAAACAAATGTTATTATCCAATTTTCCAAAGAGAGCTTTTTTTCTTTGTTTTCTCTTGAAGGAAAATGAAAATACTTCTGAGAAAAAAATAGTAGCATTGCAATAAAAACTGCCCACATAAAAGCCATTATGATACAGTGAACACTTCTTTGGTTTGCCGTATAATTCCATATATCCACATGCAGAAGTATTGATTCAATTACAAATATTGAAAAATATTCGAGCATAAATGCTCCAAACGAAAGCAAACTCAGCCATAAATATTTTGTCCATTTTACTTCTCTATCCATGTTCCCCTCGTATTTCCTTGATTGAGAGTTCCTTCAACTTCAATCAACAGGCATTTAACTTTCAATAGTTTCTTTATATCCTCATAGTGTTCTTGACATATAACTCGGTATTGTATCCAGCCGCCATTGCTACAAGGATATTTTTTTATCAATAATCTCTTAAGTATACTTTTTCACCTTTTTTCCTGCGTTATCGCAATACACTAAATGCGCATGTTCTGTATGCACATAATTTTTAACCGATTTCATGCTTTTTCTCCAATTCATTATTTTCTCGCCTTTTATATCATTTATCATTTTTAAAGATAGGAGTAATAGCAGCTTTCATGCTGTCCTGCTCCATCTTTAACAACCGTTCCAGATTATAAATAAACGCATCTATCTTCTTCAGCCGTTCTTCTTCGCTGTGTTCCATAAGGTCATCAAATACCGTATTGGCATACAAAAATGTCATTTCCGCCACTTCTTCCGGATAATCTGTCTGGCATATTCCCTGCTCAATTCCCTCTTTTATCAATGCTGTAATCATCGGATTAATTCCGGCCAGCAGACTCCTTTCCATTTTCTGATGCATGAGGGCATTCTGTGGCTTATGCACCTGTTCTAAAAGCTCCTGGTGAAAATTACTGTCACTCACATTGAGCACAAGCATCATCATTGTAAGACGCTGCAACACCGAAATTTCTTTCCGGGCTGCAATTGCTTCCGCTTTCTCAATCAGCCGGTTCGTCATGCGGTCAATCATAGCATCCAGAATTTCTTCTTTGGATTTAAAATGATAATAAAGCGTCCCCCTTGCAATCCCGATTTCATTCAGAATATCGGTCGTACTGGTACTGTCAAAACCTTTTGTTCCAAATAGCCGTTCCGCTACATCCAGTATTTCGTTTTTCCGTTCTTCTGCTTCCTTTACCACACGCATATTTATTTTCACACCCCCACATTATTTTACCGACTGGCTGTCGGTCTAATACTATCATTATGACGCCCTATCGTCAACCATTATTTCATGTTTGTTCCATAATGATGTCAGAAAATTAATATACTGCGGTAAAGAAACCAAAAAATACTCCATGGTAAACCATAGAGTATCCTTCTCAGTCCAATATTTATTTCCTATTTTCTCTTTGCAAAAAAATCGTCAATATTCTTTTTCACATCATCATCCGACATTGTTTTCAAAAGATATTTTTCTGGTTTTAATTCTATAACCTTTTGAATACTATCCCGATCCCCTCTGCCTGTCAAAAAGATAACCGGAATATCAGCAGTATCCTTTTCAGAGCGAATCATTTCCAGCGTCTGTCTTCCATCACATACCGGCATTTCATAATCCAGTATAATTAAATCCGGCCTGTTTGACGCCAGATTCTTGATGGCAGTCAGGCTGGAATTTGCTTCCAGCATTTCATAATCGTCTTCCAGCAATTTGACAATCCTGCTACGCATAAAATCAGAATCATCTACCACTAAGATTTTCTTCTTCAATCCAATATTGCTCTCTTCCATTTCTTTATCCCTAGCGGGCTTTTTATCACTGGCAAGATATTCTTTAATCGTATTCAGAGCATTTTTGGAATCCAGCGAAGCTCCGATCTTTCCCCGTAAAGAATCCGTGCTGGCGGCAGAAAACGCAAAATATCCGGTTCCCGTATCAAATAACAGACTGCAAGACGGATGTGAACGTTCAAACAGATTTTCCAGCTGCTCCTGTGTTAACAGACATTCTTTCTTCAGTTCATATAGGTCAATTGACGGAAAACTCTCCCGAATCCGGTCCAAAAACTGCCTTGCCACATAACGGGTTACATTGATAACCATATCGTCAACCTTTTGATATTGGGTTTTCAGTATATTACCAACCATCTGCAGCAGCAAGCATTCTTCAAAAACCAAGGTCACTCCCCAATTTTCTTTCTGCTTTCCCCGATACTCAAAACGACAGCAAACCACATCTCCAAAATTTTCCCCCGCATATTGCTCACTAATCAGCTTCGCATCCAAATGGCAGATATCCTGAACCACCTGAATAATGGTCTGTTCCAAAGCATCTTTCTCCTGTTCCTGGGGAATATCCACCCATTTGCTGACTGCCTTGCCGGCAATTGCCTGATCTTCAGTCTGCGTGTGCGCAACAACCCAACCAATGCAAACACCCAGAAAATGCCGAATGGCTTCTGTGGAAAATTCTGTTTCCACCATTTCTTCCTCCAATGCCGGAAGTGTTTTATACCGAAAATTATCATGCAGACGTTTATGTATCTCATATCCCGGATAATCAATAGAGCGCATATATTCTTCTTCATGCTCAAAATGCTCTATTGCATGATTTTTCAAATATTTCACACCCTCCTGGCATGCCCACTCACTTTTTTCTTCATTTTCACTGATTCTGAGCAGCTTATCCATGGTGGAAAAAAGCAATTTATGCTCTTTATCAATAAAATCAACGCCTATCTTGTAATCATCTGTCCAAACGATATGTCCCACGTTATCCCTCCCTGCTTTCACTCATATCCTGAAATATACCTGTGGTTTTACCATTAAACTAAAACGCAGACTCTATATGGGAATTTGCCTGCAAATATCCATAAATTATATCAAAATGTATTGTAACACTTTTCAGTGATTTTCGCAATGTCCGTAACCCTTGAGTTTCCGCAGTCTTATCCACAGAACCCTGATTTTACAACGTACACCATA
>URMF01000050.1 GCA_900548855.1 uncultured Eubacteriales bacterium
TGCCTCCGGCATAATCGCAACCGTCATGGTAGAAGTATGGATACGTCCGCCGGACTCCGTTTCCGGCACACGCTGCACACGGTGTACACCACTTTCATATTTCAACCGGGAAAACGCCCCTTTTCCATTAATCATAAAGGAGCATTCCTTAAAACCGCCAATTCCGTTCTCGTTTAAACTGATTAACTCTGTCTTCCAGTGCATTTTATCTGCATATTTCTGGTACATGCGGAATACTTCTGCCGCAAACAGTGCCGATTCATCTCCACCGGCACCGGCACGCAGCTCCACCACAACATTCTTGTCATCATTCGGGTCCTTTGGAAGCAATAAAATCTTAAGCTCCTGTTCAATGCGTTCCACCGCTTCCTTGGAATCATTTAATTCCTCCTTGGCAAGCTCGCGCATTTCCTCATCCTTTTCCTCCTCCAGCATGGCAAGACTGTCTTCAATTGCCTGCTTCGCAGCCAGATATTCCTTATATTTGTCTGCAATCGGTGCCAAATCACTCTGCTCTTTCATAAGTGCAGTATATTTATCCTGGTCATTTAATACATCCGGGTCGCTTAACTGCTCTAACACCGACTCGTAACGTGCTAATATATCCTCTAATTTGTCAAACATACTATAATCCCTCTCTTTATCCTTTTTAATTAAGCGCTTTCGAAACATTTATTTTTGCTATATATTTTTTGAAGCTCACGCTATAAATGTCCGAAAACCACACGGTCAAGACCTGCATAGTCTTTCTTCACTTCTACATCCTTAAATCCAGCCTGCCTCATAAGTCCAGATACCGCCTCTCCCTGATTATATCCTATTTCAAATAGCAGCCAGCCTCCGGAATTTAAATATCCAGGAATGTCTGCTATAATTTTCCTGTAAAAATCTAGCCCGTCTTCTCCGCCATCCAAAGCCAGTACCGGCTCATATTCCTTCACCTCCGGCATCAGGGAATCTATCACCCTGCTCTCAATATACGGTGGATTACTGACTATTATGTCCATTTTTTCCGTTATGCCATGTAAAAGGGTATCACATACAAGCCTTGCCTCAACCTCATATTTATCCAGATTTCGCTTTGTGACCTCTATGGCATCCTCAGAAATATCCGTCAACGTCAAATCAATCTCTCTGTGATAAAGCTTCAGTGAAATACCGATACAGCCTGAACCACAGCATAAATCCAGCACACGGAACGGCTTAACATATGTTCCAGCCTCCGGCACATCCTTCTGCTCTTCCGCTGTCAGTGCAGCCAGCAGAGAGTGTGCTGCCTCCACTAAAATTTCCGTATCATTTCTCGGAATCAGTACTGACTCATTTACATAAAAGGTATAATCCATAAAATGTGCATATCCCAGCAGATATTGTAGCGGATAATGACTGCATCTTCTCTCCAGCAACTGAAGGTATTCTTCCATTTTTTCGGAAGGAATCTCCTCCTCACCATGCATCAGCATATACATGTAATTACACCCTAAAACCTCTTCCAACAGCACCTTGCGCTCATATTTCGCATACTCAATGCCGCTGCTTTCCAGTCTTTCTTTTCCAAGAACCAATAATTCCTGAATCGTCATACCAATCTATTCCTCAAAAAAATTTCTTTCCAACTCTTCCAAATCAAAATCCTCTTCCATATCCTCTTCATAATCCAGCAGTTCTTCCTCCGGTTCCGAAGCCTTCTCCGATGTCCCCACACCAATTCCCTGCGCCTGGTTTACTGCATCCACATAAGGCTTACCATATAAAACAGACTCTACGGAAATAATAGCCACCTGAATCATTTCTTCAGCCGGTTCCTTCGTTGTTAATTTCTGAATCCACATTCCCGGTTTACTGAGCATATTTATGACTGGATTATCTGTTCTTCCCGCCAGCCGGATAAATTCATAAGAAATACCGGCAATCACCGGAATCAGAAGAAGCCGCAGCACAAAACGCAGCCACATCTGTTCTGCTGTAATCAACATAAATACTAAAATACTGATTACCATAACCACAAACAGAAAGCTGGTGCCGCAACGCTTATGATAACGGGAATGCTTTGCCACATTTTCAGGTGTCAGTTCATCTCCCGACTCATAACAGTTTATCGTCTTATGCTCTGCACCATGGTACATAAATACCCGTTTAATATCCTCCATCTGGGAAATCAGCACCACATAAATAAGGAAAATGGCAAGCCGTATAACGCCTTCAATAATAGATAAAAGTACTCTGCTCTCCACCCATTTTCCGATAAATTCTGCTATTCCTGCCGGCAGCAGCATAAATAACGCCACTGCTATCACAATAGATATAAGAAACGTAAACCCAATAATGACGCTTTCTGCTTTTTCTTTAAAAATATCCTTAAACATCTTGTCTGCTTTTGTTTCCACTTCATCCTCCTCGTAAAAGGATGAGGAATAGTTAAGGGTTTTCAACCCAACCACCATGGATTCTGCAAAGTTAACAATTCCACGAATAAATGGAATCTTTGCAAATTTATGTTTATCGCCATAGGACTGATAGTTTACTAATTTGACTTCAATTTTTTTATCTGGCTTTCTGACCGCTACTGAATAGCTGTCCTTTCCCTTCATCATCACACCCTCAATAACGGCCTGTCCGCCGAGAGTTCCCTTTGGTAATCGTTCTTCCATATAAAAACCTCCAAAAACGAAAGAAGGTTGAGATTATGCAATCTCAACCTTAAAACGTTACTAATTAGCCTGATTAACTCCGTACTTACGGTTGAATTTATCAATACGACCGCGAGCCTGTGCCGCCTTCTGCTGACCGGTATAGAAAGAATGACACTTAGAGCAAATCTCTACGTGAATCTCTTCCTTGGTTGAACCTGTTACAAACTCGTTACCGCAGTTACAAACTACTTTTGCCTGATAATAATTTGGATGAATTCCTTCTTTCATTCCTTTGCACCTCTCTAAAATTATTGGCAGATTCCAACCCGCCTAAACAACTTCTACAGTTTACCATAACCTATTTCTTTATGCAAGCATTTTTCAAAATAAATTCCATTAAATATATCTCTCGAGTTACAGTCCAGACCTGCCTGGCGCTGACCTCCTCTGCGAGGAGGTCAGCGCCAGGCAGATATGAACTGTAACTCTCGCCAATCTGCTTATATTATCTTCGCAACAGGGAACGCTTTATCAAATCCAAAAACTCTGCGTTATTTTTCGTCCGCAGGAACAGCTTCAGCACTTCCTCCACTGATTCCTCCCCACGGTTTCCTGAAAATTCTTTATGCATGGCATAAACCGCTTCCTGCTCCAGCTTTGACAACAGCAAATCATCCCGCCGGGTTCCTGATTTTGCGATATCAATGGCAGGGAAAATTCTCTTTTCTGAAAGCTTCCGGTCTAACACAAGCTCCATATTACCGGTCCCCTTAAACTCCTCAAACACCACATCATCCATCTTGGAGCCTGTCTCCACCAGCGCAGTGGCAAGAACGGTCAGAGAGCCTCCCTCCCGCATGTTTCTGGCTGCTCCAAAAAATTTCTTCGGCATATGAAGCGCTGCCGGATCTAATCCTCCGGTTAAGGTTCTTCCACTTGGTGGTACAGTCAAATTATAAGCCCTTGCCAGTCTCGTAATGGAATCTAACAGAATAACCACATCCTCCTTGTGCTCCACCAGCCGTTTTGCACGCTCCAATACCATTTCTGAAACTCTCTTATGATGCTCCGGCAGTTCATCAAAGGTTGAATAGATAACCTCTACATTCGGACCCTCAATAGACTCCCTGATGTCTGTAACCTCCTCCGGACGTTCGTCAATCAAAAGCACTATCAGATGCATATTCCTGTAGGTACGGCTGACGCTGATGGCAATCTGCTTTAACAGGGTTGTCTTACCAGCCTTTGGCGGTGCCACAATCATTCCTCTCTGTCCTTTTCCAATCGGAGCCAGTAAATCCATTATACGCATGGAAACACCTCTTGCATTCTCGTTTTCCAGCTTTATTCTCTCATCTGGAAAAACTGGTGTCAGGTCTTCAAAGTTTTTGCGCTTCATGGCTTCCTCTACAGCATACCCATTGATGGTCTTAATGTATAAGAGAGCTGCAAATTTCTCCTTCTCTGTTTTTATCTTCTGGTTACCAACAATAATATCACCTGTTTTTAAATTAAAACGTTTTATCTGTGCCGGAGATACATAAATATCATTTTCTCCTGGAAGATAATTCGCACACCGGATAAACCCAAAGCCATCCGACATAACCTCTAAAATACCATTTGCTTCCTTGCCGCTGTCAAGATTATGCTCTGTAGGCATTGTCTCTTTTTTAACCAGCTGTTCTTTTACCATATCGTCTGCCCGTCTGTTTCCTGTCTTTTCCTTAAAGGCTTCCGTCTCCTTTACGGCAGCTTCTTTTCTCACGGATGTTTTCTTCTCTGCCTTTTCACTTGCCATAGATTTGCCTGCTGCATCTTTCTTTACAGTTTCCTTTTGACGGTTTTTCACCGCCTTCAAAAGCTCTGTCAATTCACTTTTTTTCATGGCGGTTACGCCCTTAATTCCTAATTCCTTTGCAACAGTCTTCAATTCCTGCAAAGTCATATCATCGTAATTCATAAAATCTCCTTTTTCTTTCAATCATAAATTATTTATAGTGGGTAAAATCCGAACAAAGATTATAGATATATAATTATTCTGATTATAGCACACTTTTTAAGAAAGTAAACCCTAAAATTTCCATATATTTGTAAAGAATCTGCAAAAAATACAGTTGTTTTCTCAAAACCGGTATTAATTTTATGGAAAGAATCTTGCACAAAGAAAGTGTAAATGGTAAGATTAAAGATAATGTGTTACATATCGATTACGTTACACAAGCATACTACAAATAATAAAGCAAAGGTGGATAAAAATGGACATTTATGAAAAATCGTTAAAATTACATGAGCAATGGGCTGGTAAAATGAGCACACAGCCAAAATGCAAGGTGGAATCCCGGGAGGATTTATCCCTGGCATACACCCCCGGAGTTGCTGAACCCTGCAGAAAAATTGCCGAAAATCCTGCAGACGTATATAAGTATACCCAGAAAGGAAATACAGTTGCCGTTATATCCGACGGAAGTGCAGTTTTAGGGCTTGGCAATATCGGCGCTGCCGCCGCCATGCCAGTCATGGAGGGAAAGGCTGTCTTATTCAAATCCTTCGGAGATGTCAATGCCGTTCCTATCTGTCTGGACACACAGGATACCGATGAAATTATAGATACTGTCATCCGTATTGCTCCAGCATTTGGAGGCATCAATCTGGAAGATATTTCTGCACCCCGTTGCTTTGAAATCGAACGCCGCTTAAATGAAGCTTTGGATATTCCGGTATTTCATGATGACCAGCATGGCACTGCCATCGTTGTCCTTTCGGGTATCATCAATAGCCTTCGCATTACCGGCAAGAAAAAAGAGAATTGTAAAGTAGTAGTAAACGGTGCCGGTTCTGCAGGTGTTGCCATTACAAAGCTTTTACTTACCTACGGCTTTAAAAATGTTACCATGTGTGACCGGAACGGTATTCTTCACAAAGCCTACGAGGGACTTAACTGGATGCAGGAGGAAATGGTTAAAGTAACCAATCTCGAAAACAAGACCGGAACTCTGGCAGATGCCTTAATAGGTGCTGATATTTTTGTTGGTGTCTCCGCTCCTGGTATTGTCTCTCCGGAGATGGTAAATACCATGAATGAAGACTCCATTCTTTTTGCCATGGCAAACCCAACTCCTGAAATTATGCCGGATGCAGCAAAGGCTGCCGGAGCCCGCATTGTGGGTACCGGACGTTCTGACTTCCCGAACCAGGTTAACAATGTAATTGCATTCCCTGGCATCTTTAAGGGTGCATTAGAGGGACATGCTTCCATTATTACAGAGGAAATGAAATTGGCTGCCGCAGAAGCAATTGCAGGTCTTGTATCAGACGAAGAACTGAATGAAGATTTTATAATGCCGGAAGCCTTTGACCCACGTGTTGCTGATGCCGTCAGTGAAGCTGTAAAATCTCACATTCAGAAATAAGTTTCAAAGCATTATGTGGAAATGGAGATAAATATGACAAGCGAAGGATTAGTTCTTTACAAGTTAATGATTTTATATATATTAGACCGGGTTGATTTTCCTCTTACCGGCTCCCAGATATCCCAGTTCATTTTGGATAAAGGCTATACCAACTATTTTAATCTGCAGATTGCCTTAAATGAACTGATAGAAAATGATTTTATTAAACCTACGACGGAGCGCAATCATTCTCTATATGAAATTACGGAGCAGGGAAAAGAAGCCGTGGAGCTATTTGAGTTCAAAATATCTGATGCCATAAAAATGGATATTCTGAATTATCTGAAGGAACAAAAAATTGAACTTAGAAATGAGTCTGCCATCGCCTCAGATTATTATCCATCGAATAATGAATATATTGCACAGTGCAGTATCAAGGAGCGTAATCAGACTCTTCTGGAAATCAAACTCACAGTTCCCACCCAGGAACAGGCTATCCATATATGTGATTCCTGGCGGGAAAAAAGTGAGGAAATCTATCAATATCTTATAGCAGAAGTATGGCAGGATTAAGCAGGGATTACCTTTTCGATATAATCCAATATCTCATCCCTGCCCTGCTTTGACAGTGCAGAATACGGAAAAATCATGTCCTCCTTAGACATATCCAGCTTCGTCCGGATAATTTTCAAGTTTTTCTGCAGCTGGGAGCGCTTAATTTTATCCAGCTTCGTAGCAATAATAACCGGTGTAAAACCGTTATGCAGAATCCAGTCATACATCATCTTATCATTGGCAGACGGTTCATGGCGGATATCCACCAGCAGGAATACCAATACAAGTTTTTCTGAAGTGTGCAGATAATTTTCTATCATCTTGCCCCATTTTTCTCTTTCTAAAGCAGATACCTTGGCATATCCATAGCCAGGCAAATCCACAAAATAAAATTCATTATTTATTTTATAAAAATTAATTGTCTGGGTTTTTCCCGGCTGGGATGACGTCCTTGCCAATGCCTTCCGGTTTAATAAGCCGTTAATCAGGGAGGATTTTCCCACATTTGATTTACCGGCAAAGGCTATTTCCACCCCCTGGTTTTTTGGCAGTTTACTGGTTATACCACATACGGTTTCCAGCTCCGAACTTTTTATAATCATATCGCTTCACCTTCTTTTACAAAATTTTCCATCAGACAACTGCCAACCGCTATTTGCTCTGCTTCAACGCAAAGGAACGCTTTACAATTCCATTTGCAATCACTTCATTCATATGGGATGCATAACAAATTTCCAAACCGTCTGTAATCTCCTGTTCCAGTTCTTCCACATTTCTCCGGTTTTCAGCAGGAACAATCACCTTTGCCATACCTGCATTCTTTGCTGCCAGCAGTTTTTCCTTAAGACCTCCTATCGGAAGGACATTTCCCTTCAAGGTGACTTCTCCCGTCATGGCAAGCTTTCCCGACACAGGACGGTTCGTCAGTGCCGAGTACATAGCGAGTGCCATGGTAATGCCTGCAGAAGGTCCATCCTTCGGTGTAGCACCCTCCGGCACATGGACATGTACGATATGCTTTTCAAAATATTCCTCCGGAAGCTTCTTAATCTCCGCCAATGTCCGAACAAACGACAGTGCAATCTGTGCAGATTCCTTCATTACATCCCCAAGATTACCGGTTAACGTAAGTCCTCCCTTGCCATCCAGCAAATTCACCTCTACATTCAGAGTGTCACCGCCAACCTTTGTCCACGCAAGTCCGGTAACAACTCCTACCTTATCTTCATAATTACGGCTGTCCTCCGTATACTTCTCCACTCCTAACAGTTCCGGTAGCTTCTTTGGTGTTACCCGTAAAGACTTAAACTCTTCCGTCAGTATTCCCCTCGCCGTTTTTTGCATCAGCTGTCCAATCAAACGTTCTAAGCTGCGCACACCCGCTTCTCTCGTATAATTCCGGATAAGCTTATAAACCGCATCATCTGTAAGCTTAAACTGTCTTGCCGTAAGCCCGTTTTTTTTCAGCTGTTTTTTCACAAGATAAAGCTCTGCAATATGGAACTTTTCATTTTCTGTATAGCTGTTAACTTCTATCATTTCCATACGGTCGCGAAGCGGTGCCGGAATATTGGATGCATCATTCGCTGTAGCAATAAAAAGTACATTGGATAAATCCACAGGTACTTCAAAATAATGGTCCTGGAAACGCACATTCTGCTCACCGTCTAGTACCTCCAGCAAAGCGGAAGCGGTATCTCCTTTATAATCACTGCTGGTTTTGTCAATCTCATCCAGCAAAAGCAGCGGATTATTAACCCCCGTCTTGGTAATTGCTGTCACAATACGTCCCGGCATGGCTCCAATATAGGTTTTTCGATGTCCTCTTATTTCCGCCTCATCCCGGACACCTCCCAATGCAATCCTTCCATATTCCTTATGAAGGGCTGTGGCAATGGATTTTGCGACAGAGGTTTTTCCTGTACCGGGCGGACCAACCAGGCAGAGAATCGGTGCATCCTTTCTTCCACTTAAATTCCGCACTGCAAGATAATCTATAATTCTCTCTTTAATTTTGGAAAGACCGTAATGATCCTTTTCCAGCTGACGGATAGCACTTTTTAAATCCTTGTTATCCTTCCCTTCTTTATTCCATGGATACTCCAGCAGAGTCTCAATATAATTACGGATTACCGCACTTTCTGAAGATGCATAGGAAAGACTTTTGAAACGCTTAATCTCTTTTTCCAGCTTTTCCCGTACCTCAACCGGAGGATTTACCTCTTTCAAGCGCTGCCGATACTGGTCACTTTCATCCTCTATATTCTCTCCCTCTCCCAGCTCTTCCCGGATAACCTTCAGCTGTTCCCGGAGAACATATTCACGCTGGTTTTTATTTACGCAGTCCTTCAGCTTTTCGCCCAGCTCAGCCCGTATTCCGCTGATATCAATCTCATTAATTAAAGCAGTCAAAAGCTTCTCTGTCCTGGTTGTAATATCCAGCTCTTCCAATATCTGCTGCTTCTCCCTTATTTTCATTGGAACAGCCTCCGTAGACAAATCTATCAACAGCTCCAAATTCTCTATCTTTTTAAGAGTATCATAGGTTAACGTATTTGGTAAAATCTTACTGCTTTCACAACGTTTCAGCACAGATTGTATACTTCTGATTCTTGCCTCCTGTTCCAGTTCCGGCATTTCATCCAGATTGCTATATAGCTTTGTAATCTCCACATTATAATAAGCTCCGTTATCAATTAAATCCCGTAGCTCTGCCCTTTGCTTTCCCTCAAACAAAACCCGCATAGTTCCCTTTGGCAGCTTTAACACCTGCCTGACGGACACCAGTGTTCCAACCCGGTTTAACTCCTCTACCGTAACCTTGTCTTCTACCTTTGAGGTTTTTGCCATGACAACAAACAAATCCCGGTTCTGTTCCATCGCCACATTCACTGCATGAATGGAACTTATCCGCTGTATGTCAAAATGAACACTGGAACCCGGCATTATCACCATATCATAAAGCACCAGCATCGGTACCAGCTTCTGATTTTCTTCTGGGGTATACTGCTCCATTTCCTTATCCTCCATTTAATTCAAAATGGTCCACTGGACCATTTTCTCATATGCTTGGCAACAACAAAGGAACCTGCAGCCTGCCACAAGTCCCTTTTATCATTTCTTATTCTTTCCTGTTATGCGATTTCACCATTATTTTTCTTTGGATGACGCTTAACAAAAGACTTTCTCGGTCTTGGCGAATCAGAATACACTATCTCCGGCTCACCAATTCCCTCAACTGCTTCTTTTGTAATAATACACCTTGAAATCTCTTCATTAGATGGAACCTCGTACATTAAATCCATCACTGCTTTCTCAATGATGGAGCGAAGTCCTCTTGCACCAGTTTTACGCTCCATTGCTTCTCTTGCAATAGCCTCCAGTGCTCCGTCCTCAAACTCTAATTCCACACCATCCAGTTCAAATAATTTCTTATACTGCTTGCAAATCGCACTCTTTGGTTCTGTCAATATCCGGACCAATGCATCTGTATCTAACAAATCCAATGTTACTGCTACAGGCACACGACCTATAAACTCGGGAATTAAACCATATTTCACAAAGTCAGCCGGCGTTACCTTTTTAAGGAGCTCCCCAACATTTTCATCTGTTTTTTCGGCAAGCTCTGCACCAAATCCAATGGATTTTTTACCGATACGGTTTTCTATTACCTTTTCCAGTCCGTCAAATGCGCCACCGCAAATAAACAGAATATTACTTGTGTCAATCTGAATAAACTCCTGATGCGGATGCTTTCTTCCTCCCTGTGGTGGAACGGAAGCAACCGTACCTTCAATGATTTTAAGGAGTGCCTGCTGTACACCCTCTCCAGATACATCCCTGGTAATTGATACATTCTCAGACTTCTTGGTGATTTTATCAATCTCATCAATGTAAATAATACCATGCTGTGCACGTTCTACATCATAGTCTGCCGCCTGGATAATCTTTAACAGAATATTTTCCACATCTTCACCCACATATCCAGCTTCTGTAAGCGCCGTAGCATCTGCGATAGCAAATGGCACATTTAAAAGCTTGGCTAATGTCTGGGCAAGATAGGTCTTACCGGAACCGGTAGGTCCCACCATAATAATGTTACTCTTTTGAAGCTCTACATCAAAATCCTTATCAGAAAGTATTCTCTTATAATGGTTATACACTGCAACAGACAATACCTTCTTTGCTTCCTCCTGACCAATTACATATTGGTCAAGGAACTCTTTAATTTCTTTTGGTTTTAGTAAATTAATATCAGAGGACTCATCAAAATCTTCTAATTCATCCTCAATAATTTCAGAACAAACCTCGATACATTCATCACAGATATACACATTCTGCCCGGCAATCAGCTTTCTTACCTGATCCTGTGTCTTGTTGCAAAATGAACAACGTAGTGGTTTTCTGTCATCTCCACGACTTACCATGGCTACACCTCGTTTTCTTTATTAATTAATCTACTCACGATTTGTGATTACGGAATCAATGAGACCGTATTCCAACGCTTCCTGTGCGCTGAGCCAGTTATCTCTGTCGGTATCCTTCTCAAGAACCTCCACCGGCTTACCACACTCTTTTGCCAAAATCTCGTTAATTTTTCTCTTTGTTCTTAAAATATGCTCTGTTGTAATCTGCATATCGCTTGCCTGGCTTCCGCTAGGCATTCCACCCATTGGCTGATGAATCATAACCTCCGCATTTGGAAGCGCCATACGCTTTCCTGGCGCACCGCCTGCCAATAAAAATGCTCCCATGCTTGCTGCCATTCCACAACATATGGTAGATACATCACATTTAATATAATTCATCGTATCAAAGATACCAAAGCCTGCCGAAACAGAGCCTCCCGGGCTGTTGATATACAGTTGGATATCCTTTGAAGGGTCTTCTGACTCCAGGAAGAGAAGCTGTGCAATAACAAGGCTTGCAGTTGTATCATTCACCTCTTCCCCAAGAAAAATAATTCTATCCTTTAATAATCTGGAATAAATATCATAGGAACGTTCTCCCCGACTTGTCTGCTCAACGACATAAGGTACTAAGCTCATACAAAATCCTCCTTTATTCAAATATGGTTCTAATTTAACTCGATAGGAAAGGCGGTCTTCTTATCCCTGACCGCCAAACCACATTTTATTTTTCTACTGCAGCTTCTGTAACAAGGTCAACTGCTTTCTGAACAGCAATATCCTGTTTGATGGCATCCCTCTCTGAATCACCAACTAATCCAGTCAACTGCTCTAAATCCATCTGATACATTTCAGCCATCTTCTTTAATTCCTCACTTAATTCCTCTTCCGATACCTGAATATCCTCTGTCTTTGCAATTGCCTCTAATACAAGACGGGACTTAATTCTTCTCTCTGCCTCCGGGGCTGCTGTCTCTAAGAATTTCTCCTTCGTCATTCCGGTAAACTGGAAATACTGTTCTATAGAAAGTCCCTGATAGCTTATCTGCTGTGCAAATTCATTCAACATCTGTTCCTTTTGTGTCTCAATCATTGGTTCAGGAAGCTCCATCTGTGCATTCTCAATAATCTTATCAATTACCAGACCTTCCTTTGTATTCTTGGCTGCTTTTTCCTTCTTCACCTGAAGTGTTGCCTTTAAATCTGTTTTATATTCATCTAATGTATCAAACTCGGAAACCTCAGATGCAAATTCATCATCTAACTCTGGAAGCTCTGTCTCCTTGATACCGTTTAATTTACATTTAAATACTGCTGGTTTACCGGCAAGGTCTGCTGCCTGGTAATCCTCCGGGAAAGTAACATTTACATCAAACTCTTCTCCCACCGTTTTACCCACAATCTGCTCTTCAAATGTATCTATGAAGGAATGAGAACCCAAGGTAAGCTGATAATTTTCACCCTTACCGCCTTCAAAGGCTTCTCCGTCAACAAATCCCTCAAAGTCAATTGTCACCTCGTCATCTAACTTGGCAGCTCTGTCCTCTACAGGAATGTTCCGCGCATTCTGCTTTTGTACATTCAAAAGTTCAGCCTGAACATCCTCATCTGTCACCTCAACATCTACTTTTTCGATTTCAACACCCTTGTATTCACCTAATGTAACTTCTGGCTTAACTGCCACAGTAGCCGTATATATAAAATCCTTTCCCTTTTCCATCTGGGTAATATCAATTTCTGGACGGGAAACAACATCTAATTCACACTCATCCAATGCTCCCGGATAGGAATTCTCCATGCAGGAATTAGCTGCGTCTTCATAGAACATCTCCGGACCATACATCTTCTCTAAATATGCTTGAGGTACCTTTCCCTTACGAAAACCTGGCACTGAAATCTTGCCCTTCTGCTTATTGTACGACTCCTTCATTGCCTGTTCAAAGTCAGCAGCCGGCACCGTAATGGTAAGCTTTGCCATATTCTTCTCTAAATTCTCAACTGTTAAACTCATTTTTAACAATTCCTCCTTATATATATCATTTTATTCTTTTGCAGTTTCATAATATGAATCTATCTGCTTCCTGCAGTCTTCTATCTGCACTAATCAGTCAATTATAGCATGCGCCATATACAAATGTCTAGTGTTTTTTATAACTATTCACAAAGGAAAAGGCCGTAATCTACCTTTTCATTAAAAAGTAAATTACGACCTTTATTCCTTTATGAAACCCTGTAATCCAATAGATTACTTACCAGCCATCTGGTTCATCTGAGCTTCAACTAACTTCTTTGTCATCTGTCCACCAACAGAACCATTCTCTCTTGAAGTTAAGTCACCATTGTAGCCGTTCTTTAAAGAAACACCTACTTCAGATGCACACTCCATTTTGAACTTGTTCATTGCGTCAGATTTCTTACTAGAATTACTTGACATAACAGTTCCCTCCAAATCTATATTTTTAAGACATTCTCATGTCTTGGTTATAGTATTTGCAGGGAACATTATTTTATTTAGGAAATAATTGTTAAAATATCATTTTTTATTTTACTTTTCTACGTAATACAAAGAATCCACCTAATGCCAACAGCATCAGTGTTCCCATCACTGCAACCGGTGCCTCGTCTCCCGTTTTTGCCGAACCAGAGCTTCTCAAGGAAACAACGGATGAGCCGTCTGTAGAGCCACCTCCTGAATTGGTTCCATCGCCATCACTTCCTCCACCTGTATTATCTGTGTTCGTCTGCGTCGTGGAAGGGTTCCTGGTAGATGGACTCTCCGTGGACGGATCCTTATCAGGCGGTGTCTGAGTAGATGGATTTTCAGTAGACGGATTCTCAGTAGATGGATTCTCAGTAGATGGTTCCTCTCTTGAATCATATAATACAGCATAGGTTGAAAACTGATTGGATTCAATAATACAGTTAGAACCATCCATTTTCACATATACGCTTTTTGCCTGATTATCATGTATCCTGATAACGTCCAGTCCTGTCTCATCAGCCAAATCACCCAATGGAATAGTGACCGTAATCGGTTTTTCAAGATTATGTATTGAGAATTTCCTTATTTCATTTCCCTTGCTGTCAATCCAAACCTTCTTTATCGTCAAATTCAGCCATGCTCCTACCATTTTGTTATTAATGAAAGCCCATTCTCCAGGTGTTGCCTCTTTCATGGAAATATGCATAACAAATGTAACATTGCCACCTCTGTCAATCCATTTCCTATCATCTGCATTGTAATTACCGTATAGTCCTGCTTCTTCAAAAATGGCATCCAGACCATCCACAGATACATTCTTCCAGACATCCTCTCCCCATCGCTCTTCCACATCCGGGTCTATCATGACATTTGTACTGAGGGAAGACATTGTAAGAGTCACATCCACATTTTTTCCATCCTGTACTACAACTCCTACGCTCCGCGTCCGAAGTCCGTCATCGGCTTTCAGATTATATGTACCATCCGGTACATTATCAAACTCAAAATCAATTCCAACCTGTGCCTGCTGGGCAGCAACACATTCTGCTCCTGAGAACAGACCCACTGTCACCAGCCCATTTTCCGGAATCTGGTCCGGAGCGTTATAATAAACTCTTCCTGTTACCTTCGCCTCTGTCTTATCGTCTTCCGACAGGGTTTTAAAATATCCATATGTTACCAGGCTCTGTCCCAATGACGATTTTGCAGTAACTCTGTATATATAAGAGGTTTCCGGTTCCAATGGCTGGGTTCCGGCCGAGGAATCCCCAAGCACAGCGGAAACGGACATACCACCAGAAATTGATACCTTCTGTTCTACAACCCCCTGATAGTCTTTATCTCCAACCTTGTGATAAGAGATCTCCGCAGAGGTAATGGAATCTGCACTTCCGGTATATACCCTTGCTCCAACATTTGCTGAAGTTGCAAAAATCTCCTTTACCGCCATCAAATGCATGCTCATCTTAGTAAAAGCTTCTTCCTCCGCTTCATTTCCGGCAATGTCGCCTGCCTGAATTGTATATTCCGCAATGCGGTCTGCATCAAAGCTACACTGATATGTTGTCACTTTTTCATTTTCGTATGCAACAGGCTTACTCTTAACCGGAACCGATGTTCCGTTACAGAACACCTTGATGGAATCGGCATCCACTCCGCTGATACTGTCCTTTACCTGGAACACAACCTGAGGATTGGAATTATCTTTCGATTGCGCTGACTCTATTACAATATCTGGTATCTCCGTATCCACTCTAAATGTATAGACATGGGAATCCTCTTCTGCCTCCCTGCACAATATACCCGTTTTACTTTCACTCCAGACACGCATTTTATAAACGCCATCCTGTAACGGAACTTCTCTCGAATCCTCATTTTCTGACAACTCTGTGATAACGGAAGAATCCTCACCATCCTTCCACATCTGATATTTTGTAACGACTGCAGTCTTATCAATTAAGGTCTCTGTTACGTTCGTAATAACAACCTTCGCATCTTGGTCGGTAATCCATCCGTCAGCATTCACTTCCGATTCCATCGTAACCTCCGGACATGGCGGAACTTCTTTTGAAACTTTATCTAGTACTATGGTTTCTGTAAAGATATTACCGGCATTATCGGAAACCTCAATGATATACTCACCCTTTGTTGAAATTTCCACATAACAGTAAGAGGTTTTGTAACCCTTGTCATTTTCTGCTACCCGTTCAATCTTAAATGGAACCACATCACCATTTTGATTTTTAACATTAATGTATTTGATGCCACTCAACTCATCATACGCATTAAATTCCAATTTCACTTCCTGCTGATAAACATCATAATTACTGGTGATGCTGACAATTGGGGCCTCGTCATCTACAAAGAATACAAACGGCTCGGTAACCTCTGAGGAAACACCCGCACTGTTTCTTACCTTTGCAGATACGGTAAACCTGCCAGGAACACTGTCATCCTTCGGAAAATCCTTCTGGTTAATCTTCAATTCAAAATCCTTCTGCGTCGTCTTGGTATATCGGAACGGTCCCTCTGTTATTTCTTTTCCGTTAACATTCCATATAATATCATAGATACCGGAAACCATATCCTCTGCTGATAATCTGGCAACACAATTTGAATAATATTCATCACTGCCATTCTGAACCGTTATCTCACTATATTGACCAGACTTCACAACCCAGTCCGTAATCACCGGACCTCCGTCCTGAATTGCCCATTCATTCGGACCGGATTCCCCATCTCTGCCTAATACCATAGCGCCACTTTCATTTCCTGCCATATCCACTGCATAAAAATGGATATAAAAATCACGGTTTACCAACGCTGCCGGTATCTCAATGGTTGCCGTTGCTATACCTGTATTCGAATTAAGTCCTGCGAACTTAATTGCCGTCCAGCTTCCGCCGGAATCCTTCGCGCTGTCAGAAAGGCTATAATACAAATACTCTGGTGTAGAACGGGTATCCTGGAATTTAATGTTAAAATTCACCATTCTATTAAAATAATTACCAAATGATACCGTTTCGCCCATAGATGGAAAATATAAATCTCCTGGAGTTCCGGTTACCCTGTCTATTATCTCATAACTAGAGAATACCGGAGCTTCTGTATCTACTTTTACTTTTACAGTCTCATATGCGGTAAATGCACCCGTCGTACTATTCCCCAACTGGAATATTAATTCTGTATCATCATCCGTCAGGGTAATTCCAGACTGCCAGCTAGTGCTTCCCTTTATCCGAATCTGGTCATAATCCCCTATTGGTACAATCTGGGTATTGGAACCATACCAGCCATTCACAGGCTCTTTTGTATATACATATTCATAGTTTGTGTTTTCCTTTGGACTTTCCATGACTACATCAAAATATCCGGTATCACTGTTGTCAGTATTCCACATAAATGTATAGTTAGAGCTTTCTTTTGCTCTACATATTACATAGTATCTGATTTTTGGCGTGCCGGCTTCAAGCTGGGCGTAATCATCTCTCCCAATCTCCTCTGACAGGCTCATAGAGGCACAAATATCCATATAGGTAGTTATTGGTCTGTTTTCATCTCCATTAATAAATCCGGAATTAGAATCTGCCCCACCTATATCTTTTCTTACTGTTACTTCAAAATTTGGATTTACCTCACCTGTTTTAACCTGCTCCTTATCTGCTGATGTCCGGATATATACCGGTCTGCGGGTAATCTCCCCCCAAACCTCAGGTGTGGACATCAAGGTAAAATAATTATCCGTATTTGTATTATCAATGCCCTGCAGCTCAGGTGGCAGTTCATCATCTTTAAATACATATTTGTTGCTGCTTGCCAGCTTCAAAATGATTTTTTTCTGCTTTCCAGCATTTGCATCCTCATATACGCCGCTTTCCACCACTACATAAACGCCCCGTATGTTTGTCGGAATTTCCAGACCGGCAGTAATTCCCGGACATGCCGTCGTTCCATCATATACTTTTGTAAGCTTTTCCTCTATACCATCGGATTTCAAAATCAGATTATTTTTGGTGACAGAAATCGTAAAGCTGTATATTGTATCGGTTCTGTCCTTTGCATCTGCATTTAAATCTGTTATTTTAACATTTACCCTAATATTAGACCCGACCCGTTTCGGTCCTGGAGTCGACACGGAAATACCATCTCCTCCTGCCTCTATTGCAATACCATAGTCATTCTGGAATGCAGAAGCATCCGTATAGGTCTGGTCTGCCTCTATGCTCACAAGCTCATATTCTGCATTGTCAAAAGCATCATCACAATCCAGATATTGCCCACGTACCGTATAGGTTTCACCCTTCTCCATAAATTGATATGTAATCTTCGTTGTATCCAGCTTGATACCTGCATATGTACTTTCCGGAATCAAAACATCATCCTGGTGATTGTAAAGATATGACTGCAGACCAACATAATTCTTTATCAGGTTGCCCGGTTCATACGACTTACCATTAATTTTCCATGCCGTAAAAGTATAGCCTGGTTTGTGTTCAACACCTATATTCTCTGAAAGCTCCAGAATATCCTTACCGCTCTCTCCGTCAAACTGTACCTCCCTTGTGACAGTATCTGCATCTATCTTATCCGATGTTGCATAGGTAACCGGATATTTTTCACCTTCCCACTCCAATGTAACCGTCTGCTCAAAATTGTTACCATTTAAGGTGACATGAATTACGGTCTGGGAATCACCGGATGTCTCCACTCTGGCAGTACCATTCTTCACAGTTGCACCCTTAATCTCATATCCCTCTCTTGTAGGATTCACAATCTGAAAGGTTCCAGCACCGTCCTCTCCATCAACATCATAATACACCCCATTCTGGGTTGCTCCATCTACTCTTTCAAAAGTTCCGCCTTTTGTATCAATGGTAACTCTGTATTTGTTCAAGGTGCGGGCAGAATACAATACAATATTATTGTTTACATTCGGAGTAAGCTTATCAAAACCGTCATCCGGAACCTTTACCGTACAGGCTGCATCTGTATACCAGCCGGAGCAGGAATAATATCCATTCTCCTCATAAACAGCAAGCCCACTGTTCGCCGTACTGACACTGCTACTACTAATGGTATAGGTAGCATTATCTGCATTCCTTGTAGCATATCCTGCCAGTATCTCAACTGTAGTTCCTGTATTGGTGGATGCAAGAAATATAAAACGGATTGACTCATCTGCAGTTACCCGTTCCGGACTCTCCTCTGTAACAGATATAGAATCTGCCTCACTTGAACCGGCCTCTGTTGTTAAGCCGGTCTCTGCCGAATCATTCCAGTCATCGTTCTCCTCAGATAAAACGTCATTTGCTCCGCTATCCTGGTTAGTCGATAGCTCCGTCGTTTTCTCCTCTGGGTCATTTGTATTATTTTCCTGCTTTTTCTCTGTATTCTGCTCCTGCAGCTCCTGCTGTGTCCTTACATCCTCTTCTGTATCCAGTACTTCCGTTGCAGATGAGGTTAGAAAATAAGACTGGGATACCAGCATTACCAGCACCATAATAATAGCTACCACTCTCTTACCGGCTCCGGTGCTCCAATCAAAAAAGTACCCCAATATACTAATTACTGCTACAAGTGCCAGTACCGGATAAGTCAGTATTTTATGTCTTCTGGCTGCTTTTAATAATTTTTCAATTAATCTGTTCTTCGCATTCATTCCCATCACCTCATACACAATCCCATCTATACTTAAAAATTATATCGTCATTTGGCAACCCTTACATAATCTTTTTGGTTAAATCTCTCCCTATCGGTTCAACCCATTAGACATAAGTATGCATTATTTGGAAATAGTATAGCATATATCATATAAAATGAAAAGAGGTTGAAGCCCATTTTTCACAATTTCTATTATCATTTGCCTATAGCTGTACAACATATTGTGGCAGTAAAAAATGTGGGTATTAACTTGACCAAAAAGTGTTCTAGTGATAGTATAGAACCTGATTTAGTATTAAATAGGGAAAGTATGGCAATATCATAATTTCCTCAAGAAAATTAATTAAACGAGGTGTACAAAAATGACAAAAACTTTTAACGATTTACTTGCAAAGGTCACATCCTGTAGCACAAAAAAGGTGGCTGTTGCTGTAGCACAGGATGATGCCGTTTTAGAGGCTGTGGCAGAAGCCCAAAAAAGAAGAATTGCGGATGCTATCTTAGTCGGTGATGAAGCAAAAATCAAAGAAGTCGCAGCTTCTATCAGCATGGATTTGTCCGGCTATGAAATTATCAATGTAGAGGATCCTTACGAAGCCGCTTTAACTGCTGTTAAACTGGTTCATGACGGCAAAGCGGATATGTATATGAAGGGATTAATCGATACCAAATCCTTCTTAAAGAGTGTATTAGATAAAGAAGTCGGTCTTCGTACGGATAAGACCTTATCCCATGTATGTATTTTTGATATTGAAGGCCATGACGGATTATTATTCTTAAGTGATGTGGCATTTATTCCATATCCGGATCTGGATACAAAGGCAAACATTATCCGTAATACAGTTGAAATTGCACATGCCTGCGGAATTGAATGTCCTAAAGTAGCACCGCTTGCTGCTGTTGAGGTGGTAAATCCAAAAATGCCTGTTACGGTTGATGCTGCAGAACTTACAAAGATGAATGAAGACGGCAAAATTACCGGATGTATCGTAGACGGTCCTCTTTCTTATGACCTCGCAATTGATGCAGAAGCTGCAAGACACAAAGGCGCTACAGGTCGTAAAATTGTCGGTGATGCTGATATTCTGTTATTCCCAGATATCCACGCAGGAAATATTACATACAAAGCACTTGTCCATAATGCAAAGGTTACAAATGGTAACATTTTAACCGGTACAAAAGCACCTGTTATCTTAACCTCACGTTCTGATGATTTCGAGACAAAGGTTAACTCCATTGCCGTTGGTGCTGTTGTTGCCGAGGCAATGAGCAAATAAAATTTAGGAGGACGGTTACATGGCTTATACTATTTTAATTATCAATCCGGGTTCTACTTCTACCAAGATTGGTGTATATGAAGATGAAAAACAGGTATTTGAAGAAACTTTAAGACATCCTACGGAGGAAATTGCCAAATATGCTTCTATTATCGACCAGAAAGACTTCCGTAAAGAAGTTATCTTAAAGGTATTAAAGGAAAAGAACTTTGATATTAAGACACTGGACGTTGTAGTGGGTCGTGGTGGAATGTTAAAACCAATTTCTGGCGGTACTTATGCAGTGACCGATGATTTATTAGAAGACCTCAAAATCGGCAGACAAGGACAGCATGCATCTAACCTTGGTGGTATTCTCGCAAGGGAAATCGGCGATGAGGTTGGTGTGCCTTCTTATATCGTTGACCCTGTTGTAGTCGATGAATTGGCACCCATTGCCAGATATTCCGGTATGCCGGAGCTTCCAAGAAGAAGTGTCTTCCACGCTTTGAACCAGAAAGCAGTCGCAAAGCGCTATGCAAAGGAAATCGGAAAGTCATATAACGAATTAAGCTTAATTGTAATCCATATGGGCGGTGGTGTTTCTGTTGGTGCCCACAAAAACGGTAAGGTTATCGATGTCAACAATATCTTAGACGGTGAGGGTGCCTTTTCTCCAGAGCGGGCTGGTACCGTTCCGGTTGGTGATTTGATTAAGCTGTGCTTTTCCGGAAAATATACAGAAAAGGAAATCTATAAGAAAATCTGTGGAAATGGTGGATTTAACGGCTATATCGGGACCAATGACATGCGTGATTTAATGAAGATGAAAGCGGATGGCAACCAGGAAGCTGCCAACCTGATTGATGCATTCCATTATCAGATTGCCAAGGATGCCGGAGCCATGGCTGCTGTTTTAGATGGCAAGGTTGACCAGATTATCTGTACTGGCGGTATTGCTTACAATGCGGAAACCATTGATGCATTGAAAGCAAAGCTTGGTTTCATTGCAGATTTTACTGTATATCCAGGTGAAGATGAGCTGCTTGCCCTTGCCCAGGGTGCCCTTCGGGTAATGAACGGCGAGGAAGAGGCTCAGGTTTACTAAACCAGCCAAAGCACATATCATTATTGCAGATATAAAGCAGGATATTCTGTTGAATATTCCTGCTTTTTCTGGTCTTCTACTGCATTTCAAGGTATCTGTCCTCCAGCCCTGCCATAGCTGCAAATACCCTGATATCCAATTTCTTTGTATCAAGTGACCAGTTTCCTTCTTCCTTTATAATATGAAACTGCATGCTTTTTGAAACCGTATCCTCCATCGCATCACGTTTTTCTCTAAAACACTCCCAAAACCGTTCCCCTGCATTTCCGGATAAGGCATCCAAAAACCATTCTTTCTTCTGTGCTTCTATCTCCTCTGCCGTTTCCGAAATAATCATAGCAAGATTCCGGTTGGTGAATGTCATATTGATGATATAATTTCCGTTTTCATCCTTTTCAATGGAGTCTACTGAATACTCCATATATTTCATAATATCTTTCCATCCCTGTTGTAACGCTTTCTCCCCACCCAATATATAATCCGCCATTGACTGAACCGCCGGATTCCAGTTGCCGGTAATTTCTGAGTAAACCGCCTCCGGAATGTCATAATCCATTTCGCTCAGGTATCCATTTTTAATCTCTTCCATATAGACAGATATCTGCTCCTCTATTATTTTCTTCTCTATGTGGGGCACAATCACCATTTGAAAAACAGCCAGCAGAATAACAAGAAGGAGAACAATACCAGCTGCAAGCCATACCTTTCTGGTCTTTTTACACAGAAGCTGCTTTTTTTTCGCCATATGCTCCTCTTCCATTTCATCTGTCTGCAGTGTATTCATACTTTTTTCTCCCTCCTCTAAAAAAATAACTCTATATTCTGTTTAACCTTATGATAGCTCATTTTAGTAAATTTTACGAGATTTAACTTCCATTATTCCCCATTAATCTGGTTTACATACATCCAGTTCTGCCGAAATTCCCGCATCAGGTTCCAGTATCCTCCCCCCTTGAAACCATATTCTGCAATCAAATCATACTTTGCCTGTATGCTCCGCACATCCTCAAACCATACCACATGGGAAATGCCTTCCCTTGTATAGTAAAAATATGGTGCCTGGGATTGCTCATCATACAGAATTTCCGCCCCGTAAAATACCGCCCGCCTTACCGCCTGCAAATTGCCTATGGTTTCTGCTTCGGTGATTCCCTGTTCAAAGGGCAGAGGCCAGTCATATGCATAATTTGGAATGCCCATATCTATTTTTTCCGGAGAAATTACAGATACCGCATAATCCAACACTCTCCGTACGCTGGGTATTGGGGCAACTGCCATAGGCGGGG
>URMF01000051.1 GCA_900548855.1 uncultured Eubacteriales bacterium
GTGCAGAAATTGTTGCAGCCGTACATGATATTGACGAAACTCTTATGCCTGAATAATCTCCTGGCCGGCAGTTCTTCCACTATATCGCCGCCCTCGGGCCATATCTCAAGCTGCTTTTTCTGCTGCGCATAGAGATTCTCCAATAACTGCGGCAGTTTATGAAGATTATGAGTGCCGAATACCACATCCACCCAAGGATACTTCTCCTTGAGGGTGTCTACTATGTGCTGTTGCTGCATCATACAGCCGCAAAGCGCAATCAGCATGTCCGGGTTCTTTTTCTTATATTTTTTAAGCTGTCCAAGCCTTCCATATACACGTAAGTTTGCATTCTCCCGGACAGTACAGGTATTCATAATCAAAAAATCTGCATCCTCACTCTCGGAACGCACATACCCGATAGTCTCCAAAATACCCTCCAATTTCTCACTGTCCTTAGCATTCATCTGACACCCAAAGCAGATACTGCAATAGGTAAGGGGACGCCCCAGCTCTTTTGCCTTACCGGCAAGTCTTAGCTTCAGGCGTTCCATGATTTCCTTCTGTTTTAAAGCTTCCAGTTCATTTATATTCGGTTCCACTCGCATACTATTCTCCGTTCTATAAATTCTCGTAAAATGGTCAAAAACCACATATCTAATATACAAAATAATCTTCTAAAAGGCAACCGGCTATTTTGGATAAAAATTTACACATTTTCATAAATTATAACGAACCTTTCTTACAAACCACAATCTCCCTGCTCTTTAGAAAGTAAAACGCATACTCATATTCCGGATTTGCCGCCAGAAGCACTCCGATTTCAAACATCCGGCTGTTTAACCGGTGATACATCACATCTTCTTTCCATGGCACGCCCAAAATATATTCCCTCTCCCTGGTGGTCAAATCCGATAACATTTTTGAAAGCATACTCCTGTCCTTTTTCATAATCCCACCAAATGGACATCGCATATAGGAAGTCTCTTGCCCATTTATAGCCAGACATTCTGCCAGGGTCTGCCGGATAAGTCCTCTTTTCTGCTTTTTCAAAAAATGCTTCTTCATTGCTTCCTCATGAACTGGTAATTCTGATAACAGCATACCGGATTCTGTCATATACCGGTATACTGTCTTTTCCACCCGTTCCCGTGAAGTCGGAAAATCCAGTTTCTCAATAATCTGCTCCACTGAATATCCGGATTCCACTAAATGCCGGATTGCGCCACCACTTGCCACATCATGCACAAAATCTGATAAAGCCTCTTCAAAATATCCTGATTGCTCTGCCATATGACTGCCACCTCAAATCCTTCCTCCCGCAATAATCCTCATTTCTTTCATTTTGCCAATTTCTTCTCTGCATACTTCCGTATATCCTCATTGGAATCATACAGGCATTCTTTTAAAATATCTTTTGTCAGCATTCTTCTCCGGCTCATTTCCCTGAGAAAATGCTCACGGCAGCAGGAACATAAGCCATGTTCATACATATAAACCAACAGTTCCTTTGGCGGGTTCTTTACCACTTTCCGCTCAAAAATATTAAGCACAGAAAAATATACACTGTGCCAGTTTATTTCCCCATAATAAGTAACCGGAATTTGTTTCACAATGGACACAAGACACTCATAATCCTCTTTCTGGTAATTATTTGCCAGCATCCCAATGATATCTTCAAAATACGCTGTATCATGATACAAATCCCTTATATTGAAATACTGTTTCCAATCCTTTAATAACTCCAAAGCATATTCCCGAACCCCTTCATCCCTCATATAGGATAATGCCTGAAATGCATACTTTTTCATTTCTTCGTTTTCTGACTTGGAATCTGCAATTACACAGGCGGCGTCTAATACATCTGCACACCGTGAATTTGCCAGTAAATGCAGTAAATTTGTCCGTACCTCCAGATTTGCTTCCTTTTCATAGTAATCCGAGAGCTTAAACAATTCCTGTTTTTCACCTTTTCTGGAAAGCATCCATGCAGACAAAATAGGAATATCTCTTCCTAATACCCTGCCTGATACAAGCTGTATATAAATATCCTCTGCAGGTTGCGGATGTTTCTTGTCAACAGTCTGATAATTTTCCTTTTCATTTTCTGCTTGTAACCGGAGAACATATTCCCACACTGCCGCTGATGTTTCTGCACGTTTCTCCAAAGCCTTATATAATCTTTTTTTGCCAAATTCACTTTCATAATCCGATTGGAACCAGAAAAAATCATCTGTTCCAAACAAAGAACGATTGGATATCAAATATCCGATATCCTCTACAATCTCTAAATATGCATCCAGACACCCTTCTTTTGTGTCACACAGATTCACGATGATGATACACAGCTCTTCAAAATTATCCCGTTCCGGCATTGTTCCATACTTTGTCCTCTTTCGCTTCCGCAAAAGAATCTGATAAAGCTGTTCATAATAAGAGCGCAAAGCATTGTATGCTCTTTCATTGCCATCCATTGCAAAAAAGGAGAGAAATTCAATACACTGCATAAATAACCAGCCATCCTTTGTCATCTGCTTCTCTCCACAAGATATCGCCGCTTCAATAAAGGGAGCCTTATCTGCATAGCATTGAACCATACTGTATAAATACCATGCTCTTGTCCCTTCGCACTGAGCATCAAAGGACAGTTTATGGGTACAGCCCCATAAAATAATCTCACGATATTTCTCCAAATCATCTGTATTATGTAATTCCTGTACGCATCTTCCCAGCCCACATTGCATCGCCCGTTTAAATTCCTTTTTGGTCATGAAACTCTACTCCAATCTGAAATGTTATTTATCAAGCGCTTCGTACAAATATGTAAACGCATCCTCCGCATTACACTCCATATCCGGACTGACCAGAAAATTCCGAATCAAAGGCTTTGGTATCCTCCCAATTTTTGAACGTAACACTGTTCCAGTATGGGTCACAAAATGTCCCAACTAAAGTGAGGAAAACCGTAACGTCTTTCCTTTTTGTGAATATGGCGTTCCATCAGCATTTGGTCAATATTGCCATTGGTTTATTCCCACATTACCCGCAAACGTTTGGTTACTTCTTATTTACACTTTACCTTCGCAGGCTTACTCCATGAACCATAACACTTTTTACCATCTATTTTCTTATATGCACGAATCCGGACATAATACTTCTTGTTTTTCGTAAGCTTTGAAATCGTTTTGGAAGCCGTTGATTTCTTTGAAATCGTTATCGTTTTTTTACCGTTTTTAAACTTTGCATTCTTTGCATACTGAATCTGGTATCCGCTTGCCTGCGAATCTTTTTTCCAGGTTATCTTGATTGTTCTTGATTTCGGTGATGTGAGTTTTGTTATAGCCGCTTTTTTGGGAACAATCTTAAATGTCTTTTTAATGGTTCCGGTATAATTACCAATACCTTTTATTTTCACTGTTGCCTTGCCTGTTTTTTTATTGTTCACATATGAAACAGTATAATCCGTATCCTTTTTCAGCGTTTTCTTATCAAGCTTTACTGTCACTTTCGGTTTTTTCGCTTTCCCATTATAAGCATAGCTTGCCTTTATGCCGCTTACCTTGGCTTTTGAAAGGTCAGCAGGGTTTGCTTTGGCATCTGCACTGTCTGTGCGGATATATTCAATGCCGTTTTTCTCGGCATATTTTGCTGCGTAGGAATCATTTGGTGCATAGATCACTGCATTTACCACATGGCTTTCGTCATGTGTCCAATAATATCCTGTCCACAAAAAGTCTTCGCCTATGCTTGTTACACTGGATGGTATTGTTATTTTTGACAAAGCGTTACAGCTATAAAAAGCCTTTTTTCCAATACTTTTTAACCCCGGTGCAATCTCTACCTCTGTAAGACTGTTAAAATATTCAAAAGCACCCTCCGGTATACTCGTGATACCTTTATCGATTACAAGCTTTTTGACTTTGTCTCTTATTGGCTTCCATGCATTATCACTTGAGGAATAGGAATGCCAGCCGGAAACCGATGATACAGGATATCTGTAATTGGCTTCCGTATCAACAGATATTGCACCGGTTCCGGATATTGTAAGCACTCCATTATCTAATTTCCACGTTGCATTCTCGCCTGCTACACGATATACCTTTTTACTAAATGCACCGGTTCCGGCATCGATGGAATAAAAATCCACCATATTGGCATTTGATGCATAGTATATGATTTTTGAACCCTTCACAATCGGCTGGCAGTCTGATATGGGTGCGGCTGCTGTAATTTCTTTACTGACCGTATTTCCGTTTCCATCTATAAATATGTAATGGAGAATACTTGCTGACAGTCCGTCATCTGTATTTGCAGTCTGTCCTGTATTATATTCTTCCCAAGAAACCATAAAACGGTTATCATTTACTTTGGTAATCTTTGCACCTAAAAAGCTTTTCCCACCGCCGCTATAGCTGGTAAGCCATTTTACCGTTGTCGTATCCTTTGAAAAGTCTGACATTGGAGTAACAGTAAGGTAAATGTTATGCGGAGTGTCCGAAGAAACATTGTCATACTTAGACTGGTCTATTGATGTACCAAGACAAAGTACATTATTGGAAGATAATGCCATGCCGTCTACACTGGCATAGCAGGAAATTGCCCATGCCGAAGTATGAGAGCCGCCATATTCAAGTACAGGTATTGAGGTACATTTTAAATCTCCGGCATTGTATTTTGAAAGCTTGGTATATCTTGAACCCTCACTTTGTTCTAACACATATAAATTGGAATCTTTGCAGGTTATATATTGGGCAAATGAATGCCATAGATCACAATCGGCTACTTCTCCAGTCATAGACGCTTCATCTACTGTTATCATTAAAAAGCCCTGATGACCCTGATTGTATGCAGGATCAACGTATCCCTCATGCCCTGTAACAATGTAAAGAGTACCATTATATTCGGTCATCTCCACGCATCCGTAATCAAATGGTTCACGTACCTCACCACCGAAAAGCTCCGGATTTCCTGTGATTTTCGCTGTGCCTTTCTTATTCCAATTGGTATCATATTTAATGACACGGATAACCTCAGCCGTATCATTTTCATTGGTATTCATCTGGCCTTCCACTATGTAATAGGCATCAGAGCCTGCATAAAACCCACCCCATATACCAAGCTCCATAGCAAGGGATTTTTTCTTTTGTATATGAAAGCTATTGTCATAATATTCTATACCGATTTTCTCCCCATCATAAAATACCCTCATATAGCCACTGTCTGTTACCACAAGCTTAGATGTACTTTTTAATCTGACTTTAAGATTGTCCATGGCTGCCGGCTGAATATTTCCGGATGCTTTAACCGGACATGCTGAAAAAATTAGTAATGCGGTAAAACAACATATCAAAAATGCTGCCATTCTCCTTTTCCTGTTTTTCATAATCAAATTCTCTCCCCTCAACAACGATTTCATCTGTTTAAAGCTGAACTTCCAACCTATACCCTGTTCTCATCAAATTCTGTTTCTCCCTCATAACCACTGCAGAATACCGGTCTTGCCAGAATATCCTTGATTTTTTCCCGGTCATCCTTCCAGATGTCAAATGTGTTAAATTCAGCCTTCGATATTTTACGATATTCTGGTACACAGCCATAACCGGTCATCTCCTCTATGGCATACAATTCATCCGAAAATTTTCCGATTGAATATTTTTTCTCCTGTTTTAATTTTTTAAAATCCTTGTATGTCATCATAGCTCCTCTCCTTTCATTTCGTCTTCAGCAAATAAGTAATTGCCTCCTTTAATCCATCCACGGATAAGGTATACATATGAAAGAGCTTAGAAAGTGCATCCTCTGACTCCATCCAGTGCATTCTGGTCAGCTCCTTGTGATACCGTGGATTCATCCAGACACATTTCTTATATTTGCTGTTTAACAATTCACACCATTCATAACCGGAATGTCCGTCATTGGGTCCACGATAATTTCCATTTACATCAAACAGCTCTTCCGGCGCCATCTGGGCATCTCCCACAATAATTACCTTATAATCCTTATCATAGTGTTTAAACAGATAATCCAAATCTACCCAGTCACCCATCTCGCATTCAGCGGTCTTGTATACCTTGGAATAGATACAGTTATGAAAATAATAGGTTTTTACATCCTTAAAATGATTTGCCTTGTGGACTGCCTGAAACAGTTCATTGCACAGCTCCATAAAAGGTATCATCGTACCACCGCAGTCAAACAACAGCAAAAGCTTTACCGTATTCTTTCTTGGACGGTCAAACTCTAATTGCAGATAACCACCGTTGTCACAGGTCTTCTGAATCGTCTTATCGATATCCAGCTCCGTCTTTGGAACATCTAATCTGGAGGAATACTGGCGAAGTCTGCGGAATGCCACCTGATACTGGCGCATATTTAAAACCCGGTCATTCCGGAAATCCTGGTATTTCCGTTCACTCATTACTTGAAATGCGCTTTGCATGCCTCCCTGCTCACCCACACGAATACCTCCTACATTTCGTCCATGGTGACCAAAAGCAGAGCCACCGGCAGTACCAATCCAGTAATTGCCGCCATTGTGCTCGGAGTTCTGCTCAGATAAGCGTTCCCGGAACATTCGTTTTACTTCCTCTGCATTGCGCTGCTGGTTGTAGGAATACATTTCCTGGTTCTGCTTGTCAAATTTCATATCTTCGCCCTTGTCAAGCCAGTCCTGAAGCTGTTTTGAAAGTGCATCCTCTGATTTGATATTATGAAAAAATTCCATAAACGCCATATCAAACTTGTCATAATCAGACTCAGACTTCACCAAAATCATCCGGCTGATATAATAAAAATTTGAAAAACCAGAACCAATAAGTCCTTTATCCAAAGCCTCCATCAGAGTCAGCCATTCCGTCATGGATATATCCAGCCCTTTTGCCTTTAACGTATAAAAAAATTCTATAAACATTTCATACCCCGTTCTTTTAATACAGCTTCGCTTTTTTAACCGCCTCTAAATCCTCATCCTTTTTCAGAAGAACACCAAGGAAAGGCAGTTGTTCTCTTAAATGCTCCGTGTCAATACCACTAAGCGTTAATGCACGAATCCAGTCAATGAGCTCAGAGGTGCTTGGTTTCTTTCGGACATCCTTCACAGAACGTATCCAATAAAAGGTATCCAAGGCATTCTTTAACACATGCTCCTCCAAATTCTCAAAATGGGCATTGACAATTTCTGTCATCTGTTCTCTGTCCGGGAAGGTAATATAGTGGAAAATACATCTTCTTAAGAATGCGTCGGGCAGCTCCTTCTCTGCATTGGAGGTAATGATTACAATCGGACGCTCCTTTGCCTTTATGGTCTCCTTCGTCTCATGAATATAGAATTCCATTTTGTCAAGCTCCCATAAAAGGTCATTTGGAAATTCCAAATCTGCCTTATCAATCTCATCAATCAACAAGATGACCTGCTTATCCGCCTTGAATGCCTCTCCCAGCTTGCCAAGCTTAATATAATGTCCAATATCATCCACTCCCTCTTCCCCAAATTGGGAATCATAAAGCCTTTGAATCGTATCATATACATACAAACCATCCTGGGCCTTGGTGGTAGACTTAATATTCCAGATGTATAATTCCTTGTCCATAGACTGGCTGATTGCCTCTGCAAGCATGGTTTTACCAGTTCCCGGCTCTCCTTTTATCAGTAATGGCTTCTGTAACGCAATTGCCACATCCACTGCCGCCATCAGCTCTTCACTTGCTACATAGTCCTTACTTCCAGTAAATTTCGCTTCCATATTTTCTCCTTTTATCAAGCATATTTTTTGTAATTCAAGGTCTGATTTGTCCATTTCCATAAATCACATACTTTGTTGTAGTCAGTGCTTCCAGTCCCATCGGTCCCCGTGCATGCAGCTTCTGGGTACTGATTCCTATTTCTGCACCAAATCCAAATTCAAAGCCATCGGTAAACCTGGTAGATGCATTGACATATACCGCTGCAGAATCAATCTCATTCAAGAACTGCTGGGCGTTGTCATAATCCTTTGTTACAATGGTTTCAGAGTGACCGGTAGAATTTTTATTAATATGTTCAATGGCCTCATCAATGGAATTTACAACCTTAACAGAAATAATTTTATCCAGATACTCTGTGGCATAATCCTCCTCGCTGGCAGGAATTACGCCGACATCAAATCTCTGTATAGCAGAATCCCCTCTCACCTCACAGCCGTTTTCTTTTAGCATTGTAATGAGCCCAGGCATTACTGCATTTACTATATCTGCATGAACCACCAAAGATTCACAGGCATTACATACACCCAGGCGCTGTAATTTCGCATTTTTTACAATGGCTACCGCCATATCCACGTCCGCGGTCGCATCAATATATATATGACAGTTTCCGGTTCCGGTTTCAATCACAGGAACTGTGGCATTTTGTACCACGGAACGGATTAACCCAGCTCCTCCCCTTGGAATCAGCACATCAATGTATTCGTTTAGCTTCATCATGCGTGTTGCCGTTTCCCTGCTGACATCCTCCAACAGAAATACCGCATCCGGTGTAACATGATTCTCCTCTAAGGACTGTTTGATAATATTTACAAAAGCAATATTGGAATAAATGGCATCGGAGCCGCCCCGCAATATCACAGCATTACTTGTCTTAAAGCAAAGAGAAAACGCATCCACCGTGACATTTGGACGGGATTCGTATATCATACCAATTACCCCCAGTGGAACGCGCTTTTTCCCAATCATAAGACCGTTTGGACGCTCTTTCATAGATAGCACTTCTCCTATCGGGTCCTCTAGCGCTGCCACTTGTCTGACACCCTCTGCAATTCCGTCTATCCGTTCTCTCGTAAGCTTTAACCGGTCCAATAGAGACTCCGGCATATTATTTTTTCTGCCGTTTTCAATATCCTTCTCATTTGCCTCCAGAATCGTATTCATGTTCTCAACTAAATTTCTCGCAACCGTCACTAGACATGCATTTTTTACCGGCTGTGACAATTTAAGCAGGCTTCGTGAAGCCTCTTTTGCAAGCTTTCCCATCTGTTCTAATTCCATATAAGTCCTCCCTTTCCTTATTACAGTTTTCTCTATTGAAAAATATCCGTTTCGGTAAAAATAAAATCCGGCATAATATCGTGCTTCTCATGGGGCAGTTCATCCTCAATCACCTGAAAACGGTAACACAATGCCACTGTCGCATGCTCCGGATGGACTTCCAGATATCGGTCATAATATCCTCCGCCATATCCCAGACGATGCCGTTCCCGGTCAAATACCAGCCCTGGCATCAAAATCAGCGCCTTTTCCTGTAATGTTAATGCTGTTTCATCTAAAACCGGCTCTTTAATCTGATAGGCACCGGTTTTCCAGCTTGTCCTATCCGTAACCCGGTAAAATTCCATCCTTCTGTTTTCTCTGTCCGTAACCGGCACATATACCTGTTTTCCTTCTGCCAAAGCCTTTGTCATAACCAGTTCACAGGACACCTCATTCCTGAATGCCTGATATACACAGATATTCTTACATTCCTTATACAGCCTGTTCTCTGTAAGCTTTGTACAAATCTGCTCCGACAAAACAGCAATTTCCTGTTCTGTCAGAAGATTCCTTTTATCCTGTATGAGCTTCCGTAACTGCTGTTTTTCCATTTTATTTTTCATTCCGTTCTCTTACCATTTTCAACGGTGTAATCGTACCGTCCGGATTCTGGACGCTGACATTGTCAAGGGTTGCACGCATATTACTGCGAATGGCGGCAATATCCTCCTGCCGTAGCTGCTGCTGCTCCTGTTTTTCCTCCTGCGTCAGCCCCTCTGCCTTAGATTTATGGTATAGTTCATTAATTCTTGCAATCTTTAAAGCATCCATTTACCTGTTCCTTTCATTTTCTATATTTTTCTTCGGCTTATAGCGTCTTATAACCGCTTCTGCCACCTTCATTCCATCCATAGCAGCAGACATAATTCCACCTGCATAGCCTGCACCCTCACCGCAGGGGTAAATACCATCAATATTGGACACAAACGCATCATTCCGCTCTATCCTTACCGGAGAGGATGTTCTGCTCTCCACACCGGAAAGAAGCGTATCTTTATTGGCAAACCCTGGTATTTTTTGTTCAAAAGCCTGAATGCCCTCTATTATAGCATTCTTCATAAACTCAGGCAAACATACTGCAACATTTCCAAGGCAGAAACCACCTTTTATCTGTGGTGTAACCTCTCCTAATGCTGTAGTCGCTTTCTGATTACAGAAATCCTCAAACCTTTGCACAACAATTTTCCCATTACCCTCTTTGTAAATATTATGCTCCAGCCCACGCTGGAACTCAATTCCGGCTAAAGGATGACTGTCACCAAAATCAGACTGCTTCACAGAAACAACAATGGCAGAATTGGAATTTTTACCGTCTCTCCCACTATAACTCATTCCATTTACTGCAATCCGTTCTTCTTCTGAAGATGCATTCACTACATAACCGCCAGGACACATACAGAAAGAATAGACTCCTCTGCCGTCCTTTGTCTGATGGGTAAGCTTATAAGATGCCGCTGGGAGCAGGGCAGACGCTTCACCTGTTCCATACATGGCACTTTGTATCCACGAAGCCGGGTGCTCCACCCGGACTCCTACGGCAAAATCCTTGGCATGCATGACAAGCTTATTGTGATACAACATCGAAAAGGTATCCCTTGCACTATGTCCGATTGCAAAAATGACCTGCTCACTTTGCACCCATGTCTCAAAATCCTTATGAAGAAGCTTTACTCCAGTTATCCGGTTATGCTCAACACGGATATCCACCGCCTTGGTACCAAATAAAAAGATACCTCCATAAGACTCAATTTCTTTACGAATTCCTTTTACCACATCTGCCAGTTTATCCGTGCCGACATGGGGCTTATAATCATATAATATATCCTCCGGTGCTCCATGCCGGACAAAGGTTTCCAACACATACCGGATTCTGCCATATTTATCCTTTACCTGAGTATTCAGCTTTCCGTCGCTGAAGGTTCCTGCTCCACCCTCACCAAACTGTACATTACACTCTGTATTTAAGGGTTTTCCATCAAAAAAAGCATTTACCTCCCGAACTCTTTCGTCAACGGACATTCCCCGCTCTGCAATAACCGGCACATACCCTCTTTGGGCAAGAATCAGGGCACAGAATAATCCTGCCGGACCAGCACCGATAATCAAGGGATGATGCGTAATCTCTTCCGTTCCAGAAGACGGAAACCGGTATTCCTCCCCTTTAGTTAACATAACATTTTTATTGTTAATCTTTTGCAGAATCTGCTCTTCCTCTGGCAGTTCCACGCCAATATTATAAATATAATAGATATCCGGTTTTTTTCTTGCATCAATGGAACGCTTCAAAATCCGGTATTCGGGAACCCTCTTTAGATGAAGGATTCTCATTATCTGCTGCTCTAACCGTCTACTGTCCTTACAAACCGGTACTTTAATGCCTGTTATTTCTATCATGTTGCCACATCCTCGTATTTTTTTACAATGGTTTCCGCTGCTTTTATTCCTGATAAAATGGCAAAGGTCAGATTATATCCTCCACATTTCCCATTTACATCCAATAATTCTCCGGTAATATAAAAGCCCGGATATTTCACACTCTCAAAGGTATCTATCTGTATTTCTCTTAAATCCAGTCCTCCGCCGGTCACCTGTGCCTTATCATAATCCTGACGGCATACCGGAGTAAAGGTTAATTTTTTTAAAACCGAAGTAAGGCGGCTTATCTGCTTTTCACTAAGTTTTTTTATTTCTTCGTCCCTGTTCAAAACTAACCGTTTTATTATGTATGTTGAAAAAGGCTCCGGCAGTACACCGTTTAACAGCTGTAATACGGTTTCCTTCGGAAACCGCTGCCGCTGCTTTACAAAATAATGTTTCAGGTCATTCCAGGTAATTTCCGGCAGCACATCTAAAAAAAGGGAAGCAGCCTGCCCTGTGGCAGTCCCTTCATTCAAATAGCAGGACAAATTCATTATCACAATCCCAGAAAGGCTGTTCTCATTAAACTGTACCTGACCTTTTTCCCTAATGCTTGTGCCATCTGCATTTTTTAATGTAACCGATGCATCCAAACGCACCCCTTTTGCAAGCTTTAACAGGGAATCCTCCATGTAAACCGGACTTAATGCTGGATATACCGGCTGAAGCCTCAGACCAAGCCCGGATAATAACTGATACCCGACATCACCGCCTCCCAGCCTTGGGGCAGCCAGTCCCCCGGCAGCCAGAATTACATTTTTTGCTCTATATGTAGCTACTATGTCTTCTTTATCTGAAACTGTGACTTCACAAATATGATTTTTCTGCCAGTGAAGCTTCATTACTTTTTTCTCAAACAAAAACTGTACTCCCATCTGTTTACATTTTTCACAGAGCAGAGCGGTAACCTGTTTCCCCTGGTTTGATTTTGGATAAAAATATCCATCCGTTTCATATAAAAGAATACCCATCTGTTCAAAAAAGGAAACCATTTCCTGATGAGAATGACGATTTACCCAGTCTGAAAGTATATTCCTGCTTTTCGAGTGGTAACAGGCAACATGGAACTGCCGGTTCGTGAGATTGCATTTTCCATTTCCCGTAGCACTCAGCTTACGCCCGGGAATTTTTTCTTTTTCCAATACTAAAATATTCAATTTTTCGGAAGAATCTGCTGCCTTATAGGCGGCAGCAAGTCCGGAGGCGCCAGCGCCAATTATAATAATATCGAATACCACCACATACTCCTTATTCCGTTAAGTAGAATAATTTTCGAGAAAATTATATAAATCCTCTTCACTCTCTAAAGGATATCCCACTAAAACCTTTTCCTGCAATTCTTCCGGCAGGCTGTTAATTGTAATCTGGGTATATTCATATACCGTTTTGTTATCCCCATTTAGGATTACAATGGTCCCATTAAAGGATTTCGCATAATATCCCTTATACTCCTGTTTCTTAAATGTCTTCCGGAGAGATATATGATTGTCATTATAAGATACCAGCTCATAGGAAACCAGTCCGTTTTCCCGGTCTTCATAGGAAAGATGCTTCATATATTCTTCCAGATATTCATTTACACCAGCTTTATCACATCCCAACAGCACCGGTATACTGTCAAGCTGTTCTGTCAAGGTTCTCTGTTCGTCCGGATAATAATATTCAACTTCAAAGGTTGTATTCTTGTTGACAGGAAATGTCTCTTCCTTCGGAGTCGATACATTTACATAATCCCCGTTTTCATTTTTCACATATTGCTTTGGGTAGAAGAATGCATAAAAATATACACCTGCTCCAGTCAACACGCCAATCAACAACGCCAAAACTGCAAATATTATATTACGCTTCATAAACTCCTCCTATGAATAATTATAGGAAAAGTATGACCAAAGAACCCCAAAACTATACCTTAGCTTTTATACTATCCCCGGTTTCTTATAAAACAAATCCAAAGGGAAGAAGCTCCTTTAAGGTAAAGCTTACAAGCTTATCCTCCTGCTCTAATAGGATTTCCACTTCCGGCATAAACTCCTGCATCACCTGCAAACAGATGCCGCAGGGATACGCTGTGGAACCATTCTTAGCCGCAACGGCAATCTTTACGAAATTACGTTCTCCTTCCGAAACAGCTTTAAAAATTGCAGTCCGCTCTGCACAGTTTGCAGCACCATAAGAAGCATTTTCAATATTACATCCGGTATACACCTTTCCCTCTCTTGTGAGAAGCGCTGCTCCCACATTAAAATTCGAATAGGGTGCATAAGAATATTGGTATGCCTGTTTCGCAATCCGCATTAATTCTAAATCCGTCATATCCAACTCCATTTTTTCAAATAAAATTAATATACTCAAAAATGGCTCAATGAACCATTTTCTCATATGTCTGGCAACATAAAAAGGACTATATACTATATAGCCCTTTCCCACTCTTTATTCAAATGCAACTCCTGCATTTTCACCATCACCAATGATAGAAATCCATGTCTTTCCAGGGTTCAGCAAGAGCTCCTGTCCGTCCTCTGTATAATATTTCGTCTTAGCACCCTTTGCATCCTTTTTCCAAGTTATCGGAATGGACTTACCATTGGTACAGTAATAACCGTTACCCTCACCAACCTGCGTTAACTCCTGCAAATCATTTTCTGTGTTAATACATTCATAATGGGAAGTCATTATAATAATATTTTTGAAATCCAAAATATTATCATCCTCCCCAGCCTGGTCATCCACCTGCGGTGCATCATATTCATAACGGTCATATAGCTTCTTTTCCTCATTGTAAACAAAGTACGGCTTTGAATAATTGCTGAAATTTACATGAATTGTCTTGGCATCGGAGCCGTTCTCCAAATCCTTTTCCTCTTCATTGAAGGACAATACTTTTTCATGAGTTCCCTCATAATCAGCAGAATATCCTAAATCCTCCATGCCCTTTACAATCCGTTCTCCGGTGGTATAGGCATTATGGGGCGCTACTCTGGCACTGTCCCTGTAAAAACCTGCATCATAAGTCAGACCATTCACATTGTCAATCACATGCTTGTCCAATAATTCCTTTGCTGGCTTGGACTGACCATAATGCACATAAAGTGCATCATATTCATTTGCAATCTCAATAAAATAATGTCTTGCACTTCGCACAGAACCCAGCTTTTCTATATCCTTATAATCAGAAAAAATCGGCATGATTCTTGTTATACCACCCTCAACCATACATTCATATATAATATCTGCCTTTTTGGTACTGGATGACGGCAAAGCTTCCTTTAGGTTATTAATCATACAGGCAACTGGCCGTTTACTTACATAGTCCGCTGACCACTCACCAGTTAACTCATTATAATTCATTCCGGCATGGGAATCCTCTGTAGCGGCCTCTTCTGTAGTAACAGCCTCCGTAGTTGCCGGTTCCTCATCTTTTTTTCCACACCCTAATAGCCCAAAAGCTGTAATGCCTAACATTGTCAATAAAAGTAATCGCTTTTTCATTCTTATCCTCCTTGTTTATATCACGAACAATGTCCGTTAATCTCTTAAAATGGAAAACATTTATACCAGTGAATGTTTCTCTCTTACTGTACATTATCCCTAGTATATCCTATGCTTTGTAAAATATCCTCCTGCAGCCGTTCCATACAGCTGCGTTCCTCCTCCTCCATGTGATCATATCCGGATAAATGCAGCATACTGTGGGCAATCAAAAATGCATATTCTCTTTTTTCACTATGATTATATGCTGCCGCCTGTTCCGCAACCTTGTCCAGGGAAATCATAATATCTCCCAGTATCAGTTCTCCGGAAGCCGCATTAAAATAAGACGCTGTATTTTGCTCTACAATTGAAAAATCGCCTTCTTTTTCAAATTCAATTGAAGGGAAGGAGAGTACATCTGTGGGCGTATCCATATTGCGCATCCGTAGATTTGTTTCCTGAATTCCCGGATTATCTGTGAGCAGAATATTAACCTCACATTCATAAGGACATTTCAAATAATCCAGCACTGCGGATACCACTTCTTCTGCAATTTTTTCATAGTCGAGCTCTAATGGAAGCGTGCATTCCTTTTCTAATAAAATGGTCATAATCCCGTGTATGTTTTACCTTTCTATCACAATATGTGTTAAATCGGATTTTGCTATCTCACTTCCGATATATACCCGCTTATTATATACGATATATGCTTAGAAATCAAGTTATACCCACAAGATTTATGAACGGCTGCCCTTTTTTGTTCGTCTGTTCTCATAATCATCATAAGCCTTCACAATCCGCTGGACAAGGGGATGTCTTACAACATCCTGACTGGTAAGATGACACACAGAAATATCCTCTACATTTTTTAGAACTCTTAACGCAACATCCAGACCACTTGCTGCATCCTTCGGTATATCCTTCTGTGACAAATCACCTGTTATAATCGCCTTTGAGCCAAAACCGATACGGGTAAGAAACATCTTCATCTGGGCAGGGGTAGTATTTTGTGCCTCATCCAATACAATAAATGCATTGTCAAGCGTCCGCCCGCGCATATAAGCTAACGGCGCAACCTCAATTAATCCCTTTTCCATATTCTTCAGAAAACTGTCCGCCCCCATAATTTCATATAATGCATCGTACAGGGGTCTCAAATAGGGGTCTACCTTACTCTGCAAATCGCCAGGCAGAAATCCCAGTTTTTCTCCTGCTTCAATGGCTGGCCTGGTAAGAATAATGCGGTTGATTTCATTATTTTTAAAAGCCGTAATCGCCTTTGCCATAGCAAGATATGTTTTTCCGGTTCCGGCCGGTCCCACTCCAAATACTATCATGTTTTTATCAATGGCGTTTAAATACTGCTTCTGCCCGACGGTTTTTGCCTTTACCGGTTTCCCGCTTATAGTATGACATACAATATCCCTGTCTAGCTCCACCACCGTTTCTGTCTGGTTTTCAACGGACAGCGACAGAACATAATTGACATTCTGCTCTGTAATCTGATTTCCCCGTCCGGCAAGGACAATCAGTGATTTCAAAATCTCAATCGTCTTTTTGACAGAGTTTTCCGCACCCATAATTTTTAACTGGTCATTGCGCATAATCATCGTAACGTGCATTGTTTTTTCTATTCTTTTGATATGGCTGTCAAATTCACCAAACACATTGGCAGCACTGTCTGCCGGAATGGTAATACTCTCTTCGTAGGTATTCATTTATATCTCCTATCTGTTACTCCTTTATTTCCTCCGGAATATTACCAGAGGATGATTGTAATACGGCAATGGACTCATTTTTTATAATATTCCCATATGCAATCATTTTACCATTACTCTTTTTTATTTTAACATTATTTTCTATGATTTCTACCCCCTTTTCTTCAAAACTCTTTAATTTTTTTGAAAGCCTGGTCTCCAGTATTTTTTTCGCCTCTTCCTCCGTGTATTCCCGCTGTTCCAGGGTATATGCAGTACGCTTAACAGTTTTATAACCAAATGGAAGATAAAAATTGTCAAGAATCCGTGCCTTGTGTATCTGTGTATAGCTGTCATAATTTTCAGCATTCATTTTGGGAATGTAAGGCGTCAAACAGTAGTCTAAAAAGTAGAATGTTATATGTTTTTTTTCTTTTCCCTGATATATTTTTTTATAATATTTTAAGTCCACATAGTCCTCATATTCTTCCGTGGTTTTTCCGTATACATCTCCGTCTGCTGCAACATAGCTGGTCTCCATAACCTCATTATTATCGTCGTAAATATATATTGTACCCGAAATAAGAATATCTCCCTTTTTTACGGTATCCTTTACCTTCACCACCGGGGTTCCCTGTCTGGTAATCATTTTCGTCAGCACAGCATCCTTTGCCGCCACCAAATCACCGGTTTGGGAATCCTCTGTCTGTACCTTGGGTGCCATGCCCTCCTCTAAATATACCGTGAGGCTGGTTCCCTTTAATTCACAGCTAATCCATGAAATTTCATCAAAATCCTTCCGCAGGGATTCCTCCAGCTTAGAGCAGTCAATTTTCGATTTTATGGTTCCTAATGGAACATATTGTTCTTCAATCTCTTTTAACAAGCTGTCTGCTACCAGCTTATCCTCACCTGTTACCTTTACCTCCCATACAAAAAGCGACAGCACATATACCATAACACAGAACAACAGAAACCCTACAAGAAAAGCAGCTCTTTTTTTATGCTGCTTCAAAAAATAGGGAAGTCCATATTTTCTTAAAAGCCTTATTTTCATATTTGTTTTTTGTAGATATGGCTTCATTTTCATGAGATTTTTTCTTCCGGTATAAAAAATATACCCCTGCTCTGTGCTTTCCACATCCCATATAACAACATCATTTTTGATAATCAGGTTCATGAAACGCTCAGGAGCAAACCCATATACCTCAGCTTTTACATATCCAAAAATATAGCGCAATAAAATTAACAGCATACGTCTCCATTCGATAGATAGCTTATTGTATTAATAGTGCCCGTTACTTTCATGTCGCTGCCTGAAAAATATTGTATATGTAAATTACAGCCATAAATACGCAGTGTAACCTTTTTACAGGCAATTGCAACCTCCTCTGATGTATATAAAAGAATCCCTTTATAATTTTCAATTAATGCCTCGCGGTTTCCGGAAAGCCGTAGCAAAACATCACCATATATCACATCACCTGGTAACTCCAAAAAATACACCTGCCAATAAGTTCTCTCTTTAGTATATGTATAAAAAAAGAAGGATATGAATATGAAAAAAGGTTACCGCTTAAATAAACGGTAACCTTGATAAATTCATATTATTTGAACTTTCTTTTTCTAGCTGCCTCTGACTTTTTCTTACGTCTAACGCTAGGCTTCTCGTAATGCTCTCTCTTACGAATCTCCTGCTGAATACCAGCCTTCGCACAATTTCTCTTGAAACGACGAAGAGCGCTGTCTAAAGTCTCGTTTTCTTTTACTACAACATTTGACATTCTCTCACCCGACCTCCCTTCAGTTGCATATTGTGTCTGCCATACAACCTTGGGTTATTTAAAACACAACTAAGATTATAGCATAAATTTCCAATACGTCAATACCTTTTCATCACAATTTATCCAAGTTGACCTTTAGCAGCTTCCTTTGCCTTTTCAATGGCAGCTTGGATTCCTGCAGGATTCTTACCGCCAGCCTGTGCCATATTTGGACGTCCGCCACCGCCGCCGCCGACAAGTGGTGCAATCTCTTTAATCAGATTACCGGCATGAGCTCCTTTTTTAACAGCTCCGTCTGTTGCCATGGCAATCAGGTTTACCTTGCCGTCATTTGCAGAGGCAATCACCACGATACCTTCTGAAACCTTTGCTTTTAACTGGTCTCCCAAATCCCGCAGTCCATTCATGTCCACACCCTCTACAGCGGTTGCGATAATATGAAATTCACCCACAGAGACCATATCTGAGGTCACATCTCCCAAAGACTCATTTGCAAGCTTCGCCTTTAAGGATTCATTCTCAGAAGAAAGCTCCTTTAACTGTGCCATTGTATGGGTAAGCTTATCTAACAACTGGTCAGGGCTGGCTTTTAATAAATGGGCAGCCTCCGTCATTTTTGCTTCCATTTCTTTATAATAACGGAACACACCCTCACCTGTCAGCGCCTCAATACGTCTTACACCTGCCGCCACACCAGATTCTGAAACAATCTTAAAGGTTGTAATCGCACTGGTATTTTTAACATGGGTACCACCGCAAAGCTCTACCGAAAAATCAGACATGTTAACAACCCTTACCACATCACCATATTTTTCACCAAACAATGCCATGGCTCCGGTTTTCTTTGCCTCTTCAATCGGCATCTCTGCAATATTGACCGGTAATGCCTTTGCAATCTCCTCATTTACAATGGCTTCTACTTTACCAAGCTCCTCTTCTGTCATAGGAGAAAAATGAGAAAAGTCAAAACGCAGGCGATCCGGTGTCACCAGAGAACCCTTCTGTTCTACATGATTACCAAGTACCATTTTAAGTGCTTTCTGCAAAAGATGGGTTGCACTATGGTTCTTACAGGTATCCCGTCTTTCCGCTGTATTAATCTGAAGGGTAACCAAATCACCAGTCTTGAACATTCCCTTTGTCACCATTCCAACATGACCGTATTTTCCACCTTTCAGCTTAATGGTATCCTTTACCACAAATTCAGCAGTGTCTGTCATAATTACACCGGTATCTCCCTGCTGTCCACCCATGGTAGCATAAAACGGAGTCTTTTCCACAAACAGGGTAGCTTCATCCCCCTCTGCGATTGCTTCCACTACGGAATCTGTTGTAAGAACTGTAATTTTAGAGGTATAGCTGTCATTGTCATAACCAACAAATTCCGTTGTAATGGATGGGTCAATTTCATCATACACCGTTGCATCAGCCCCCATATAATTGGTTACCTTGCGGGCTGTACGCGCTTTCACGCGCTGTTCCTCCATACATACCTTAAAACCGTCTTCATCAATGCTGTAGCCTTTTTCTTCTAAAATTTCCTTCGTTAAATCCAAAGGGAAACCATAGGTATCATAAAGCTTAAATACATCTGCTCCAGATAAAGCCTTCTCCTTTTTCTTTGCAAGCTCCTCTTCCATTTCTGTAAGAATAGCCAGACCCTGGTCTATCGTTTTATTAAACTGGTTCTCTTCCTGGGTTAATACACGGAAAATAAATTCTTTTTTCTCTTCTAATTCCGGATATCCATCTTTTGAACCTTCAATTACTGTCTCGCTGAGCTTTGCAAGAAACGTTCCATCCATACCCAGCAGACGTCCATGTCTTGCAGCACGGCGTATTAACCGTCGAAGTACATATCCTCTTCCTTCATTAGACGGCATAATACCATCCGAAATCATAAAGGTAGCAGAACGGATATGATCGGTAATCAAACGGATCGATACATCCTTATTCTCATCTGCATGATAGGTGGTTCCTGCAAATTCACATACCTTGTTACGCAAAGCTTCAATCGTATCCACATCAAAAATAGAATCTACATCCTGAACAACAGAAGCCAAACGCTCTAAACCCATACCAGTATCAATATTTTTATTTTCCAGCTCTGTATAATTGCCATGACCATCATTATCAAACTGGGTAAATACGTTGTTCCAGATTTCCATATAACGGTCACAGTCACAGCCCACGGTACAATCCGGCTTTCCACAACCATATTTTTCTCCACGGTCATAATAAATCTCAGAACATGGACCGCAGGGACCGGAACCGTGCTCCCAGAAATTATCTTCTTTACCAAAACGGAAAATTCTTTCTTTTGGAATACCAATCATATTATTCCATAAGTTAAACGCCTCATCATCCTCTTCATACACAGATGGATAAAGGCGGTCTGGCTCCATTCCCAGCACCTCCGTAAGAAATTCCCATGACCATGAAATTGCCTCTTTTTTAAAATAATCGCCAAAAGAAAAATTACCTAACATCTCAAAAAACGTACCATGGCGGGCTGTTTTACCCACATTTTCAATATCTCCGGTACGGATGCATTTCTGGCAGGTGGTAACTCTTTTTCTTGGAGGAATTTCCTGCCCTGTAAAATATGGCTTAAGAGGTGCCATACCTGCATTAATCAATAATAAAGAATTATCATTATGCGGAACCAATGAAAAGCTGTTCATCTTAAGATGACCCTTACTCTCAAAAAATTCCAGATACATTTTTCTAAGTTCGTTTAAACCGTACTTCTTCACAACCTTGTCCTCACTTATATGCTAATATTCATTATATGAGAAATATTCTCCCATACAGGGGAAAGGTAAGTTTACCCTGCCCCAAATAACATTTCTTTATTCCTCTGTCTGCGAGGCTTCCTCATCTGCTGCTTTCTTTGCAAGCTTATTCTTTTTATATTTTGCACCGCAGAGCCCCCCCGCAACTGCAATCACACCAAGTACAATATACTTGAATATATAGGTTAAAAACTCACCCGCTAATAAATTCATAATCATACCTCCATTCATTTTTGACACTTATTATATATTTGCATTTTATTAAGAGAATTTATATAAAACAAATTGCTCTTTTTCTATTTCTTGGTAAGCGATGTAAAGAAACAGGTTGGATTCCCTGTATGACAGGCAGCCCCGAGCTGCGCAACCTTAGCCAGAATTGTATCCTTATCACAGTCAATGATAAGCTCCTTTACATACTGTAAATGACCGCTTTCCTCTCCCTTTTTCCAGAGCTTTTGGCGGCTTCTGGAAAAATAAGTCATATAGCCTGTCTCTAAAGTCTTATAAAAAGACTCTTTATTCATGTATGCCATCATCAGAACCTCATTTGTTTTATAGTCCTGTGTGATACACGGAATCAATCCATTGCCATCTAATTTAAAGCTGTCAAAATCCAGCGTGCTCTCAAAGCTTTCTGCTATAAATTCTTCCCTTTCAGTCTGCTGACTCATTCTAAATTCCTCCTAAAGTGTTCCTTTGGTAGAAAGAACCACATCCTTCATCCTGGAATCAATCTGGGTTGCTTCGTCCAACGCTTTTGCAAAAGCCTTAAAAGCTGCTTCTATAATATGATGGTTATTATTTCCATCTATCTGCTTTAAGTGAAGATTCATTCCCGCAGAATAAGAAACAGCATAGAAAAACTCTCTCACCATCTCCGTATCAAAGTATCCCACCTGGTCCACCGTTAAATTCATATCATATGAAAAATATGGTCTGCCGGATAAATCCAGGGCGCATAACATCAGGGTCTCATCCATTGGAAGTATCCTCTGTCCATATCTCTTAATCCCCTTTTTATCACCAATTGCTTTCTTGATAGCTTCTCCGAGAACAATTCCTGTATCTTCAATGGTGTGATGGGAATCCACATATAAATCTCCTTTCGCCAAAAGCTTCAAGTCAAAAAAACCATGTCTTGCAAAAGAATTTAACATATGGTCAAAAAAACCAATGCCTGTATCAATTTTCGTCTGTCCGGAACCATCGATATGTAATTCCAGCTTAATATCTGTTTCGTTTGTTTTCCGCTCAACATATGCGATTCTACCTGCCATAGTGTAATCTCCTTACATATCTACACATACATAATTATTGATATTCTATCATATTTTTTTATAAAATACCATATCTACCGTTTCTTTTTCATTTTTACTTGGTTTCCCTCTACCACCAAACCATCAATGCTGCGTAAAAAGCTGGAAATTCGGCTGTA
>URMF01000052.1 GCA_900548855.1 uncultured Eubacteriales bacterium
CTGGAATAGCCGTAATCGTATATGTATTCTTCCAAATTCAGGTCTATTTGGACTTTTATGTCTATCTGGCAACCTTTTTATTGTACTTTTTCATTTTGTTGCTTTTAGTCTTTTATTGCAGGAAAAGTATCAAATATCCAAATATGCTGATTGTATTTTCCGTGTTCTGTATTGGGGAGCTGGCGGTCAATGCCTATGTACAGATGGATGCCCACAATATGTATCCGGTGGAATCCAGTTATTATAACGGACAGAGCCAGATATTGGCAGAGCTTGCGGAGCCTGAAAAGGGAGAACGGGTTGCCAATACACAGACTACGGTGAATTATGGCATGGTGTTAAACCAGCCTTCTACATCCGCACAGCTTGTTTTTACGGATACTGCCCGGCAGGACATGTACCAGAAGCTTGGTATGACGATATCAGATGAGTATTACGCATATTTTGGAGGTTCGCCGCTTTTAAATGTGTTATGTAACGTACGCTATGGCATGAGCCAGGACGTGGTGGCATTCAGTGATGCGGAAAAGAAGGGAGAAAACAACGGATACAGCCTGTATGAAATGAACCGTCTGGCAGGGCTGGGTTATATGGTAGAGAAAGATATAACCGGATGGGATTTGAATCAGCTTTCTCCTTTTGAGGTACAGAATGCTTTTGTCAAATGTGCAACGGGGGAAGCCGGAATATTTGAGCCGGTAATGCCGGAGCTTACCTGTACATCCTTACTGGGGGGAACGAGACTGGAAGAGGAGCAGGCACATAACCACGAAGAGGGAGAGGTGCATGTGGAAGAAGAGATAAATCCGGTCACTGTGGTGGATTTTGACGAGGAACAGCAGAATTATCATTATTTCTATGAAAAAATGTATTCCGGCGATGTAGTTACAGCAAGCTTTGAAGCGGATGGCGTGACGGATTATTATGTATTTTTGAAGAGTGAGAAGGATGCGTATTCTACGGTTATGCTTGGGAATAAGGTGATTTATGAGGATGCCGTTGCCAGCAGGCAGGAGACATTCCATATCGGAGTGGTAGAAAAGGGGGAAACTATATCCATTGTAACGAATGCCCTGATTGACGATTTAGGTCATAACGTCCTTTCGTATCAGATTGCAGCGTTTAATGAGGATAATTATGCAAGGGTATATGATAAATTAAGTGAGAATTGTTATCACATAGATACTTATGAAGACAACCAGATTACCGGGACAATCCAGGCTGGCATGGACGGAATTATGATGACTTCTGTTCCGGCAGCAAAGGGATGGAGGGTATATGTGGATGATAAATTGACGGATTATGAGAACATCGGCGGAGCGTTGATTGGAATCCCACTGACGGAAGGGGAGCATAAGGTGGAATTTCGTTACGCAACACCTTATTCTGGAACAGGCGGTGTACTGTCGCTGGTGGGAATTCTCCTGTTTGCAGCATATTTCATTTGGGAGAGAAAAGAGAAGACGTCAGCAGAGGAAGCGTGAAATGCATCGATTTTTTGTAAAACCAGAGCAACTGAACAAGGATGAGATTACAATTACCGGGGAAGATTATATCCATATAAAGAATGTATTGCGGATGAAGCCGGGAGAAGAGCTTTTGCTGTGTGATGAAGGCGAAAAAGAATATCTCTGCCGGATAACAGGCTATGATGAAAATAAGGGAGCCGTGGAGGTTGAGGTAACGGATATTTTCGGGAATGCAAGGGAGCTGCCGGTGGAAATTACGCTGTTTCAGGGATATCCAAAGGGGGACAAGCTGGAAACAATCGTTCAGAAAGCGGTGGAGCTTGGAGCAGCAAGGATTGTTCCCGTCATGATGAAGAGAAGTATTGTAAAGCTGGATGCCAGAAAGGCAGAGAAGAAGGTAGAGCGTTTAAACAGTATTGCCCTGAGTGCCGCCAAACAGTCTAAGCGCGGGAAAATACCGGAGGTTATGCCGGTTATGAACATGAAGGAAGCCGTTGCATATGCCCGTAATATGGAATATATTATTGTACCCTATGAGCAGGCAGAGGGTATGGCGGATTCGAGAATGGTAATAGAATGTGCCGCCAGCAAAGCGTCCGTCGCTGTTTTTATCGGTCCGGAGGGGGGCTTTGAGCCATCGGAGGTGGATATGCTTGCGGCAGCCGGAGGCAGGAAAATCTCTCTGGGACACCGGATATTAAGGACGGAAACGGCAGGCATGACAGTATTATCCCTTTTGATGTTCCAGATAGAACAGGACAAACCGTGAGGGCAGATGATAGAAGGATGGAAACAGCAATGGAAGTATATTTTGATAATGCAGCAACAACGAAGATGATTCCGGAAGTAAGGGAAATTATGTTAGAGACAATAGATAAGGAGTATGGAAATCCGTCTTCCATGCATTTAAAGGGTGTAGAAGCGGAAAAATACATCCGCTATGCCAGAAATGCCATCAGCAGGCAGTTAAAATGTGAGCCGAAGGAGGTTATTTTTACCTCCGGCGGCACAGAATCCAACAATTTAGCCCTGATTGGGGCGGCGCTTGCCAATAAACGGGCGGGAAACCATATCATTACCACCGGGATTGAGCATGCCTCCGTCTATAATCCGGTACTGTTCTTACAGGATATGGGCTTCCGGGTCAGCTTTTTAAGGGTGGATAATAAGGGAAAGGTTGATTTGGAGCATTTGCGGCAGGAATTGTGTGACGATACGATTCTGGTGTCCGTCATGGCGGTGAATAATGAGATAGGGGTAATCGAGCCCATAGAGGAAATCGGCGCTGTCATAAAAGCCTATAATCGGGAAAAGCAAAAGAACGTCCTATTTCATGTGGATGCGGTACAGGCATTCGGGAAACAGCTTCTCTATCCAAAACGGATTGGCGTGGACCTGCTTTCCATCAGCGGACATAAGATTCATGGACCGAAGGGAAGTGGAGCTTTGTTTGTCGACAGCAGGGTAAAGCTGAAACCGGTTCTCTATGGAGGCGGACAGGAAAAGGGGCTGCGCTCCGGTACGGAAAATACAGCGGCAATTGCCGGAATCGGCAAGGCAGCCGAAATCATGTATGGATGTCTGGAAGAGAACCTAGGTAAAATGAATGCAGTGAAACAGGCATTGCTTACAGGTGCCACTTCCATTGACGGAGTGACGGACAATTCAGGAGAGGCGCCGCATATTGCCAGCTTAAGCTTCCGTGGTGTCCGCAGCGAGGTGCTGCTTCATGCACTGGAGGAAAAAGGGATTTATGTTTCTGCGGGTTCTGCGTGCTCCTCAAACCATCCGGCTGTCAGTGGTGTGCTGAAAGCCATAGCCTTGGATAAGGATTTGCTGGAATCTACCCTGCGCTTCAGTTTTAGTGAGTATAATACGGTGGAGGAGGCAGAATACACGGTGGAGGTATTAAAGGAATTACTGCCGGTGCTTCGCCGGTTTACGAGAAAATAGTGATAAAAACCGACAGCCCTATCAAGCGATTGGCTGGTAAGGGAAGGAGAATGGACAGATGGAATATAAGACATTTTTGATAAAATATGCGGAGATAGGAACAAAGGGGAAGAACCGGTATGTGTTTGAGGATGTTCTCTGCAAACAGATACGGGAGCATGTGGAGCATCTGGGGGATTTTTCCATACGGAGGGAATACGGAAGAATTTTTTTACAGGCAGACTCCGATTATGATTATGAGGATTTGATTAAGGAGCTGCAAAAGGTATTTGGTATTGTGGGAATCTGTCCCATTGTGGTGGAAGAGTCTATGGAGTTTGAGGCGATAAAGGAAAGAGCGATTGCCTACATGAAAGAGTGCTATGGCGACAGCAGACTCACATTTAAGGTAAATACCAGAAGAGCCAACAAGGCTTTTCCTATGAAATCAATGGAACTGAATGGCGAAATCGGGCATTTTATACTGGAAAGCTGTCCCAATATGGCAGTGGATGTTCATAAACCGGAGGTTTTGTTAAATATCGAGATTCGGGACCAGGTTTATTTGTATTCCCAGACAATCAAGGGTGCTGGGGGACTTCCAGTGGGCACGAATGGAAAGGCGATGCTGCTGCTTTCCGGCGGAATTGATTCTCCAGTGGCTGGCTATATGATTTCCAAGCGCGGCGTGGAGCTGGAGGCTGTGTATTTTAATGCACCGCCTTATACTTCCGAGCGTGCAAAGCAGAAGGTAATCGACCTGGCGAGAATTGTATCCGGGTATTCGGGAAAGATACGTCTGCATATTGTGAATTTTACAGATATCCAGCTTGCCATATACGATAAATGCCCGCATGAGGAGTTAACGATTATTATGCGCCGCTATATGATGAAAATTGCGGAGGAACTGGCAAAGAAAAACGGCTGCCAGGCATTGATTACCGGTGAGAGTATAGGACAGGTGGCAAGCCAGACCATGCATAGCCTTGCCTGCACAAATGAGGTCTGTACCATGCCTGTATTCCGTCCTTGTATTGGAATGGACAAGCAGGAAATCATCGATATTTCTGAGAAAATTGACACATATGAGACATCCATTCTCCCCTTTGAGGATTGTTGTACCATTTTTGTGGCAAAGCATCCGGTGACAAAGCCGGTTTTAGAAATTATCAAACGCTCTGAGCAGAAGCTGGCAGACGGGATAGATGACCTGATGCAAAAAGCCCTGGACACGGTTGAAGTTGTGGAAGCGCGGGCAGAAGACCTGGTAAATTAGAACAAAAAAGGAACTGGGATTCCTCCGGTTCCTTTTCATAATCCTGGAAAGTATATAACCATGAACAAACTTAAATGATGTATGGCTCAAGTGCCTTAAGAATTTCAGTGTCATCGCCCTCTGCATGGATATTAAGGTCGATAGGCTGTGAAATATCCAGACTGAAAATTCCCATGATAGATTTGGCATCAATTACATATCTGCCTGATACCAGATCAAATTCTGCATCGAACTTGGCAATGTCATTCACAAAACTTTTTACTTTGTCAATGGAATTTAAAGAAATTTTGACTGATTTCATAATATTTCCTCCTAAACTACTATTATATGCCAATGGCATTCTGCTCTTATGATAACTTTTTAAAGGGTAAAAGTCAATACAAATAATGGGTGAAATATGGAATTAACAAACGGGGTGTTACAGTTCAAATGCAAATTTTTTGAAAAAATGGATAAAATTTAAAAAAGGATAGAAACAGTATATATGGAAAACAGAGAGAATATTTTAAAAAAGAAACGAGCAGCCATAATCAATCTCGGCTGTAAAGTGAATAAATATGAATCAGATGCCATGGCGGAAAAGCTGCTGAGGGAAGGAATGGAGCTTGTGGCACCGGGAGAGACGGCGGATGTGTATATTATCAATACCTGTTCCGTTACGAATATGGCGCAGAAGAAATCCCGGCAGATGTTAAGAAGGGCAAAAAAATACAATCCCGGGGCTGTTGTAATCGCAGTGGGCTGTTATGTCAATGCAGAGCATGAGAATCTGCGGGCAGCAGATTTTGTGGATATTGTGGTGGGCAACAACCTGAAAAAGGATATTGTCAGTGTGATTACGGAATATTTTATGCAGACAGAGGAGGAGAAGAAGGAGAATATCACAGATTATTACCTGGACATTGGAAAGACAGAAGAGTATGAGGAGATGGGATCCATAGACATTTCCGTTATGAACCACCAGCGTGCATATATTAAAATTCAGGACGGTTGCAACCAGTTCTGTTCCTATTGTCTGATTCCTTATACAAGAGGCAGGGTCAGAAGCCGGAAACCGGAGAATATCCTGTCGGAAATCAAAAAGCTTGCCCGGGAGGGGATTAAGGAATTTGTGTTGACCGGAATCCATATATCATCTTATGGCATTGATTTTGCCAAAGGTGATGTGCAGTATGATGATGCCATGGGCAGTGTGTCCGAACAGGCAGTCGGTATAACCGGTCTTGGTGATTTAATATATGAAATAGAACAGCTGCCAGATGTGGAGAGAATCCGTTTAGGCTCCTTAGAGCCCCGTATTATTACAAGGGAGTTTCTGGACAGGATTGGAAAGAGTGACAAGCTCTGCCCACATTTTCATTTATCCCTGCAAAGTGCCTGCAATGAAACCTTAAAACGCATGAACCGTAAATACACAGTGGAGGAGTTTGGTGAGAAATGCCAGATGCTTCGGGACTATTTTGAAAAGCCTGCCATTACAACAGATGTAATTGTGGGATTTCCCGGAGAAACAGAACAGGAATTTTCTGAGACATTGGAAAATTTAAAAAAATTAAACCTCTATGAGATTCATGTATTCAAGTACTCCGTGCGCTCTGGTACAGTGGCAGAGAAGCTTCCCTGTCAGATACCAGAGGAGGTAAAGAATGCGCGCAGCGACATTCTGTTAGAGTTGACTCACAGCCAGAAGCGTGCATATGAAATGGAGCTTTCCGGATATGTAGATGAAGTGCTGGTGGAAGAGAGAATAGAGGATGGGAAGCAGATAGAGGTATTGAAAAAGGCAGTGCTGGCAGAGAAAGCTGTCGGAAAGTTGGAAATGGATACAACGGAGGGGAAGATAGGCGGCGAAATAAAATATTTTACCGGGCATACAAAGCGTTATGTTAAGGTGGCGCTACCGGCAGACAGCAGCCTTATCAACCGAATTGTGAAGGTCAGGCTGGTCTGATTTTGTCAGAATTTTTTAGATTTTCTGACGAATAATGAAAAGGCTTTGCAGATACGACTTGAAACTTTTGGCAAAGTATATTATCATATAGATATCGAAATAAGGACGTGATGCTATGAATAACCAGAATACATTTAATACACAATTTGTGGACGTAGTAAAAGATAATAATCTGCCGGTATCAGAGATTCTTGCTGAGGTTTATACTGCCTTGTCTGAAAAAGGCTATAATCCGGTAAGCCAGATTGTAGGTTATGTAATGAGTGGGGATCCTACGTATATAACCAGTTATAAGAATGCAAGAAGCTTGATTATGAAGGCAGAGCGTGATGAAATTATTGAAGTTTTGTTAGAAAATTATATTGAGACAAGACTGAAATAGCAGGAGACGAAGGATGCGGATTATGGGACTGGATTATGGTTCTAAGACGGTTGGTGTAGCCCTTAGTGATGAATTGGGAATCACTGCACAGCCGATTATGACCATAGAGAGAAAGTCGGAGAATAAGCTACGAAGAACCTTGGCTAAGATAGAGGAACTTATCGATGAGTATGGGGTTTCTTTTGTTGTGCTTGGATATCCGAAAAATATGGACAATACAATTGGGCCGAGAGCTGTGGCAACGGAAGAATTTAAGGAACACATTGAGAGAAGAACCGGATTAGAAGTTGTTTTACAGGATGAACGGTTATCTACAGTGGAATCGGAACGGATACTGATGGAGTCGGGAGTACGCCGGGAGAATCGCAAGGAATATGTGGACAAGATGGCGGCGGCAGTTATTTTACAGAGCTATTTGGATGCCAGTAACAAATGAGGAATGGGTTTATTTTGGGAATAGTCTTATTTTGATGGAAAAATGCCACTATGGAGGCAGGGAAAGGAAAAGCTATGGAAGAATTAGAAACAATTGTAATTACCTTTGAAGATAATGAAGAGGTGGAGTTTTATGTGTTGGAACAGACACAGCTGATGGGAAAGAATTACTATCTGGTTGCACCAGCTCAGGAGGACGAGGATGCAGAAGAGGGAGAATGCTATATTCTGAAAGAGGATGTGGGTGACCGGGATGAAGAGTACGGAATGTATGAATTTGTAGAGGATGAAAAAGAATTGGAAATTCTTTTCCCGATTTTTGAAGAATTGTTAGAAGACAGTGATACGGAGGTAGAGTTTTGAAAGTGAATATGAAAAAGGGTGAGCCTTTTAAGAAGAACAGAGCAGAAAAGGAAAAGGCTCCCAGCGTGAAGATTATTCCTTTAGGAGGTCTTGAGCAAATCGGTATGAATATTACAGCAATCGAGTATGAAGATACCATTGTTGTAATTGATTGCGGTTTGGCATTTCCGGAAGAGGATATGTTGGGAATTGATTTGGTTATACCGGATATAACTTATTTGAAGGAAAATATTGAGAAGGTTAAGGGACTTGTGGTAACCCATGGGCATGAAGACCATATTGGAGCCATTCCCTATATTGAAAAAGAGTTAAATATGCCCATTTATGCGACAAAATTGACTATGGGACTGATTGATAATAAGCTTAGAGAGCATAACTTACTAAATAATGTAAAACGCAAGGTGGTGAAGCATGGACAGACAATTAATCTGGGATGTTTCCGGATTGAGTTTATCCGCTCCAATCATTCCATTGCGGATTCTTCGGGACTTGCTATCTATACGCCTGCGGGAATCCTTGTGCATACTGGGGATTTTAAGGTAGATTTTACACCGGTATTTGGGGAGACCATTGATTTACAGAGATATGCAGAGCTGGGGAAAAAGGGTGTGCTTGCCTTGATGGCAGATTCCACCAATGTAGAACGGCCGGGCTTTACTCCAAGTGAGAAAAAAGTGGGAAGAACCTTTGATATATTATTTTCTGAGAACCGAAACAGCCGTCTGATTATTGCCACCTTTGCCTCCAATGTAGACCGTGTCCAGCAGATAATTAACAGTGCGGACAAGTATGGCAGAAAGGTAGTCATCGAAGGAAGAAGTATGGTGAATGTTATCAATACCGCTTCTGAGCTGGGGTTTATCCAAATTCCGGATAATACGCTGATTGGAATTGAACAGATGAAGAGCTATCCGGATGAACAGATTGTACTGATTACCACGGGAAGCCAGGGAGAGAATATGGCTGCCCTCAGCAGAATTGCAGCAAATATTCATAATAAAATCAGCATTAAGCCTGGTGATACAGTTATTTTAAGCTCCAGTCCAATTCCGGGCAATGAAAAAGCCATTAACAAGATTATCAATGAGCTGGAGATGAAGGGTGCAAAGGTCATCTTCCAGGATACCCATGTGTCCGGACATGCCTGTCAGGAGGAGCTTAAGCTGATATATGCACTGACCAAGCCGCAATATGCGATTCCGGTGCATGGCGAATACCGTCATCTCAAACGCCATTCTGAGCTTGCCATTGAGATGGGAGTGGAGAAGAAGAATGTGCAGATTTTAAGCAATGGAACGGTTTTAGAGCTGTCGAAGGATGAAGCAAAAACAGTCGGACATGTGACAGCCCAGGGAATCTTAGTGGATGGGCTGGGTGTTGGAGATGTGGGGAATATTGTACTTCGCGACCGTCAGCATTTATCTCAGAATGGTTTGATAATTGTGGTGGTAACGCTGGAAAAGCACAGCAATTTATTGGTGGCAGGACCGGATATTGTATCCCGTGGTTTTGTTTATGTGAGGGAATCTGAAAATTTAATGGATGAATGTCATGATGTGGTAGAGGATGCATTAAATGACTGTCTGAACCGCAATATCACAGACTGGGGAAAAATCAAAACATCCATTAAGGATGAACTGGGTGAATTTTTATGGAAACGAACCAAGAGAAATCCGATGATTCTGCCGATTATTACAGAAGTGTAGGAAGACTGCTGCAGCCCGCCGGGAAAGGTGTTTACTGTTACGGGGTGCCGGGGGAAGGTCTTCGGGGAAGGAGAAAGTCATGATTACAGCAGAAGCGGCTAAGTTAAATCAGGCAATAAAGAATAGTGAGGAATATAACCGGTATCAGGAAACGATGAAGCGGGTACAGGAGAACCAGGAGCTATACCAGGCAATGAATTCTTTTCGGAGACGCAATTATGAACTGCAGGGATATGAGGACGGAATCAACCGGTATCAGGAGATTCACAATCTGGCACTGGAATATGAAAAGGTGTTGCGAAATCCGCTGGTAAATGAATTTCTTGTGGCGGAACAGATTTTATCCCGGAAAATGGCGGAAGTGTATGAGATAATCGCAGATGGGCTGGAGTTGGATTATAATTATATGGGATAGGGAAAGTGTATGACAAGAGATAAAGATAATATTTCAAGTACAATTTTACAGATAAGTCTGAGGACTTTGATTAATGTGATACTGGTATTTATGCTGGTGGAGGGATTTGTGATGACTTATCACTTTTCTTACAAGCTATTTGCTGATTTTTCCTATGCACCTTCCTCAAAGCAGACGGTGAATATTACCATTGCAAGTGGTGATACTGCAAGGGATGTTGCGGTAGTACTGGAACAGAACGGGGTTGTGGAGAGCCGGTATCTGTTTCTAGCGCGGGTTTATCTGGGAAAATACAACAGCCGGATAAAGGCGGGAACCTATACAGTGGGACCGGCAATGACACCGGATGAAATTTGCAAGTTGATTTGCGGATTACAAAGCGAGGGCTCAGCATGATTGTGGATGAGAGAGTTACCTCCTTTATCAATTCCATGAACCAGGATGATAAAGGAATTGTGGGAGAAATCGAACAGGAAGCCATAGCGGATGAGGTTCCGATTATTCGGAGGGAGACCAGGGAATGGATAAAGACCATGTTACTGGTGAAAAAGCCTGTAAGGATATTGGAGGTGGGCACGGCTGTGGGATATTCAGCAATTTATATGAACCAGTTTGTTCCGCCGGAGGGACATATTACCACCATTGAGAAGTGGGAGCCACGGATTGGCAAAGCGAAAGAGAATTTCAAGCGCGCCGGTGCAGAGAATAGGATTACCCTGTTGGAGGGAGATGCGTCAGATATTTTGAAGCAGCTGGATGGGACGTATGATTTTATCTTTATGGATGCGGCAAAGGGACAGTATATACATTTTCTTCCGGATATTATACGGCTTCTTGCGTGGGATGGTGTGTTGGTATCCGATAATGTTTTGCAGGATGGAGAGGTGCTAGATTCGAAATATGTGGTAAATCACAGAAATCGAACCATTCATGGACGTATGAGAGAGTATTTGTATACCCTTAAGACACATCCGCTGCTGGAAACATCCATTATTCCACTGGGCGATGGTATTGCCTTGTCGGTTAAAATACAGAATGCCGGGAACTGAAATGTTTTTTTTCTGAGATTTGGCAGGACGGGAAATGGGGAATAAAATGAGAGAGACAGAATTATTGATTCCGGCGGGAAGCCTGGAAGTGTTAAAGGTTGCAGTAGATTATGGTGCGGATGCGGTGTACATTGGCGGTGAGGCCTTTGGACTCCGGGCGAAGGCACATAATTTTACAATTGAAGAGATGAAAGAGGCTGTCTGCTATTGTCATGAAAATGGAGCAAGGCTTTATGTGACGGCAAATATATTTGCCCACAATGATGATTTGGAAGGGGTGCGGCTCTACTTTGAACAGCTGAAGCCGGTTGGAATAGATGCACTGATTATTTCGGACCCGGCAATTTTTATGCTGGCGAAGGAAATTCTTCCGGGTGTGGAGCTGCATATCAGTACGCAGGCGAATAATACCAATTATGGGATTTTCCAGTTCTGGTATAATCTGGGGGCGTCCCGGGTGGTGTCTGCCAGAGAGCTTTCCCTGAAAGAAATCAGAGAGATACGGGCACATATTCCGGAGAACATGGAGATTGAAAGCTTTGTCCATGGGGCCATGTGCATTTCTTATTCCGGGAGATGTCTGTTAAGCCATTTTCTCACGGGAAGAGATGCGAACCGGGGAGCCTGTACACATCCCTGCCGCTGGAAATACAGTGTAGTGGAAGAGAAGCGGCCGGGGGAATATTTTCCTGTGGAAGAGGACGACAGAGGAACTTATATTTTTAACTCGAAGGACCTCTGCATGGTGGAGCATATTCCGGAGTTGTTGGAGGCGGGGATTGACAGCTTTAAAATTGAAGGCAGGATGAAGACGGCTCTGTATGTGGCAACGGTGGCGCGGACTTACCGGAAAGCCATAGATGATTATAAGAAGAACCCTGAATTGTATCAGAACAATCTTCCCTATTATAAAGAAGAGATTGGTAAATGCACATACCGTCAGTTTACTACCGGCTTTTACTTTGGAAAAACGGATTCAGATTCCCAGGTTTATGATAACAATGCGTATGTGAAGGACTATGTCTATATCGGTAAGGTTGAGTCCATGGATGAAAACGGATATGTACACTTTATACAGCGGAACAAATTCTGTGTGGGCGAACGGGTAGAGGTGATGCTGTTTGACGGCAGCAACCAGGAGCTGACGGTGAAGGAAATCCGGAATGAGAAGGGAGAGAGGGTTGAAAGTGCCCCTCACCCAAAGGAGCACTTGATGGTGGATTTTGGAATGGCTTTAGAGCCGGGACTGATTTTACGCCGGAAAGCCGTCGAATGATTTGCGAAGCTTGGATAATGCTTTTTTTTCAATTCTTGACACATAGGAACGGGAAATAGACAGCCGGTCTGCTACCTCCCGCTGGGTGAGCGCTTCCTTGCCAAATAAGCCGTAACGCAGTATAATGACCTGAAATTCTCTGGAATCCAGCTGTTTTTTTATGGCGAGATACAGATGTTTTATGTTATCTGCCAGTATAATATGCTCCGCGATGTCTTTTTCGTCATATTCAACAATATCCAGGAGATTAATTTCATTTCCTTCCTTATCGGTTCCGATGGGTTCATACAGGGAAAATTCTTTCGAGCACTTTCTCTCCTGGCGAAGCATCATCAGCAGTTCGTTTTCGATACAGCGTGATGCATAGGTGACCAGGCGGCTGCCTTTTTCCATGTCATAGGTGTTGATGGCTTTAATGAGCCCAATGGTGCCGATGGAAATCAGGTCATCCGTATCCCTTTCAAAATTATTGTATTTTTTTACAATATGGGCAACCAGTCTTAAGTTGTATTCTACCAGAATGTTTCTTGCCTCTAAGTCTCCGTCTTTGCTTCTTTTCAAATAATACAATTCGGATTCCTTTGAAAGAGGTTGCTTGAATGTCTGCATAGGAGTCACCTTAAAGGGCTTTTCATTATTTTATGTGAAAAAAGGGTAAAAGTGCTTTTCCACAAAGGTTTTTGTGCAAATAAACAAAATTATATAAAAGGTTTCTTTTTTTTTGGTAATGTGGTACAATATTATTAATTAAACTTATGAGAGGATTTGCATATGCGTATTGGAGTAGGAAGAAAGAAAATCAGAATGGGTGATTTGCTTGTTGCAGCAGGTGCAATCACTGAAGAACAATTGCAGGAGGCATTAGCATTACAGAAGGAAAAGGGTCAGAAGCTAGGGAAGACTCTTTTGGACGAGGGCTTCATCAGTCAGGAATTATTAGTTGCAGTGCTGACCCAGCAGCTGGGGGTTGAATTCATTGACCTGAAGGGATGCAAATTTGATGATGAGGTATTATCATTGATATCGGAAGATATCGTTATGAAATATAATGTTATTCCTCTTGGATTTGATGAAAACAATCCGAACGTGCTGCGGGTTGCTATGGCAGACCCAATGGATATTATTGCCATTGATGATATATCCATTGTCACTGGCTGTCAGGTTGAGGCACTGCTTGCCATGGAGGATGACATTCAGTCCACAATTGGTAAGTATTATGGTAACCATCAGGCGATGGAGGCAGCAGAGGCATACCGGAAGGAACGGGAGCAGGATATGCTGTCCCAGGCAGAAGAGGAGGAAGTGAATGCGGACATCGAGAATTCTCCGATTGTATTGCTGGTTAAGCAGATACTGGAGGGTGGTGTAAGACAGCGAGCTTCCGATATTCATATTGAGCCGTTGGAATCCTCCGTCCGGGTAAGATACCGTATTGACGGTGTATTAAAACAGGTTATGTCCTATGATTATTCCCTGTTGTCAGGTATCTGTGCCCGCCTTAAGATTATGGGTGGAATGGATATTTCCGAAAAGCGTAAGCCTCAGGATGGCCGTATCTCTATTATGGTAGACCGGAAGGAGTTTGATATCCGTGTATCCATGCTCCCTACCGTATACGGAGAGAAGACGGTTATGCGTCTTACCTCCAAGGATGGTCTGACGAGACCGAAATCCGGACTTGGTTTTACTCCGGAGGAGGAAAAGGTATTCGATGGTATTCTGAGTAATCCACATGGAATTATTCTTGTAACGGGACCTACCGGTTCTGGTAAATCTACAACGCTTTATACGGCACTCAGTGAGTTGAATACAGAAGATGTTAACATTATTACTGTTGAAGACCCGGTGGAGGCAAACATTGATGGAATTAACCAGTGTCAGGTAAATGAAAAGGCAGAAATGACCTTTGCGGCTGCATTGCGTTCTATTCTGCGACAGGACCCGGACATTATTATGATTGGTGAGATTCGAGACGGCGAGACGGCAGATATAGCAGTTAAGGCGGCTATCACAGGACACTTGGTTGTGTCCACACTGCATACGAATTCAGCTGCTTCTACGGTAACCCGTCTGATTGATATGGGTATTGAACCATATACGGCAGGTGATGCATTGGTGGGTGTCATTGCACAGCGTCTTGTAAGAAGGCTCTGCACTTGTAAGCAGCCGAGATATGCGGAGGATTATGAGAAGAGACTGTTAGGTGTGGGGGATTCGGAAGAGGATGTGGTTATTTACGAACCCAACGGATGCCCTATCTGTAATGATACCGGTTATTCGGGTCGAATCGGTGTGTATGAGATGATGCCGGTTTCCAGAAGCCTGCAGCAGGTCATTGCAAGGAATGCACCGGCGAACGAGATTGAAGAGCAGGCCTTGGAAGAGGGAATGTCTACGCTGAAGCTTAGTGTAAGCAAACATGTGTTGAGTGGGATTACCTCTATGTCGGAGATGCGTAAGATTGTATACGAGGCAGGAGACGAATATTAAAAGTGTGTGGTTTGCAAAAGTGAGAACCGGCATGACATGTAGCAGGATTGCTATGAATATATGGAGAGCGAAAGGGGAAGAAACATGATTGACATCAAAGAGTTATTGACATTTTCGGTGGAACAGAAGGCATCTGACGTACATATTGCAGTCGGTATTCCGCCGAAGCTCAGAATTAACGGAAAGCTGATTGAGGTGGAGTGTCCTCCACTGGAGCCGATGGATGCGGCAGAGATGATTGGGGCAACCATGCATGAACGCCACAAGCAGATATTGAAGGAACGCGGAGAGGTGGACTTTTCCTTCGACTCCGATGAAACCGGACGTTTTCGTGTGAATGTATTTATGGATAGAGGGAATATGGCGGCGGCATACCGCCGGGTTGAGACGGTAATTCCAAGACCGGATCAGTTGGGAATCCCTACAGAGGTGGTAGAATTATACAAGAAAAAGCGTGGTCTTGTTCTGGTTACCGGCCCTACCGGTTCCGGTAAGTCCACAACACTTGCTTCTATCATCAACAAGGCAAATGAGAATCTGACAGACCATATTATTACATTGGAGGACCCGATTGAGTATGTACATCATCACAAGAAATCCGTAGTTAACCAGCGTGAGGTTGGAATGGATACATTGAGCTATGGCAATGCACTCCGTGCAGCACTTCGTGAAGACCCGGATATTATTCTTCTTGGTGAGATGCGTGATTTGGAGACGATTTCTACAGCCATAACAGCAGCAGAGACCGGACATCTGGTATTCTCCACACTGCATACCATCGGAGCTGCCAATACCATCGACCGTATTATCGACGTGTTCCCGACACACCAGCAGCAGCAGACCCGTGTACAGCTGGCTATGATTCTGGAGGGAGTTATCTCCCAGGCGTTAGTACCGGCGGAGGATGGAAGAGGTCGTGTGGCAGCCTTTGAGGTTATGTTTGGCAGCCCGGCAATCCGGAGCCTGATTCGTGAAGCAAAGACGCATCAGATTCAGTCGACAATCCAGACCAGCCGCCAGATGGGAATGATTACCCTGGATGACCATTTGTATGAATTGTACAGAGAGGGAGCCATTAGTCGTGAAAATGCACTAATTTATGCCCAGGATCAGGCTGCATTAAAGAAAAAAATGTAGATTTTTGTTCATATTTGATAAAAATTTCAAATTATGTTAATTTATTATTGCAATTTTAATAAAAATAGAGTAATATCATGATTAGAAAAAGTTAATAATTTGTTCATATTTTGTTCGTTATTGATATACATAAAGTAGTAGGAGATAATGCAGAATCTGGACAGAGGATGAATGGTGGAGGAGTTGTATGGCACAGTATAATTATAAGGCGATTGATAAGAATGGCAAGCCGAAAAAGGGCACAATAGATGCTGCTGACCGTGAGAAAGCTCAGGAGAAGCTGAAAAGCGAAGGCTTATCCGTTACTGAATTGAAGGATGCGGGAGAAGTCAAAGGAGGCTTTCATCTTGGTAAGAAAAAGGTAAAGAGCCGTGACCTGTCAATTCTGTGTAAGCAGATGGTCAGTATATTGAATGCAGGTGTTACGGTAATTACGGCATTGGATATGCTTTCGGAGCAGATGGACAATAAGACATTGAAGGAAGCAGTTGTGGAAGCCAAGATATATGTTGAAAAGGGTGGCAACTTATCAGATGCCATGCGGTTGAATTCGGATGTGTTTCCACCGATTATGATTAACATGGTTGCTGCCGGTGAGTCATCCGGTAGTATGGAGGTTTCTTTTGAACGGCTATCAGTTCACTTTGAGAAGGATGATGCGTTGAAGGGCAAGATTAAGGGAGCTCTTACTTATCCCATTATGGTAATGATAGTAGCAGTGCTGGTGGTTATTGTTGTAATGATTGCGGTTATTCCAAACTTTGTCGAAATGTTTGCGGATATGGGAACGGAACTGCCGCTGGCAACCCGTATGATGATGTCGGGAAGTGATTTTATTATACATAGGTGGTATATTCTGGTACCTTGTATTGTCGGAATTATTGTTGCCATTAAGTTTGCACTGGCAACACCGAGCGGTCAGATGTTTTCTGCAAAGCTTGGGATTAATGCACCGATATTCAGCAATTTGGTAATTAAGAGCAATTCTGCACAATTTGCCAGAACCTTGAGTACGCTGATGTCAGCAGGTATACCGATGTTGGACTCTATCGAACAGGTAGCTAGAATGATGAGCAACAAGATTTTCCGGGATGGTCTGATGAATGCCAAGGCACAGGTTGCCAAGGGACTTCCTCTTTCAAAACCTCTTAAGGATATGGATGTGTTTCCGACCATGCTGGTACAGATGGTTAAGATTGGGGAGGAAACCGGTAATATTGAGGATATGATGGAGAAGGTTGCGGATTTGTATGACAGAGAGGTAGACCTTGCAACAGAATCCCTGACCCAGGCAATGGAACCACTTACTATGGTGGTTATGGCAGGTATTGTAGGTATGATTGTAGCTGCTGTATACGGTCCGATTCTTAGTATGTACGAAGGAATTGATAATATGTAACAAACTACGAGCAATGCGTCAGGGTATGTTAAGGTGTCTGCGTCAAGCTTGCTTGTAAGCAGATATCTTAACATATCCTGACATATGGCGACAGCCGCAGCGAGCCGGAGGCAAGCTGGCATTGTGGGATTATGATTAATTCTACCGGTGACCATGGTAGTTTTAATAAAAATATTTTATAAGTAAAGGAGAGATTATTATGAAAAAGAACAAAGGTTTTTCAATGGTCGAGCTGATTATCGTTATTGCGATTATGGCTATCTTAGCAGGTGCACTTGCACCGGCACTTATCAAGTACATCAATAAGTCTAGAATATCAACAGATATTCAGACAGCTAACACCATTGCGACTGCAGTACAGACTGCTCTTGCGAATGAGAATGGTTATGATGAGGCACAAGCTATTACAGGTGCCGGAACATGGACTCCTATTGCAACTTTGTATACTACAGGTACTACCTTTGGTCCTTTAGTACAGGATACAGTAGGTGGCTCGACAGCACCAACGATTAAGTCAAAGAAATGTATGGCAGGTACATCATATACTGGTGCTACATTTGAAGTAGAGATTGATGGAAACAGCGTTCGTGTTCGCGAAAGTGGAGCAAGTCATATTCTTTATCCAACAGCATCAATATGCTTAACGGATGATAAAGCTACCTGTACTCCGTAATGTTTTGATACTTAATAAAGAATATGCATAATATAAGCATTACAAATTTGATTATCGGAATCATAACCTGCCTTTTGGGGCAGGTTGCGATTCCTTTATCCTGTTTTATTAGTCAAGTGGAAGAAGGAAAATGTGGCAGTTGTTCAAGACTTAAACATTGTTATGGACATAAAAGGTGCCTTTTGACCCGTGGAGAGAATTTGAATGAGTGGATGATGGTTTCCTACATAAAATTGATGGGAAAATGTCCTTGGGCTAATATATTAATGAATAAAAGTGCGGTTGTCTATTTGATAGTAAATGTTTTGCTATTGTCGGGAGTTTTTTGGTCGAACAATACCGGTATAGACAGTGTTTTGTGGACGATTACTGTATCAGCTTTGTTTTCTCTAAGTGTGGTGGATTGGCGCACACAATATATTCCTCTTGAATACAATATTCTTATTTTTATTTGTGGACTGATTCATTTATTTGCAGATTTTTCTAATTGGTTAGAATATTTAATTGGTCTTATTGCGGTCAGCGGTTTTTTATTCATAGTCGACCGGATTGCAACACCGGTACTCAGAAAAAGGTATCCGGAGGATGAGGTTGACTCAGTAATAGGGGACGGTGACATCAAATTAATGGCAGCAACTGGCTTACTATTAGGCTGGAAACTTAATTTTATAGCATTGGGAATTGGATGTATTTCAGGGTCAGTTATACATTTAATCCGGATGAAGATTAAGGGGAGCAGTGCGAAACTGGCTCTCGGCCCGTATTTATCCTTGGGCGTATATATAGCAATGATATGCGGTGAACAGCTTGTGAGCTGGTATCTGAATATGTTAGGGTTGTACCCTGTTTAAAATAACTTCTGATTAGCGAGGGAGGCTACGACATGGCGAAAAGTAATAAAGTCTTGACAGTAGAGATAACAAACGAAAGTATTACAATTATTGAGGTGACACCTTCAATAAAGAAACAGACAAATGTACATAATGCATTGATTTTTGAGACACCTGAGGATGCTTATGAGGATGGCACGCTCAGGGATGTGGAACGGATTGCATCTGTAATCCGGGAGCAGTTAGATGCAAACGGAATAACAAATAAGAATGTAATATTTATTTTAGCATCTTCCAAGGTGGTAAACCGTGAGGTGCTGATTCCGGAAGTGAAGGAGAACAAGGTAAAGGGAATTGTAGATGCCAATGCATCCGAATATTTCCCAGTTAATATAGAAGATTACGTTGTTTCTCATTCTATCCTTGAACATGTAGTGAATGAAGATAAGACAAAGCAGTTAAAGCTTATGGTAGTGGCTGCGCCGATTGCGATGGTTAAGAGCTATTATGAACTGGGAAGTATCCTGGGAATGAATGTCCAGTCAATTGATTACGTTGGTAATGCGATGCTTCAGTTGATTAAGACACAGACCAGTGCCACCATGACAACCATGGTTATTCAGTTGGGCAGTGAAGCTACCATTCTTAATATTGTGAAGGGAGATACCCTGTTATTACAGAGAACTGTACCTTACGGAACCAATGCTGTAGTAACCGAGGTGATGGATGAAAAAGGTGTCGATGCGACAACCGCAATGACCCTTTTACAGAATGAGAGATTAATTACAGTTGATTTTGATGACAATGCAGCAACGGGAGCATTCCGGTATCTGATTAACAATATCGGGCGTGTCATTGATTATTATGTAACGAAGAATCCAGACAAACCGATAGATGATGTATTTTTGGTTGGTGACGGTGCGCTGATTCGTGGTATTGATGGTCTGTTTAAGATTCAGTTGAATATTCAGACCAGAATCATGGACAGCTTGTACAATATTAAGTTTGACCCGAAGATTGATTTGAAAATCTATAATCCGGTTTATCTGATTGCTCCAATTGGAGCAGCCTTTGCGCCGATGGGCTTTGTTCCAACGGAGGTGAAGACAAAGGGTTCCAGCAATACCGATTATGTGAAGATTGGTACGGGAGTTCTGGTTGGCGGAGTTGTGATTGCGGCAATTATGGCGGGTGTAACCATTGTGATGAAAAACAATGCAATCTCTAAGCGTGATAGCCTGAATGCACAGATTGCGGCGATTGCAGATATTGACCAGATTGTCAGCGATTATGATGCGGCAAAGGCGAAATATGATGACATGAAGAATATGTATAGCCAGACCCGCAGTCTGAATGAAAATATAACGATATTCTTTGATGAGCTGGAAAAGAATATGCCGAAGAATATGGCAATTAATACCTATTCCTCAAGTGACGAGGGAGTAGAGCTGAGTGGTGTGACGAGAGATTATGATGAAATTGGTAAGTTTATCATTCAGCTGAAGAAGATTGCCTGTATTGAGGATGCCTTCTTAGTGGATGTCACGGAAACGGAGAGCAAAGTACAGGTAGCAGAAGGTCAAGAAGCTGAGAGGGTGGATACCACCTATGAGTTCAATATCACAGCTAGATTTGTTTCCATGGTAGAGGATGACACGGAAGAAGAGGCAGCTGCGGATGCGGTGCTTGAAGAAACCAGTGCAGAATAGGGGGGATTGCAATGAAATTAAGAGATTCAGAAAAAATGGCATTACTTATCTTGGTTGGTGTGGCAGCTGTTGTACTTGTGTTTATGTATGTTGCAAAACCTAATTATGAGGAAGTACAGACAATAAATACAGAAATTACACAGTTGCAGGCAAGGCTGGCAGAGTTGAACCAGAAGCAGGCAAACAGAGAGCAGTATATTGCAGATACAGAGAAATTCAATTCAGATTTTGAGGATTTGTTAGATGCTTTTCCGGCAGATATGAATCAGGAAATCACTATCATGTTTTTGGATGGAATTAAAACCGATAATGATTTTGCATTACAGGCCTTAGAAATGGGACAGAAGGAGCAGTTCTATACATTGGGACAGGGTGGCGGGGTGGCATCCC
>URMF01000053.1 GCA_900548855.1 uncultured Eubacteriales bacterium
TAAACAATATCAACGCTGGGCACGCTTTTGCTGCTTGTCGCTCGTAATGGTACATCAGGTGCCAAAATATGGCACCTAAGTACCAACGGCTCTAAAGCACCCCGCTTATGAAATTGTTTATATTGCACAACTAGATTTTGAAAATAGGGAGTTTCGCAAGTACCTAAATATATTTAAATAGAGAAGGGAAAATGTAAGATATGGGAAAAGGAGGATGGCTATGGACAGATTGAGAGTGGCACTTTTTGTCAGCGAATTTGAAGACCCGAATACAGATGTTTTGTGTAAAGGTGCGGTAAAGGCTGCCAGAGAGAAAGATTACGATTTGTATATTTTTCCGGCTAAATTTCTGGATGTAAAGAGAAGTCCTACCTTAGATAAGTATGCATATCAGAATAATTGTCTGTTTGACTTTATTCTCGAAAATAATATTGATGTTGCCATTGTGAATACTGGTAACATTGCGGCAGATTTGAGTGCCGAGGAAAAACGGCGGTTTTTACAAAAGATAAAAGTGCCGGTTATTTTGATTTCCGATACATTGGAGGAGTATTCTTGTGTTAATTTTGATAACGGACGTGGAATGGTATCGGGGATTGAGCATCTGATAAAACAGCATGGTATCAGAAAATTCGGCTATGTAAGCGGTCCCAAAAACAATACGGATGCTATGGAGCGGTATCATATTTTTGCCAGGAGCATGCATGAGAATAATATTCCGCCGGAGCAGTACAGAATTGTAGAGGGTAATTTTTCTTATAACTGTATGGAGGTTATAGGGGAGCTGCTGGATGAATATCCAGAAATGGATGCCCTGATTTGTGCAAATGATATGATGTGTTATGGAGCATACCAGGTATTAGAAGCGAGGAATATCCGGATAGGGAAGGATATCGCAGTTCTAGGATTTGACGATTTACCTTACTCCGATGAAATCCAGCCGGGACTTTCCACTGTAAGGGCAGATTCTGCCCTGCTGGGATATGAGGCGGTATGCTTATGTGAGAAGGCGGTAAAGGGTGAAATTCAGGATGTATTAGTGGATACCACCTTTGTTGCAAGGGAATCTTGTGGTTGCTGTGAAGGGAATAGCAGCAAGACAGAGGAAAAAGATGTGGTGAGCACAAAGGCACATCTGGACGCACTGAATCATACTCTGGTCTCCATATCAAGAAATATTTTAGATTATGAAGAGGAAAATTACCGAATTTATTCCATGATATTAAACAGCCTGTGTAGTATGAATGTCCATAGTGTATATCTGTATACATTTGAAGATGCGATAGAATATAAGCGGGGACAAAGCTGGAGCATACCGGAATATGTACAGCTGCGGGCATATTATAAGGAGCCGTATAGGAGAAAACCGAATATCATCTATCAGCCTATGCCGCTTTACTATTATCCGGTGGAACCCCAGGATATAAAAGAGATTGATATTTCTAAGCAGCGGATTCCTTTTGGAGAGATTTTTTCCAATGTCTACAGCAGGAGCTCCGAGGCGGTAATCCAGATAGTTACCATGTTGTATGCAGGTGAAACCCAGTATGGTTTTCTTGTGTGGGAGATAGATGAGGATTATTTCAGTTATATTGGACAGCTGACTTACCAGATTGCCAATGCGTTAAAGACGAACCAGCTGCTTTGTAAAAAGAGCCAGATGGCGGAAGCACTGGAGGAAAGTCTGCAGCAGATTGAGGAGAAGAACTCTATACTGGAGGAGATTTCCAAGATAGATGAACTGACCCAGATTTATAACCGCAGAGGTTTTTTGGACAACATGAAGCGGAATGTAATAGCCAAAGAAAATAAAGGAAGAAATGCAATTGCAATCTATGCAGACATGAATAATCTGAAGCTTGTAAACGACCAGTTTGGACATGAGGAGGGAGATTATTCCCTGTGTGCCATCGCAAGGATTCTGCATGATGCGGTGCATAGCATAGATGGTAAGGGTGATGTTGGAAGAGTCGGCGGTGATGAGTTCTGTGCCTATGTCATTACAGATGAGAAGGACATTGAGGCGAAGATAAGGCAGCAGATTGACGATATTACAGAAAACTTAAATGGTAACAATGATAAGGTGTATTATGTAAGCATGAGCGTGGGTGCAAAAGAGTTTACCTGTTCAGAGGATGTAGATGTATCCTTTGAGCTGGAGCAGGCAGATGCCCAGTTATATATTTACAAGCAGAAAAAGCGGAAAAGTATATTAAAGTAATTGCGAAGCACTGTAAAGTCTGGGTAAAGTTAAATGATTAAGTGTATGGAGATAAAAATTTTGGAAAGGGGGTAAAAATAACTTTTCAGAATAATACATATAAAAAATGCTGAAAATATCCGGTGAAAGTCGTTGACAAGAAAAAAACACTGGGCTATAATAGCCACAAATGGCGATGACGAAGAGAAGTAGCGCAGATTATCGCTTCCAGTGAGTGGGAGACAGTGAGAACCCCATAGAGTGAATCTTCGTGAATAACACTTTACCAGCCGCAATCTGAACGTTTATCATATTATTTGAAGTATGATATTTGCAGCATACAGACAATATGATGAATCAGTAGGTGCGCCGTAGGTTGTGCGTAAAGCAACAGGGTTTCCGATAGAATTTTTATCTGGTGAACCGTTGAGAGACTGCAGGGGCAGTAATTCAGGTGGTACCGCGGACATATAGGCTGTTCGTCCTGAACGATTATCGTTTGGGATGGGCAGCCCTCTTTTTATGTAAGCGGAATCGAGGCTGCATGACGGATTACAAATCAAAGCAAAATATAAAAAGATAGAAAAAGGAGAGCAACATGAACACAGAAAACATTTACCGTAACCGTACCCTTGACCAGATTGGCGAAGGGGATGTAGGAGAGACCTTAAAAATTGCAGGCTGGATTGAGAACATTCGTGACCACGGCGGCGTATCCTTTATTGATTTAAGAGATATGTACGGAATTATGCAGGTGGTAATGCGCGATACTTCTTTACTGGATGGACTTAGCAAAGAGGATTGTATTTCCATTGAAGGTGTTATTGAGCACCGTGACGAGGAGACTTATAATCCTAAGATTCCAACGGGAACCATTGAATTGGAGGCACACAGCGTAGAGGTTTTGGGCAAGGTATACCGCCAGCTTCCATTTGAGATAATGACCTCCAAGGAGACAAGAGAGGATGTCCGTTTAAAATACCGTTATCTCGACCTTAGAAATACAAAGGTTCGTGACAATATGATTTTCCGTTCCAAGGTAATCAGCTTTTTGAGACAGAAAATGACGGACATGGGATTTTTGGAGATGCAGACACCAATCCTTTGTGCTTCTTCACCGGAAGGCGCAAGAGATTATATTGTTCCGTCCCGTAAGTTTAAGGGTAAGTTTTATGCACTTCCACAGGCGCCACAGCAGTATAAACAGCTGCTTATGGTATCCGGATTTGATAAGTATTTCCAGATTGCTCCATGCTTCCGTGATGAGGATGCAAGAGCAGACCGAAGCCCTGGAGAGTTTTACCAGCTGGATTTTGAAATGAGCTTTGCTACCCAGGAGGATGTATTTAAGGTTGGTGAAGAGGTACTTGCAGAAACCTTTAAGAAGTTTGCACCGGAGGGGGCACAGATTACAGATGCACCGTTCCCGATTTACAGCTATAAGCAGGCGATGCTTGCGTTTGGTACGGATAAGCCGGATTTGAGAAACCCGCTTCGTATTATTGATGTTACGGAGTTTTTCTCCAGATGTACCTTTAAGCCGTTTCATGAGAAGACCGTGCGTGCCATCAATGTACATGCAAAGCTTTCCAAGGGACAGCATGAGAAATTATTAAAGTATGCACAGTCCATCGGAATGGGTGGCTTAGGATACCTTGAAGTGTTAGAGGACATGAGCTATAAGGGACCGATTGATAAGTTTATTCCGGATGATATGAAAACGGAAATCCGTGATTTGGCAGGCTTACAGGCCGGAGACACCATTTTCTTTATTGCAGATGTAGAGGAGTTGGCAGCTTCTTATGCAGGGCAGCTCCGTACGGAGATTGCAAACCGTTTAGATTTGTTGGAGAAGAACGCATACCGTTTCTGCTATATTAATGATTTCCCAATGTATGAATATGACAGGGAAAGTAAGAAGATTATCTTTACCCACAATCCATTCTCTATGCCACAGGGCGGGTTAGAGGCATTAAATGAGAAGGACCCGTTAGAGATTCTTGCATACCAGTATGACATTGTATGTAACGGTGTGGAGTTGTCTTCCGGTGCGGTTCGTAACCACAATCTGGATATCATGGTGAAGGCATTTGAGATTGCCGGATATACCGAGGAAGACCTGAAGGAGAAATTCGGAGCGCTTTACAATGCATTCCAGTATGGAGCACCGCCGCATGCAGGTATGGCACCGGGTGTAGACCGTATGATTATGCTGCTCCGCAACGAGGAAAATATCCGTGAAGTGATTCCGTTCCCGATGAATGGTAATGCACAGGATTTGATGTGCGGGGCACCGGGGGAAGTGACGGAACAGCAGTTAAGAGAGGTTCATATTAAGGTAAGACAGTAACCTTTTCTTTTGAGACTGTCCGGGCTTCTGACTTCTGGGGGATTTGCTGGGAGAGCAGCTCGTATAATATATGGATTCAGTCCGGGGATATTGGCGTGATTTGTTATTCCTATGGGGATAACCAGTGGAAGCTTAACGAAAATGCGAAACGGCCGGATGACATTATATCGAAATATGATGAGTAATAAAAAAGAAGTATTGCCTAGTGGCAGTACTTCTTTTTTATCTTACTTTACATAGATTTAACATAAATTTTACCAATTAACGCTAGTAGAAAAACATATATTTCCTTTACATTAAATATGTGAAAAAAGAGAAAGATATTTATAAGAATACATGCAGAGAGGCATGTAAAAAGCATATGAGGTGTGAAGATGAATGTTGTGAATACGTTATTTGGTTTATTTGGTGGTCTGGCATTATTTTTGTTTGGGATGGAAATGATGAGTGACGGTCTGCAAAAAGCGGCAGGCGAGCGGATGAAATATATTTTAGGGCTTCTCACGAAAAATCCCATTATGGGAGTCTTAGCAGGTGCACTCACAACGGCGGTTTTGCAGAGCAGCAGTGCTACAACGGTTATGGTCATAGGATTTGTAAGTGCAGGTTTGATGAATCTGCCCCAGGCTATATCTATTATTTTAGGCGCTAATATTGGTACTACGATTACGGCTCAGATTATCGCATTTAATATAAGTGATTATATTTATCCGATTGTATTTATCGGATTTTTGACTGCTTTTGTTGCGAAAAAAGAGGTAGTTAAATACATCGGTAATACGATTTTAGGTTTTGGTATATTGTTTATTGGAATTGAAATCATGGGGACTACAATGAAGCCATTGGCATCCAGTCCGGTATTTCTCGATTTGATAGGAAAGGTGGCAGATATACCGGTATTGGGGCTTCTGCTGGGTGTGGGTATCACGGTAATTGTGCAGAGTTCTTCTGCAGTGATTGCGGTACTCCAGAATTTTGCATCCCAGGCGGGACCAGATGGGGTATCCTCGATTTTAGGGCTGCAGGGTGCAATTCCCATTTTGCTTGGCAGCAACATTGGAACTACCATAACGGCACTTCTTGCCTGTATCGGACAGACCAGGAATGCTAAGAGGACAGCAGTTGCCCATAGTGTATTTAATATAACCGGTTCGATTGTATTTATGTTTATTATCCCATGGTTTGCAAAGGTGATTACTCTGGTTTCTCCGTCTGGTACGGAGGTGGAGGTCATATCCAGACAGATTGCAAATGCACACACAGCATTTAATATTGTTAATACAATCATATGGATTCCTTTAATCTGGCTGATGGTAAAGATTGTCATGTGGATTTTGCCGGAAAAAGAGGAAAAAGAACAGCCGGAGCTCAGGTCGCAGTTTCTGGATGTCAATGTCATGAACCAGCCGGTGGTTGCCCTGCATCTGGTGTCTAAGGAAATCATTAATTATACACAGCAGCTGGAAGTGTTTCTGGGAGATATTAAGGCAGCTATGCTGGAAGGCGGGTCTGAAAATCTGGACAGGGCGGACAAAGCGGCGAAGCTGGTGTTTAACATACGTGAGGATATCTATAATTATCTGATTGGTCTGTTTTCCTCCGGTAATATGAATGAAGAACAAGCGGCACACACTACAGAAATTATGTATATCGTAGAGGATTTGGAACGAATTAGCAAATGTATGAAGGAGCTTTTGGAAAGTGCCAGGGAAAAGGTTCTTAAAGATTTTCGGTTTTCAAAAAAGGCAATGGAGGAGATAGAGGAAAGCTTTGAGGTTGTCACGGTTATGTATCTGGAATCTGTACACCTTATTATGTATGGAGATAAAACAGCGGTGGCAGATGTGGAGCAGTATTTGAAACGAATAGCAAAGCTTGAAAAAAATGTGCGGAAAAATCATAAGAAGCGTATTAAAGAGGGAAAGTGCAGGCCGGAATTTACCAATATTTTTGCAAATATCTTTCACAGCATGGAAAAGATTGGGGAAAATTGCGGTAATATATCAGAGTCGGTTGCAGAAGATATGTTTCTTAAATATCTGCCAGAGGAGCATAGCAATGCTTCTGCATGAAGATAATTTGGTGCTTATCTTATAAATTCCGTCCCTGATACTGTATCGTTACCACATAGACTGTTTTGTGTGATTCATCAGTGCGAAAAATAGTAATATAGTTATCAATCAGTAATTGTCTATAACCTTTTCCACCATATCTGCCCTCGTTACGCTCTTGGTGAGACTGCGGAAATGTGTCTAATTTAAAATAGCTTTCTTAATTCTGTCAACCTGTCCTTTAGCATTTTCAGGAGCCAATTTCTCATTTGCGATATATTCGTAAATGTTGTCTAATTCGCGTATTGCTCTAGGGTTAATTTTAACCTTGTATTTATCCAAAATGCTTTTTCTCCAATTCTGCAAAGACTATCTCTGCGTCGACTGCCTCTGATCCGTTTGCTATTTCCTGCTCGGATTCGTAGATAGCTTGGTCGATGCGGTTAATTCTTGCAAATTTATCATATAATTCACTACTCATTACAACCAAATCGCTATATCCGTTTTTGGTAATAAAAATAGGCTCCTGTTCCTTGTGTGCGATATTGGAAATCTCGGTTGTATTGCGTAAATCTTTAATAGGCATAATAAGTGGCATAATGTTCACTCCTTTCTTTGACACAATTATAGCATAATTGTGTCAAAGCACAATACGAATATACATTTCAGGTGTTGTAAATTTTTGCCTGCACTGCGTAATTTTGGTTGCAATAAAGGATTATTTGGAAAGGAGAAACTTTTTGTTGATAAAAGAGTTAGAATAGACTAACATAATAAATGACCAAAATGTAATAAAATTTCCGCCATCCTTATACCTAACGATTTATTATTCAATATACTTCCACATCTTTTCAGCAGACGTTTGTGGTTTCCTGCCGGTTGATTTTTAATCTTATTGTATCGTTACAATCCATTGAATTTGTACGGTGTGATGCTTATAATGATTCTCATAAAGTAAAACATAACTATGTAGGATACCGGAATTGCTTTACTATACAATGTGGTTACAAAACGCAAAAGGAGGCAGACAGATGAATTCATTGAATTTTTCAAATAACATTACCAGATTACGGCATGAAAAAAATATCACACAGGAGCAGCTGGCAGAGTTTGTCGGCGTAACAAAAGCATCCGTCTCAAAATGGGAGACGGGACAAAGTCTTCCGGATGTTTTGCTGCTTCCCAGGCTGGCAGCATTCTTTGATGTAACCATTGACATGCTGCTTGGATACGAACCCCAGTTAAGCAAAGAGCAGATACAAAAGATTTACCGGGACCTGGCAGCAGCGTTTGCAAAGCTGCCCTTTGAGGCGGCAATGGAAAAAAGCCAGATATTTATAAAAAAATATTATTCCTGTTATCCTTTTCTGTTTCAGGTGTGCAGTTTGTGGTTAAATCACTTTATGCTGGCAGCGGGCGGGGACCGCCAGATAGAGGTATTGACAGCAATATCAGAATTGTGCAGCCATATAATATCCGGCTGTAGGGATATTGGTATTTGTGAAGATACTGCCATATTAAAAGCATCTGTTGATTTACAGCTCGGAAGGGCAGAGGAAGCGATTGAAGCATTGGAGGAAATATTAAATCCTTACCGCTTTTCTACCCAGAGTGACAGCGTTTTGATTCAGGCGTATATGCTTGCCGGAAAAGAAGATGAGGCAGACCGTTTTGCGCAAATGAGTATGTTTTTGCATTTGCTCAATTTAACAGCCAGCGCTACGCATTACATTATAGTGCATAGTAATAATTTGAGTATTTGTGAGGAAACCATTTTGCGTATCGAAAATGTAGCTGCAGCGTATCAGCTGGAACGGCTGCATCCAAATGCTATGGGAGGTTTCTGCTATCAGGCTGCAATTGTATACGGTATTCACAATAAGAAAAGGAAAGCGTTGAAGATGTTAAAACGGTATGTGGATGCGGTGGATTATTTATTAACCGGAGAAAATCTGACCCTGCATGGTGACGATTACTTTAACCGGATTTCCGGGTGGTATGAACAGCTGGACATTGGAAGTGATGCACCCAGAGACAAAAGGCTTATTTTGGAGGATGCAATACAGGCATTGCAGCATTCGGCTTTTGCAGGTTTGGAAAAAGATGAGGAGTATCAAAATATTAAGAATATTCTGATAAGAAGAGAGGAGTATATTTATGAATGATTTAAATGAAATGTTACCGTTCCTGATTCCGTTAGTGATTGTGGAATTTGCTTTATTTGCCGTTACCTTGAGACACATTCTTACACATAAAACCTATAAACGGGGAAACAGGGTATTATGGCTTATTGTGGTAATTGTTGGTATGAATTTTGTAGGTCCGATTTTATATTTCCTTTTGGGAAAGGAGGAGGTCTGATGGATATGCTGAAGCTTTCTCATGTATCAAAGGCATTTGGAGCAAATACGGTTATAGAGGAGCTCAGCTTTTGCGTACCGGAGCATACAATCTTTGGCTTTATCGGACAAAATGGCGCCGGTAAGACAACTACAATGAAAATGATTCTGGGATTATTGCGGCCTGACAAGGGGGAGATTTTTGTAAATGGGGAACCGGTCAGATTTGGACAGACCGAAACAAACCAATATATTGGATATTTACCGGATGTTCCGGAATTTTATGGTTTTATGACACCGATGGAGTATCTTGCTTTGTGCGGTAAAATTACAGGACTGGAAAAGAATGAAATCCATGACAGGGCAGAGCAGTTGTTAGAGCTTGTCGACCTTGACAACGTAAATAAACGCATTCAGGGGTTTTCCCGGGGAATGAAACAGCGGCTTGGCATTGCCCAGGCGCTGCTTAACCGCCCCAAGCTGTTAATTTGTGATGAGCCCACCTCTGCGCTTGACCCATTAGGCAGAAAAGAGCTTCTGGATATATTATCTGACGTAAAAAGGGATACTACCGTAATTTTTTCAACCCATATTTTGTCTGATGTGGAGCGCATCTGCGATGAAATTGCCTGTCTGCACAACGGAAGGATTGTACTTCAGGGTACGCTGGATGAAATAAAAGGGCTTCGCAAAGGTGCCGGCCTGGAGATAGAGTTTTACAAACCGGAGGATGCCGTTTTGTTTGCAGAAAAATATCCTGGAGGGAAAGGGATAGGAAAGGGAAAGCTGCTTTATGACGGAAGCACAGAAAAAGATATGATAAATATAATGCAGATTTTGGTACAGAATAATATTTCTGTACAGAGGATAGAAATGTTAGAGCCGACACTGGAAGCCCTGTTTATGGAGGTGGTTCATTGATGAGACAGCTGATTGCTTTTGCAGGTAAAGAGTTTATGGAATTAATCCGTACCGGAAAACTGGTTATTTTAACGCTGCTTTTCCTTTTTTTTGGCATTATGAATCCGGCGATTGCCAAAATGACACCATGGCTAATGGAAGTGATGTCAGAAAGTCTTGGGGAAGCAGGATTAACGGTAACAGAAGTAGAAGTGGATGCAATGACTTCGTGGATGCAGTTTTATAAAAATATACCCATTGCGTTAATTCTGTTTCTATTATTGTTCAGTAGTATTTTAACGATGGAATATCAAAAGGGAACCCTCATTAATATGATTACAAAGGGGATGGCAAGATGGGGGATTATTGCTTCAAAGGCTGTTGTTATGCTTGTGCTTTGGACGGCAGAATACTGGATGTGCTATGGGATTACATATGCATATAATGCATATTTCTGGGATAATAGTATTGCATCCCATGTGTTTTTCCCTGCTGTCTGCTTTTATCTGATTGGTATCTGGCTGATTTCCCTTATACTGCTTATGTCAGTGCTTTTTCAATCCAGTTCTGCTGTTGTGGCAGCATCCGGCATAGTATTCTTACTGATTTATCTGCTTGGATTGTTCCCTGACATAAAAGAATATCTGCCTGCCCAGCTGTTAAATTCTTCCGGTCTGCTGGCGGGCATGGAGGAGTTGTCAGAATATCTGTATGCAGTAGTGGTTACAATTGTGCTGTCTGTTATGAATCTTGCAGCAGCGGTCATCGGTTTTAATAAAAGAAATATCTCCTAATTATAAAATTATATTATAGTAATTGTCAGGATGGAATACCATTCTGACTTTTTTTAGTTGTCAAGCATATAAAAAAATGAAATATTTTGTCAAAAATTGTCGTAGGTGTTAACAATTATTGTTTCTAAAAAAGATATCTGCTATATTAAAAAAATAGAAAATATTTGAAATTTTTTGAAATGTAATCTGTTACGAAATGGGAGATGAAATATGAAAAAATGGTTTTTTCGGAGTATGTTAGCGGTTACAGTGGGCGTTTATCTGATGAGTGGAGGGGCAGGCAGTACCGCCAGGGCAGCAGGTCAGGCAGGCAATACAGAGGCAGCCTACAGCTATGATGCATTGGGGCGGGTATCAAAAGTGGCCTATCCGGATGGAATGGTGATTCTTTATACCTATGATGCGAATGGGAATCTGCTGGAGGTAAAAAAGACGACATCAGAGAAGGAAGAACAGCAGGATGAAACGAAAAATGTCGGGCGCACTCAGCTGCCAGCTGTGTACAGTGGATACCGGCCGCTGTCATTACAAAATGCACGGAGTATGGTTTTGAATTTAAGTTACACGGAAAAGGATGTCAAAAGCTATAACAGCTTTAAAAAGAAAATGCCGAAAATCAAGTCCTTAAAGTGTAAGGTGAGTAAGAAAAAATATTCCCTGAGTATCAAAATCCAGCAGGTAAATCCGTTGGGAGGCTATGGGGAGACAGGCTATGAAATCCGTTATTCCAACAGTTCAAAATTTAAGAAATCGAAAAAGGTAACAGTGTCCCGTAAAAAGAAGGGAAAGGACACAAGCAAGGCATGGAATGTAACAAAGGGAAAGACCTATTACGTCAAAGTACGTGCATATATGAAGACGGTAACAGGGAAAAAAATCTATACGAAGTACAGCAAGGTTAAGAAGATAAAGGCAGTTAAGTAGCATAAGGAATATAAAACAGGGAGAGATAATGCAGATGAGAAGAAATGGGAGAAATAGAAAGAAAATTCTGGCATGGCTGATGCTGGTAATTATGGGAGTAAACTGTTTTGACGGGTCTGTTCCGGCAGGAGGCGTGGCTTTGGCAGTCCGGTATGAGGAGGCGGATGCCGGGGATGAGGAAACGGTAGAGATGGAGGAAGCACTTGAGGATGCTTCCGTCCAGACGACAGCACAGGAGGATAAGGATGGAACAGAGGAAGCCCGTACAGAGGAACAGACCCTTGCCGGGGAGGAGACAGTTTATGAAGCAAAGACGATATCTTCAGCCACAACGCTGACGGAGGATATGGAGGTCGGAGATTTAACGGTTAACAGTTATCTCTATCTCAATGGGCATAAGCTTACCGTACACGGTAATCTGTATCTGAACAGCTACATAGATATGCAGGAGGGGTATCTGCATGTAAAAGGGAATCTGACAGAGAGTTACAACGGCAGAATTGCAATGGATTCGCCTAACGATTATATCGTGATAGAAGGGGATTATGGCTATTATCAGGGAGGTTATAATTATACGCTGACTAACGGTACGGTTGAGATTATGGGTGATATATACAAAGCCGGAGAAAGCAGCAATGTGAGCAGTAAGCTCTATGACAGCTCATGCAAGGTGGTTTTATCGGGGGCGCAGGAACAGACGATAGATTTGCAGCCCAATGGTTTTGTAAAAATGAGCCATATCGTGATTGAAAATACCTCAGAGGAAGGAGTGTTTTCACAGCATGCCCTAAACTGTGATATCTTGGAGGACAAGGAAAATAAACTGTATTTTGCGGCATCCGGTTCCAATGGAGAGGTGCTTTCGGAGGATCAGACCATAGAGGGAGATTATACTCTTCTGGCAGGAGAGCTTGATTTGGCGGGATATACCCTTACAGTCCGGGGAAATTTTATCCATGCAGGCGGTAAGGTCAATGTGAATGGAGGTTCCCTGGTTGTAGAGGAAGATTATATAAAGCAGTATCTCTATGAAAGGGATGGAGAGCAGATAACAGAACAGAGTACGGGACGGCTGCTGATGCGGCAGGAGCAGGATTATGTGCTCATAAAAGGCAGCTATATGGATTCCGGTGTGAACAGTATGGAAGAGGATTTGACTGCAGGAACTCTGGAGCTGAAGGGGAGCATGAAGTCAGATGCATCCTTATCCTATGCGTTATTTTGTGCATCTAAAAATCATACGGTAAAGCTGACCGGAAGCGGAAAGCAGATGATTGGCAGGGGAGAGAAATATTCCGGCAGCTACATCCGGTTTGCCAATCTGGCAGTAGCCCAGGAGGCGGCAGGCAGTACGGTGTTTGAGGAGCCGGTAGAGGTCTGCGGAAAAATCAGTCATGAGACAACCCATATAACAGGAACCACACGGCTTGACGGTGCGGTACTGGAGGGCAGCAGGCTGTATGGAGATGTGGAATTTAGCGGAAATGTGAGCTTAGATAAGGATTTTATCTTTTCCGGTGATGTATATGCAGCAGCTTATGCAGCTACAGCAATTAAGAACAGCCATGTAACCGTGGAGGGAAATTTCTACCAGAATAACGGAAGCCTTGCCGTGAGTGGGGAAAATGGCGTATTTACCATTCAGGGTGACTACGTTGCCAGGGGAAGCAGCCAGCATACGATTTCAGGCGGAACCATTGAATTAGCCGGGGACATGGTAAGGGAGAAGGGCTATGTCATGGCGGCAGAAAAAGCGGAGCTGGTATTTACCGGCACCAGGGAGCAGCATATTGAGTTGTCCCATGCCAGCACCCGGCTGGAAAATATTGTGGTGGACAATCCGGAAGGCGTGGTGGCGGCGGATAATGTTGCCGTTATCAATGTGTCATGCAGGCAGGGTGTGTTATCCTATGCCTCCGGCGGCATCCATGGGTTTACTCTGGAGGAGGATGGAGTGTATGACGGGGATTTGGTAATCGCCGGTGGAGTGCTGGATTTGAACGGCCACAGCTATCATGTCCGGGGAAATCTGACCATAAAAAACGGTGTGCTTGAGATGACCAACGAGCAGGATTATTTGCTGGTGGATGGGGATTTTGAGACGGACAGTACCATAAGCCATTCCGGTTATCTGACAGCCGGAACCTTGGAATTAAAGGGAAATTTTACGCAGGCAGGCAACAGCAGCTCCTTCCAGACAACAAAGCAGCACAGGGTGGTATTTTCAGGAGAGGGGACACAGAAGGTATCTTTTACAGATAACCGGTATTCCTATTTTGCAAATCTTGAGCTGGACAGTGGGGAAAAGACAGTATTTTCAACAGATGTGGGGGCATATGGAACCGTGACCCAGAACTGCCCGGTGGAGGGGACGCTTGGAATGGGCAATACCACCGTTTTTGCGGAGGATGCCTATCAGGGGGATGTGAGAATCATAGAAAATATGACCCTGCAAAGGGATGTGACCATTGACGGAGACGTCTATATTGGGTATGGTATTTATTTCAGGTTGGGGACAAGCCAGTTTGCTGCCAGTGGAACGATAACATTGGAGTATCGCAGTAATCTGGATATTCAAAGCGGTTCCCTTTTCTGTGAGAATTTAACCATGGAAACATGTGCATGAATGAACCATCTGGAAAAGTTACGGTTGTTCAAGATGTCTGTTTTAGCGCATGTTCTGAACAGTTCTTGAAAGCAGGAACCTTTACAGTGGGAGGGGATATTGCTTTTGAAAATTATGCTCCATGGACATTTGCCGAGGGTGTAAATGTTATCTTAAACGGTTCCGGAAAGCAGACCGTTACAATGAGCAGTACAAAGCATACCTTGGGAAATTTGATTTTGCAGAATGCAAGTGAAGACGGGGTTTATGTGACAGATTATCTGATATGCCAGGCAATTGATAATACTGCCGGTACAAGGGTAACCTTTGCGGATGGTGGAATCTTAGGTTATACACTGGATGCAGATGAGGTGATAGAGGGGGATTTGCTCCTGTCCGGCGGGGAGATGGATTTGAACGGACATACCCTGACCGTAAAGGGAGACCTGATACAGAGTGACGGCGCCATGAAGCTAAATGGAGGCAGCCTGGATATAGAGGGGAATTACTATATTGCCAAACGTACTGAAAAATCAGACGGAACCGATTCCTATGCATTAACGGGAGCAAAGCTCATTATGGCACAGGAAAAGGAACGGGTGACGGTTCACAAGAATCTGTACACGGCATTTTCAGACAGCAGTAATATGAAATGTACGGACGGAACCATAGAGCTTTTAGGGGACTTCCAGGTGTTGTACGGATATTTTTATATGGGACAGGCTTCAACCCTGCTTTTTAATGGTGTGGAACAGCAGAAGATAACCTTTAACGGTTCTGGTGTGAGATTGGGAGGTCTTACCCTTACCAATGAGAAGGGAATTACATGCAGCCCTTATCTTTATGTGAACGGAAATCTGCAGACAAACGGATATCCGGTAAGCGGTACGATATACTGCCAGTCCGGGATGACAATGCTTGATGACACCATTTGTGCAAGTCTTTATTTTCCGGAAAAAATGGATTTGCAGAGGGATATCCGTGTAGAAGGGGATGTAAAACTGGGAGGGTTAACGCTGAATGGTTATCACTTAACGGTAGAGGGAAATTGTACCTTAAATGATGTCTATGGTGTTGTCCAGCCGGACGGTATATTGGAAATTAAGGGGAATATCATAAGCAGCGGTTCGCATTACAGTGGTTCCGGCACAAACCGGCTCATTTTAAGCGGTGATACAAAGCAGACCATTGCGGATGGCAATGCACGGTTTTGTTTTCAGGAGCTGGTTATCCGTAATACATCGGAGGAGGGGATCTATTCCGCCGGGCTTTTTGATGTGGAGACCGTGACGGACCCGGAGCATAAGCTTACCTTTTATACAGAGGGAGAGGCGGGGTATACCCTTACGAAGGATACCGTACTGTCCGGGGATTTCATCCAGCTGCTTGGAACCATGGATTTGAACGGGCATACCCTTACGGTTATGGGAGATTACATCCAGAAGAATGGTGTATTAAGGATAAACGGTGGTGCGCTTAAAATCCAGGGCAGCTATACCATGGGGAATCTGGACAACAAGGGAAACTATGTGGTGAACCATGCGAGGCTGGTTATGGACCAGAAAGCGGATACGGTATATGTTGAGGGAGATGTAAGGCTTGTATCAGGGTTGTCGCTTACAAACGACCTGATACAGGGAACCTTTGAGATGAAAGGGAATCTTTCTTACGAGTGCCCGGCTGCTACTTATCTGCCGACTCAATTCACCACGGTTTTTTCCGGAGAGAGGAAGCAGACAGTTTCCCAAAACGGCTATGATTTGAGATTTGGAACCATCCGGCTTTCTAACACCTCAGCAGAGGGGGTTATTCTGGCAGGCAATATTACGATTAATAATCCGGTGACCGGTAGCGGAAAATTAAACGGCGTGACAGGCAAGACAGTTTACTGGACCACCGGACAGGAGTTTCCGTTTACGGAATGGGAGGGGAATCTCTACCTTGGGACCAATGGAGTGACAATGAGCCGGGATTTGAATGTGAAAGGCGAATTCATTCTATATGCGCCCTTGGATGTAAACGGAAAGCATCTTGTGGCAGGCTCTGTGATACTGAGACATACCCTGAAGCCCAACGGGGGTGTTGTACAGGTACAGAATGATTTTACCGTACAGAATTATTATAATGCAGGTCTGGAAATGGAAAAGGAAGCGGATATCGTCCAGATTACCGGGAATATGACGGCAAATTACGGGGAGCTTATCTTATCAGCCGGAACCCTTGAGGTAAAAGGTAATTTAACCCTGAATGGGGCATATATGACAGTAAGTGAAAAGCATAATACCATTTTAAGCGGCAAGATGACTGCCCGGGGTACCGCCTATACCCAGAAGGTGACATGTAAGGCGGGTACAAAGGTTGGCACCTTAACGCTTACGAAGCCAAGGGATTACTATGTCTTTAACCGGGATGTGGAGGATATGTGCGGGGTGCTGGTAGAGGATATTCAGGATATTACTGCGCCTACTGCCCCGGCAGGGCTGTCAGCGGCTGACGTGTCCTATACAAGGCTTACCCTGTCATGGAATGCTTCTACGGATGATACCGGTGTAGCAGGCTATGATATCTACCGAAATGACAAAAAAATCATGACCGTGTCCGGTACTACCTATACGGACCGCAATCTGGCGCCGGATACAGAGTACACCTACTATGTGGCTGCCAAGGATGCAACCCTTAATACATCTGCTCTTTCCAAGACGGTTACCGTAACAACCCTAAAGGATGAGGAGGCACCGGCGGTTCCGCAGGGCGTGGAGTTAAGACAGCGGTATGCAGCAGCCCTTACCATCAGCTGGCAGGCTTCCAGAGACAATGTGGAGACCAAGGGCTACCATATTTACCGGAATGGAGAGCTTATAAAGGATACAGCATCCGATACCTATACCGACAGCGGACTGGAAGTCAATACCCATTATGTATACCAGCTTACGGCTTATGATGCAGCGGGAAATGAATCGGAGCTTTCAGAGGAGTACAGCTTTTACACCCAGGCGGTGGAAATCGAGGAAATATCTCCGGATAATTATGCAAAGCTTTCCGGTACAAAGACGAATGTCACCGTAAGCTTTGCCAATGCTGGAAGCACCGATGGATACCAGGTCTATATGGCATATCGGGAGGAAAAAGACGGGGAATATCAGGAGCTTTTCCATAATACAGTAGGAAAGAATACCACCTACCGACAGCAGATTACGGCATCGGCAGTTCTGGACACTACGGAAATAGAGAGCGAGGAAATTGAGCTGCTTGTCCGTATCACAGACGTAGGCGGCAGTGAGACGGAGGAGCATTACACCTATTACCTGGACCGCTCAGCACCGTCCAAGCTGTCGGAGGTAGGAGCAGAGGTAAGAAACGGTGTTGCGGTGATAAGCTTTGCAAAAGGAACGGAGGCAGATATTGCAGGCTACCGCATTTACCGCCAGCAGGCAGGAAATGACAGAGAGCTGTTCCTTGACAGCGATAATCCGGATAAGACCTATTATTACGACAAGAGTATCGAAGAGGGTGTGGAATATACCTATTATGTGTCGGCATATGATGAAGAGGGGCTGGAGGGTGAGTGCTCCGATGGGGTATCCGTAACTGGAAATGCGGACGAGGAGGAGCCTCGGATTGAGAGCGTTGCACCTCTTGACGGGACCCTGACCGGAAAGGTGGAGCTTACAATCCATGCTTCGGATAATAAGGCACTTGATTATGTTGCCATGGAAGGCTATGACGAGACAGAAGGGGAATATATCATGCTGGCAGAGATTCCAGTTGCGGAGGGAAAAGCCGGCTATACCCTTGATACAACCCAATGGAAAGAGGAGCTTACATTGCGGTTTACGGTATATGATGCGGCAGGCAACAGCAATGGGGATGAATTTGTATGCACCTATGAAATCGACAACCAGGGACCGGAGGCCCCTGAAGGACTTACCGCAGAGGTACGCTCCACTACGGTGCTTCTCTCATGGGATAACCCGGTGGATGCGGATTACGCATATGCAGTTGTAGAGCAGCTTACCGGGGAGGGAATGGTAAAGGAAATCGACCGGACAACCACAACCACGGGCTGTGTGATTGAAGGACTGGCACCGGAGGAGACGGTGCAGTATCAGGTAACCTTTTACGACCAGTCCGGCAACCGGGGAGAGACCTCTGAACCGGTATCTGTGACTGTGGGAGCAGACACCATTGCACCGAGGATTCTTTCTGCAGCCCCGAATGGCGGCTATTATAACACTAGTATTCCCATTCAGGTTAAGGCTTATGACAACATGGCAGTTGCAGAGGTGGTGCTGGAGTATTCTTATGACCAGACAACCTGGGAGGAGTTTTACAGGGAAAGTCTGGAAACTCCGGCAAAGGAATATACTGTAAAATATTCCATGGAGCTTTCGGATAAAAAGGAAGGAGAGCTGTATCTGCGTGCATATTCTGTGGACACCGCAGGAAATGAAGGAGACAGGGAACAGATTTTAATCCAATGCATTGTAGATAAAACGGCGCCAGCGGCAGTGGATAAGCTCACTGCAGAAGGAGATGCCGGAAACATCCATCTGAAATGGAATGAGCCGGTGGATAATGATGTGGCGGCATACCGGCTGTACCGCAGTGTGGAGGGGCTGAATGCTTACAGATGTATTGCGGATTCCATCCGTACAAAGGATTACTATGACCGCAGTGCATCCTATGATACAAGCTATTCCTATAAGCTGACCGCGGTAGATTATGCAGGCAATGAAAGTGAATACTCCAATGTGGCGGTGGGTCAGAAGCTTCCGGATGATGCGGCACCGAAGGTACATAGTATTGTGCCGGAGGAGGACAGCTGGATTTCGGGAACCACACAGCTTTCTGTCTATGTGTCCGACAATGACCGGATTGCCGGTGTGGAGTTTGCCCTCAAGAGTACAGAGGAGGGAAGCACGAGAATATTAGTGGATACGGTAGAGACAGACAGTAACAGTGGAACGGTATCCTGTGATTTCGATACCAAACAGTATGCCAACGGTGTCTATCAGATTTGTGTTACGGCAAAGGATGCGGCAGGGAATACCAGCGAAATGCTTACCTCCATATGCCATATCTGCAATATTACCCTTGCCGCCCCACAGCTGTTTGCAGAGGCTGGGGACTGGTGCACGGAGCTGCACTACACGGCAGAGCCGGAGGTTTCCTATGTGCTGTACCGGAAAAATGAGCAGACGGAGACGGAATTTTCTGCCATTGCATCGGGAACCGGAAGCCTGATGTACCGGGATAACAATGTAAATCCAAGGTATAACTATGCCTACCGGCTGATGATACAGGATAAGGCGGGGAACTGCGCCTATTCTGCTGTGTCCTATGTGAAGCCCCGGGCGGTGGATAAGCAAAAGCCGGCTGCGGTTATTCAGGCAAACACCTCTGTGGTGGAGGGCTATGAAATCGTATTTAACGGCATGGATTCCACGGACAATGACCGGATTACCAGTTATACATGGGATTTTGGAGATGACACCAGCCAGGGAAGCGGTCCATATCCGGTGCATGCCTATAAAAAGGCAGGAGACTATAATGTGACCCTGACGGTGGAGGATGCCAGTGGAAATGTGTCCGATACCACGGTGAAGGTGACGGTTCTGCCAAAGAGCAGTGCGGGAAAGGCTGTGATAGAGGTAAAAAATGCGGCAGGCAGCCCGCTTAAAAATGTGACGGTATATGTCAATTCCTCTTCCGAGCATAACGATACCTCTTATACGGATAAAAATGGGCAGGCTGTTATTATGCAGAAACCGGGAACCTACCGGATTGCCCTTTATAAGCCGGGCTATGTGGCAGTGGAAAAGATGGTGGAGATTGAGCTGCACGGCGAAAGGCAGTATGTGTTTACCCTGGATGCAGGGGAAACCATGACCGCTGATTTCACGGTACGGCAGATGGATTTTGATGAGCTTGTGGATGCGGGTATTGACCTGACAGATCCGGCAAACCAGCATGTGTTTACGGTACAGACCAAGCTTTCCTTTATGGATGACCATCGGAATCCGGATGTAAAGGATGATTATTTGAACCCGGCAAAACCGGTGGTAACCAAGGGCGGTGACAGCGGCGGGGGGGGGGGGGGGGGGGGGGGGGGGGG
>URMF01000054.1 GCA_900548855.1 uncultured Eubacteriales bacterium
GAAGTTACCGGAGCGAACCATTCTTTTTTTGGAAGAAAATCAGGATACACTGTTTTCTGATGTGATAGAAAAACCGTTTTTGCTGGTGTCGAAAATGTTTTGGGATGTATCAAAAATGTATAAAGTGCCGGTCAGGGGAAAAGAAATGGTTTTGCTTGATGGAGTGAACGGCTTTGCAGAAATTTATTGTATGCCAGTGTATCCACGATATCGTTGTCTTTCAGAAGAAAGGACGAAAGAGTGGGAAAAATGAATATGTTGGTTATTCTGACTTTTAAATTATTAGGTTGAATTAGAAGATTAGAACAAGCTACTTTGCAATCTTTAATATACAACCCAAAATGGCAACAATATATCTACTTATTCCTCATATCATACCCTCAAATTGGGCAGTATAATAGACACAGATGGGTAGGTGTTAGGGTGGATATACAAGGTAGAATACGTGAATTAATGGAAGAGCGCAGTTGGACGGAATACCGCTTAGCTAAAGAAGCAAATTTGTCGCATTCCACAGTGGCAAATATGTTTAACCGGAACAATGCGCCGACTTTTCCAACATTAGAAGCAATATGCAACGCATTTCAAATGACGTTATCTCAATTTTTCTGCGAAGATGGAAATCTAATTGAATTAACAGACGAAGAGAAAGAACTGATTTCAAGATGGAAACAGTTGAGCGCAGAACAGAGGAAAGTGTTATTGGAATTGATGGGTGTAATATAAAGCCTGCACGGTGTGAGTGTTAGGCTTTTTTTGTTGTATCAAAGATTAAAGTGGTGAGGAAATATGTTGAGGATAGGTATTTGTGATGACATAAGAGAAGAGGTTGAAAAACAGGAAAAACAGGTACGGCAAATTACATATCAGATAGGAATCCGGGCAGACATCAGAAAATGTTATTCAGGTATGGATCTTTTGATGGAAATAGAACTGAGCGGACAATTCGATATTATCCTGCTGGATATTGAACTTGGTGGGATGAATGGCATTGAGACGGCACGCCAGATCAGGGAGAGCGATGTAAATTGTAATATTATTTTCATCACGTCCTTTGAACAATACAGTAAGGAAGCAATCAGCGTACACCCCTTTGCATTTGTTGATAAACCTATTACATATGCACAAATGGAAAAGCTTATCAGTGATGTTTACGAAAAATTACAGATTGATGATAAATTTGCCTTTAAATCTAACAAAACATACTACAATATTAGTCTGAATAAAATTATGTATTTTATGAGTGAAAAAAGAATTACAAATGTATATTGTATAGATAAAATTTGTACATTTTATGGTAAAATGAATGATGTAGAAATAAATTTGAGGAAGAAGCAGGTGGACTTCTGGAGGATACATCATTCGTTTTGGTTAATCCGAGGTATATAGAAGAGTACCATTACGACAAAGTTGTTCTGCAGAATGGCATATCATTGGAAATCAGCAGGGCAAAGAGGGAGAATACACGTTTGATGTACATGAGGAAACTTGGAAAATAGGGAGAGAGAGGAAGGAAAATGACAATCGCATTAATATTGGTAGAAATATTTACAGTGATTATGCAGAGAAATGTATGTGAAAAAGCATTTGACCGAAAACCGGCAGGAACAGCGGTACAGTTCATGGTATGGGCAGCTTTTTATATTATTTCAAATGTGACTACATATTTTTTTGAATTGCCGTCATGGCTAAATATGGTAATTTTTTCAGTGACCTTTTTTGGCGTTTTAACCTGGTTATATGAAGGTTCTATTAGAATCAAACTTGTGCTGGTTCTGTTTTTGTGTCTGATAGGAATGCTGTCAGAGGTGATGGTTTGCTTCATCGGAATTTTGTGCGGCATAGATATTATACATATGATGGGAAATACAGAGGTCGCAATCATGTATACGATTTTATCAAAATTAGTCTGGTTTGTTGAAATCAAGATTGCGCTGCTTTTTTTGAAAAAAAATAAAAATATAGTAATCAGGAATATGGACTGGCTAGAGGTGTTTATTGTGCCGGTGAGTAGTATTTTTATTGTTATGGCGATGTTTGTACCATTGACAGATGAGTATGTATGGGCGAAATTGATTGCATCCATATTGATATTGATTGTAAATCTTTTTACATTTTATAATTATAATGAATTACAGGAAAAAGCATTGTATCAGGCGGAAAGGCAGTTCTTGACGCAGCAGGTGGAAAATTATGCGGTTCAGCTTCAGGAAATGAGTAAAACATGGCAGCAGGCACGGGAGTACCGTCATGATATGAAGCAAAGGTATCTTTTGATTGAATCCTATTTAAATCGAAATGAATATGAAAAGATAAGGGAACTATATCGGCAAAGTGTAGAGACTTTAACAGAAGAGGATAATCTTTCAAAGACAGGAAATGTAACTTTTGACACAATAGTCAATTACAAGGCGGCAGTTGCGCAGAAGAACCATATAAACGTAAAATTGGATACCATGATTCCGTATGATATGAAATTAGAGGACGTCGATTTATACAGTCTGTTGGGAAATCTGTTTGATAATGCGATTGAAGCAGCTAGTAAAGTAGACATAGAAGAGCGAGAGATAAAACTGCTGGCAAAAATGTCTGGAAATAATTTGTATTTGGAAATGGAGAACCCCTATACTGGCAATCTGAGAAAACAGGGGCAGAATTATCTTACAACAAAAGGGGATAAGAATGAACATGGATTGGGGCTTAGAATTGTAGAAAATATTATCAACCGTCATAGCGGTCAAATGATTATAGATGATAAAGAGAATTATTTTAGAATAAAAGTGCTTCTTTATAATATTGGAAAATAGTATTAGAGATAAGAGCGACTGTCGTAATATGTGTGTTGCGGAATCCGGGTGTTGAAATCAAGCAGATTTTGGCACCTGTTTTTTGCCTGAAAACAAAAAGTTACAAGTAACAATGAAGTTTTTTACAAAAATAGGGAGAAAAAAAGAAAGCCATATACTTTGGGATATACGCAGTAACCTACAGAAGAAAAATGGAGGAAAATGCAGCATATCCCAGTAAACATGAGAAGACTGATAAAAAGTACTGCTCAAAAAGCGGTGTATGAGATATGGAAGAAACAAGTAAAAAGGCAAATGCCAAAATGCTTGTTAATTTCATCATACACTGCTTTTTTTGTTTGACATAAGAGTGGCTCGCGAAGCGTGTCACTCGTTGTTTTTCATGAAGTTCATGAAGTGTAATATCCGGGCGCTGCCCTTTTCGATTTTGAAAATTTACAAAATCGGAAAGGAGCAAGTCAAAGATGGCAGAAAGAGAAAAATATTATATCGGATTGAACGGACAAATCTTTGAAGTCAGTAAGGAACTTTACGAGACATATTACAAAGGGCAGCGCAAGGAGAAATACTTTACCCATGATCTGAAGCAGGAACATACAAAGGTGGATAAGGAAACCGGAGAGATGATTGTCATTCCCAGCAGGGAAGATTCTTATGAGCGGCTTCTGGAAGCAGAGAAGCAGTTTGCAGAGGAAACGGAGAAAGTAGAGGATGTGGCAGTTCGGGCGGTCATGCTGGAGTAATTGAACGAAGCCTTACGTACACTTACAGACGAGGAGACAGCTATCATTCATGCCCTGTTCTACCAGGAGATCAGTGAGGTGGAACTGGCGAAAAAATTAGGAATAGCCAGAACAACCTTACAGTCACGAAAATATAAGATTTTAGAGAAATTGAGAAAATTATTGTAAACTATTGCCTCTTCATTTATTGGCTAAGTAGATGAAGGGGCAATAATCAGTTATATAATAAATCAGCAGATTCTTGATGGTAATTCAATTATAAAGACAATTACCATGCTGAAAATATAAAGAATATGGCACCTAAAAATGTATGATTGCAGATATATATGCTAAATATTATTATATGTCTTATCTACAAAATAAAACAGGAGGTTTTTGCAATGCTTTTAAAAGAAGAAATCAATAAATATTTGAATTATTGTAAATTTCAAAAGGAACTTGATGATAAGACAATAAAGGCATATAAGGCGGATTTGGAACAGTTTATTACAGTAATAGGAGAAAATAATCCAGATAAAGAAACTTTGAATTCATATCTCTTATACCTGCATCGTATGTATAAGCAAAAAACAGTCAAGAGAAAAATTGCCAGCGTGAAGGCACTGTTTCATTATTTAGAGGAAGAAGAACTGATAGAGATAAATCCATTCCATAAAGTAAAGACAAAGTTTCGGGAGGAAGTGATTTTACCCAAAATTATTCCGAGAGATATTATAGAGCAGTTGCTGAATCATCTTTATAAGGAAAGAAGTATTAAAGAATATTCAGAGTGGCGTAAAAAAATCATTTTAAGAGATATCGCAGTAGTGGAGACGCTTTTTTCTACAGGGCTGCGCATCTCGGAATTGTGCCATTTGCAAAATAAATATGTAGACTTAAAAAACGGTGTGTTATGTATTCAGGGCAAGGGAGGAAAGGAGAGATATCTTCAAATAGGAAATAATGACGTACTGTCTATACTGAATGCCTACAAAAAGTACTTTGAAGATGAGATAAAGAAGCAGGGATATTTTTTTGTCAATCGTTATGGAAATGCGCTGTCTGAGCAATCAGCCAGGAGCATGATACATAAATATGCCGGTGAAATTCAGGCAGATATAAATATTACACCGCATATGTTCCGGCATTCCTTTGCGACCTATCTGATGGAGGAGGACGTGAATATCAGATACATACAAAAAATGCTGGGACATGCTTCGATTACCACAACGCAGATATATACATATGTAACGACTGAGAAGGAAAAAGAGATACTGCAGACAAGACATCCGAGAAATAAGATAAATATAGGAGAAAATTTCGATAATTTGGTATATTAAGATTGCTAAATCTTGGGAAAATTTGTATAATTAATATGGTAATGATAATTAGGAATTATCGGATAAAAATTAGAAAAACAGAGAACAAATTCATATTTTTTATACAGTATTTGGGTGAAAAAATGTCAGATTTCAAATTTGTATGTCGAGAAGAAGAACTTAATTTTGTGCAAGAAGCTTTATTAGAAAAGAAGTTTATTATATATTACTATTTTAATGATAGTGGTCTAACTCATTATTTAAAGAAATTGAATTCGATTTTAAACACCGATAATGAGATATGTTTCTATGTTGATTGTATTAAAAGCCAAAGTATTGCTATTCAAATTGCTACACAAATTATTTCTTGTTTCGATAAGAAAAAATTATCTCAATATACAAAAAGTAATGGTGAGGTAATCAAGAAAATTATAGAATCATTATCATCGTCTATAGATATTATACCATTCGTAAACGCTGGGGAACTTGTATCAAGTTTTGCAGATGCAATAAAAGACACTCTTGATACAGACATTGAACATTTATCAGATTATAAAATTGAAAAAGCAATTATTAGTATGCTTGGTCAAATAGAAAAAAAAGGAAAAATTAGAAAAGTATATATTTTAGTTGATGATGCAAGTTCTTTAAAACCAGAAGGGATAGAGTTTGTTGCTAAAATCATGGATTTTGATATAGTGAGAACGTTGCTAACAATCCCTAATAATCATATTGACCCAGGAATGGAAAATCTATCTAAAATTTGTGCAAATGACTATAAGCCATATGAATTAGAAAAGATATTTAAGCGTCCAAATGATACTATGATAAAAGGATTATTTAGATGTTATGAACAAAACTATAATGATGATTATTTAAACATTTTTAATAGATATGAAAGAAATATCCATGTAATCATGTCATATATCCGGGGATTTCATATGGATTTCATGCAATTAGATAAGCCATCTATTTGTATATTAAAAATTTTATTGATTTTAGGAACACCTTTGGATATTGTGACTTTGAAAACAATATACATTCGAAATGCGCATTTACCAACAAATATAGTCGAGGCTGATTTTAACGTTTTAATTAATAAAATGAGCATACAGGGCTTTATAGCACGTGACCAAAGAGATTGTATACATTTAAATAATAATATTGTAAGTGAAAAAGATATAAAAATTACTTTGATTGAACGACTGTCTATTTCAAGAGATATTATTGATACATTTGAAATATGTAAGATGCAATTGACAATTCCACAGTTAAAATTTGCAGTATCCAATTTAGATAAAGATTATAATAGACGTAAATCATATATTTTACTGCTATTAGATAAGCAAAAATCAATAGGACAGGTAGAACAACAGTATCTTGATATGTTATTCTATTTAGATAATAAATACGATTTAATAAAAATATGTTCTATGTATTACAATTTACAGGTGTACGATGTTCCCTTTTTACGACTTCAGCAGCACACAGAATTTCTAGAGGAAAGGGAATGTAAAGATTTACTTGCATTATTAAAAGAAAGATTACATAAAGACAACTATTGCGAAAAATTATGGGACTTGGTTAATAGTAGTATAAATCTAGATGAGAAGTGCTTATTGATGGCAGTTCTGTTTACAGCTTTATTTAACAATGGTGAAAATGAGAAATGCTTAGAAATATTACATGATACAAACAATAAATTTTATTATGAAAACTTTCGCCCATCTTGTTACTATCATTTTTTACTTAGAAATGTAAGTTATTACGTAGAAAACGTAGAAGAAGGCATACGAAATTACAGTTATTGTTTGTCAAAATTTAAAAATTGCGATCCAGTAAATTACAATCGAACTTTATCAAATTTTATTGGTTATTTAATGAAACATATAAAGAACAAACAAGCCAAGCGAGTTTTAAACAATAAAATCGATGAGGTTAAATCTATTTTGGAATTTAATGACCAAAAATATTTGTATTTAAACATAAATTATGGAATTTATTTAATGTTAGAAACGAATGATGATCCAACACCATATTTTGATTCAATTTTATTTGATGCAGGAACAACAGAAACACCATATATATATGCAAAAATTAATCAAGCTCTTTATATTGCCCAGCATAATCCCATCGAGGCACTTAAATGCCTTGATGAGATATTTTATGCTTCGATTTGTGACTCAAATGTTGTACCAACAAAAATTTTTTATAAAATAAATAGGTTACTTGTTGATTATATGAATGACATAAATAATGTTGAATTCTTAGAAGAAATTAAATCAACACCTCTACGAGGCGATGAAAAATATACAAAATATCTATATTCATTTTATTCATATAGATTTAAAAATAAAATAAAATATAAAGATTTAGATTTCAAACAATGCTTCTTGCCAGGGTATATTTTTTATCATGGCTTTGATGCAGAAGTACTTATGTCAAGCTTAGCAAGACCTAATTTGAGAATATGATTAATTAATTCTTCATAAGATTTAAAATGACTATTAAGAAAGCTGTTCACAAAACCACCCTGTATTCCTAAATTCATTAGAACATTTACTTCTAAGAAGTATGGTGTAAGGCTTTCTTCTTCTAGCATAAAATCAATTCGAGCATAATCACAAGGTTGCATAGCCGAATAATACTTTTTAGCCATATACATAAGTTGCTTATTAATAGCAATATCTTGGCTCTCAAAACGTTCCATTCCAGAATCTGCAAATCGTTTTTGAGAATATGTCATGATATTTCCAGTTTTATGGGATACAGTATAGTGAGGTGGTGCAATTAATGGATTTCCGGAGATAGTATTTATCAAAGATACTCCGTAGCATATTCCCTTAATGTATTTTTCAACGATAACATCTATATTTTGTTGAGCATAGAGTTTTGATTTTGCTATTGCATCCTTCCAAGAATGGCAAAGGGAACTTTCGTCTATATTTATTGATGCACTACCGAAACGCGGTTTAACAAAATATGGACCAGGGAATGGAGCTATTTTACATAATGGATATTCTTTAGAGCAAACTACCCATGGAGCGGTTTTTAATCCCAAATGTTCTGCAAGTTGTTTAGACATACTTTTATCTTCAACAAGCGCACGAACATTTGGAGTTGCGCCTATGTATTTTATATTGTAATATTCACACAACGATTGAACAAAAATTTCACTATTTCTAAATCCTAATCTATTATAAACGGACCAGACTAATTGGTATTTATCGTGATTTTTTATGAGATAATCAACATCACTGGCTGTATCTATGTTATATTTTGATTTCTGCAATATATCAACAATTTTCCAATGGTAAGTCTCGGCATAAAACTTTTCCTCTGATGTTTTAGGTGGATTTAATACAATACCATTTGTGGGTGCAAATTGGGCTAAAAATAGAATATTTGTCATTTTTTCCTCCTTCGTGTTTTCCTTAAACATAACCTATATAGCAGTGAGTATTATTTTCTAATGTCAGCAATCCATTTCTACAATGTGATTCAAAAAAATTCGTTAAACTCTCCATATATTTGCTATAATTTTCTTCACTTCTAGTTGGACAATATGATGCAGATTGATGCAATCCCAAAAAATTTTCTAAATTAAATATCAGCGGATTACTAAAAGATTTTGTAATATAATTTCCAGTAAAGAAATTTTTATAATCATCGGCTGATATAGCTCCACGCATTCCGCGTGATGAACCTGAAAAATCAGGGCAAAATTTCTTGCTTATTAAATCAATGGCTTGTACCCTTTCACTTTTTTCGTCACGACAATTCCAAATTAATATTACTTGTCCTTTGTCTTTTAATATCCGCTGACACTCTATTTTAAATGCAATTCTATTGAACCAATGAAACGACTGTGCTGCAGTAATATAATTTACGCAGTGTTCCTGTAGCGTTGTGGCTTCAGCAGTAGCATTTATAGACACAAAATTATCTCTATATGATAAGTTTAACTCGGCTATTTTACGCATATCATTGTTTGGTTCAACTGCATATACTAAATTGCAAATATCTAAAAGTTCTTTTGAAAGGATGCCGGTTCCTGAACCAATATCTGCAACTACAGTTGAAGCATTCATGCCAGCTTCAGAGCATAAATATGTAAAAAGCGCGTGTGGATATGAAGGGCGATACTTGTCATAGATATCAGCAATTCCATTAAATATGTTTTCATTCATATACTTTTCTCCTATTGTTGAAATATTAAGGAAAAGGAATAATCTTTATTAATAGCGCAATATAACACTTATCCGCATATTCTATGTTTCATCTGATAATTCCTAATTATCGTTACCATATTAAAATAAAATGAATTTTTTTTTCGGCAGGCCCCTTTACCTAGCGGCGAATTAGGTGAAGGGGTTTTCTTTTGTCTAAAATATTCCCCTTTTACTGCACTTTGACAACTTCATATCTGTGTATCAGGCACACATCCGACCGGCCGGAGAGCCGGATAGCACAAGTCAGGGTACGCCATGCGGATTATTCCAAGCGAGAAATATCTGTGGCTTTACTGCCCGTGGTGGGGCAGGATGCGATGATACCGTTCGGAAATAATGATACTTCCACGCCAGTGGCCCGCATAAGTGACGGGAAAATGCACACCCACGTTTGAGAAAGAATGTGGGCGGCTTTTATGATGCCTGCTTACTGGCAGGATGGCTGATGCACCTTTTTATAAAGCAGTAGAAATCATGGGCTGGATGGAAGCTCATGTTTGTTAGTAAAAAGCCAAACCGATACCTTCCAGCCTATTCCTGTGCTGCTTTATGGCACTAAGAAATTTTAGGAGGCGTAACGATGGCAAAGAGTGCAGAAGAATTATTAATTTATTTGATGAGATTTTACCGAAACATGGAATGAATCTGAGGGTAAAACAGAAAGAACTTTCTCTTGAAATGCTCCGGGCATTGCAGGAAAACAAACTGGCTTTATGTGAGGCGGAAGTGGGGACAGGAAAAACTCACGCATATATCCTTGCACTGACGGTACATAACATTTATTCAGATAAGAAGATTCCGGCAGTCATATCAACATCCACCATAGCCCTGCAGAAAGCATTGACAGAGGAATACATACCGCAGATATCCGGCATCCTTTTAGAGCACCATGTAATTGACAAACCATTATCTTTTGTGGTGCGGAAAGGAAAACGGCATTATGTCTGTGACTCCAGATTGAAGATATATGAGACATCCATAAAAAATTTGCAGAGAGAAGTGGATGCCAATCTGATACTGGAACTGGCAAGGCTTGGGGAGCAGGAATTTGACAGGATTGATTTGGATGATGCCGTGCTGACACCCTATGTAAAAGGCAGAATCAACGTGTTTCGCTGCAATAAGTCATGTCCTTATTCGCTTTTATGCAGATTTATGAATTTTAAGAAAAAGTGCATGACGGATAATTTTGATTTTCAGATTACGAACCATAATTATATCCTTGCCGATCTGATTGGACAGAAGCAGGGCAGAAAACCTCTTTTTCCGGGATATGGGGCAATGGTGTTTGATGAGTCCCACAAGCTGATAGATGCCGCAAGACAGATGTACAGCACAGTCTGGGACGAGCAGGATGCGGAATTTATCGTGGGTTTGAGTGAAGTGAACAGAAGAACCACAGGCATGGATGAACTTACTGTATTGCGGAGTCAGCTTGCGGAATATAACAGACAGATATTTGACAGACTGGCGGGAGATTTAGCAGGAAACCACACCAGAGAGGGAAGCAGGATTGAAATAGTGATAGGTTCCATGGAAAAAATTTACATAAGGCACATGGCAAAGGCTTTAGAGCAGCTTCCCTTATCCTATCAGGAAAACAGCGGACAAAAAATGCGGATGCAGGGCCTGAAAAAGCGTTGTCAGGAGCTGACGGACAAGCTGACCGTATTTCTAAACAGCGGAAATTCAATCTGCTGGATGGAAAAGAGGGAGAACGGCAGGCTTGCCCTGTGTGCGGTTCCAATGGAACTGGAACAGGTTTTATTCCGTGACATCTGGAGCAGACCGATACCGGTTATTATTACGTCCGGCACAATGTCAGTCCGGAGTGATTTCAGTCACTTCAAGAGAATGACAGGGCTTTCCTTTGCAGCTTTATCAAGAATCATGGAAACCAGCAAGCCCTCACCCTTTGATTTTCAGAGTAACGGTCTGCTCTATATACCGGAGCGTATGCCGTTTCCGAATATCCGGGATGACAGTTACATACAGGCGGTCATGGCGGAAATATTGCAGATAGTGTCTGCCGCTCATGGGCATACCCTGATTCTTTTTACATCCTATTGGCTCATGGAGAGGGTGTTCTATGGTCTGAAGGAGCAGCTTTCTGATTATCCGCTGTTTCTCATGGGAAGAGGCAGATTGGATGTGATAAGTAGCTTCCGCAGGAGCGGAAACGGAGTGCTGTTTGCCAGTGACAGTGCCGGAGAGGAAATTGACCTTGCAGGGGATATACTTTCCAGCCTAATTGTAGTAAAACTGCCGTTTCCCGTGCCGGATCCGGTCATGGAATACCAGAGAAACCTGTATGAGGACTTTGATTTATACCGCAGGGACATCATCATCCCGGAAATGCTGATTAAGCTAAGGCAGTGGTTCGGGCGCGGCATCCGCCGGGAAAAGGACACGGCGGTATTTTCCATCTTAGACAGCAGGACATCCCTGTGTGGCAGATACCGGGCAGAAATTCTGAATACCCTGCCCACCATGCCGGTCACGGACAGGCTTATGGATGTGGAAGACTTTATTATAAGGAAGAAAACAGACAGTTATTTTATGGATAAGGAAAATGCTATAGCATAGGACAATCCGGTAAAAGAATAGACTTAGATAGCAGCAAGATTATGCTGTCCGGAAAGGAGAGAAGCCTTGGAACTGACAAAGGAAAGACTTGAAGAAATGGCTGCCGTGGATATAAGGACGGTAGATATTTCCACTCTGACTGATTTGAGGGACATAGAGATTGATACATCCCTGCCTGTGGAGAAGAAGCTGGATGCGTTTGCAAGGCAGACGAACAATGTCTATGTCAATCGGATCGGTGATTATGTAGTTAAGGTCAGGTTCCAAAAAGACGGAGCCAGCATAGATGATAAAATGGCGGAATATCTGCAAAGGTTATCCGAAATTCATATTTGAAAAATTTATATTTGGATTGAAAAATCCTCTTATCTATGCTAACCTAATATCAGGACAAATCAGCGTAACTCCTGATTTTATGGAATGGAAAAGCCACCGGCTTCCCCCTAACAAAAAAGTCAGGAGTGATAACATGAAAGAACAATCTAAATTCTTTGCCGCCATGTATCTGCGTCTTTCCAGAGATGACAATGTGAAAGCGGAGCATGATGGCAACGCCATGATAAATGGCGTATCTAAAGCCGAAAGCAACAGCATAGGAAGTCAGAGGGAGTTGATCCGTTCCTTTTTAAATGAACAGGAGGATATTGAACTCTATGACATTTATGTAGATGATGGCTTTTCCGGCAGTAATTTCGACAGACCAGAATTTAACAGAATGATGAAAGATATTGAAGCGGGCAGGGTTAACTGCGTGGTTGTGAAAGACCTGTCCCGTTTTGGGCGCGATTACATTGAAGCCGGGAGGTATCTGGAAAAGATATTCCCTGCTCTTGGTGTGCGTTTCATTGCCTTGACCGACCATTATGACAGCATATCAGCAGATACCGGAGAACGCCAGATTGTGCTTCCGGTCAAGAACTTTATCAATGATTCCTATTGCCGGGATATTTCCACCAAGGTAAAAAGCCAGCTTGCAGTGAAACGGAAAGCCGGGGAATGCTTATCACCTTTTGCCGTATATGGCTATCGCAAGTCTCCGGAGAATAAGAACAAGCTGGTGGTGGATGATTATGCGGCAGAGATTGTACGCAGGATATTCCGGTGGAGAATTGAGGGAATGGCGGTGTCTGCCATTGCAAAGAAGCTGAACGAGCTGCACATTCTTTCCCCGAAAGAATATAAAAAGTCTACGGGGCTTAACTACCGGGGCGGGTTTACCGGCGGCTCCGGTTCACAGTGGAGCAGTTCATCGGTGAAGCGTATCCTGACCAATGAAGTTTATCTGGGGCACCTGCTGCAGGGCAGGACAGAGAAAGTCAATTATAAGGTGAAAAAGAGTGTTGAGAAACCAAAGGAAGAATGGGTGCGTGTGGAAAATACCCATGAGCCTATTATTTCAGACAGTGATTTTGAAGCGGTACAGAATCTTCTTCAGACGGACGGACGGGTAAGCCCGGAAAGCAAAAGCTTAAGTCCATTCATGGGACTTCTGTTTTGCGGGGACTGCGGCGAACAGATGGTGCGGCGCAGAGTCCGGTATAAGGAATCCAATAAGGTGTACTATATCTGTTCCACAAAAAACCGGGGCGAGGGATGCAGCCGCCACAGCATAGAGGAAAATACTTTAAAGGAACTGGTGAGCATTGCGGTTCGCAGATATGCCAATGACTTTTTAGCGCAGAGTAAACTTTTTGAACAGGCGAAAGAAAAAGAGACAAATCTGGAAGCAGTTGCGGGATGCCAGAAGGAGCTTACGCGGCTGAAACAGGAGCAGGATAAGTATTACGGTCTCTGCGCAGGGCTTTATGACGATCTAAGGCAGAATGTCGTAACAAAGGAAGAATTTGAACGTCTGCATAAGGAGTTTCAGAGTAAGGCACAGGAACTGGAGAAAGCACAGGAACAGCAGCAGGATCTGATACGGAGGATGCTACAGAAGGGTGTAGTTAGTGCTTCAAGGCTGGCAAAATTTCAGGATTCCTTGAAACTTGCAGAAATTGACCGGCATACTTTAACAAGTCTGGTAAAGCGCATTTATGTGTACGAGGATAAAAGACTTGAGATAGAGTTTTATTTTCGGGATGAATACCGGATCATGCAGGAATATGTCACTGCACTTTCGGGGCAGGAAAGCGGCAGGGAAAGGAGTGCGTGAGTATGGGAAGAACATCAAAGAGACAGTCAGCGGGAAAAGGGGCGGGCACACCTGCGAGCACTTCCGGGGTGCAAAAGAACAGGCAGTATAAGGCTGGTATTTATGCCAGACTCTCCGCAGATATAGACAAAAAAGTTTGCAGGCAAACTTCAAAGAATGAATCAGTAGAGGTGCAGATAGAGATCGCCAGGAAATTCATTGAGGAATGGAACGGAAAACATACGGATAAAATCGAAGTTGCAGACTGTTATATCGACTTGGGAAAGACGGGAACCAATTTTAACCGGGGTGCGTTTCAGCGGCTGATGCAGGATGTCCGCATGGGAGACATTAACTGTGTGATCGTAAAAGACCTGTCCCGTTTTGGCAGAAATTATCTGGAAGCCGGAAATTATATTGAGAAGATTTTCCCATTCCTTGGTGTGCGTTTCATAGCAGTGGCGGATGGCTTTGATACCGGGGCAGGCGGCAATGAAACGAAACAGATGGTATCGGAAATCAAGAATCTGGTAAATGATATGTATGCTAAGGATTTTTCCGTGAAAGCGAAAGCTTCTCTGGCACAGAGAAGAAAAGAAGGCTCCTATGTGGGCGGTCCTGCACCTTATGGGTATAAGGCAGTCTGGGAGGGCAAAGTACGCAGGCTGATACCGGATGAAAATACGGAGGAGATTGTCAGATACATTTTTCAGAAATTTATTGAGACGGAAAGCTATACGGCAGTTGCGGATGATCTGAACACTCGTAAGATCAATCCGCCGGCGGTCTATCACAAAACGGGAGAGGTCTACTGCCCACCGGATGCAGCTTACAAAGGATGGGATAAAAGTGGTGTGGAACGCATTATTAAAAGTGACACTTACGCTGGAAAGCTGGTACAGGGAAAGACCAGCATTACTGCAAGGGATGAAAATAACCGCATTCACAAGCCGGAAGATGACTGGGTGGTAAAAGAAGAAGCCCATGAGCCGCTGATCACGCCGGAGATTGGGAAGGAAGCGGCCGGAGTAAGGAAGAAACTGCGGGAGCAGACAAAAAGCCATGCTCATCCAACGGAAGGTTGCCCAATCGGAGAAAATATTTTTGACAAGGTGCTGTACTGCGGCGTATGCGGGCGGAAAATGACAAGACACAGCTATGTGAAGCACTATGCAGATGGCAGCAGGATGCGGATAGATGGATATTTCTGCTTAAACGGCGGGGCGACCAAGACGGATAGTTGTCCGTCCTCTAACCGTATCCCCCAAAATGTGTTGACGGATATTCTTTTTTCACTGTTAGAAAAAGAGTTTGATACCAGTCTGAAAAAAAAGAGAATATATCTGGATAAGGCAGGAGAAATCATCCGGCAGAAAAAGCAGGAGCTGGAGCGGAGCCTTCGATCCGTAACTTACGCAAAAGAAAGACTTGCAGAGGAAGAAAGTGATAAGTATATGGCATACCGCATGGGCAATCTTTCACAGAAAGACTATGTGGAGTATAAGATGTGCAAAGAAAATAGGCTGCGGGATTTGGAGAAGCAGGAGAAGAACTTCAGAGAGCAGGAAGTAAGCCTTGAGCGTGACGGAGAAACCTATCTGAAAGCAGTCCGTGCATTGATAAAACTAAAGAATGAACAGGTACTTACCAGGGAGCTTATTGAATCGCTGATAGATAAAATCTATGTGTATCCGGGGAAAAGGGTGGAAGTCTTATTTACATACAGTGATGCACTGGTGGAAAGGCAGGTGAAAAAATGACAGACAGCAGGAAGATTGCAATCTATCTCCGCCTTTCCATAGAGGATGATGCCCTGGACGGTAAAGCTTCCACAGAGCAGCGGGAAAGCAACAGTATTTCCAATCAGCGGAAAATGCTTTTAGATTATATCAGAAATGATGCTGAACTAATGGGACAGGAGGTTGCAGAATTTTGTGATGACGGTTTTTCCGGTACGAATATGGACAGACCGGGGCTGCAGGAAATGTTAAAACAGGTAAAGCAGAGTAAAATCAGTTGTATTCTGGTAAAGGATATGTCCCGGTTTGCAAGGGATTACATAGAACTGGGTGATTATCTCAACCAGATTTTCCCCTTTATGGGAGTGCGGTTCATTGCCGTAAATGACCATTATGACAGCAGGGAGCATGAAGGAAGTACCACCCCGCTGGATACTGCTTTCCAGACGCTTCTCTATGACCTTTACAGTAAGGATATATCGGTCAAAGTAAAAACATCATTTCAAAATAAATGTGCAAATGGGGAATATGTATTCGGACAGGTTCCTTTTGGTTATGCCAAGAGTGAAATTGAAAAAAATACGGTGATTGTCAATGAAAAGGAGGCAGAAATCGTCCGCCATATCTTCTCATTGGCAGAAAAAGGAATGAGCAGTACGCAGATAGCAAAGGAGCTGATTGCCAAGCAGACGCCGACTGTTACACAGATGCGTCATCCTGAGAGGAAAATGGAAAGGGAGCATCATACATGGAGCAATACGGCAGTGAGGAGAATCCTGAATAATCGTTTCTATCTGGGCGAAATGGCTTACGGTAAATCAGTCCGCAAGTCTGTTGGAAGTAAAAACGGGATTGCTGTGCCAAAGGAGGAGTGGAAAGTAATTACGGATCATCACGAGCCGCTGGTAACGCCGGAGGTATTTGCACTTGCATCTGCTTACCGCCCGGAACAGTCCACGAAAAGGAAACGGGAAAAACACCCACTGACAGGGAAAATATATTGTGGCGGGTGTGGATATGCGATCAACTATAAACCGCAGAGAAACAATGGTAAGATGCCAAATCATTTCTGGTGCAGGAAACATTCCCTGCTGCAGATACCGGACTGCTGTACTTATTTTAGGGCAGACATTCTGGAAGAGATTGTGTTGACGGAATTGTACTGGGAGTTGATGCGCCGTGGAGATTTGATAAAACAGCGTGAGAGTCTTGAACAATTTCAGAAAGAAGAATGGAACAGGCTGAATAAAGAGCTGGGTAATTATCAGACGCAGTATCGGAGTTTGCAGACAGAGAAAGATACATTGTACGAAAACTATGCTGTAAAGCAGATAGAAGCCGGAGAATACCGCAGCAGGGCGGATGGAATTGCTTTACAGATGCAGGAGCTGTCACGTAAAATAGAAGAAACAGAGCTTGCATTTGGCAGGTTTACGGAGGAATACAACCGACCGAAACAGGATATAAAAGAGATTATCCGGTTTTCTCAGATGGAAAAGCTGACGCAGGAAGCGGTGGATGTATTCATTAAAAAGGTTATCATATACAGGGATAAGAGAGTAGAGATTGAATGGAATTATGCTTTTGGGGAGGAGTAAACCTCCCCAAAGCAACTTGACACTAATTTACCACCAATTCACTCTGACTTGACACTAACTTACCATAACCCCAACGAAGTTATGCGGCTTTCAGCTATTTTGACTCAAAAAAGTTGTTGACATTAACTTGACATAAGAGGGCTGGGGTGCACTCTGCGTAGCACAGAGTCTGCCGGGGTGACACAGGAGGTTTTGGGAAGGGAGACCAGTATGAATGTAACATTTATTTTACTGGGGATAATCGGGGTAGTATATGGGACACTGTTAGTTGGAATCGAATTTCGGAAATGGCGTGCGCGCATCCATTGCAGGGTGCCTGTGGATGCGGTATTTGAGAAAACAGTGACAAAGAAAATGGGCGATCGTGTCAGAACGTATGCGCTGTTTTCCTATTATTATCAGGAGAAAAAATTCCGCCAGTGCACGATGGAGAGGATTACGCGGAAAGAAAAAAAATCGCTGGAAAAAGGAAAAATTTATACGATCCGGATTAATGAGGAGAATCCAAAAAAACTGTGTTATCTGCGGAAAAATTTTCAGATGGAAGATCTGCTGACCTTTATTTTAGGCATGGCGTTCTGGCTGAGTGGTATTTTTTATCTGATCGGTGAATTTGTTTTTTTTAAATAAGTTGCCGAAAACGGATTTTTGTTTATAATAGAGATAAGGGCACTTTGACGTGCTACCGTGTGATAGTAACGGGATATAAAATAACAGATCTGTCTGAGGGACGTGAGGTTTGTTATGATAAAAATATCGAAGCAGCACGAGAAAAATGAAATGAGGAAAATACAGATGACAGAAAAACAGGAATTCTGGGATATTTACAATGAAAAAAAAGAGCGCACCGGCAGAACGATGAAACGGAATGACTGGTGTTTAAAGGATGGCGAATATCATCTGACCGTACTTGGCGTGATAAAAAGAACGGATGGACGTTTCCTGATCACCAAACGTGTTATGACAAAAGCGTGGGCACCGGGCTGCTGGGAGGTTTCCGGCGGTGCTGCGATGGCGGGAGAGGATTCTAAGACTGCAGTACTCCGTGAGATCAGGGAGGAGACCGGACTGGATGTTGCTGCGTGGGATGGCGGATATCTGTTTACCTACCGTAGAGATAATCCGGGAGAAGGGGATAACTATTTTGTGGAGGTGTATCGTTTTTCTGCTGATTTTGACGAGTCAGATATCAAGCTCCAGGAGGAAGAAACAGATGGATATCTGTTTGCTTCCGCTGAGGAGATCAAAAAACTTGGGGAGGAAGGAAAATTCCTTCATTATGACAGCATCAGACAGGCGTTTGTTTAGTCGATAATGTGGTGGTTTAACCATTTCCTTCCGTGGAAGCGTATCGAAAATACGATGGCGCGGAGCGTCCAGTCGGCAAACATACCGATCCAGACTGCAATCGGGCCAAATCCCCAAACACGGCAGAGATAGACACAAAGGCTCACACGGCAGAGCCACATGGTGCAGCAGGAGGTGATCATGGAGAATTTGACATCTCCGGCTGCACGCATGCCGTATGCCGGGATAAAAGATAATACCCAGGAGATCGGTTTGGTAATCGTGATAAAGATGACCATTTTAAAACACAGGTCAGCACTTTCCGCTTCCATGCCGCCTAACAGGGTGATTGGTTTTGTCAGGGCAAGCACAGTAAGACAGCTGATCACGATCGCTGCCTCGGCGAGCCAGGAAAGTTTTTTGATGTAATAAATGACCTCGTCTTTTCTGCCGGCACCGAGACACTGTCCAACCACAGTCATCAGTCCAATGCCGACACCGATTGCGGCGACACCGTTTAGATTTTCGAGGATATTTGTCATTGCCTGTGCAGCGATGGCGACGGTTCCAAGTGTGGAGACCGTAGACTGGATCGCGAGTTTACCGAACTGGAACATACTGTTTTCGATCCCGGACGGGATGCCGATGAACAGTATTTTTTTGATGAGTGAAAAATCAGGACGGATTGCGGCATAATTTTTAATAAAGATCGGTTCCTCTTTACTGCGCAGCTTGTAGATCACGACAACAGCGCAGAAGATGCGGGATACGAGGGTTGAAATTGCGGCACCCTCCACGCCCATCCCGAAAACAAAAATCAAAATAGCATTTCCACCGATGTTTAAGAAATTGGAAATGATGGAAATGATCATTGGTTCCCTGCTGTTATTCTGGGCGCGCATGATCGAGGCCCCGGCATCATACAGTCCGATAAAAGGAAAGGATAACAGGGTAAATAGAAAATAAATTTGAGAATTTGTCATGACATCTGTCTCCACGGCACCGAAAATGACGTGAAGCAGCGGACCACGGAATAAAAGGCAGATGGCAGACAATGTCACGGATAAAACGGTCATGACAAAAAGCACCTGTCTGGCTGATTCATTGGCAGCTTTTTTGTTGCTGCTCCCAAGATACTGGGAACACAGGATCGCACCTCCTGCAGCGAGTGCGGAGAGTGCCTGAATGACTAAAATATTGATGGAATCCACGAGGGATACTGCAGAAATGGCGGGAGAGGC
>URMF01000055.1 GCA_900548855.1 uncultured Eubacteriales bacterium
CAATCGAGGAAACCAGAATCAGGTCAAAGCCCTTTTGCAGCATAGCAGCCCGCAGCACTTCGGCGCTGGTATCTTCTGCATGGACAAAGAGCAGCTTGTGAAAAGTCGGGGCCTTTTCGCCGGATAACTGCCGGTAGGCGTATTCCACCAGCTTATCTTGTAGTAGCAGTCCTTTCATTTTGTCCATGCACAGCGTCGCGCCCCGGCGCATGGCCTCCTGTTCGTAGTCGTCTTTGTCATGGCAGGACACCAGAATAAAAGGCAGCTTCTTATCTGTGATCCGCACCTCGTCCAGAAAGTCCATGCCGGAACCGTCCGGCAGGTCGAGATCACAGCAGACCACCAGCGGCATTTCCTCTTGGATGGCAGCCCGCGCTTCATTCAAAGTGGAAGCCGTTTTCACTGGATAGCCCCGGCGCTGTAAATACTTTCTCAGATTCCATATATAGGTATCACTATCGTCAATCAACAGTATCTTTTTCATATATCCTCCTGATTTTAATTAGAAATAAAATGATAATAATCGAGTAGGAGGCTAATCATTAGTTGATTAGCCGACCTCTCACCCCACCGTGCGTACCGTTCGGTACACGGCGGTTCAATCAACTTAACATTTAACAAACCTCTCGGTATAGTAGTCATACATTGAGACCAAGCCAAATGAGGCTAGTCTCTTATTGGTAATTACATAGTTTAGCGCACCTTCACTTAATCGTGCTACCCGTGCACCACTGTATGCTATTGCATAAGCCTTCTTACTATACATTCCTAACTTCATTAGGTTTTGCGCACGATTTTTTGGGGTTTTCCAATGCACCCAGATACACATACGCAATCTTCTACGAATTAGCGCATCCATATCTTTGCATAACCACTTCATATAACCGATTCCGAAATAATTGATCCATCCACGGGTTAGCTGGTTAAGCTTTTCAATCTTATAGCGATTGCTGACACTCCAGTTTCTTCTCGTGAGCCATTTCATTTTCGTTTTGAGCTTAGCTATTGATTTTGCATGTGGTCTTGCCTTGTATTGTTGTGCTTGCGTGTCGAAAAAGAATCCAAAACCAAGATATTTAAGTCCATCTGGTCTGTCTACTTTGCTTTTAGTCATGTTGACCTTAAGTCCTAGTTTCTCTTCAATAAATCGTGAGATATTCCTCATAACTCGATTGGCAGACATTTCACTTCTGACCATAATGATACAGTCGTCTGCGTAACGTACAAAGTTTAGCCCTCTGGTCTCCATTTCCATATCTAGTTCATTCAGCATAATATTCGCCAGAAGAGGCGAAAGGTTTCCACCTTGTGGTGTTCCCACTATAGAATCCTCATACTCATCGTCAATCATGATTCCACTGACAAGATATTTTCTAACGATAGAGATGACGTCTCCATCTTTGATAGTTCTACCGATAATGGTCATAAGTTTGTCATGATTCACTGTGTCAAAGAACTTTTCCAAGTCAATGTCTACAATCCAATCATTACCATCATTCATCATGTCTAACGCTGTTAGGATTGCTTGCTGTGCACATCTATTTGGTCTAAATCCATAACTGTGGGCATGGAATTGTTCCTCGTAGATTGGTGTAAGTACCTGTGCAATGGCCTGTTGTACAAATCTGTCTGTTACTGTTGGTACTCCTAGGTTTCTGACACCGCCATCAGGCTTTGGTATCTCCACTCTTCGTACTGGCTGAGGCTTATACTTTCTTGTCCTCAACTGTTCCTTGATGATTTCGCCGTTCTTTACAAGGTGTTCTTTAAGTTCTGTGTATTTCATTCCGTCCACACCCTCTGCACCTTTATTTCGTACGACTTGCAGATATGCTCTGTTGAGGTTATCGCTAGAAAGTATCTGCTCCATTAGACTACTTGTGTTCATGCGTTCTTTCCTTTCCGTCTCGCTTGATTTGACCACCTTTTACCCGATTGGTTACGGCAGATGTTGCCATTTCTGCAATACGAGATATACTCAAACTTATTGATTGTTCGCCCCTTTGCTCCATTTCCATTACAGAAACTTCTTCACTACTATGGGTTCTGCTGACTTCTCACAGTTCGTTGTTACTAGGCAAATGAAACCTCTGTGAGACCTCCACGCTTAAGGTGCACGCTCTTTCTCCTCATAAATCCGCCGCATTTACTCTGCTTCTACAAATGTGGTAGTTATTAGACTTTGCTGTCTTTCGCCAGCTTATCTCTCGAAGCCTAGCCTCATATGCGATTTCTGTCCGTCGGACCAAGGATTTGCCTACAGCTTCCTTCAGATTCCACCTCACGATGGACACCCTTGCTGTTCAGCTATACATTTCCCACTACCTGGGCATGTTCAGGACTTTCACCTGCGAGAGCGCGCCCATGGCGCGCAAACAGAAAAAAGCTGCTGCACGATTGCGCAACAGCTTTTACCATATGTTTTTTTATTTTCTAATTTGCTTCCTTTTTTGCCTGTTTGGCAGCAAGGGCTTTGTCCGTTGGACGAACCAAAACCATACTGATAATAAATGCAATAATATAAAGAACAATGGTTGCATACAATACATACTGGTATCCGGTTGGATTTACCTCTATATCGTGCACCATAATTGGTTCGCCAAACTTGTTCACAATCCAATTTGCCATCTGGTTTCCAGTCAAACCTGCAAATGCCCATGCAGATAATGTAATACCGTGAATTGCACTGATATTACCCATTCCGTAATGATCAGAAAGCAGGGTTGGAACATTGGAGAAGCCTCCGCCGTATCCTGCATTCACAACAAAAATCAGACAAAGAACTAAAATCATTAATATTGTATTACCCTCACCATTTTTAATACCGCTTGTAGCAATTACAATTCCTGTAAAGGCAATAGAAAGAATAAAAATTAATTTGTAAATGGTGTTACGGTCCTTCATTGTATCTGCCCATGCAGAAAATCCAAGACGACCAGCAGCATTAAATATTGCTGATACAGTTGAAATAATACCAACTACACTGGCAAGACCAATACATTTTACAATCATTTTTTCCTGTGAAATCAACGCCAGACCACAGGTAATATTGATATAAAACATTAACCAGATACCAATATAATTTGTAATTGGTTTTGTCTTGATTACTGACATAATACTCTGACCTTTTTCTTTGGTCTGCGGTTCATGCCATGAATCCGGTTTCTTTAATAGCAAGTGTCCTACAAACATCATTACAAAATATACACATGCCAAAATCCAGAACATCTTATAAATTCCGCCTTCACCTAACCCATTTAACATGGATTGCATAATTGGGCTTGCAATTGCTTTTGCAGCGCCAAAGCCTGCAACTGCTAATCCTGTAGCAAGACCCTTCCGGTCTTCGAACCAAAGCATCAAGGTCTTAACAGGAGACAAATAACCAGTGCCCAAACCAATACCCATAATAAAGCCATAACAAATATAAATACCAATTAATGCAAGTGTGCTTCCCTGATGCGAACCACCATAATAAATAAAGAAACCTGTTCCTGCCATACCGGAAGCAAAACATATTGCTGCTATTAAAGAAGATTTATGTATATCCTTCTCTACAACATTTCCCAGAAATGCTGCTGACATTCCTAAGAAAAAGATTGCAAAACTAAATGCCCATTCCGTTGCACCCTTTGAAAATCCGATGTAGTCAGCAATCTCCTGACTAAAAATTGACCAGCAATAAACTGTACCGATACTGCAATGAAGTAATAATGCTGGAATTGCTGCACGAATCCATTTGTTACTACGCCACCCACCCGTCTTTTTTTTGCTTTCGCTCATTACCTTTCCTCCTCATCTGTTGTTATCTAATAATAAAATTAATTTTGTCTTAAATTGGCAAAACCAAACGAAATCATTATACACCCTTCATATATATGTTTCAAGCTATTTTTTTCATATTTTTATTGCTTTTATACGCTCCATCATATAAACTATAAATAATAGATAATTATGATTTTCACAATTATCGGATTATAAAAAAAGGAGAAAGATATTTATGCAAATGCATTCCCCAAAGGAAATTATAAACAATAATATGAGTGGAGCTGTTAATAAGGCAAACCTAAAGCTTTCAAAAATGATTGCCCTTGGAATTCTTGCCGGAATGTTTATCGCAGTGGGCGGTGTTACCAGTAATACTGCTGTCCACAGCATTTCCAACGTGAGCCTGGCAAGAGTTTTGGCTGGTTCTGTTTTTCCAATTGGTCTTTTAATGATTGTATTAGTTGGTGGAGAATTATTTACTGGTAACTGCCTTATGGTTATGGCTACCCTTGACAAGCGTATTCGGACGACCTTGTTTATTCGCAATCTTGTCGTTGTATTTTTCTCAAATCTGGTAGGTGCGCTCATTATGGATATCCTAATTTATTATAGTGGTAATTTGGATATCAGCGGCGGCGCGCTCGGGGCATACACGATTAAAGTTGCTATTGATAAAGTAAATATTACCCCTCTTCGCGGTGTTACTTCGGGATTACTCTGTAACTTTTTAGTATGCATGTCAATCTTAAAGGGGGCAGCTGCCAAAGAAGTTGCAGGCAAGATTATGGCTACCTGGTTTCCAATCTTTGCTTTCGTATTAAATGGTTTTGAACATATTGTAGCAAATATGTATTTTGTTCCTATTGGTATATTGGCAAAAAACAGCCCTGAATATGTTGCAAAAGCACAGGAATTATATGGTATTACTGCTGAGCAATTAAGCTCTCTAGATGTAGTCGGAGCACTGAATAATTTTATTCCTGTAACATTCGGAAATCTGTTAGGGGGATTGTTTATCGGATTCATACTCTATTTTATCAATGTAAAATGTGATGAGGCCTGATTGCTTCATATTTCTTTTGCAAAAATTAAAATATTTATTCCTTTAAAATAGAAAAGATGGTCTTTCAACCATCTTTTCGAAAGGTTTCCCTTTCTATTATCTGATATCCTATTTTCATCTCCTTGAGAACTGGCAGGGAATCTTCAATCATATTAATTAACATCTTTGCAGCCTCTTCTCCGCTTGTTTTATAATAAAAATGAACGGTAGTCAGCTTGGGCTCACATACCTTTGATACAATATTGTCTCCTAGTCCTGCTATTTGTACATCTTCCGGAATTCTTTTTCCAGATTCTTTTAAGAAACGCATAGCTCCCATGGCAATCATATCCGTTGCACAAATCAAGGTATCGATTTCAGAATCCATATGAAACAGGGATTTTGCATTTTCATATCCCCTTTCAATAGAATCTATGTCATTTATGCAATATCCTTCTTTTATTGCCCGGTCTAATTCAAAATTAGCATCTAAAAAACCATATAATCTCTCCTGTCCTACAGCTTCATCCTCTAATAAAGCTCCAATAAATGCAGGATTACTTCCATGTTCCAGAGCTTTTTTAGTCAGTTCTTTTGCTGCACCATAATCGTCATAATATACACAGGAATATTCCTTTACACACTGTGCCAATACCACTAAAGGTATTTCAATATCTTTCATAACCCTGTAGTGTTCCTTTGTAAAAATGGTTCCAATCAGTATAATACCATCCACATGGTTCCTTCCTAATTGTTTCACACAGCGAATTTCTTCTTTTATGTCATTCTGAGTAGTGGCAAGCAAAAGCTGATATCCCTTCTCTCTTAAAATACTACTGATTCCGTGTACCATCCGGCTGACAGAATCCGAATTAATCTGGGGAAGAATAATACCGATGAAGCCTGTTCTTTTTGTCCGCAGCATTTGTGCCTGGGCAGATGGCTGATAACCGGTTTCTTCAATCACCTTGCGAATTTGCTCCTTTTTTTCTGCACTGACATAACCATTATTCAAGTATCTGGATACGGTGGCACGGGAAACGCCTGCCATGGCAGCAATTTCATTTATATTCATTTATGAATCCTCCATTGTTGTATTCCTTTTTAATTATAGATTAATATGAGAACGATTTCAAGTAACAATCTGAGTTCTTTTACATATCCTAATAAAAATATGCTTTTTTGCATTTTGCAAGGAAAGGATTTCTATATGAAATTAAGAAAATATTTGAGAGCGGCACAGGAAAATATTGATACGGGTTATTTACAGATAAATGCAATCTCTGAGGATAACCAGATACCTGTACGAAATGCAAGGATTGAAATAGCAAATACCGGAAATCCCAACCAGACAATTGAGCAGTTAGAAACCGACAGTAACGGAAAAACCCCTAATATCGAACTGGCTGCCCCTCCGCTGGAATTTTCCCTGGCACCCTCCGATAACCAGCCCTATAGTGAATACAATCTTAAAATATCAGCGGAAGGATATGATGACACCATCATTACCGGAGTACAGATTCTTTCCGGTGAACTTGGACTTCAGAATATTCGTATGACACCGTCTGTCACCAGTGAACAGCTATATAATCCTACAATTATTGGCGGACACACTCTCTGGGAATTTTATCCTCCTAAAATTGCTGAGGCTGAAATCAAACCCATGGGCGAGCGTGGAGAAATTGTACTTAGCAAGGTGGTTGTACCGGAATACATCATTGTGCATGACGGTGCGCCTACCGATACCACTGCAACAGATTATTATGTCCCATATAAGGATTATATTAAAAATGTGGCATCCTGCGAAATTTATTCCACATGGCCAGAGTCATCTATCACCGCCAATGTGCTGGCCATCATGTCCTTTACCTTGAACCGGGTCTATACGGAATGGTACCGTGGAAAAGGATACGATTTTACCATTACCAGTTCCACTGCCTTTGACCATAAATGGATGTATCAAAAAACGGTATATGAAAGTATATCCCAAATAGTAGATTCTATTTTTGCCAATTATCTATCAAGACCCAATGTTTCCCAGCCAATCCTTACCCAGTACTGTGATGGAAAGCGTGTCACCTGTCCAAACTGGATGAGCCAGTGGGGGTCCAAATATCTTGGTGACCAAGGGTATACCGCAATTGAAATCATTCGAAATTATTATGGTGATGATATGTATATCAATGAAGCGGAAATCATTTCCGGTATTCCTGCTTCCTGGCCAGGATATGATTTATCAGTTGGCTCCAGCGGAGATAAGGTTAGAATGATACAGGAACAGCTTAACCGGATAGCACAGAATTATCCGTCCATCCCAACAATTTCCGTAGATGGAAGCTACGGCGAAGGTACAAAGGCTGCAGTCCAGCAGTTCCAGTCTATTTTTAACCTGCCTGTCACCGGAATTGTGGATTACCCGACATGGTATAAAATTTCTCAGATTTATGTAGGTGTCAGCAAAATTGCTGAATTAGGTTGAAAACCTTCTGCTGCTTGCAAAAAACTACCGCATCGTCCGGCACGCATGTGCTATACCGGACAATGCGGTTTTATATGTCTGATTTTATCTGCCAAACGTGTATTATCATTCAGCTGCAATCTTTCTGAAGTTCTTTTTTCCTCTTTTTAAAATAAAATCTTCTGCAAAATCGCTTTTTTCATAGAAAGTAAATGGGTCATTTATCTTATCTCCATTTACGGTGACACCGCCCTGCTGGATGCCGCGTCTTGCCTCTGATTTAGACGCTACAAGTTCTGATTTTACCAAAAGGTCAAGAATTCCGATTTTGCCCTCCTCATTGAAATCTGAAGCAGTCAATGTGGTCGTCGGCATATTTGCAGCATTTCCTCCGGTAAACAGGGCTCTTGCACTTTCCTGTGCCCTATTTGCCTCTTCCTCTCCGTGTACAAGCTTGGTAAGCTCAAATGCAAGGATTTCCTTTGCCTGGTTTAACTGGCTTCCTTCCCATTTGTCCATCTCGTCAATCTGCTCCAGCGGCAAAAAAGTAAGCATCCGCAGACATTTCAACACATCTGCATCGTCTACATTTCTCCAGTACTGATAAAAATCAAACGGAGAAGTCTTATTCGGATCAAGCCATACCGCACCGGATTGTGTTTTCCCCATCTTCTTTCCCTCTGAATTGAGAAGCAGGGTAATGGTCATGGCATAGGCATCTTTCCCAAGCTTACGCCGAATCAGCTCCGTACCACCCAGCATGTTACTCCACTGGTCATCTCCACCAAACTGCATATTACAGCCATATTTCTGATATAAGGCATAAAAATCATAACTCTGCATAATCATATAATTAAATTCAAGAAAACTTAAGCCCTTTTCCATTCTCTGCTTATAGCATTCTGCACGGAGCATATTATTAACAGAAAAATGTGCTCCCACCTCACGGAGAACTTCAATATAATTAAGGTCTAATAGCCAGTCTGCATTGTTTACCATCATCGCCTTTCCCTCAGAAAAATCAATGAATTTACTCATTTGCTCCTTAAAGCAGTCGCAGTTGTGCTGAATTGTCTCCCTTGTCATCATCTGTCGCATATCGGTACGCCCGGATGGGTCACCAATCATAGCGGTACCGCCGCCAATTAATGCGATTGGCTTATTTCCTGCCATCTGAAGGCGTTTCATTAGACATAGTGCCATAAAATGCCCTACATGCAGACTGTCCGCTGTCGGGTCAAATCCAATATAAAATACGGCTTTTCCGTTGTTAATTAATTCTTTAATCTCCTCTTCATCCGTTACCTGTGCAATCAGACCTCTCGCCACAAGTTCGTCATAAACTGTCATTTTCTCTTCCTCACTTTCTTTTTTTCTGTGTTCTGCACCTCGGCCTCGCTTCACCCTGCACCTCGCCCCGCTTCACTTCGCCTCGGTCGTGGCTGGCGCCACATAAAGAATATTAGAAACATAGCTTTATGTGAGCAAGCTCCCAAAAGCCATGTTTCAATATTCTTTGCATGGCTTATAGCTTACACGCAAAAAATCTCATCCTAATCTATAGGACGAGATTACCCGTGTTACCACCTAAATTCACATCAGATTTCCATCTGCTGCCTCAACAGGTATTCAAAAAACATACATACAAATAATTTACAAAAACAAATCAATGATATTATGCTAAATAAAAATACCGGATATGGTAACGGATATCAACCGGCATAGCCTACTGGGATATTTCGAGTTTATGTTATCTTAAAACATAACACTCTGGGTTCCGTTGGGTATGCAGCTCAAAGAGGTATTCATAACAGGTCTTCCATAGGCCTCTCATCATCCGGCACCTTTCTGTATGGGACTGCCTGTTACTACTTATTCTTATCAGCGCCTTAATGTGTATAGTATAATAAAGGCAATGCATTTTGTCAAATCTTTTCCTTAACAGCCGTAAAATAGTCATGTATGCTTTATCTGTTACTCGGCATCATTAATGCGGAATTGTTCCACAATCTGGCTAAGGACATTGATATTGTCCATACTGCTGTGAACCACATCTTTATTCTGACCGGTCTTTTCTGCCATATCCGATGTACTTCCAGCAATTTCATTAATGCTTATACCCGCCTCATTTACTGCAGTACTAATTCCGTCCACCGAATCCTTGATTGCTGCAATATTACCAGACAGGTTCATAATAGCAGCATTTACGCTGGACATGTTATCCTCTACTATCACTGCATCCTTTTTGTACTGTTCACTCACCTCACCAAAAGCCTTATAATCTTCTAATACGGTATCCCCCATAAATTCAACAGAAGCATCCAGACACTCTGCCATATCTGTTACCGCACTGTTCACTTCTCCTACAATCTTGTTGATATTCGATACCGTTTCGCTTGTCTGCTGTGCCAACTGGCTGATTTCTGTCGCTACAACAGCAAATCCTTTTCCGGCTTCTCCGGCTCTTGCCGCTTCAATAGAAGCATTCAATGCCAGCAGGCTGGTCTGGGAGGAAATATCATCAATTGCATTGGTTAACGCATTAATCTGGTCTACCGCTTTTGATTTTTCAAGGGCAGCTTCAGCATTTTTCTTAACACTGTTGTACATGTTCCTTGTTTTGTCTGACGCACTCTGAGTTGAATCCTGTAAAGTTGCCGCTCTCTTCATAATCTCCTCTGAAAGACTACTTCCCTCTTTTGAAAGCCTTTCAATGGAAACAGCATTGCTTTTTACCTCTTCCAGATTACTTTGCACATTTTCAACCGCATCACCGGATTCCGCCATGCCTGCTGCTAATTGCTGGGTAAATGCAGAATCGGATTCCGCTATCTGGGCAATTCCCTCTGAAGTATCTTGTAAATCAGATATGCTTCTATTCAACTCTTTACATACGCTTTCTATGTTGCGAACCATTTCCTCCAAATGGTTTCGCATACGGATAATCGCCTGTGCCATTTCGCCTGTCTCATCCTTGCGCTTAACCAGCTTGTCGCTGTCAATCTGTGTCACAAAATCTAAGTCTGCAGTATACTGGATTATTTTTGTCAGCTTCTTTATCGGATTTGATATGGTTCCACCTATAAATGCTGCATAAACAATGGAAATTATAAATGCAAACAGAATCATTCCCACAATTGTATTTGATAACGAGTTTGTTTTCCTCAACAGCTCTTTCTGAGGTACGGTTACTACCAACTTCATACCGTTACCAAGTTCTGTATAAATGATACTGTTATCGCCGGATACTACCACATTTCCTTCATTATCTGCATTACTTATCACTTCAAAATCTTCCGGTATTGCTTCCTCAAGACTGGTACCTGTCTCAAAATCTTTGTGGGATAAAATGGTATTATTTGCATTCAACAGATACACATAGCCTGTATCATATACCTTTGCTTTTGAAACCAGGCTCTCAATTTCCGAGAAGTCCAAATCCATTCCTACGATACCAACAGATGTATCCTCAATATACAATGGAACAACATAAGAAATCATATATACATTAATGTTTTCATTCAGATAAGGGTCCATCCAGACCGGCTTTCCTGCCTCTACTGGAATATAATACCAGCCAACATGTGCAACATCAGAAGGGTCATAGCTGCTGAAATCGGTTGGCGTTAAAAATTCAAACTTATCCCCTGATTTTGACATAAAAATTCCGGAGGTTGGTTCTGTAAATTCCGGATTATAACGGATATATGCACAAAGAGCTCCCCCGGTATTCATTGCAAGATTGTCCGCAGTAACCTTTAAAGATTGGGTACATTCCTTTACATAATTCTTATCCGTCTTAAAGGCATTGAAATCATCAATGGTAGACAGTGTGATATTACTTAAAGAATCGACTGACTGTTCAATCTTCTCGATTGTCTTATTCAGTTCTTCTGTCTTATTACTGCTGATTAAGGTTAATATCTGCTGGGAATCTTCTTCCGTTACTGCTCTTGATGCCCTGATACAATTTACCCCCATGATAACAGAAACCAATACAACCGCCCCACATATAGCTGCTGTAATTTTTACTCTTAATGACTTTTTCATAGTATTCCTCCCATTATTTGATAATGTTTTTATACATTATTCCTATTTTTAGTAGTTTTTACGATTCATCACCCAATTTCTGTCTATTGTAACACACTTCCTGGCAAATTACCATTATAAAATAGCAGAGCAGAGAAATGGGCTTCTGCATCAATAAAATGTTCATGACACAGTCACTACTATAAAATTTAATATGTGTCAAAATCTGTGTACGATTTGTGTATGGGGTAAATAAAAGAAGCTAGAACCCTTGAAAGTCCTAGCTTATTAGAAAACAGCCAATAGGGGAATCGAACCCCTGTTTCCGCCGTGAGAGGGCGGCGTCTTAACCGCTTGACCAATTGGCCTTGTCTTTGACGACTTGCTTAGTATAGCAAAAGATAGAACAGATTGCAAGAGTTTTTTTCAAAAAAATTTTATTTTTTGATTTTTTCTGACTCAAAAATAGTCCAGTGGACCATTTTCCCATATGCTTGGCAACAAAAAGGACTGAAGCCCATATATATATATTCAGTCCTTCTTTCTGTTCTTTATCTCGTTTATAAATCAAAAATACTGAGCTGGCTGGACTCCGGCAGGCCATCCAGCAGTCCCAAGTCACTCATTTTTTCGATAGTGGATTTTCCGATTTTTGCCCTGTTCCGCAAATCCTCTTTGGAAATAAACCGTCCCTGTTTTGCTGCCTCTTTAATTTGTGCTGCTGCCTTTCCCGCAACACCTTCCACCGAATTAAAGGAAGGCATGATTTTTCCATCAATAATCTGGCAGTTTACATCATCTGCACGGTAAATATCAATAGGCATAAATTCAAATCCTCTGGCATACATTTCCTGTACCAGCCGCATATCCCTTAAGGCATCCTCTTCTGCACCGGTCCGTTCCTCTTTTGACCTGCTCTTAATTTCATTCATAGCAGTCTCTAAATGCTCCTGTCCCCTGCACATGGTGTCATAATTAAAGGCTTTGGCACGGATACTGAAATAAGCCGCATAGTACGCTAATGGTTCATTTACCTTAAACCAGGCAATTCTCCACGCCATCATGACATAGGCTGCTGCATGCGCCTTCGGAAACATATATTTAATCTTTTTACAGGACCAGATATACCAGTCCGGAACATTATGCTTTAACATCTCCTCTTCCATCTGTGGCTGCAGCCCTTTTCCCTTCCGGACACTCTCCATAATCTTAAATGCAAGTCCCGGCTCTAATCCCATATGAATCAGGTAAACCATAATATCATCTCGACAGCAGATAGCGCCGGAAAGCTCGGTTTTTCCCTCTGCAATCAGTGTCTGTGCATTGCCAAGCCATACATCCGTACCATGGGATAAGCCTGAAATACGAACCAGGTCAGAAAAGCTTTTGGGCTTCGTATCCACAAGCATCTGGATAACAAAGTCTGTACCAAATTCCGGAATGCCCAGAGACCCGGTAGGAGTATTTCCAATGTCCGCCGGAGTGATGCCTAGAGCAGAAGGATTATGGAATATGGACATAACCTCCTGGTCGTCCAGAGCAATGGTCTTTGCATCAATCCCGGTCAAATCCTCCAGTCTCCGGATAATGGTAGGGTCATCATGCCCAAGAATATCCAGCTTTAACAGGTTTGCGTCAATGGAATGGTACTCGAAATGTGTCGTTATAATATTGGTTTTTGTGTCATTTGCCGGTTTCTGTATGGCAGTAAATTCATATATCTCGCGGTCGCTTGGCACCACAACCATGCCTCCAGGGTGCTGTCCGGTAGTCCGCTTGACACCAACACAGCCTGCAGCAATCCTGCGCTCTTCACATTTCCTTTTATTGATTTCACGTTCCTGATAATATTTATATACCAGCTGCTCTGCCGTCTTCTGGGCGATTGTGCCAATGGTTCCTGCACGGAAGGCATGTCCCTTTCCAAACAGTTCCTCTGTATATGCATGGGCATTTGCCTGGTATTCTCCCGAAAAATTCAAATCAATATCCGGCTCCTTGTCTCCATAAAAGCCTAAAAAGGTTTCAAAAGGAATATCATGCCCCTCTTTTTTCATCATAGTGCCGCATTTTGGACATGCCATATCCGGCATATCACAGCCGGAGCTTCCGGAATAGCTTTTTACCAGCTCCGAGTCAAAATCCACATAATAACACTTTGGACAGATGTAATGGGCAGATAAAGGATTTACCTCTGTAATACCGGACATGGTAGCCACAAAGGAAGAGCCTACGGAGCCACGGGAACCAACCAGATATCCGTGGTCATTGGAATCCCATACCAGCTTTTGTGCGATAATGTACATAACCGCATATCCATTTCCGATAATGGAAGTCAGTTCCTTTTCCAGCCGGGTTGTCACCTGCTCCGGAAGATTTGGTCCGTAAATCTCATGTGCCTTGTCGTAGCAGATGCTCCGCAGTGTATTATCTGAATCTTCAATAACCGGCGGACATTTATCCGGACTTACCGGATAAATCTTCTCTATCATGTTGGATATCAGAATCGTATTATCAATGACAATTTCCTTCGCCTTGTCACTTCCCAGATATTCAAATTCCCCAAGCATTTCCTCGGTGGTGCGGAAAAATAATGGCGGCTGGTTATCCGCATCCTTAAAGCCCTTAGATGCCATAAGCACAGCCCTGTAAATGCTGTCCTCCGGGTCCAGAAAATGCACATCACAGGTTGCCACCACCGGCTTATTATAGGTTTCTCCGAGTTTTACAATAACCCGGTTCAGATTCTGTAAGTCTTCATCGGTATTGACATTGGGATATTTGTCCTCTGCCTTCATAAATGCGTTATTTCCAATGGGCTGAATCTCTAGGTAATCATAGAACTGCACAATGCGGTCTATTTCCTCCTCTTCTGCGTCATCCACAATAGCGCGGAACAATTCCCCTGCCTCACAGGCAGAGCCGAGAATCAAACCTTCCCGGTATTTATTAATCAGGCTCTTGGGCATAATTGGGCGTTTGTTAAAATAAGTCACATGGGATTCTGATATCAAACGGTTGAGATTTACTCTTCCGATTTCATTTTTTGCCAGAATGATTCCATGATAACGCCTTGACTTCTTAATGGTCTCCGGCGACGTTTCTCCGAATGTATTTAAACCACTTAAGTTAGTTACCCCCCTATCCTTAAGCATCTTGATAAAACGCTTGAAAATCTCTGCGGTAGCTGCCGCATCATCCACCGCTCTATGATGGTTCTCCAGCTTAATTCCCAAATGCTTGCAAATCCTGTCTAAGGTGAATTTTCCAAGCTCCGGACAAAGCACGTGTCCCAAAGTCATGGTATCCACAACAGAATTCTCCACTGTCCTGCCTAAATCATGGGCAAATTTGCGGATAAAACTCACGTCAAATCTCGCATTATGGGCAACCAGCACACTGTCTCCCACAAATTCCAGAAACTTTGGAAGCAGTGTTTCTATGGTTTCCGCATCCATTACCATATCATCCGTAATCGTGGTGAGCTTTGTAATATTGTAGGGAATCGGTATCTCTGGATTTATAAAATGGGAAAAGGAATCCGTGATTTCCCCATTTTCAATTTTGACTGCGCCAATCTCGATAATCTTACAAAACTTCGGGCTTAACCCGGTTGTCTCAATATCAAATACCACAAAGCTGTCATCTAGCGACTGTTCCCTTGGTCTCACTACAAAGTCTTTCAAATCATCTACAAAATAGCCTTCTACTCCATATATAATCTTGAATGGGTCATCCTTTTTGATGCAGTGGTTGGCAACCGGAAAAGCCTGGGCAACCCCGTGGTCGGTAATGGCAATGGCAGGATGCCCCCACTCCTTTGCCCTGGAAATAATCCTTCCCACATCCACCACACTGTCATTGTCACTGTATACAGTATGCATGTGAAGCTCCACACGCTTCTCCAGTGAATTATCCATACGTTTTGTTGTAAAGTCCGGAATCGGTTTAATGCCGGTGATGGAATTTAGCGTAATCTCCCTTACATATGTATCGTATGCCGGTACTCCCTTAATACGGTAAAATTGTTTTATTTTGAAATCATCCTTTAATAATGCCCAGTCTTCCTTGGAGACAAAAATTTTTCCTCCAATGGAATCTGTAAAATCTGTTATGGAGAAGGTAACCAGGAGTTTTTCTCCGTTCCGGAGTTCTTTTTCTTCCATTTCAAATATCTGTCCACGGACAACAATATCTCCCATACCTTCCGTAATCTCTGAAATGGCATATTCGTTTCCTTCTACATTGCGTCCGTATATAACCTCCGGGTCTGCAACTCTTGTCCTGCCATATGCCGAAGCACCCCATCTTCCCTCTTTCGGTTTGCTTCTGTTTTCCATTACCGGCTTGCCGGATGGAGCAGTATTTTGTTTTTCTCCTTTTACCTCCCCCGGAAGCCTGGCAGTATTTTCTGCAGTCTTCTCTTCCTGCTCCTTATTGGATTCCACCTGCTCCATAATCTGGTGTACCTCCAGATATAACTTGTGCTCATTGGCACGGCGGATAGAATCCTTTTGTTCTTCCGTAAAGTCAAACCCCACCTGTATGTCATAGTGAAAACGCTCTTTATATACCTGCTCTAAATATTTCTTGATATCAGCCGAACGGGTTTTGGCAAGAAATGTGTCATCAAGGGTCAGTGTAATAATATTGGCATCAATAAACCATTCCGCATTTTTCACCAGCCGGTAGAGAACCGAGGATTCTGCTTGAAGCTCAAAAAGCAAGCTATCTTTATACACATTCGTTAGCTTGCTGATATCATACTGATTGGATAAATCATAATATTCAATTATTTTTACCTGAAGATTTCCCTGGGATACAAACTCACTTAATGCATTCTCCACCGCATATATATCCTGTTTCTCAATCAGAATCTTACTCTCGATATTAATCTTTAAGGTTTTCTCTGATTTCACAAGAACCGCAGCCGTTACAAAAACCTGTGCAAACAGCTCCTTTGTATCTCCAGGACATTCAAAGCCTGGAAATACTTCAAAAAATCCTTTTCTCTCAGCCATATTTTATCTCCGTTTATCCCAGTTCCTTAATTCATCCTCTAAAACTGCCAATAACTGTTCCTCTGGAACCTTTTTAATAATCTCGCCTTTTTTGATTAAAAGGCCTTCCCCATTACCGCCGGCAATTCCTATGTCTGCCTCCCTTGCCTCTCCTGGACCGTTTACCACACAGCCCATAACGGCAATTTTTATATCCAGATTCTCAAAATCCGCCGCCAGATTTTCCACCTTGTTGGCTAATCCAATCAAATCAATGGAGGTTCTTCCACAGGTTGGACAGGAAACCACCTCAATTCCACCAGTACGGAGCCCTAAAGTTTTTAATATCAGCTTTGCTGATACAACCTCATTTATCGGGTCTCCGGTTAAAGATACGCGGATTGTATCACCGATTCCCTGATAGAGAATCAGACCTAAACCCACTGCCGATTTGATATTGCCTCTGGTAAGGGTTCCCGCCTCAGTAATTCCCACATGCAGCGGATAATTTGTCATTTCTGCAATTAATTCATGTGCTTTCACACACATCAGTACATCAGAGGATTTGATGCTGATTACAATATTATCAAACCCATATTCTTCTAATATATGCACCTTATCAAGAGCACTCTCCACAATTCCTTCGGCAGTTACACCATGATATTTTGCAACCAGTTCCTTTTCCAGAGAACCGCTGTTGACTCCCACACGAATCGGCACATGATAAGCTTTTGCAGCGTCTACTACTTCTTTAATTTTATCTGTGCCACCGATATTTCCGGGATTAATGCGTATTTTGTCCGCACCATGCTCCATAGCCATGATTGCCAGCCTGTAATCAAAATGAATATCTGCCACAATGGGAATATGGATTCTCTTCTTTATCTCTGAAAATGCTTTGGCAGCCGCTTCATTATTTGCAGTACAGCGGATGATGTCACAGCCTGCTTTTTCCAATGTCAAAATTTGTGTGACGGTTGCTTCCACATCTTCTGTTTTTGTGTTTGTCATGGATTGAATCAGGATGGGATTTCCTCCGCCAATCACTCTGTCTCCGATGTGTACAACCTTTGTGTGTTCTCTCATACTGTTACCCTCACATGCTTCCGTTTCTATCCTCTTACATAAACACTACCACAGGCAATTGCGAAACTCAAAAAAGTAGATATGCGTTTGTGAAATATACATAACTTTGCGACAGCATTAGGAACGTTAGCCGAGCAAAGTTATTGTATATTCACCATACGCATAGCAAAAAGTATATGTTTCGCAAATGCCTAAAACACTACCATTTTATAATCTTAAAAATATCCTGGAACATTACAACTACCATTAATCCAACTAACAGTATAAACCCAATTGCGTTAACCAGCGCTTCCTTGTCTGCCGGCATTTTTTTCCTGAAAAACGCCTCCACCAGCAGTAAAATGGTTCTTCCGCCGTCTAGTGCCGGGAAAGGAAGAAGATTCATAACTCCCAGGTTTGCACTGAGCATAATACAGAAATTTACCATATTCAGAATAACATTGATAACTGCAATAGAGGCGTCTCCTTCTGCACTCTCCTTCGCCTCGTCAATGGTATCGCTCATCATAGACACAATTCCCACCGGACCCGACAAATTATCAAATCCAAGCTTTCCACTTACCAGATATTCCAGACTTAAAAAAGTGGTTTTAATATAGTATCTAAGCTCTAATGCACTGTATTTTAAAACTGTAAGTGCATTTCCTTTTTCCCTTGCGCCTGCATATATTCCCATCAGATAACCACTGTCAGTTTCCATAGGACTGAACTGGTATTGCAGCTCCTCCCCATTTCTATCCACGGTAAGTGTAATATCTTCCCCTGTTTGGTTAAACTGGGTATAAACCAAAACCTCACGGAAATTATATATTTTATGACCGTTGTAACTGGTTATGATATCGCCAGTCTGTATACCAGCCTCCTTTGCCGGACTGTCTTCCGAAAAGTCACTAATCTTGGGCGAATCGTAGCCACAGACAGCAATCAGAATAATAGAAAGAAGAAATGCCAGAATAAAGTTAAATATCGGACCTGCGATTACCACAGAAATCCGTGCCCATACCGGCTTTGTACTAAAGGAATGTTCATCCTGCACATCTTCATCTTCTCCAAGCATTATACAATAACCGCCCATTGGAATCAGCTTCAAGGAATACTTTGTTTCTTTTTTCTTAAAAGAAAACAGTGTTGGTCCCATACCCACCGCAAATTCATTTACATAGATTCCGTTTTTCTTTGCCAACAAAAAATGTCCCAGTTCATGGAAGAAAATAATTGCACCAAACACAAGTAATGCAATAATCACATTAATAACTGTACTCATGATATCCACCTGCTCTCAATCGTTTCATATACCCACCGCTCTGTTTCCAAAATATCCTCCACGGTTGGATTTTCAATTACTGTATGCCGATCCATACATATTCTTATCATTTCATAGATTTCCAGAAATCGTATTTTTTTATTCAAAAATTTGGTAACTGCCAGCTCATTTGCGGCATTTAATACCGTCGGCATACTTCCCCCGGTTTCAATCGCCTCATAGGCATATTTTAACCCAAGAAATGTGTCCAAATCCGGTTTTTGAAATGTAATTTCTGTTAACTGTGAAAAATCCAGGCGTTTGCCATCCAGATATACACGCTTTGGATAATATAAGGCATACTGTATCGGGAGACGCATATCTGGTGTTCCCAGCTGCGCCATCACCGCGCCGTCTTCAAATTCTACCATGGAATGAATGATACTCTGTGGCTGTACCACAACTTCGATTTGGGAAGTCTCCACTCCGAA